>NZ_CM004509.1:725410-1450821 GCF_001693435.1 Gilliamella sp. wkB7
TTTTTGTACTGTTCTAAATTAACTTTGCCAATCATCTTTTTAACCAAAATAAAAGCTAGCATCATCTAAATTAACTTTACCACTGAGATCGACCAGTGGTTGTATTGAAAAAGCGGCATAAGAGTGATTGGCTAACTCATATTTACCGTCTAAACTAATTGAGATTCGACTATTCACTCTCCACCGTTCGCCATATTTGACATCTAAATCTTTTTTACTGTCATTTTAATAGATGGTTGATATTTTTCATTTGTAGCATCAATATTGAATTCACCCTCACCCTTTAACTTAAGTGTACCTTGTTCTGTCTACCATTCAAATGATGCAGGTGTTGGAAGCAAATATAAACATCAGCCTGCAACGACAATTTTTAGCTACATAGACCTCTCCTTTTAAATTATCAAAATAACCTTTAGTACGCTTACTTATCTTCTTATTCACTTTCATTTAATCGTTTGGCATCAAGTTCTGCACAGATGGACGCATAAATGTCATCAAGTTTGTAAAATTTACCAATCCAAAACATAGAAGCTATGATTAAAATTGCAGGTAGATAGAGGTAGCAAAGCTTGATGGCAAAAAGTGCACTTGGTACTTGTTCTGCATTAGCGATATAACCACCAGAAGAGAGTAAAAAGCCTGTAATTGCACCCGCACCTGCCATCGCAACCTTACCTAAAAAACCGTTTATAGAGGTTAAGATACCGGCAGTATTAATGCCTGTTTTCCAGACGCCATAATCAACAGGATCGGCTTGCATTGAAAAATAGATCGCTAAACGTTGACCTGCTCCAATCGATAAAATCACCGCACCAATTATTAAGCCAAGATGATTAATGCCTGATAGCATCATAATCCCCATTCCAACTAAATTAATGGTGCTAGCAAATAGGTAAATATGGCGTTTTTTAAGACGATTAGCTAAGAAAGGAACGGTGAGCGTTCCAAGTAATGGTACAAAAGTTGATACACCTGCAATAATGGCGGTTAATTCAGTGCTTTGGACATAATAATTGAAAAAATAAACTAACGCGCCCGTTTGTAAAAAGAATGCTCCCCACATGAGAAAGATATTGAAAGCAAATACTTTCCAAGGGGTATTATTTTTTAAACCTTGCCATGCTCGTGTTAGCGTCATTTTATCTTGGGTTATTGAGATTTTTTCTTCAACATTTTTAAAACTGACAATTAAAAAGAAAGTTGCAATGCCACCAAAAATGATTGCAGTATATAAAAAACCATGATTTTGATTACCATTACCTAGTGTTGCAACTAAAGGTAATGTTGCCACCGCAACAATGGTTGATCCTAACGATCCTAATAAAATTCTTACTGAGGATAATGTTGTACGTTCTAAGGAGTCCGCCGTTAAAAACGGTAACATTGCACTAAAAGGAATATTAACAATGGTGTAGATAAATGACAGACACAAGTAGGTCACAAATGCATAGATAAGTTTACCTGTGGTGCCAAAATCAGGCACATAAAATACCAACACACATAGTATACCAAAAGGAACTGCGCCGATTAATAACCATGGGCGACAACGTCCCCAACGGGTTGATGTATTATCAATGATAAGCCCCATTAATACGTCAGCGACACCATCAACCAATCGGGTAACTAAAAACATAATACCAACATAGTAAGCGGGAAGTTCCATTACATCGGTATAAAAATACATAAGATACAATGAAATTAATTGCCATACTAAGTTACAGGATAAATCAGCAATCCCATAACCAATTCGTTGTTGCCAAAGTTTAAATATTGAATGCATCATTTTAAGATCCTTTAATAATATTGATTGGTTAAAGAGAGTGTTGACGAATAAACCAAGCAGGTGTACAGCTCCATGCATGGCAGTAACTGTTAATTATTTTGTTTCCGTAAGGTGAATAATTGAGATCGTTGGGATCAAAAAGTTCCCAAAAAGTGTCAGCGCCATATTCAACCATTTTTCCCCAATAGGCTTTAATTTCGTCTATCGCCTGTTTTGTCATACCGACTTTTAATAAAGCTAAAATATAGTGATGACGTAAGTAAGGTGTGTTCATGCCGATATCAGGAGGAGTTAATAGCAACTTATTCATCAATTTTTGCTGATGGTTACGATCCCCTACATCAGCAAGAATCATCCAAATTTGCGTTGCATAGCTAACTTGATGTTGCGCTCCACTTATGTAAAATCCTGATTTGTCATCCCATAGTTGGTCGGCAGCGTGTTTAACAAAATCCAATTTTTGTTGTAAATTTGAGGATATTTCTGGTTGAAAGGTTTGAGATAGCTTTATCGCTTTATCTAAACAATAAATTAAAACACCTTGTGAAGCACCTTGTTTATTGAGTTTTTCATGCCAATCAATAAATGACCACCAGTCATCACTATCAACTACTAGCCCATATTCATCACAACGTTTTAGCGCGATGTCGATCTGTTGTAAGGCTATAGGCCATAATTCTTTGACCGTATTATGATCACTTGTTGCCATGAAATAGTCATATAAGACATCAATGTAAAACAACGAATAATCAAATAAGAACGTATCATCAGCAATAATTTGTGGTTTGACAAAAATATTAGCCGAAACCATTCCATCTTCTCGCCTATGGCTTGCAAACAAATATAAGCAACGGCGAACAAGGTCATGTTGTTTAAATGTAACATTGTTGACTAAAGCTTGAAGTCGTAGGTCTCCTAACCACAATCGTCTATCTCGTTTAGGGCCATCTTCAAACACTTCTTGCATACAGTTTCGCAATGTGTGCACTGATACTTGATCTATTTTAGCCAGTTGAGGATCTTGTGTTTGACATTCAATACAGTATTTAGGTGCTGAACTTACCGTTTTAAACTCGAGATCTTTAAACGTCAAATTGTATTTAGGCGATAGTGAAACAATCTCTATTTTCAAATAGCGAAAACAGTAACGTCTGGATAAGCTTATTTGTGCAGGTAGCACATCAATGTATTCATCGTGTTCTTGTAACCAACTTTTACTTAACCATCCTTGATATTGACTAAATGGCTCTGCAAGTTCACCTAAAGTTTCCACAAAGGTGAACTTGATATGTGCAGGAGCATCGGGAGGACTTCCTACCGCATCACACAAAAAAGATAAATACCCAACACCATGTTGTCCAAAATCAATAATAAAACTTTCGCCAGTTTGAAAGCTTTGATTGAAATAAACTGTCGCAGGGCTAATGACCTTAGCCGACCATCCATGAACCGCTTTAGGATCATTGACTAATGAGATGATATTTTGTGCTTTGATGATTGTTTGATGAATTGTGGGTAATAAATTTTCGGCTTTAGAAATAAACGTTATGTCTCGAATCATAACAAGATCATCATTTTTTTGCATCGCTTGTGACATAGTCTTCTCCTTTAAAATATCTATTTTTAGGAGTATAGCTATGCGGTGCTTAAGGCAGCTACTTTGACACTGCCAGATTAGCGGTATAAATGGCAGTAGTAAAAAGATCATTAAGTGTCAGTTCACATTTTTAGAATTATTATTTTTAAATGGAAAGTTAATTACATTATTGTATGAGGAGTGAAAGTGAAAATAATTTTAACAATCATTACGGCTACACCTTTTTTAACTCTGCATTTTCACTCAGCATAATTAGAATTAATTAAAAGAAGTTAGGTAAGCATTATGAACCATTTAAAAATCATTACTTATTTTAATTCTGAATTAGATAAATTAGCACTGTATAAAAGTGATCCAGAAGATAATAGTTGTGAGCATAACCATGAGTTTGATGAGCTGGTCATTGTAGAGCAAGGCCATGGACTGCACGTTATTAATGGTAAACCTTTATTTATTCAACAAGGTGATGTGTTTTTAGTACGTTGCCATGATTATCATTTCTATGATGATCTGGGCACTTTAAAACTGACAAATATCTTGATTAATCCTCGTCGAAAATTTATGTTTTTGGATAAGATAGAAATGTTATTAAATCGAATTTCCGCAAGTGATTTAAATTCTTATGTTTGGTTAGCACCTAGCCTAAGAAAAGAGTGTAATGCTGTTATCGATCAAATGTTCGATTTGCAAAACTCATTAGAGTATCGTGAATTTTTATTTTTTAAATTAATTACCATTATTGATCAATCACAACGGCAAGCACAAAAAAATAACACACGTTATAAGCTTCACCTTCTGCTTAATCATTTACAAGAAAACTGCTTTGATGAATATGATTGGCATACTATTGCTCAACATTTTCATTTAACGCTTAGAACAATGTTCAGGCATATTAAACAAGCAACAGGTTTAACACCAGAAAACTACATCAAACGACTAAGATTATTATCCGCACGCTCAAAAATTCGTGAAAGTGATATGACCATTACTGAAATATCTTTACTTTGCGGTTTTATCAATAGTACTCATTTTACAACGTTATATAAAAAAACATTTGGTATTACACCAAGTGAAGAAAGGAAAATCGGTAAACAAAATTCAGTTGATTAAGCTAATAATTAATAGCTCAGCTTGTAAGTTTAATAGGTTGTCAAAAGTGTGAGTCTTCGCACAAATTTGATAAAAAGTCCAAACTTCCTATAAATTACAGCCAAAAAAAGATTTTCCATGTCCAGATATTAAAGGTCAGATAAGATTTTACTCTTAGAATATAGATATAATGATTAGTAAATCGATGAGGTCATCTATGATTCAGAAGCTACTTGATAAGGATTTTTTTGTTTCTAGTGAGCAAAACATCACCCTTGAACCTCGAGCACCACAACCCGTATATCCTGAACATACTCATAATTTTAATGAAATTGTTATTGTTACAAAGGGTTCGGGTAAACATATTTTAAATGGTCAGCTTTTTGACCTTTATCCAGGCATGATGTTTTATATTCATGCTAGTGATTGCCATTTATACGAAAACGTTAATAATCTACATTTAACAAATATCTTATATAGACAGCCCGATAAATTCAATTTCATCAATGGCATTGGCGAATTAATACCTACTCAAAATTCTAGCCAATCGCACTATTTTGTAGACAAAAAATGTAACCAACATGTGCAAACCATTTTGAATCAACTCAATCAAGTTAATGAACAGCCAAATCCTATTCAGGAAAGCCTTTTTTTACAGCTACTTTTGTTATTTAAACAAAATCAGTATGTGAATCAGGGATCAGGTTCGACAGATACTCGAGTTAAACAGTTATTACACTGGCTACAAATTCATTTTAAAGAAACCATTGATTGGGATAAGATCACTCAACAATTTTCACTGTCACTGCGCTCTTTTCATCGCCACATGAAAAACCAATTAGGTATTACTCCTCAAAAATATTTAATAAAATTACGTTTAGCAGAGGCCTATAGCCAATTAATATATACTAGTAAATCAATTACCGAAATTGCTCAGGAATGTGGATTTAATGATAGCGCCTACTTTTCAACATGTTTTAAACAAGAGTTTAAAGTTGGTCCACAAATATTACGTAATGATCCAGAAAAACGTTATCATTAATGGCTATACACGGACGTCAGGAACAGGTTATGAATAAACATTTACGTTTATATAAACAGGACTATTTTATATCAGAAATAAATAGTGTTACTGTCGAAAAAAGAGATCATCAACAACCTTTTCCTTTGCATGATCATGATTTCCATGAAATTGTCATTGTCTGTTCGGGTAATGGTTTGCATCATTGGAATGATTATATTTATCCTATTACCAGTGGCGATATTTTATATATCACACCTAAAGATATTCATGGTTATGAATCAGTAAATAACCTTAAATTATTTAATATATTATATTTGCGAGAAACGCTTTTTTTATCAACAATAATTGAAAAATATCTTCCTAAACATAACACTAAACATACGGAACGCGTTTGGCGTATTAATCCTTCATTTATTAAGCAGCTAACTCCGTTAGTTGATCAATTAACCTTAGAATCAAAAAAAAATAATTTAGCTTCAGTGCATTTGTCCGAAGCGTTATTTTTACAGTTAGTGATTTTGTTAGATAGAATCAAGCAAGTTCCTAATGAACAATCCCCTACGGCAACTCATCAGTTGGATCTGCTCTTTACAACACTGCATAACAGTATTGGCAGTTCATTTAATTTAGAGATGTTTTGCAAACAAAATCATATTGCTAAACGTTCGATTAGTCGTTTATTTAAAAGCCAAACTGGCATGACCATTAATGAGTATCTGCAAAAACGCCGTTTATGTAATGCAATGTCATTACTGCGCAATACTCAATATTCGATCAGTATGATTTCATCAGAATGTGGTTATGATGATAGTAACTATTTTTCTGTTGTTTTTAAAAAAGAGACGCAACAAACGCCATCCCAATATCGAGCGAAATTCAAAGATAAAATTAATAAAAATCTAAATTTATTGAATTAAAATAGATTGTTAAAGTTAACTCTCTTTTAAATCAGTAAAAGAGAGCAACACATTAATTGAGGTAAAATACCGGTAATAACTCTTCACTTATTGGGCTATTATCGGCATTACTTGGCATAATATCTTTCATAAATGCCCACCATTTTTGACAAGCTTGAGTTTTAGCAACCGCATCCCAACGCTCTTGGGATTCAATTTCTACATATGCGAAAAGTAAACTGCGTTTAGTATCCAAAAAGATCGAATAGTTGTGTGCACCGTGAGCTTTAAGTTCTGTGACCAACTCCGGAAATATTTCATCATGTCTTTTTTTATATTCCGCATGTTTATCTGGATGTACTTGCATGATTGTCGCTTTTCTTAACATGATCACTCCTTTTAATCTTATTTATAAATAACAAGATAGATTAAAATAAACATCATCTAACCTATCCCGACGTTATTAACGGATGAATGTTTTATTCATATATAGCATGATAAAGTTGTTCAATTTCACTAACATTTGTATCACGAGGATTACCGCCTGTGCATACATCATCAAAAGCAGCTTTTGCAAGTGCTGGGATGTCTTCACGTTTCACACCAATTGCTTTCAAATTAGCTGGAATACCAACATCTTGATTAAGTTGTTTTACGGCATCAATAGCGGCTTGTCTGGCTTGTTCAATGCTCATACTTTCAGTGCCAACAACCCCCATTGCCTTAGCAATAGCACGGAATTTATCAGCGGTAAAATCAGCATTGTAAGCCATGATGTGAGGGAGCAAAACCGCATTTGCCACACCATGCAGTGTACTATAAAATGCACCTAGAGGATGAGCCATACCATGGACAAGCCCTAAACCAACGTTTGAAAAGCCCATGCCAGCAATATATTGCCCAAGTGCCATCTCTTCTCCCCCTTTTTCTACGCCTTTAACCGAATCACGCAGTGAACGTGAAATGATTTCAATCGCTTTAAGATGGAACATGTCAGAGAGTTCCCATGCACCTTTAGTAATATACCCTTCAATAGCATGAGTTAACGCATCAACGCCCGTTGCTGCTTTTAAACTTGCAGGCATGCTTGCCATCATATCGGAATCAATAATGGCAACAGCTGGAATGTCATGCGGATCAACACAAACAAATTTGCGTTTTTTCTCTTCATCTGTGATAACGTAATTGATCGTTACTTCAGCAGCAGTTCCAGCTGTAGTTGGTATGGCGATGGTTGGAACCGCCGGTTTTTTAGTTGGTGCAACGCCTTCTAAACTGCGGACATCGGAATATTCAGGATTATTAATAATGATGCCAATTGCTTTAGCAGTATCTTGTGGTGAACCACCACCAATCGCGATTAGATAATCAGCACCTGATTGTTTGAAAATTTCAACGCCCTTTTGCACTACACCAATCGTAGGATTAGGTATGACATCATCAAAAATTTGATAACTCAAACCATTGTCATCCAATAATTTTGTAACTTTGGTCGCAACATTGAATTTAATAAGATCTTTGTCCGTTACAACCAAAGCTTTTTTAAAACCTCGTTTTTTAACTTCATCCACAATTTGAACAATTGAACCTGCGCCAAAATATGACGTTTCATTTAGAATCATACGATAAGACATAATTTTTTCCTTCAAATTAATTTGCCATGCCTAAACCAACAATATTGGCAGCAACAATAATCACCAAACAACCAATGCAAAGAACTCTTACTGGTTTTGTACCGGTACCAAGCCACTCTTTTAATACTAATCCAACGATACCACCACATAATACATAAAAACTCATATGTAACATCCAACTCATAAAACCATATTCGGTTGGGATATTGGCATGTCCCCATGCATAAAAGAAGAATTGGAAATACCACATTGCCCCGCCCAATATGGCAAAAAGTACATTACTGATGAGTAACGATTTTGCAACAGAAATATCTTGTTTGAATGACAGATCTTTTTTAATACAGAGGCGTGTAATACAGAAACCAAGATTAATAATCGCTCCGCCACCCATAATGACAACATAACTTGGTAGTGCAACATAAAGGTTATCCACACCTAATTCAGCCGCTTTTGTGTGCATAGGTACAGCTGCACTCATTGCAAATGACATACCGGCTGAAAAAATACCACACATAATAGCCAGCAATAACCCTTTTTTAAGGTTAAAATCGACGATTTGTACTCCAAGGGTTTTCTCTTTTAAAAGTCCAGCATAAGTAACAATACCAACCCCGACAACTGCGACAGCAACGCCTAATAATGTCATCTTACCGCCAGTCGAAGCAACCAGTTCACCAAATTTTCCTTGTAAAATCGGCGTCATCAAAGTACCAACAATTAAGGTAATACCAATTGCGATACCGATTCCCATCGACATACCCAAATAACGCATGGTAAGGCCATAGCCGACATTACCCACTCCCCACATTGCGCCAAATAGAAAAACGGGTATCAATATTTGTGAACCAAATGAACCATAATAAGCCCAAAAATCGGGTAATAAAAAGTAGCTAATAGACCATGGTAAAATAATCCAAGAAAACAGACCTGCTATTGACCACATCGTTTCCCATGACCAGTTTTTCACTTTTTTTAATGGTGCATAAAAACAAGCAGCAGAAGTGGCACCCACAAAGTGCCAAAAGATGCCTAGAAAAATCGAACTACCCATATTTGTATCCTTATATCTAAACAATATTAATTAGGCTATTTTTACTAAGCTTATTTATTGTTTTAAAGCATCCTCTAAAGGAGTAACATCAAACCGTTGAGCAAGTAGCCTAAATTGCTCTGTCGTAATGGTTTGTCTCTTACCTCCCATTGATAATACTTTAACTAATACTTCTGCTGATTTTTCAGCTGTATCAATTAAGCCAAAGGCTTCATCTAAGTTTTGCCCTGTGCCAAAAACACCATGAAATGCCCAAAGTACTAAAGTGTGTTTTGCCATTTCTTGCGCGGTTGCATAACCAATTTCATCTTTGCCCGGCACCATCCAAGGCACCACTCCAACACCGTCAGGAAAGACTACCAAGCATTCGGTACTCATTTCCCATAACAAGCGGGTAATGACCGCAGTATCAAGTTCAAGCACATAGGTTAATGCAATTAAATTGGTCGCATGGCAGTGCATAATGACACGATCTTTACCCTGACTTTTCTCAATTCGGACAATATGTGATTGCAAATGTGCTGCCAATTCTGAAGTTGGCAATCCACCATTAATCAATCCCCACATGATGTAATAGCCTTTGCCTTCTTCGTCAATTTTTACAACCGCTAAAGTATCAGCAGGATCTAAAATCACATTACGAAAGAATTTACCCGAACCTGTAACTATAAAGTATTGATTGGTCAATTTGCTTACATCTTGAGTAAGCGTTACATGACGTGGGTTTTGATAAAAATCGTTTTTGAAAGATATGATATCGCTTTCCAATAATCGCAGACTTACATTACCGCCATTACGTTCATCCCAACCTTTTAACCACATGTCATAGGTCGCTTTAATCATGCCTTGAACAAACCATGAAGATTGTATTTGTTGCATAGTTATCACCTTTATTATCGTTGACTTAATACTTGTTGTTCATACTGACGAACTTCGTCTAACCATGCTTGCCCTACTGGGACATCATTAAGTTGACAATATTTGTCCCAAACTGCTTGCCAAGGCAGTGATTTTTGTTCTTCTAATAATGCTAAACGGGAAGTAAAATCACGGTTATGTTCATATTGTTTGAGTTTATCTGTTGGTTCTAATAGAGCTTTTAATAGACATTTTTTCATATTGCGAGTACCAATTACCCAAGCAGCAATTCGGTTGATGGAAGCATCAAAAAAGTCTAAGCCGATATGAACACGATCGAACAATTTATTACGAATGATTTCGCTGGCAATATTTTGAGTTTCATCATCAAATAACACGACATGATCGCTGTCCCAACGTACCGGACGGCTAACGTGTAGTAAAAGATGTTCAACAAATGGCATAACAGCTGAAATCTTATCTGAAATAACTTCTGTTGGATGGAAATGGCCTGCATCTAAACATAATGCCGTTTTACGAGAGGTGGCATAAGCTAAATAAAATTCGTTAGAGCCAGCAGTATATGATTCTAAACCAATACCAAATAATTTACTTTCGACTGCATCAATGTGATATTTTGGATCGATTTTTTCACTAATAATCTCATCAATAGATTCGACTAGACGTTGTCTTGGTCCAAATTTGTCAACGGTGATATCTTTCATGCCATCTGGTAACCAGATGTTCATAATTGATGGCGTACCTAACTCTTTACCAAAGTATTCTGATACTTTACGACACGCTTTGCCATGATCGATCCAAAATTGACGAATTTGGTCGTTAGTGTGAGTTAAAGTCCCGTCATTACTCAATGGATGCGAAAAGTAAGTAGGATTGAAGTCTAAACCAATTTGCTGTTTTTTTGCCCACCGCACCCAATTGACAAAATGTTCGGGTTTGATCTCGTTACGATCAACTTTGTGATCGGCTTCTAGGTAACAGGCATGTAAATTAAGACGTTTAGGTCCAGGAATTAAACTAAATGCTTTATCTAAATCTAAGCGAAGTTCATCAGCACTACGAGCTTTGCCAGGATAATTTCCAGTTGCTTGAATACCTCCGGTTAATTCGCCCTCTTGCTTTTCAAAACCAGCCACATCATCACCTTGCCAGCAATGTACTGAAATTGGCAAGCGAGCCATAGCGGCAATGGCGGCATCCGTGTCTACACCTATTTCAGCAAATCTTGATTTGGCAATTTGATATGCATTTTCAACTACATTCATGGAATACTCCTTTATAAGATATATAATTTTTTTATTAATTAACTATTGTTTGGATAGTAGTATTTGGTATCAAAATTTTGAGCAATGATCTGACGCAAATTTTTGACATTTTTAATAGCGCCTAACGAAATCAATTGATAACCCACGTTCCCGAGTGCTGAAGATTCAATTGGCCCAGCAGTAACATTGATTTGACAAAGATTGGCACATAACTGATTTAAAAAGGTGTTTTGGCAGCCACCTCCAACGATATGTAAAGTATTGATTTCTTCATTTGTGATCGTTGCCAATTCTTTAGTTACATCACGATATAAATGAGCCAAACTGTCAAAAACACATCGTACTAACTCCGATAAACGTTCAGGTGCATGACCGTAATTTTCTAAACAAACTTGTTTTATGGTTTCTGTCATTGATTGAGGATTTAAAAAACGAGAATCATTTGGGTTGATAATGTAGGCAAATGGGGATTCTTGTTGTGCTAATTGAATTAATGAGGTGATATCCTTAACTTCGTTTTCAGCGCAGATTCGTTGGAATAACCAAAGTCCCATTATGTTTTTTAATACCCGATAATGCCCATCAACGCCACCTTCGTTGGTAATATTCGCGTTTAATGCTTGTTTCCCAGTAAACGATTGTTTTGATTCGATCCCTATTAATGACCACGTACCAGAACATAAATAAGCACTATTTTTATCGGTAATGGGTGCGGCAATAACTGCACTAGCCGTATCATGGCTAGCAATGGCTATGACAGGAATTTGATCGCCTGTTGGTGCCCGCCACATTCCGACTTGATTACCAGGTTGAGTAATTTCACCAAACCATTTACGCGGAACACCTAAATAGTTGAGCAAGTCATCATCCCAGTCATGAGTAGCAACATTAACTAATTGAGTGGTAGAGGCGTTAGTGTATTCACGATTTAATTGGCCAGTTAATCTATAAATAAGATAATCAGGGATCATCACTAAATCGGTTACTTGTGATAACCAAGTAGGATGCTCAATCATCATCGCTTTGAGTTGATAAAGAGTATTAAAAGTAAGAAATTGGATACCCGTTTTTTGATAAATCGTTTCTGTGCCCAGATCTGATTGCACAAGTGACATGATATTATCTGTTCTGTGATCACGATAAGCGTAAGTGGGGCCAACTACTTGTCCATTTTTATCAATTAATACATAATCAACCCCCCAAGTATCAATACCAATACTATCAATTTTGATATTTTGCTGAATAATTTTATTTAGACCGATTAATATTTGTTGTTCAAGATAAACTAAATCCCAACAAAAATGATTACCTATCGCTTTAAATCCATTATTAAATCGGTGAATCTCTTCAAGCGTTATTTTTTGATTTTGCTGTTGATAGCATGACAGCATTACCCGACCACTGGATGCCCCTAAGTCTATTGCTACAATATATCTATCTTCCATTAACACTGCCCTTAGTTTTATTAATGGTGATAGTTTAGATAGAAGTAAATATAGAGACTTTTAATTGATTGCCATTGTTTAATGGATATTGGCAAAATTTTTAAACTAAGTGTGATCTATCACACAAATTGCCGATTTTATCGGTTTTATACATTCCAATAAATTATTGGTATAATAATTCTTTTAGACAAAATTTGAGAGTAATCCATGTCAAATCAGTTAAAAGCAGTTATTCAGTATCTTCTTCCTAAACAGTTATTAACCTCGTTATTTGGTTGGCTGGCTAAAAAGCAATTAGGTAAAGTTACTACTTGGATAATTCAGGGCTTTATGAAACTGTATAAAATAGATCTGAGTGAAGCAAAATTAGAAAATGCCAAAGACTATAAAACTTTCAATGATTTTTTTGCGCGTAAACTAAAAGAAGATGCACGCCCAATTGATAGCGCGGTTAACTCTATAGTTATGCCTGCTGATGGGACTATTAGCCAATTTGGTACGATTCAAGATAATTTATTATTACAAGCAAAAGGACATTATTATTCTTTAGAATCACTCCTTGCTTGCCATTCCGATATGATTAAATTCTTTAAAAATGGCTCTTATGCAACCACCTACCTTTCGCCGAAAAATTATCACCGTTTTCACATGCCTTGTGATGGGGTTTTACGTGAAATGATTTATGTACCGGGTTCACTCTTTTCTGTGAGTCAAGCAACTACTGAATGCATACCAAATATTTTTGCTCGCAATGAACGCGTAATCTGTTTATTTGAAACCGATTTCGGGCCAATGGCACAGATTTTAGTTGGTGCAACCATCGTTGGCAGTATTGAAGTACAATGGGAAGGCTGTATTACTCCACCACGTGAAGGCATAATGAAACGTTGGGTCTATTCAGGTGAAGTAAAATTAGTTAAAGGACAAGATATGGGATGTTTTAAACTCGGTTCAACCGTCATTACCTTGTTTGCATCTAACACAATTGAATTTGATAGCCACTTAAAAGTTGGTAATACAACACGTGTTGGTCAAAAATTAGCTGAAA
This sequence comes from Gilliamella sp. wkB7, assembly GCF_001693435.1. Lineage (NCBI taxonomy): Bacteria > Pseudomonadati > Pseudomonadota > Gammaproteobacteria > Orbales > Orbaceae > Gilliamella > Gilliamella sp. wkB7. The sequence goes on from NZ_CM004509.1 coordinate 739,122, forward strand.
GGATATAGCTTTATGTGGATGCGTAGTATTTTATGTTGTGCTTTATTGCTGTTTACATCAATAACATTAGCTGAACAAACAGCTATTACCATTGATAATGAAGAAGAACTGTCACAAACAGTCAATCAAATAAGTGATAAAAATGATGAACTCCGTCAAAATTTAGAACTTCAAAAAACACATTTAACCAGCATTACTAATGAACAAAATAATATTACTACGCAAATTTCGCATGTTCAAAATACATTATCAACCCTTGCTGAACAAGGGGAATGGTTAAGCTTTTCAACTGCACTTGGCGAAACACTTCGCCAACAATTGTTAAATCTACCAGAAAAACCAAAATCACAACCACTTGATGCAGAAATAGCGGAAGCAAAAGTTCAGCAATTAAATTACAGTAATAATTTAAAGGCATTAGAGAACTATCCTATATTATCAACCCAACTTAATAGTTCAAAACTTGCCAGCCAGTATCGCCGATCAATTCGAGAACAAAGCGAATTGCTTAAAACGTTAATTTCAGGTACAGATACCACTATTTTGGAGTTAACAAAATTAAAAATATCCAATAAGCAATTAACCAATGCCATCGATGAAGTTAATGATGCTGCACATCGTTATTTTTTCTGGGTTGCCGATGTAAATCCAATTTCGTTGGAATATCCAGTAAATTTAGCTAAAGATGTGGTTTATGTTCTTTTTTCTATTGATACCCTAACTCAACTCTATAATGCCAGTTGTGAAATATTATCTTCACCTAAGTTACTATTTTTATTAACATTATCCATAATATTTGTTTTCGCACATTTCAAAATGCGAGCTAAATATTATGCATTTTTAAACAAATCCGCTGCGCGTGTGGGTAAAGTGACCCAAGACAGTTATTCATTAACGTTAAAAGTGGTTGTTTACTCATTAATCATGGCGTTACCTGTACCCATTTTATGGGCTGTTTTTGGTTATGCATTACAACAAATTAATTGGGATTATCCGGTAGCTATAGCACTAGGCTATGGTGTTAATGCTGCAGCACCGATTTTATGGGTCTTTATAATCACGGCTCATTTTGCGGAAGAATCAGGACTCTTTATTACCCATTTTGGCTGGTCAAAAGCTAACGTCCGTGAAGCAATGAAATATTATAAACTTTCAGTTTGGTTAGTGATCCCCCTTGTAATGATTGTGATGAGTTTTGATCAATTTAGTAACCGCCAATTCGCTGCTACTATTGGTCGTAGTGCCTTTATTATTTTGTGTTTTGCATTGGTATTTATGAGCAACTCAATTCACCGAGCGGGTGTTCCATTGTATATAGATAAAAAAGGCTCAGGTGATAATCTCTTAAGCCATATTTTATGGTTTATCTTATTAAGTGCTCCGTGGTTAGCCATTATCGCTGCCTGTTTAGGATATTTATCAACGGCTCAAGTTCTATTAGGTCGCCTTGAAGCTTCTGTTTTTATTTGGTTCGGTTTATTAGTTATCTATTTTATGATTCGTCGTTGGATGTGGATTCAAAAACGTCGCATTGAATTTGAACGAGCAAAACAGCGCCGACTAGAACGTATGCAACGCGCTAGAAGTCATGAGGAAGAGTTAACAATTAATGACAACATGGATGAGCCTGTCATAGATTTAGATGCAATTAGTGCTCAATCATTACAGTTAGTTAGATCGATTATTATGCTGATAGCATTAATCAGTATGATATTACTTTGGTCAGAATTGCACTCAGCTTTTGCCTTTATGAACAATATTAAACTCTGGGGCACGAGTGTAATAATAAATGGAACCGAAGTTGAACAGTACATTACTTTAGGTGCTATTTGTATTGCCATTTTAGTTATGACCATTACCGTTCAATTAGTAAAAAATCTGCCAGCACTACTTGAATTAGGTATTCTTCAACATTTAGATTTAGCCCCAGGCACGGGGTATGCCATCTCAACCGTATCAAAATATATCGTTTTGATGATAGGCAGTATGATTGCGTTTTCGTTTATCGGTATTGATTGGGCAAAAATTCAGTGGCTTATTGCGGCATTAGGTGTCGGTTTAGGATTTGGTTTACAAGAGATATTTGCAAACTTTATTTCAGGTTTAATTATCTTGTTTGAAAAACCTGTGCGAATTGGCGATACCGTTACCATTCGGGATTTAACGGGAAATATCACCAAAATCAATACGCGTGCCATTACCATTGTCGATTGGGATCGCAAAGAAATTGTTATGCCCAATAAGGCATTTATTACCGAGCAACTAGTCAATTGGTCATTATCCGATTCAATAACCCGAATTGTATTAACCATTCCCGCAACCATTGATGCGGATAGTGATCTTGTGATCAAATTGCTACAACAGGCTTGTGAAGAGTGTGAATATGTACTTAAAGATCCTGAACCACAAGTGTTTTTAGTGGACATTCAAGAAGGTATTCAGTTGTTTGAAATACGCGTATTTGCAGCAGAAATGGGACACCGTATGCGGCTACGCAGTGCAATTCATAAATTGATATTAGAAGCTTACCGTGAACACAATTTACAATTACCATTCCCACCTTTACAAACCAATTTGGAAGCGCTTGGTCGCAAAAGTGGGCGTCGTAGTTATAATGTTGGTACGATTTAACCAAATAGGGTTTCTAACCAAGGTACACCAAATGCACCGGGAGCCAAAAGCACAAATGCCCAAATTGGTGCTGAAGCGATATTAGCTAAATTAAATTTACTTGCTGGCATATGCATCGTGCCAGCAATGAGTGGTACAAATGCTCGTAATGGACCAAAAAACCGACCGATAAAGACGCCTAACGTACCATAACGTTGAAAGAATTGTTCGGCTCGAAAAATAAGTTTTGGGTGTTTGTTTAATGGCCATGAGGCAATCACTTGTTGATGGTAGTGCTTACCTAACCAATAAGATACCCAATCCCCTAAAACTGCTCCGGCTGAAGCAGCAATCATCACAGGAAAAAACGATATCGCACCACCGCCAACTAAGGCGCCTGCCCCCAATAATATGGCAGTTGCTGGCACAAGTAAGGAAATAACAGCCATTGACTCACCAAAAGCCAGTAAAAATATAATTGGCAATGCCCACATTTGATGTGTTTGAATAAATTGCATTATTATATGTGTAATTTCTTGTAATGACATAGTTTGACTTGATAAATTAGCAATTGATATTAGCTTTTTATTTTACCATAATATTAAACGTATAGGATTTGAGCGTATTAATTATTGGCTGCTTTTATAATAATAAGTGTATTGATTTACTCATTATTAACATTAATAAGCTGATCATAAAAAAACCTATTTGTTAACAATTAAAATAGCCAGAGTTCAATTATGACGATCGGAACCACTTCATTGGAAGTAACCAAATTCAGTAACAGTACATTACAAAACCCACAAGCGGATAAAGTAGCTATCGAAAAACCCGTTGCCTTAGTTTATAACGGAATTTCCCATGTTGTTATGATGGCAACACCTAAAGATCTTGACTATTTTGCTATTGGTTTTTCATTAACTGAAAACATAATTGAATCAGTTAATGATATCTATGGCATTGATATCGTTGAAAGATCGCAAGGAATTGAAGTTAATATTGAATTATCATCAAGACGTTTTGCTCAATTAAAAGAAAAACGTCGTAATTTAACGGGCAGAACAGGATGCGGAATTTGTGGTACTGAACAAATTGAGCAAGTTTGTCAAAGTATTTCACCGCTTCAAATAAACGATACAATCGAATTATCCAATTTTAGCGATTCTCTTTCATGCTTAAATCAAGTTCAATTGGTTGGCAAACAAACTGGCTGTACCCATGCTGCTGTCTGGCTTGATTTAAACGGGCAATTTTTAGCTGGCTTTGAAGATATCGGTAGGCATGTTGCATTAGATAAATTACTCGGTTATCGAGCAAAACAGCAACAATTGAGTAATCGAGAACAGAAAGGCGTTATTCTGGTTTCTAGCCGCGCTAGCTACGAAATGGTTCAAAAAACAGCTATCTGTGGAATCGAAATTCTTTTGGCTGTTTCTGCCGCAACGTCAATGGCCATTGATAAAGCCAAACAAAATAACTTAACGTTGATTGGTTTTTTTCGAGGTGATAAAGGGGTTATTTATTCCGATTTCGGGCGTATTTTGGGATGAGATTAAATTTAATCTGAACTAAGCGTTATCAAATAACCATACGATACTCAAAAAGTATTTTTTTCATATTATCAATGTGATGCATTCCAAAATAGTACATTAGAAAATAATAAAACTATTTTTATCCCATAATTAAATGAAAGATAAATTAATAAGCATCTTTCTTTATTCCATGAAGATCAGCATAATATACAACTATGAATAACAAATACTTTGTTTTTCTTGTAGATTTTTAGGTGATCTTTTTCTGTAAATGAAAAATAGAGTTATTTATATCGATTATTCTCTCTTACTGAATAGTATATTATTTATAACTCTGTTTCTCAAAACTAACAATAATTGTTAGTAAAGAGACATCTAAGTTTTTTGTGATTATGTTTAATCACCCATTTTTTTCGTTTTTTTCGATAATTTGAAAGGGTACAGTCATGCATCAAACATCTGATATACAGCAAGCAGTTAATTTTATTCAACAACATACCGATAAAAAACCAACGATTGGGATTATTCTTGGTTCAGGTTTAGGCCCTTTTGCCGATACGCTTGAAGATGCGGTTCACATTCCTTATGACACAATTCCTCATTTTGCGAAATCTGCCGCAGTTGGACATGCTAACGAATTAGTCATTGGTAAAAGTGGAGATAAAACTGTAATCGCGATGAAAGGCCGTTTTCACTATTATGAAGGTTTTACATTAGATCAGGTTACTTTTCCAGTTCGTGTAATGAAAATGCTCGGCGTTGAAAAACTGATTATTACTAATGCTTGTGGTGCTGTAAATACGAGTTTTAAACCAGGCGATTTGATGCTCATCACCGATCATATTAATCTAACAGCTAATAACCCGTTAATTGGACCAAATAATCCAGAACTTGGCGTTCGCTTTTTAGATGTAAGCGAAGTTTATAATAAACAATTACGTAAAATCGTGTCTGATGTAGCAAACGAACTAAATATTACACTACAACAAGGTGTTTATGCATGGTGGACAGGACCAACCTATGAAACTCCAGCCGAAGTGAGAATGATTCGAGTTTTAGGGGCGGATGCAGTGGGTATGTCAACAGTACCTGAAGCAATCATTGCTCATCATTCAGGTATTAAAACCATTGGTATCTCTTGTTTAACTAACATGGCATGCGGCATATTAGATCAACCTTTAGGCCACGAAGAAGTAATTGAAACAGCAGAGCGTGTTAAATCAACATTTTTACAGCTAATCACTAAAACAATAGCGCGTTTTTAATCAATACTTTTTATTATTTATTATTTTATATAAAAAGTTCACATTATTTTAGGGATAAATAATGAACATTAAAGATAGATTGAAAATAATGATGTTTTTCCAATATTTTATTTGGGGAAGCTGGTTAGTGACTTTCGGCGGTTATCTGTTCAACACGTTGCACTTTTCAGGCGCCGAAGTAGGAATGATTTTTAGTACAAAAGGTTTAGCCGCATTAATAATGCCATGTATTATTGGCATTATTGCAGACAAATTTTTACAACCTAAATATTTGTATATGCTTTGCCATTGCATTTGTGCTATTGCTCTGTTTTATGCTGCATCAGTCAATAGTTCGATAATGCTATTTTGGGTGATGTTATGTAATGCATTTGCTTTTATGCCAACCATTGCATTATCAAATTCAATCAGTTACCACTGTCTGGATGAGGAAAAATTAGATACAGTCGCTGTTTTTCCTAAAATTAGGGTATTTGGTACTATTGGTTTTATTGTTGCGATGTGGATGATTAGCTTACTGAAATTTGAATTGAGCAACGCTCAGCTTTATGTAGCGAGCGCGGCATCAGTTTTGCTAGCGGTGTATAGCGCCACGTTACCTAACATTAACATGAATAAAACACAGCAACAGTCTTGGAGTTCCCGTTTAGGTTTAGATGCATTTGTGCTATTCAAGAATCCCACTATGGTTCTTTTTTTTCTATTTGCGATGTTACTTGGCGCAATATTGCAAATCACCAATACATTTGGTGGTGCATTTTTACATGATTTTGGTAAAATTCCAGAGTTTAAAAATAGCTTAATTGTACAGTATCCAGCAATTTTGTTATCTGTTTCACAAATGGCAGAAGTGGCATTTATTTTGACCATTCCATTCTTTCTTAAGAAATTTGGCATCAAAAAAGTCATTATGATAAGCTTAATTGCTTGGACACTCAGATTCGGTCTGTTTGCTTTTGGTGATCCGACACCATTTGGTTTTGTACTGTTAATGCTGTCGATGATTGTGTATGGCTGTGCCTTTGACTTCTTCAATATTTCGGGTTCTATTTTTATCGAAAAAGAAGTAAGCCCAAATATCCGAGCGAGTGCACAAGGATTATATATGACCATGGTGAATGGCATTGGTGCTTATTTAGGGTCAATATTGAGTGGTTTTGTTGTTGATATGTGCACGCATGACGGTGTTAAAGATTGGCAAACAATTTGGATCATTTTTGCATCTTATGCACTGGTATTAGGAGTAGTTTTTTATTTTACATTTAACTACCGCCACAGTAAGTCAGAGCCTGTTGAGCAATAATTTACTGGTCAAATTTACTGGTCAAACTAATGAGCTAAACCTAATAACGTTCATTCAGTTCTGATTCGTTTAGTATTCTTTATACTAATTATTAAATAATTTAAGAGTCACAGGGGATATCCCCTGTGAGCTTTAATTGTGTGTGTTAAATAAAATATTTTGTTAGAGTAATGAGATTTAAATATGAAAGAGAAATTTTTGGGTGGTTTATTAGTTTTTTTAGGAGCATGTAGCTTTGGGGTGCTCTCATCTATTGTAAAAACCGCTTATAAAGATGGCTACACACTTGGCGAAGTGACGGGTGTTCAATGCTTTTTAGGTATGATAATGTTGTGGTTGATTCATTTTCTGGTTAAAACACTGAATAAATCTAAACCTGATTTAACCCCAAAACCTCAATTAACTAAAAAATGGAAAGCCTGTGCCGTCGGTATTTTTCCTGGATTAGTGGGCATTTGTTATTATCAATGCGTACAATTAGTTCCCGCTTCAATTGCTATTATCTTATTGATGCAATACCTTTGGATCAGTATCATTATTGATTTTGTTATCTTTAAAAATAAACCAACTAACATTCAAATTTTAACCGTAATAGCAATTATTTTTGGTAGCTGTTTAGCTGCAGGTATTTTTAATGAAGACATTAAATTGAATTTAACTGGCTGTCTGTTTGGTTTTTTAGCCGCATTGATGTACTCATTATTCATCACAACAAGTAGTAATATTGGTAATGATTTACCGAAATTAGAAAAAAGTGCATTGATGATAACGGGCGCTTGCATTGTGACATTTTTAATTTTTCCGCCTATATTTTTCATTAAACTCGATATCAGTGATAAACTTTATCAGTTAGGCTTTTTATTAGCTTTGTTCGGTACCGTTTTGCCACCATTTTTATTTGCAGTGGGTATGCCTAAAATTGGGATTTCATTAAGTGCAATACTATCAGCAGCAGAATTGCCCGTGGCGGTTACCTGTTCTTATCTTTATCTAAAAGAGTTAGTGTTTTTTAACCAATGGATGGGCGTAATAATTATCCTATTGGCCATTGCACTATCAAATTTAAAACATTTTAAAAATAGTAGGTAATTTATGAGTGAGTGCGGTTAACTTCCGCACCTTTAGTTAAGGTGAGTATATTAATCAATCTAATGTTTTGCTAAAAAAGTCTTACATATAACTTTTTAACCATTTGATAAATAAATCAGCTTTAGGGTTATATCTCTCTTTTGGTGTACAGATATAATAATGTTGAGAGCACTTTACCTCCATCCCTTCAAATGGAGTAATTAGTAAGCCAGATTCGAGGTAATTTTTAATGACTTGCTTTCTTCCCATTGCAATACCAGCATGATTTATTGCAGCTATTGCAGCCAAATCGGAACGGTCAAAACATATATTTTGCATTTCATTAAAATCATAAGTTAAGGAAAAATGTTTTGCCCAACTTTCCCATTCATCAAAATTTGAATCATATCCCCACGCTTGAGTGTCATGTAGTATAAAGCATTTCGATAAATTCTCAATCTTGTTATATAAATCATTTTGCTGTGCATAATAAGGACTGCAAACGGGAATAATGGTTTCATCTAACAAATGTTCACAGGTTAAATCATCATAAGTCAGATCATCATAATAAATGGCTAGATCAACCCGATGGCGACTGAAATTGATAATTTCGTTACCTGAAACAATGTTTAACAATATATAAGGATAGTGCCTAGCAAATAGTGATAATTTTGGAATTAACCAATTTTGAGCAAAAGAAGGTCTTGAAAAGATAGTCAAAGTTCCAAAAGCTTCTTGATTTTTAATTTCCAATATTTCTTGATTTAAAATATTTAGAGACTTTTTGACTACTTTAAATAAGTTCATACCTTCATGAGTCAAGGCTATTCGTCGATGATAGCGCTGAAATAATTTAAATGAAAGTTCATCTTCCAGTTTATTAATTTGATGACTTACTGCACTCGGACTAATGCAAAGTTCTTCAGCTGCTAATGCAAATGATAAATGACGAGCGACTGACTCAAACGTATGCAGCTTAGAGAGCTGATAACGATTAATAACATGATTTTTATTAAAAAATCTATTTTCATCATACATAATAATTCTCCTTTACTAATCCATTAGTATACTATTTCATGTATAAACATTCCAAAGCTTACGCTTCTAAATAATTATTTACACGAAATTTATTGAAATATTAGCATTTTTTGATTTTAATCACACTTATAGATGAATTTAATTCAGGTTAAAACCATTATTGATCATTTGTCAAATTATCACCAAAAACTTCTAATAAAGCTGACAATTAATAAAAAGAATGGAGGGTAATATGGATTCGCAGTTGTGGATTATTAGTGTATTAATCACCAGTATTATCCTTATAGTAATCTCGATCATAAAATTTAAACTTCATCCTTTTTTAGCGTTATTACTTGCCAGCTTTTATGTGGGTGCGTTAATGAAAATGCCCCTACTAAAAATGATTGCAGCAATTGAAGACGGTATTGGTAGTACATTAGGTTTTTTAGCTGCGGTAATTGGTTTAGGTACTATTCTTGGCAAAATGATGGAAATTTCAGGTGCAGCAGAACGAATAGGACTGACATTACAAAAATGTCGCTGGTTATCACCACAAGTTATTATGGTGCTGGTAGGTCTGATTTGCGGTATTACCCTGTTTGTTGAAGTGGGTGTTGTTTTATTAATTCCAATAGCTTTTTCAATTGCTAAAAAAACTCAAACTTCTCTTTTAGTGCTAGCTATTCCTCTCTGCACTGCATTAATGGCAGTTCATTGTATTGTTCCACCTCATTCTTCTGCACTATTTGTCACCAAAGCATTGTGTGCTGATATTGGAACTGTAATCGTTTACGGATTGGTTATTGAATTATTAGCATCGCTAATTGGAGGATCTATCTTTTTAAATTGCATTAGCAATAAGATCCCTTTTAAAACAGTACCTGAAGAGTTTTCAGATACGAAAGAGAGAACGGAAGAAACACTTCCTTCTTTAGGTTGCATATTATTTACAATATTACTTCCGATTGTTTTGATGCTAATAAAAACAGTAGGTGACTTTATTGTGGATAAAAATTATTTTAGTTACTCAGTGTTAGAATTTATCGGTAATCCTATTGCAGCAATGTTTATAGGAGCCTTTGTTGCTTACCATATGTTAGGCATTCGATGCAATATGGCTATACCCATGTTCTTATTTAAGACAGAGAAGTGCTTTTCATCCATTGCGAATATTTTATTAATCATTGGTGCAGGTGGAGCATTTAACGGTATTTTAAAAAATAGTGGATTAAGTGATGGTTTAGTTGGCATTTTTTCCCATTTAGATATGCACTCGATTTTATTGGCATGGTTAGTGGCAATCATTTTACATGCAGCGGTAGGATCGGCAACAGTCGCAATGATGGACTCAACAGTCGTCGTTTCGCCAATTTTACCGCGTTACCCTGACGTAAGTCCAGAAATCATTACATTAGCAAGCGGTTCGGGAACTATTGGACGCACAATTGTTATAAATTCTTTATTTTGGTTAGTTAAGCAATATTGTGGCGCAACATTAAATGAAATATTTAAATACTCTACATCAGTCACTTTTATTGCATCATTAGTCGTATTAGCAGGTACTTTTTTACTATCTTATATTATTTAAAAATATATTACAGGAATAAATTATGATCCCTAAAGATATTGAAAAGTTAATACAAAAATATCCTTTAGTCGCTAACTTAATACAACTAAAAGAAACAGCTTGGTTTAACCCAAATATAACGAACTTGACAGATGGGTTATCTTATGTAACACTTAAAAAGCAAGATGTTAAGGATGCAAGTAAGCGATTAGCAAGATTTGCACCTTACTTATGTAAAGCATTTCCAGAAACAGCAGTAACGAAAGGAGTAATTGAATCCGAGGTTGTTGCGATTCCCAATATGAGAGCGGTTCTTGAAAGCCGTTATCAACACAAGATCATAGGAAGTCTGTTCCTCAAGAAAGATAGCCATTTACCAATTTCTGGTTCTATAAAAGCTCGCGGTGGTGTATATGAAGTACTGACCCATGCAGAAAAGCTTGCTATTGAAAATGGCTTATTAACCGAAAAGGATGACTACACCAAATTATTTTCTGACAGATTCACCCAATTTTTTAGTCGATATAGTATTGCAGTAGGTTCAACAGGTAACTTAGCCCTATCTATTGGTATTATGAGTGCCAAATTAGGTTTTAAAGTTAATGTTCATATGTCTAGTGATGCTCGCGAATGGAAAAAACAGAAATTACGTTCACACGGTGTAAATGTTATCGAATACCATCAAGACTATAGTGTTGCAGTTGAAAAAGGCCGCAAAGCAGCTGAGTCTGATCCTAATTGCTTTTTTATTGATGATGAAAACTCAAAAACCTTATTTTTAGGTTATGCAGTGGCTGGCGAACGCCTTAAAAAACAGTTTACTGAAATGAATATAAAAGTGGATAAACAACATCCATTGTTTGTTTACCTTCCTTGTGGAGTAGGTGGTGGACCGGGAGGCATTGCTTTTGGATTAAAACTTGCTTTTGGTGATGATGTACACTGCATTTTCGCTGAACCAACACATTCACCTTGTATGTTTTTAGGTGTTTACACTGGATTACATAACCATATTTCTGTTCAAGATATTGGTATTGATAATATCACCGCTGCTGACGGTTTAGCCGTAGGCAGACCTTCTGGATTTGTAGGACGAGCAATGGAAAGATTAATTGATGGCTATTACACCATTAATGATCAAGAGATGTACGATTTACTCGGTTTATTAAATCAACAACAACAAATTCAATTAGAACCTTCAGCTTTAGCGGGAATGCTTGGTTTATTACATGTTGAAAAAAATTCAACATATTTAGAAAGAATTAATGTTTCACGAGAAATTTTAACAAATGCGATACACTTAGTCTGGGCAACTGGTGGTGGCATGGTTCCAAAGGAGGAAATGGGAAAATATCTTAGCCTAGCAAAAATATAAAATAAATTAAACAGTTAATATTATAAATAATTATTTTTATGGTGTTTTTTTCAAAATTAGAACACCCTGAAAATTAATGAGAAAGTAGAAATAAAATTTGGCAGTTTTAGTTTATTTTTATACTAAAACATTACATTGGCATAAAACATCTTTACAACATAGTAACAATCGTTTTTTTAATTGTCCTACACATTGTTATATTATTGTCCTGAATAAAAAGGAAGTTATAGAATGAAGACACATAAAAAACCATTATTTACCTTAGTACAGAGCAGTGAATCAATACCCGAAACAAATACATTAAGTTTTTTAGATTCTAAATTAAATTATCCTGATAGTATTAATGAAATTATTGCATTGCGCATCAAAGAGCTTAAATTACATCACGGTGAATATAAAGATAAAGAATTCAACTGTAAACACCATAATGAAAGCAATAAAGAATTTCGTTTTATATTTGGTGAAAATTTTGAGTCAGAACATCATAAAAAACAAATTGGTATTTTAAAAGATGAATTAGCTTTAGCTAAAGAATCAAATAAAGTCAAACAATTACTTGGTAGCCGTTTAAAACAAATGGCAAAGATTTACCCTTGTGTTGAGATTGATCTAAATAATATCAATGTGATACCAACAAAAATCAAAGAACACCTTTTTGCTCCGCCACTCATATTAACGGATGATAATGCCATTATGCTTTGGGATGATTAATCAGTTAATATTAAATAATATAAAAAAATCTACAGCGGTTATGCTGTAGATTTTATTTATATTGCTTTGTTAAGATAATCAATAATTTTATATATTCAACTTTTTATCCACATTAACTCTTAAGATAAACAAACAAAAAAGTATCATTTATGATGATACAAGGTCATTTCTAAGAAGACAAATGAAGCAGAAAAATATTCTAACCAATATAAATAAAAAGTTTACCACATTTAGTTGGTAAACTTTTTAATAAAGAGATTCTATTTCTATAAACTATTTCGTTAGTTTAACTCAACTGTTAAAAGCACTTTCACCATGACTGTTAATATCAAGACCTTCTCGTTCATGTTCTTCACTAACGCGTAAACCAACACAAATATCCGCAATTTTATAAGCCACAAAAGCGATAACAGCCGTCCAAATGACACAGGTAATCACACTCATTAATTGGATTCCAACTTGAGTCGTCATACCTATTCCATCGGCATAGCCTATTCCACCTAATGATTTTGAAGCAAAGATACCCGTCAATAAGCAACCAACGATACCACAAACTCCATGTACACCAAATACGTCACAAGTATCATCAATTTTTAAGATTCTTTTTAGTGAAGAGACGCCCCAAACACCTGCAAAGCCACAAATAAGGCCAATAAGCATTGCGCCCCCTACACCAACAAATCCTGCTGCTGGTGTGATTCCAACTAAACCAGCTATTACACCTGATGCGGCACCTAAACATGACGGTTTTCCTCGTAAAACCCATTCGGCAAATGACCAAGATAAAACCGCTGCAGCTGTTGCTGCGACAGTATTAATAAACGCTAATCCTGCAACTTCATCAGCACGAGTTGAAGAGCCTGCATTGAATCCAAACCAACCTATATAAAGAATTGCCGCGCCAAGGTAAACATAAGGAAGATTAAATGGTTTTAATGGCTCACGATTAAAACCGATTCGATTTTTAAGTAAATAAGCCCCTATCAAACCAGCAACCGCAGCGTTAATATGAACAACCGTGCCACCAGCAAAATCTAAAGCACCTTCATCACCTAAAATACCACCACCCCATACCATATGAGCCATTGGTATGTATGAGAACGTAAACCATAACACCATAAATATTAGTACAGCAGAAAAGCGTATTCTTTCAGCAAAAGCACCAAGTATTAAACAACATGTAATACAAGCAAAGGACCCTTGAAATGCAACCCAAATGAGTTCATAAATTGAACCATTAACATCCGTTATATCAATACCTACTAAGAGCAAATGTTCGAAATCACCAAAAAACCAATTTCCCTCACCAAAAGTAAGCGTGTAACCATAAACGATCCATAACACAGAAATCAGTGAAAAAGTAACTAATACTTGTGATAACATAGATAACACGTTTTTAGATCGTAATAAACCACCATAGAATAATGCAATACCAGGAATAGACATAAATAGTACTAATGCAGTACAAATCATCATAAAACCATTATCCGCATTATCCGCGTGTTCTAGAACAACATCTGCAAAGGCGTATGAAGGAAAAATAAGACACAATGGTAAAATACATTTCTTCAACATAATAATATCCTTAATTATGATTACAAAGCTGATTCATCCGTTTCACCGGTACGAATACGAACGACATGCTCAAGTGAAGTTACAAAAATCTTACCGTCACCAATTTTGCCAGTATAAGCAGCTTTAGAAATAGTACTAATAACTTCATCAAGTTGTTCATCATTGATAGCTAAATCTATTTTCACTTTTGGTAAAAAATTAACGTTGTATTCCGCCCCGCGATAGAGTTCTGCGTGCCCTTTTTGTCGCCCAAAACCTTTAACTTCAGTAACGGTTAATCCAGTGATCCCTATATTTGATAATGACTCTCTGACTTCTTCTAACTTGAAAGGCTTAATAATTACTGTGACTAATTTCATTAATTTTTCCTCATGAATATGGTATATGATGAAATATGCAAACTCTGTGCCACAAAACTATATTTACGCTACTCCTATATCTTGCTTTTAAAATTCATATAAAAATTATTAAAAACTGCAAAATCGATTTGTTTTTTCTGTCATTAAATAGATTTACAATAAATTACAAATGTTCTTTTATTCGAAGTTTTATGCAATAAAGGACTCTTTAATTTCAATGTTATTTAAGTAAAATACTGGATAATTAAAATGCAACTTTATTAACCTACGAAATATTTAAAGTAGTAAGCAATTAATCAGTAGTATTGTGTTGAAAATTATCCGAATTGATATTAATTGAGCTGGAGTTATTATTAATATACCAATGTTGATGTGTTAATTTACTCTCTTTTAAAATTCTAATTAACAAAAATAGATGTATTATTTTATTATGCACAAATATAGTGCTTATGCTTCTATTTGGTGCTCTGTTCGATAAAATGATAATAAGATTAAAAAGTTACCATCAATTTACGGTATTCATCATAAGCAAAGTGATCAGTCATACCGCTAATATAATCTTGCAACAATCGACAACGGTAATAAAATTCCCAATAGGCAAATTTGGGATCTTTTTTTCCAATCAAGTTCGTTGCCTGTAGATAAGCATCACAATGTTTGGCAGAGAGTTTATGATAAAGCCTAGTTTCAATTGGGTATTGATGATGATTGTTTTCTTCAGCAAGTTTGAAAAATTCATTAGTCGGCATCTTTAACAACGGACTGTAAATATCTAATAATCCACTGATAATACGATAACCTTGTAATTCTATATTTTCTACCGATTCATGATTAAAAACATGTTCGACACCCACGCTTTTAAATATTTTTAATAATTGATATTCGGCTCCATGATCTTCCAATAATGCATGATTAAACGAACCATGATAGATGTCTTCAATATTTTCAACAAAGCGTTCAGCGGCATGGTAAACAAGTTTACCAATGGTATTCACTCGCAGATACATAAAAAATTGCCCAATAGCAATTGAGTTAAACTTTTTTTGCTCCAGATTTACGTATGGGCGTTTTACTACTTTGTCAAATAAATCACCCTCTTTAATAATTCCCCAAGCTTTTTCTAAATAGTGATAGAGCTGTTGAACCGTAAAGAGTTTCTTTTCTACTGCATCTTCAAGATCCGCTATACAATAAGAGATATCGTCCGCAGCTTCCATAATATAAGTGAGTGGATAACGATGAAATGGCTGAATTTCCAGTTGGTTAGATAATTTTTTTATAAATAGTTCTTCAGACAAATAATAACCAGGTTTTTTCATTAAATAAGAAAACTCTGTAGGTATATCTTCTTTAGGCAAATAAGCAGGTTTAGTGTATTTTAATATTGATGCGACTTGTGAATAAGTGAGATTTAATCTTTGGATACTATGCACTAACCTTATGGCTTGAGCATTACCTTCAAAGTTGGATAAATCACGACGAATTTTAATTTTTAGTTCCTTAATCGTCTCATCATCCGACTCTTGGGGTTGAAGTACGGAATATTTTGGTTGAACATCTACACCTAACTGTTTAACAAACCAGTGATTTATTGCTTTTTCACCAAAATGGCCAAATGGCGGATTGCCAATATCATGCATTAAGCAAGCCATTTCAACTAAACTTTCAATCGAGGAAACAATATTATCAAATCCATAGGTTTTAAGTTTTTTTGACTTGCTTAGTCGATGGATGATTTCTTTAACAATATATCGACCGACTTGTTGAACTTCCATTGAGTGAGTAAGACGAGTTCTAACAACAGAGTTTCTTTCTAGAGGAAAGACTTGTGTTTTTTGTTGTAAACGTCTTATCGCAGCGGAATTAATTATTCTTCCTCGATCACTCTCAAACTGGCGAACGATTGAATAGGGATCAGTTAAAACCTCGTGTGCTTTACTTGCATCACGTTGATAATTGATTTTTTTTGAAAAGTCTACCATATTCAATCCTTTGTATTTAAACTACAAAAATTGTTTTTTTGCCCATTCTATCGATGATTGATACTCATCCGGTAAAAGCGGTGTTAAAAGAGATAAAGAGTGTTTTAATTTCTCTGGTTGATTGTGAGTTAAATTTAGATGCCCAACTTTACGACCTACTCTAACTTCTTTTTCATACCAATGTAGATGAACTAAATCAACAGACAACCAATTTAGGTTTAATTGAGTCCCAACTAAGTTGATCATAACCGATGGCGCAAATACATTCGGTTGTGGGAGTGGTAATGCCAATATCGCTCGCAAATGTAACTCAAATTGACTAATAGAAGCACCATTTTGTGTCCAATGTCCACTATTATGTACCCTTGGCGCTAACTCATTAATCAATAAGTTATCGCCCATGACAAAACATTCCATTGCCATTACACCAATATAATTAAGTTTATCCATAATAGCCTTTAGCATTTTTTCTGCTTTAGCTTGTAATATTGGATATTGATCAGGGATAGCGACACTCATTTTTAAAATACCGTCTTGATGCAAATTATTCGTCAGCGGATAAAAAACAGTTTCACCTTTTCCATTACGTGCTCCAACTAAGGAGATCTCTTTTTCAAAAGCAATAGCCTGTTCTACAATCGCATTATGGTATATATCATCAGGTACGGTTATATCGCTTTGATTAGTGATACGCCATTGCCCTCGACCGTCGTATCCTCCAGTTCGACGTTTGACAATTAACAATTCACCAAACTCTGCAAATAATTTTGTCCAATTTTGCGGATCTTCTAATAATGACCATTTAGCGGTAGGCAAACCTAGTTCATCAAATAGCTGTTTTTGGGTTAGTCGATCAGCAATAATCGGAAAAATATCTCGATTAATAAAATGAGAATGATTAGCTAAAATTTGAGTAAAAGGGGTATCTGGCCAACGTTCAATCTCGGCTGTAATGACCGATTGTTGGTATGGGATAGTTGTTGGATCAACATCTAAGCCAACAGGAAATACATGAACGCCTAATGGTTCACCTGCTTGTTTTAACATTCGGCCTAATTGACCATTCCCTAAAACACAAACTGATTTAATCGTCATTTTAAGCATCTACTCTTGGATCGGGGTTATTTAATACTTCATCTGTTTGACTTAATCGCCAAGTGGTTAAACGTTGATAGAGTTCTTGGTTATGTAAAGCAAGGATTTGCGCTGCTAATAGTGCCGCGTTGGCTGCACCTGCTTTACCAATAGCCAGTGTTCCAACAGGTATACCTTTTGGCATCTGTACAATAGAATAGAGGCTATCAACACCATTTAAGGCTGCACTTTGAACAGGTACACCTAATACTGGTAATAAGGTTTTTGCCGCTAACATACCAGGCAAATGCGCCGCACCGCCTGCTCCAGCAATAATGACATCAAAACCTCGTTGTTTGGCTTCTTGTGCAAATTGAAATAATTTATCAGGAGTTCGATGAGCGGAAACAATTTCGACATGATAATTGATAGCTAAAGCGTCAAGAATATCGGCAGCATGTTGCATGGTTGCCCAATCACTTTTGGAGCCCATTACAATGGCAATTTTAGGTTGAATATGCATATAAAATTATATGTGTATATAAATTATTATGTTGTTGAAGTATACACCAAATTTTATCTTATGGGGATAAGAATAACCATGATTTGAAATATCAAAGTTAAAAAATTCGATCATTTTACTAATAGAAAGAGATTTTATTTCTGAAGATTTAAGTAGGTAAACAGACCGTTTAAAAGGGATCCGCCATCTTTAATGGCGGAATTGTACAACTTTATTTTTTTATAGCAGCAATGATTTTTATTTCAACTAAGTAATCAGGGTTCATTAAGCCAGCCTGTACGGTACACCGCACAGGCGCAGATCCTTTAGCAACCCACTCGTCCCAAGCTTTATTCATTGCTTCAAAATCACTTTTATTTACTAAAAATATCGTCACATCTAAAATATGACTTTTGTCACTGCCTGCACTGACTAAAATTTTATCGATTTCTGTTAGAGCACTTTTAGTCTGCTCATAAGCGTCATGGATTAAATTGCTTGGCACACTAGTGTAATATATAACATTATTGTGAATCACTGCTTCTGACCAACGATCTTGTGGGTCAATTCGAATAATTGTCATCATGATTTCCTTGTTCGATGATTAACTAAGATACTTTAATAAAATCTGCACGCAATTTTTTGATCTCGTCACGTAATACACCCGCTTTTTCAAACTCCAGATTTTGCGCAGCTTCGTACATCATTGCTTCAAGCTCTTTAACTCTTGCTTGTACGTCTTTAACCGACACATAATTATACGGTTTATTTGGTTCAAACGCCTGTATTTTAGCTGTTGCTTTTTTAGTGCTCAATCCTGCGTCCAAAATATCTTTAATTTCTTTGCGTACTGATTTTGGTGTTATACCGTGATTAGTATTAAAATCCTGCTGCTTTTTACGGCGCCGAGCCGTTTCGTCAATCGTTTTCTGCATTGCAGGGGTAATCTTATCAGCATATAAAATTGCCTTCCCATTCACATTACGCGCTGCTCGACCAACGGTTTGAATCAATGAACTCTCAGAACGCAAAAAGCCTTCCCGATCAGCATCTAAAATGGCAACCAGTGAAACTTCAGGAATATCTAACCCTTCACGCAATAAGTTAATGCCCACTAAAACATCGACTTTACCAAGACGTAAGTCACGAATTATTTCCATTCGTTCAACGGTATTGATATCTGAATGTAAATATTTAACATTCACATTATGTTCAGATAAGTAATCCGTTAAGTTTTCTGACATTCGTTTAGTCAATGTAGTAACCAACACTCGCTCATCCTTATTAATACGGAGTTTAATTTCTGATAAGAGATCATCCACTTGTGTCGCAACTGGTCTAACTTCGATAATTGGATCCAATAAACCTGTTGGCCTCACGACTTGTTCAATGATTTCGCCCCCAGATTTTTCAATTTCATAGGCCGCTGGTGTTGCCGATACGTATATCGTTTGTGGCATAATATTTTCAAATTCAGAAAACTTTAAAGGTCTATTATCTAACGCCGATGGTAAACGAAATCCATATTCAACCAAATTCAGTTTACGTGATCGGTCACCATTGTACATGGCTCCAAGCTGTGGAATGGCCACATGCGATTCGTCAATAAACAGTAGCCCATCTGCCGGTAAATAATCAAATAACGTTGCAGGTGGATCGCCTGGATTACGCTGTGATAGAAAACGCGAATAATTTTCGATCCCCGAACAATAACCAAGCTCTGTCATCATCTCAATATCAAAGAGTGTACGTTGCGTTAATCGTTGCTCTTCTAAAAGGCGATTATTATCAAGAAGTACCTTTTGACGCTCTTTTAGTTCCTGCTTAATTTGTGCTATCGCATTGTCCATAATGTTTCTTGGTGTCACGTAGTGAGTTTTTGGATAGATGGTAATACGTGATACTTCATTCACAGCACTCCCCGTTAAAGGATCGAACATCACAATCCGATCAACTTCATCATCAAACAGCTCAACGCGCACAGCAAGTTCATCTGAGTCAGCAGGAAAAATATCGATCACATCGCCACGAACCCGAAACGTACCTCGGCTAAAACCAATTTCATTACGCGTATATTGTAGTTCAGCAAGACGGGTTAGGATTGCTCGTTGATCGGTTATCGTACCTTTAGTTAAATGCAATATCATTGACATATAGGTCTCAGGCGCACCTAATCCATAGATAGCGGACACGGAGGCAACGATCACGACATCACGACGTTCAAGTAATGATTTGGTTGCTGACAAACGCATTTGTTCAATGTGTTCATTAATCGATGCATCTTTTTCAATAAATGTATCGGTTGAAGGCACATAAGACTCTGGTTGATAATAGTCATAATAAGAAACAAAATACTCAACAGCATTTTCGGGGAAAAAAGCTTTCATTTCACCGTATAATTGAGCTGCCAATGTTTTGTTTGGCGCAAGAATAATTGTAGGGCGATTGTGATGAGCAATAACGTTTGCCATAGTGAACGTTTTACCCGATCCTGTTACACCTAATAATGTTTGATGTGCAATTCCATCATCAAGATTTTGATTAATCCTTTTTATTGCTTCTGGTTGATCACCAGCAGGTTTGAATTCGGAACACAATTTAAATTTTTTCATTACATCGTAACCTAATATTTTACCTATTAATAAAAATTATCCCCAAAAAGGCTTGACCTTTTAAAATCTTATATTTTTTGTTCAGTTAACAAAAACGCTTATCAGATTAGTTCAGAAACAACAGCTTGATTTAATATAACTCATTGATAAATAACAATAATATAAATCATGACCAACATGTGACCAAACCAACTTAAAACCTGATAGCCACTGGCTTCTGAGCTTTTTTCAATAAACTACTCACAGAGTTATCCACAGGCAACGGGGATAACTCTCTAAGTATAATTGCTATAAACTTTTTTCAAAGATCAAGCAAAAAATACTTAATAAAAACACCTTTTTTTTTAAGGTTATTTCTATTTTTTAAGTCGGTTTTAATAGTTAAAAACTAATAACTAATTCAGTACTTCAAATTTATATTGATAGCTATGATCGAAGTTGGGCACAAATATTAATCGATGAGTGATGCATTTTGGAGCATCTTCCACATGATGAGATACAAATAATAGTTGTGTGTGCCCTTCATTTATTAAGCGATCTATCCAACATTTTACTAACTCTCGATTAAGATGATCTAACCCTTGTAAAGGTTCATCTAAAATAAGTAGTGTTGGATGTTTAACCAACGCTCTTGCTATCAATATTAATCTTTGCTGTCCCCATGATAATGATTGAAAAGGCTTATCAGCATGATCTTTTAGACCTAGTAGATGTAACCATTCATCAGCTAATTTCGCTTGCTTATCACTAGCGGCCTGATACACCCCAATCGAATCAAAATATCCAGAAATTAGTACAGCTTTAACACTGGTACTTACACGATAATCGAGATGCAAACTGCTGCTCACATAACCAATGTGCCGTTTAATATCCCAAATGGTTTCGCCAGAACCACGTTTGCGACCAAATAAAGTAAGATCATTACAATAACCTTGTGGATGATCCCCAGTTATTAAACTCAATAGCGTGGATTTGCCTGCACCATTCGGCCCGACAATTTGCCAATTCTCATTGGCTTTTACCTGCCACGTTAATCCATTAATGATAAATTTATCATCGTATTGAATATAAACATTATTTAAGCTTACACGTTCTAATTGATCGGCTAATTGAATTGGTGGTTCGTCTGCTTCGGGTAACGGCATATTGGGCAGGTTTTCTAAATCTGCTAGCTGCTTAACGATTTCATCGTTTAATATGGTTGCTTTAGGACCAAATTTCAATAGCTGACAATCAACAAGAAGACCAATATTTTCAATAAAGATTGGAATTTCATTAAATCTATTCAAAACCAATACTATTGAAATGCCTTGTTTGGCTAATTGACCAAGTTTTTCTGCTAAATTTTCGCGCGATAAGATATCTAAACCATCAAACGGTTCGTCCAATATTAATAATTGAGGATTTAGCATTAACATTCGACAGATGAGTGTTTTACGTGTCTCACCCGTCGAAAGATATTTAAATCGCCGATTTAACAGATGACTTATTCCAAACTGTTCTGCAAGTTTGAGACAAAGTTTTTCATCTTTTTTATTTTCTTGAATAATTTGTTGAGTGGTTAATCCTGTATCATTTTCACCTTCACTAAGCATATCGGTATTATTGCGTTGCCATTCCTCTTCAATTAACTTTTGTAACTGTTCAAACGAAATATAGGCTAAGGATTCAAACTGATTAATCACTCGACCCGATAATAATTTCTGTTCGCCCGCAAGTGCTTTAGCCAATACAGACTTTCCACTCCCATTACGGCCAACAAAAGCAATACTTTGTCCTGGACTGATAGTGAGTGATTCAATGGTAAAAACTTTATAGTCACTAATCTTGTAGTGAGCATTTTCAATGGTTAACATAATGACCTCGTTTTACTAAACTAATGTGGCAACAATAATATGCAGAGGATTAATTGATATTGTTAGTGGTTTATCTTTGTATAAATTATACTGCTTGACTTCTTGGGTTAATTTACTTGCATAAAGTTTGATACCCGATGGCAATGTAAATTCAATTTCAGTCCATTCACCATCAGTTTTTATAGTTTCAACCTTAACCGATAAACTATTTTCATTGGCATCATTTAACTCAATTAAGGGCGCTTTGATTAGCAGAAGTACGGTTTTATCCACACTTAGCTTTAATCTTTCAATACTTTGTTGCGTGATATAACCTTTTAATTCTGTTTGGTTATCGCTTAATTTAACCGTAACATATCCGGCAACATGGTTGGTTTCAATATGTTTAACACTACCATACAATTGATTTCGAGCACTGGTTTGTAATGATAATCTTGCGGTGGCTTTTAAAATATCATCTAGAGGTACATTATCATCATTTAATATATTAAAAGCGTTATGTTGTAAGTGGGTTAAAAGATCGTAAAGTTGAATAAATCTTACTGCGTAGGAACTTAATTTAGTACCACCACCATTTTTACCACCAATTGCGGTAATTAAAAAAGGCTTGGTTGTCAGCCTATTAATTTCACTTATTGCATCCCAAGCCGTTTTATAACTCAACCCTATTTGTTTGGCTGCTTGGCTTAATGAACCTGTTTTTTCAATGGCTTTGAGTAAAGCAATGCGCTTTGGATCAATAAAGAGTTGTTGGTTCAAATTGAGTGTTAACAAAATATCGGGCGAGAGGATCATTTGTATACCTTGATAAACTTTAAAATAGCTCTATTAAAAAACAATTTAGGTATTGTAGACCCTTTTATTGCTTCCTACAAAATTTGTGAGAAATAATTCTTTCTTTGACAAAGAAAATTGATAACTCAATTAGATAAATTCTATCCCAGCAACCTTTATTACTTAAGTGATACAAAATTAGATTTTTGCTAATTTATTTGTTTATTATCAATACGCTCAATTACATCGATATGTTTTATTTTATATAACCAAATGTTACTATGTTTTGCACTATGATTCAGTTTTCATGTTTTCTAAATAAAATACATCGAGCATTAGTAAAATAATCATAACGTACATTATTAACTAATTACGATCAATTATCTTTGGTAGTGAGGAATAGAATGAAAAAAATCTCTATATTAATTGTTGCTTTAACGACTTTAATATTCACTTTTACAGCACAGGCACTTGAAAAAGTCACGGTATTTGCAGCTGCATCATTAACGAATGCGATGCAAGATATCGCTTCAGAATATAAAGCAGATCATAAAAATGTTGAAGTCGTTTTTTCGTTTGCTTCTTCTTCGGTTTTAGCCAAGCAAATTCAACAAGGTGCTCCTGCCGATATTTTCATGTCAGCCGACCAAAAATGGATGACCTACCTTATTGAAAATAAATTAATTAAAAATAAAGAAGATTTACTTAAAAATGCATTAGTTTTGATCGCACCGACACAATCAAAACTAGACAAAGTTGACATTAATATGAATACCAATTGGAATGAGATCCTTCCTAAAGGAGAAAGGATAGCAATCGGTGATCCCGATCATGTTCCAGCAGGGCTTTATGCTAAAGAGTCATTAACTCATTTAGGTGTATTTGACAAACTTGCACCACAATTTGCCCCTGCAAGTAATGTTCGTGATGCATTGATGTTGGTTGAACGTAATGAAGCAGCACTGGGTATTGTTTATAGTACTGATGCAAAAGTAAGTAATAAAGTAAAAATTGTTGGTATCTTTCCTGCCGAAACTTTTACTTCTATTGAGTATCCCATTACTTTATTAAAACCAGAAGCAAACGATTTTTACCAATATTTAAAATCACCACAAGCTAAAATGATTTTTGAAAGATACGGATTTGTAACAAAATAGCAACGAAGTATTATGATATTGACCGTATATGAATGGCAAACATTGCTACTTAGTTTAAAAATAGCTGGAGTAGCCATTTTATTTAGTTTGCCTATTGGTATTTTAACCGCTTGGATTTTAGCTAGATGTCAATTTTATGGGAAATCGCTATTAGATAGCATTATACATTTGCCTTTAGTATTACCACCGGTAGTACTTGGTTATTTATTGCTGTTAACAATGGGGCGTAACGGTATCATCGGTAATTGGTTAAACCATTATTTGAATATTAGCTTTAGTTTTAACTGGCAAGGTGCTGCATTAGCTTCTGCTGTGGTGGCTTTTCCATTACTGGTTCGCTCAATTCGTTTAGCGATAGAGTCGATTGATTCACGTTTGGAAAATGTCGCACGGACATTAGGCGCAAACCCTTTACGAGTGTTTATGACAATCACACTGCCTTTGGCTTTTCCTGGTATTTTAATGGGCACAGTGCTAGGTTTCGCGCGTTGTCTTGGCGAATTTGGGGCTACTATTACATTTGTATCGAATATTCAAGGTGAAACAAGAACTCTCCCCCTTGCAATGTATACATTATTGCAAATGCCTAATGGAGAAAATGCGGCTTTAAGGCTATGCATTATTTCAATTGCGCTATCGTTGGTTGCGTTATTTTTATCAGAAGTGTTAAACCGCTGGCATAAAAGGAAATTATTGGGACAATAAATGATGATAAATATAGATGTTATTAAACAATTGACCACTTTTTCCTTTGAATTCAAGCAAACCATTCCCTGTCAAGGTGTGACAGCTATTTTAGGTGTTTCAGGTGCGGGAAAATCAACATTAATAAACTTAATAAATGGTTTGATTAAACCTGATAAGGGTAAAATTATACTTAATGATGTGACGTTGGTTTCGACTCAACAAAATATTTTTGTTCCCCCCGAACAAAGGAATATTGGTACCGTTTTTCAAGATGCTTTACTTTTCCCTCACTTGAATGTAATAAAGAATCTCACTTATGGTACAAAGAAGATTAATCAACAAAAATTCGATGAAATTATTGAAGTACTCAACATTAACCACTTATTAAAACGCTACCCTGCAATGTTATCTGGTGGTGAAAAACAGCGAGTGGCAATTGGTCGGGCGTTATTAACTAATCCCCAATTATTATTAATGGATGAGCCATTATCGGCACTAGATATACCAAGAAAAAAAGAGCTATTAAGCTACATTGATATATTAGTTAACGAGTTAAAAGTGCCGATCATTTATGTCACTCATAACATTAATGAAGTTAAACGCATAGCCAACTATGTGGTTATTTTAGAACAGGGAAAATTACTGTCTCATGGGGAAACTCAAAACATTTTACAAAGTGATTATTTAAAAGAGTGGTTATAAAGTTGCAATATATCACAATTACTGTCTTGTTTAATGTAAGATACGCCATCATGCCAAGCACCTAACACCAATCGACTAGCAGGTTTACCATCAATTAAGAATTGATGTGTCGCTGGCTTATGTGTATGACCATGTACCATAATATTGGCATTATATTTACTCATCATTTTTTCAACAGCTTGTTGATTCACATCCATAATACTTTCTGATTTAATTTGATTGTGTAAACTGCTCTTTTGTCGCAATTTGCCTGCAATCTTTAAACGAATAAACAGTGGAAGTTTCAAGAAAAGTTTTTGTAACCATTTTTTATGCATGATCTTACGAAATTTTTGATACTGTGGATCATCCGTGCATAATAAGTCACCATGTAAAAAGAGGATATTACTATATGCATTAGGTAAACAGTTAATATCGGCTAAAATCGTCATATTACATGATTTAGCATATCTTTCTCCTAATAGAAAATCACGATTACCATGAACAAAATAGATTTTAATTTGACGTTCTGTTAGTGATCGCAATGCAAGTGAAATTTGTTGATGCAATTTTGAATCAACATCATCACCTATCCAGTAATCAAATAAATCACCAAGAATATAAAGCTCACAGCAATCAGGAAGGCTCTCTAAGAAAGATAAAAAGCCCGCGGTTATATCAAAATAACCCGAAACAGGCTCATTATCTGTTAGATGAATATCTGCAATAAAATAACGAATTGGATTATTCAACCGTTACGCTCTTAATGATTACATCTTCAACAGGCACATCAGAATGCATACCACTGCGTCCTGTTTTTACTCCTTTAATTTTATCAACCACGTCCATACCATCAACTACTTGTGCAAAAACACAATAGCCATAACCATTAATGTCAGATGAACGATAATTCAAATAATCATTATCAACGACATTAATAAAAAATTGCGCAGTAGCAGAATGAGGATCGGATGTGCGAGCCATAGCTAAAGTGCCACGATTATTTTTTAAGCCATTATCCGCTTCGTTTTTGATCGGAGCCTTGGTTTTTTTCTGCTTCATACCAGGTTCAAAACCACCACCTTGAATCATAAAATTATTAATAACACGGTGGAAGATCGTATTGTTGTAGAAACCTTCTTGGCAATATTCAACAAAATTTTTAACTGTTTCTGGCGCTTTATCGTCAAAAGTGTCAATTTTTATATCACCTAAAGAAGTATGAAATATAATCATAAAATGTTCCTTATTATTTTCATTTTTTAACTTACACTTACAAATCAAAAACTAAAAGAATGATTCTCTATTTATTTGCCAAATTTTTCACATGCTTCTAGCGTGTTACTCATTAGCATTGCAACTGTCATAGGACCAACACCACCAGGAACTGGAGTTATCCAACCAGCACGTTCAACAGCCGTTTCAAATTCAACATCCCCAGCTAGCTTACCGTCGGGTAATCGATTGATACCGACATCAATGACAATTGCCCCTGGTTTGATCCATTCACCTTTAACATAATTGGCAATACCAACGCCTGCAACAACAATATCAGCATTACTAACATGTTTTGCTAAATCCACGGTACGACTATGAGTAATCGTTGTTGTGCAACCTAGTAATAAAAGCTCAAGTGCCATAGGGCGACCAACAATACTTGAAGCCCCGACAACGGTGGCATTTAATCCAGCTAAATTAATACCCGTTGATTCTAACATTTTAACCACACCATAAGGGGTACATGGACGTAAAAGCGGATCTCGTTGCAATAAATGGCCAATATTATAGGGATGAAAACCATCAACATCTTTACTAGGATGTATACGTTCAAGGACTTTAGTTTTATCAATATTATCCGGTAAAGGAAGTTGAACTAAAATACCATGGACATCGTCACGTTGATTAAGTTTATCAATAAGAGTTAACAACTCTTCTGTGGTTGAAGTAGGAAAATCATAAGAGAAAGAAGCAAATCCAACATCATCACAGGCCTTTTGCTTATTTCTAACATAAATTTTTGAAGCTGGGTCTGACCCCACCTGCACTACAGCAAGTCCTGGAACAGATAAACCATTTTCAATTCTTTGTTTTACTTTATCAGCAATATCATCTCTGATTTGCTTCGCTAAAAATTTTCCATCAATAATATTGGCTGTCATAAACTTCTGCATCTTCAACTGGATTGATAATAGTTAGATATTTTCGCAAAAGTTTTTATTAATGTCTATTCACTTATAGGTTGATTGGTTAAGTTGAGTTAATATTTCTTGATATTGACCATCAATATTAGTGATAACGGAACAAATATGAGCATCAAACGCTTTTAGTTTAGGCTTCTGAGCTTTCCATTCATTTTTTGAAATCTGTTTTATTGCGCCATAATTTTTAAAAAAATCAAAATTTATAATGCTACCACCCACTATGTTATAAAAAATATGCTTACCAATCTCTTCTCCATCTTTTTTTAAATTATTAAAATTTTGGTAATAAAATTGAGTATTACCACTTTCTGATATTATGGATTTATGGAGTAATTTGACTAATCTTTTATATAATTTATTTAATTCACCATACAGTTCATTATCGTTACCTAATTTATTTTTTATCGCACTTTCAAATGTTATTTTAATTTCAGCTAAAATACTTAATGCTTCTTGTTCCAATTTTGGTAATTGCTGTCGTAAATCTGTCTGGAGTTTTTGCGTTTGTTTTTCGAGTGGAGGTTGCAGTAAAACAATTTTTTCATTAAATACAACTTCTCCGTTAGATTTGATCATTAAATCATTTTTTTTATTGAAAATATGGACATTTTCTTTGGTTATTGCGACATTATAGCTCGGTTTAACTGGACACTCTTTTTGAGCGGCAAATAATGTGGCAGGAAAAATGATTACCATCAATAATAATTTCTTTAACATATCTGTATCCAGTTTTTTTATTAAAATAAATTATAGCGATTGATTCTCAATTAATATAATAAAAAATCTTTATTATGTCATTACAGTTTATCTCTAATTTATTAGAGCGTTTTTTAAGTGTAAGTAGCAATAAACTTGTTAATAAAAGATATTATTCATCTATTCTTATCAAGGTTACTTAAATTACTTATCTAAAGCATTTTTTATTTAACCATTTTTAAAGATATTTTTTAGATCGTCATAGCGTCGCGTTGAAATCTCTCTTACCAAAAGAACCTAATACAGTTGATGAATGAAGTTGCCAAGCATATATATCTAATTTATACTGAAACGTATAGTTAACCTGAAACTTTTTTACAACAATTAAAAATTTTTTTGAAGATTCAACTCCACTCATTAGTTTTATTTTCGTTGTTCCGTTTTGATAATTGTTTTTAACTAATAGGTTATGTACTATTTCATTTTTATAAAAGTCTAATAACAGGATATAAAAAATTTCAGGTTCCTGAATGTTATAATAAATTAACCCAATAAATACTACGAATAAAAGAAACATATTAAAGTTATCTCTTTTACAGACGATCTTTATAATGAGCTCATAGTATCAATAGATATAATCTATTAAAACAACTATATTTAACTGCTTTTTTTTCTCAAAAAGTAAAGTATAGTATCAATATATTCAAAAAATAATTTATCAGAGGTGAAAAATGTATACTGTAATTTTTGGTCGTCAAGGTTGTCCATATTGTGTTCGAGCTAAAGAGTTAGCTGAAAAACTGTCTAAAGAACGTGATGATTTTTCTTATCGTTATATCGATATTAATGCTGAAGGCATTACTAAAGAAGATCTTTCTAAAAGTGTTGGCAAACCAGTAGAAACAGTTCCTCAAATTTTTATTGATGAAAAGCCAATTGGTGGTTGCACTGATTTTGAAGCTTATGCTAAAGAGCACTTAGGACTATTTAGTGAGTAAGCGAACATAGTTTTTTGATATTCATTTAGCCACCATTAGGTGGCTTTTTATTTTTAACGGCCAGGCAGTTTTTGCCATGTAACTTCATTACGCAAATAGGTTGGCTCAGCATTTTCAACACTAACCCATTCATCTTTTTGCCACTTCTTATCGGCTATGACAATTAAATCCTGAGCATGTGGTAACAAAATATCGCTTGTGTGAATATTTTCCAGCATATCTGGATAAGTTTGCCATCCAGTACCAGCGCTATAACTATCATTACGAATATCTTGAACTTTATCTATTACTTTTTCTGGCGCAATGACACACTCTGGAATAATTGCTTGCCAATGGTCATCGATGTATTGATATTGACCTAAATAGACTTCATTCATTCTGGCATCTATCGCAGGAATAACATTTGTTATCTGTCTGGTACGATACACCCCTTGAGCTAATGTCATTAAGGTTGAAACCCCTATCATGGGTTTATCAATACCGAGTGCTAATCCTTGCGCTACACCTATACCAATTCTAACACCAGTAAAACTACCTGGACCAGCCCCAAAGGCTACAGCATCTACCTGAGAAAGTGAGCAATCCGATTGTTTTAAAAGGTTGTCAATCATAGGTAAGATCTGCTTAGTATGATCACGGGCAGAAATTTTAAAATCGTATGTGATTTCATTACAATAGAGTAATGCAACAGAGCAAGCTTCTGTAGCGGTATCAATGGCTAAAATAGTACTCATTTTTTTCCCAAAATAATTTATTTTTGTAATTAACTTTTAGCTAATAAAAAATTTATCACCTTATTTATATCACGTGTTCTTGGCGAAGGTGGCAAGCTATTAATAAATGTTGCACCATAAGCTCGCATCACTAATCGATTATCACAAATGATAATTGCACCTCGATCGTTATGGTGGCGTATCAATCGCCCAACCCCCTGTTTTAACGTGATTACAGCTTCAGGTAATTGAACTTCATTAAATGCATCGCCTCCTTGCATTTGACAATCTTCCATACGGGCTTTAATTAGAGGATCATCTGGCGAAGTAAAAGGTAATTTATCTATGATAACACATGAGAGGGTGTCTCCCCTAACATCAATACCTTCCCAAAAGCTACTGGTTGCAATCAATAATGCATTACCTTTATGAATAAATTGCTCCAACAATTTAACTTTACTGGTTTCGCCTTGAACCAATACCGGCAAAGTAGTTAATTCTCGAAATTGTTTGGCTAGTGCATTCATCATTGCATAGGAAGTACATAAAAAGAAACAACGCCCTTGATTAGCTTCAATAACAGGCAATAGAATATCAATTAATTTCTGTGCATTCCCTTGTTCATTTGGTGAAGGAATATAGCGTGGAACACACATAATAGTTTGATTTGCATAATCAAATGGGCTTTCTAGAATTAGCGACTCTGCATTATCTAAGCCTAAACGTTTAGTAAAATAGTCTAATCGATTATCAACCGATAGTGTTGCAGAAGTAAAAATCCAGCTGCCATTACGTTCAGCAATTAATTGAGTGAATTTGTCAGCTACTGATAATGGAGTCAAAGCAAAAATAAAATAGTTATTAGTGCTTTCATACCAATAACTAAAGCCTGTTATATTTGTCTGCTGTAATCGACTCAAAAGAGCATGGTATTGATTTATTCTTTCAAAACAATTATCTAAAGTTGACGATCGTCCCACAGCTAGTAATAAAACTTCATGACAAAAATTTAAAGCATCAACCAAATAAGATAACTCATTTTTTACTGCTTCTTGATTGAATAAATAACGTAAGTTCCCTTTTGG
This sequence comes from Gilliamella sp. wkB7, assembly GCF_001693435.1. Lineage (NCBI taxonomy): Bacteria > Pseudomonadati > Pseudomonadota > Gammaproteobacteria > Orbales > Orbaceae > Gilliamella > Gilliamella sp. wkB7. Next base: position 770,525 of record NZ_CM004509.1, read on the forward strand.
CGAATGTTGGTTGATGACTAATCGTAGATCTTGTGCGCATTTATGAAGTTTATCCGCACACTGCTGTAACTGTGCCATATCTTTCACTTCAGTGCGATATGCAAGATTTATCTCCTTAGCCAGATCGAACAGTTGCCGACTGGTTAACTGTTGCCCAAAGTAGTGACAAGCTAGATCGGGTAGCTGATGTGCTTCATCAAAAATCATGACATCTGCTTTCGGGATAAGTTCCCCAAACCCCGTATCTTTTACTACTACATCAGCTAAAAATAGATGGTGATTCACCACGACAACATCTGCGTTTAATGCTCGTTTACGCGCTTTGACAACATAGCAATCATTATAATGTTCACAGTCACTCCCTAAACAATTATCGTTAGTACTGGTTAAAATTGACCAAACAGGGTTGTCTTCAGTTACAGTAGTACATTTACTAATATCACCATCTTTAGTTTTAATTGACCAATTTTTAACTCGAACAAGATCGACGCGTAAATCTTTATCAAGATCGCCTGCGCCTGCATATTGATGATACAAACGCTCTAAACAAAGATAATTAGCTCGTCCCTTAAGGAGTGATATTTTACCTGTGTAATTAAGGGCTTTTTTTATAATAGGTAGATCTTTACTAAAGAGTTGTTCTTGTAAATTTTTTGACCCCGTCGAAAGAATTACTTTTTTATCACTACGCAAAGCTGGCACTAAATAAGCAAATGTTTTGCCTGTTCCGGTTCCCGCTTCTACCACCAGAGAATGTTCCGCTTTGATTGCTTCAGTGACTTTATTTGCCATACGTCTTTGTGGCTCTCTTGCAACAAAACCATCTATAGCAGTCGCAAGCAAACCATTTTCTGAAAAATCATCAATCACTTAAAACACACCTAATATAAAGATAAGTTCAATATACCAATAAAAATAGATTAAAGGGATAATACAACGCTATGAAAATATCATGACTTCATTTCAAAATGGGATGAATTTATTGTAATGGAATTGAACGATTAAAAACTTAATTAACAGATATACTATAACAGTTACCAAGTTAAAAAGATATACAATATTGTTTACTTATAACTAATATGATGTATTTGAAATAAGTAAACAATAAATTTTACAATTAATAATCAATGTAATGAATAAACCCTAATCAAATAGCTAAATTTACTCTTATTACTTTAAATATTATTTATTATATAATCAATAAATTTCAACATAAAAAATGTTAACAAACAACTAGTTAATGAATTTGGTTTTTAAATAAATACAATAATGCTTTATTCCAGACAAATAGTTATTTTGTTTAAACATCAATCGAGAATAGGCTCGTATTGAGGAAGTTTTTTTCCGACTATACAAAGGCAATGGGTCGTTTTTCCAAGGTGATTTATCTAAATAAAAATCAAATAATTTTGAACGGTAAGGCTGATGCCAAGGTTTATTTTTTGTAATATAATGAATCAAAGTCGTATTTTCTGGTACGTTAGAATCTTCATTACCATTTATTGAAAGAGCCAAAAGATTGTTATATTGCCTTTCCAATATGATTCTTTTTTGACCGATAACAATATTTAAAACATCCTGATCTGGATATTGATATTTCTCACCACTATTCAATAACGTCAATGTTTTAGTTGTGATATTTTCATGACACCATAGAGGTATATTTATCAGCATCACTCCAGAATTAAAATATGTTCCCATAACAATATCATATTTACTGCATTGAGATTCTTGCATATATTGCTCATCAGCGACAGCTGCAACAATTGCATCGTCTAAATTGATTTTATTAATAAAATCAAAGCTATTAATACATAACGTATCACTATCAATATAAAGTAATTTTGCAGTAATATCTTTTAATATCTCTGGGGCAATTAATCGCATACAAGCTGCAATGGGAAACTGTTCAGTATTTTTTTGATCAACGCTAAACTGATCATTAATTACATATTCTGTTATTGAACTATTATCCGATTTGATTTTAGCTATGTTTTTCCTATTAGCTTCTGATAGGTTGTGAGTAAACAAATGAAAATGAAGCTGATACTTTTTATTATTTTCGATAACAGAAATTATATCTACACCAGCAGACAAAGCATAGTTATCATCAAAACATAATAAAATATGTAATACAGTTTGTTTACATTCCAAACCAGATGATAATAGTTCATTTTTTTGAGTAATAAAGTTATCAACTTCAATCACAAAGTTATTCCTTAACGTTTTTTTGTAGTTTTATGCTTTAAGTAAAGCAAATAATATTTAATCGCAGCTAAATACTTATGTTGACTAGCAAGTAATTTTGCATATCTTCTTGTTGTCGATGGAGCATTTTCATTAGCAAGTAATAATTTATCGTTTGCCCATGGTGAAGTGGCTATATAGTGTTGATAAAGTGGTGTAATGTATAATTGATACCAAGGTTTATTACCTGTTACATAATGGATGATAGCTGTATTGGCTTCAATAAAACTATCTTCATTACCGCCAACGGTAAGCGCAGTAATGGTGTTAAAATGTCTAGGTAAAAATACCGTTTGACCTTGCATTAAAATATTCAATACATCTTGATCAGCAAATTTATAGACTTTACCGCTGTTTATCATGTTAAACGCTTTTTCAGTTAAGTTATTTTCAACCCACATATCCGTATTGATATAAATCATACCTGCATTAAAATATTCTCCATATGGAATATCACAAGCCGCACATTGCTTTTCTTGTGTTTTACCGATATCAGCTACAACGGCAGAGAACTTATTTGTTAAATCAGTGGAAACAAGCTCATCAAGATTATTGATACATAATACATCACAATCAAGATATAAAACACGAGAAGTCACTTTATTCAAAATTTGCGGAACAACAAATCTTAGACACGTTGAAGCAGAAACATGTAAAACTAAGGTATCTGGATTTATCGAAAATTCATTACTAATTTCATAACAAATTATTGAAGCATTTGCTTTATTTAACTGATTGAATCGCTGGATTTTCTCATTTGATACATTATTGACAAATAAATGAAAAACCAGATTTTTATTAGGATTATTTAATATCACTGATGACATTGCAATACCGGCAGGCATTGCATAATTATCATCGAAACAAAAAGCAATGTGTAAAGTTTCTAAAGCTGCCAGAGTGTTATTAAATAATGTTGTAGTCTTACTGATAAAAAGATTTTCTGCTAACATATTCTAGTAATACCGAGGATTTGAAATTTGATTTATTGTAGCATAACCAATTATTATGAAAAAATTAACTATCAATTTTATATTTGTATAACTATTTTGTAATAGATAAATAGCTATGGTATATTTAAAAAATTGTATTGATGAGTATTTGAAATGAATAATAGTATTATTAATATTGTATATTGTACTGATTCAAATTATTTTGAACATGTAGGTGTATCTATAACTTCAATTATACTTAATAATAAACACAATAATATTCATTTTCATGTTTTCTTATATGATGTTTCAGAAGAAGAGAAAAACAAGCTACAGCAAATCAGCAGTTCAATTTTTCTTTATTCAATTCCTCTTAATGAGTTGAATAAATACCCCGACATTCAAAACCACAAAATAACACATATCAATCGCTCGATGTATATTCGCTTATCTGTACCTCGATTATTACCTGATTATGTTGATAAATTCATTTATTTAGATGCGGATATATTATGCTTCGGAGATATATCTTCTATTTTGAATATCAATATAGATTCTGTAGTTTGTGCTGCAACAGCTGACTCTTTAGATGCAAATAATATGTTACAAAATAAAAAGCGGTTAAATTTAGCATCTGAAAAATATTTTAATTCAGGTTTTTTATACATAAATACCCAAAATTGGAAAAAGTTTGATACTGAAAATAAAGCTAATCAAATATTATTATCACCTCAAAATTTTAATTTATTATATCCTGATCAGGATGCTCTGAACATTGTTTTACAAAATCAAGTTGCTTATATTGATGTTAAATGGAATTATTTATTTACTTGGATGAATAATCAGGAAAAAGAATCTTTTTTCCATAATAAACAATCATTACCTTATTTTGTGCATTTTACTGGCGCAAGAAAAATATGGTACCAAGAGCATACCGGTATTGCCCAAAATATTTATTGTTTCTATAAACATTTTACTCCTTGGAGTAACAACAGTTTAAAAAGTTATAAATCCAAAATGCGAGTAAATGATTATCGAATTTATTCTATATCTTCCTTAAAAAATAAAAAATTCATAGAAAGCGCTAAATATTTTTTACATTATTTAAAACTAAAACTATTTAAGAAGTAATTAATTTATTTTTCTTAGCAAGTAGAAATAATAAAATTGTATAGATAAAATATATTTTTTTTGTTTGAAACAATACTTTGCATAATTTCGTAACCATGATTTTTTTAATGCTAATGGGCATTCCATATTTTTCCAGGGCGATAGTTGATAATATTTCTTAAATAATTGAGAATTAAACGTTTGATACCATGGCTTATATCCTGTCACATAATGTAACAAAACAGTATATGGCGCAATTTCTTTTTCTTCACTACAAGGGATAGTGATATGAATTTTTGTATTATATTTAATAGGTAAAAGGATAGTTTTATTTTCTAATAAAATATTTAGAACATCTTGATCAGCAAAACGATAAACATTCCCATCATTTACCTTATTAATACATTTATTTGTAAGATTATTTTTCATCCACTCATCAGTATTGATTAATAACACACCTGAATTGAAATATTTTTTAGCATCGATAGTATATAGAGTTTTTATTTCATTCTGCATTGGTTTATCGTCTGGAATAACCCCTGCAACATAATTAGATATATCCGTATTATATAATTCTGAAATGGACTTCAAACAAAGAATATCACTATCAAGGTATAAAAATTTTTTGGTTTGAGAATGTAACAAAGCAGGTAGAATAAAACGCACACAAGAAACGGCAGATAAGTAACCTAACACTAAAGTATCAGGGTTAATATCAAAATTATCATTTAAATAGTATATTTTAATGCTAACATTATGTTGAACAAGTTCTTTTAGTTTAGCTATATTATCATTAGATACGTTATCAACAAGAAGATGAAAACAAAAGTGTAAGCTATCATTGTTTTTTATTACTGAAGTTATAGTTACACCTGCAGGCATAGCATAGTTATCATCAAATGCTAGTGCAACATGAACTAAATTAGATAATCGTAATTCATTCTTTGAAAAAGATTCTATCTTATTAATGTATTTCTTTAATTCCAACATATACCACTCTTGATAAATATTTTATTTATGATGCAATTTTAAACAAACCCCATATACAATTTATAGAAAGTAAAGTTACATTATGTTACCATTCCCAAATAAATAGTTAAAATTTAACGTTATGCTATCATACAAAATCTCAAAAGAAATCATTAAAATCATAACATTTCCTATATTTATAAAACCTATCAGAAAACAGGTTAAAACTTATTTAAAATATAAAATATTTGACTTACCTTATCGTAGACAGAAAGAATTCTATGAATATATTTTGAAATATTGTAAGTATACACCAGAGAAGAATAAATCAAATTTTATTCAATCTGATAGATTACCTATATGGCAAATTTGGTTTCAAGGTGAAACAGCAGCACCTCAAATAATAAAATTATGCTTTCAAAGCATTGAAAAATATAATAGTAATAGGCAAATAATTAGGCTAACGGAAAAGAATTACCTTAATTACATCGATTTACCTGATTATATAATCGATAAATACAATAAAGGTATTATTACTTCAGTACACCTTTCTGACATCATTAGAGTTTGTTTATTAGCAAAATATGGTGGAACTTGGATTGATGCAACGGTATTATTAACTAATGAAATTAACCCTCAAATACTTAATTCTGATTTTTTTGGTTTTCGAATTACTCAAGAAAGCTCTTGGTTTGATTGTCATAGTTTTTTAACGTCTGCTAGTTGGTTTATGCACGCCCAACCAAATAATAATATCATTTGTAGTGTAAGAAATGCACTTTTTGAGTATTGGAAAAATGAAAACAAGATTATTGATTATTTTTTAATATATTTTATTTTTACAGGTTTGATAAATAAATATTCTCATTTAGCTGAAGAGTGGGAATTAGCTTTTAACTTAATTGAAGAACCTACCCATAGAATACAATCATCGTTTAATAGAGATTTTTCTTTATATGAGTTAAATGAGATTAAACAACAATCATCCATACATAAATTAACATATAGATATAAAAACAAAATAGAGGGTTCATTTCTCGATATTTTATTAAAGGATAAAGAATTATTTTATTAGGTTATTTTAATAAATAAATTTAGTTTATAATATCTTTAGTTAATACTTATGATGATATAAATATATGTTTAATGCAGAAGATTTTATTGAATCCCAAAAAACAATAGTTAATAACCTTGTCCCTTATTGTTCAACTTTGCACATTGCTCTAGGTTTTGATGATAATTATGCTTTACCCGCAGGCGTAACTATATTATCAGTTATAAATAATACACCAAACTATAATTTACATTTTCATCTTTTCGTTGATAAGGTATCGAATTCAAATATTGATAAATTTAAACAATTAGCAAATGATAAAATTGCAATAACACTTTATACTATTAATAGTAATTTTATTATAAATCCAAAAACTTTAGTTTTACATATAACAACTATTTCAACATGTATTCGTTTTATTATACCTGATATATTATTTTCAATCACAGACCGAATCATATATTTAGATAGCGATACAATATGTTTACAATCCTTAGAAAAATTAGCAAAATACTCTATTGAAAATTATATTGCTGGCGTTATACCTGATAGTTTGGACATGCAAAAAGAAATCAAGGCAATGTATAAAATTAACGCAGAGAAATATTTTAATGCTGGTGTATTACTAATTAATACAAAACGGTGGTGTGAGGAAAAAATTTCACAAAAAGCATTTGATTTAATTAATAGTGGTAAAATTTATAAATATGCTGATCAAGATGTTTTGAATATCCTTTTGGAAAATAAAACATTACTATTGCCTATAAAATTTAATACTAAAATAAAAATTGCAATTGATGCACATCAAGAAAAAGAAATTAGACCATATACAGTGATTCTACATTATATCTCACAAAATAAACCTTGGTTTAAAGTTTATCAATCTGAAATATTCAATCGCTATTTAAGTTTATCTCCTTGGAAAGAAAATGACTTACCATTAAGCGGAAATAGTTCTTCTATAAGAAATTACTCAAAATACTTAATACACAAAGGTAAGTTTATATCATCTATGTATTATTATATTTTATACTTAAAATATAAATTTTACTTAAAGAAATGATTGGTTTTTAATGAATGTTATTAATACTGTGTTAATATTTTCAACTAATATATCTAAAAAAAATATAAAAAAAATTTAATTCAAAATAAATCTGTATTGCTTATATTAGGTTTTAGATATATTAAACTATTATAATATTATTGCTGTGTTTACACAATAAATTCCTTTGAGAGTTTATAGGTAAACTAAAACTAAGTATATTAAATTTTTAATCTCATATATAAAAAATATATGTTTTCAATTTTATTTTGAAAGTAAATAAACTAGTTTGCTAATTTATTTTCATATAATTTTGAGTATAATCCTTGTTGAGATAATAGTTCTTGATGGGTTCCTTGTTCAATAATTTCACCACTATCAATAACAAGAATTTTATCAGCTTTTTCAATCGTCGATAATCGATGTGCAATAACAATTGAAGTTCGCCCTTTTTGTAATTCTTCCAATGCGTTTTGTATTGCTTTTTCCGATTCTGAATCAAGCGCGGACGTTGCTTCATCTAAAATTAAAATTGGGTTATCACGCAATAAAGCCCTAGCGATAGCAATGCGTTGACGTTGTCCTCCAGATAATAATATTCCATTTTCGCCAACAACAGTTTCGAATCCATCCTCAAGTTCTTTAATAAAATCATACGCATAAGCTTTTTTAGCGGCTTCTTCAATCTGACTTTGTGAATATTCACCTATTTGCCCATAAGCAATATTATTAGCTATGGTATCATTGAATAAATGAACATTTTGAGATACTAAACCAATTTGGTTTCGTAAACTATATAGAGTTAAATCCTGGATATTATGATTATCAATTAGAATTTCTCCTTCACTTATATCATAGAAACGTGTAATTAAGCTTGCTATAGTCGTTTTACCAGAACCTGAACGACCTACAAAGGCAATGGTTTTACCGTACTCTACTGTAAAATTAATATCTTTTAATGCGGGTTCTTGTCTAGTTTCATATGTAAAAGAAACATGTTTAAATTCTATCTTACCTTTTACTCGTTCAATAGTTAAATTGCCATTGTCTTTTTCAATAGGTTGATCAAATATCGAAAATAAAGTTTGGCATGCAGCCATTCCTTTTTGAAAGTCAGCATTAACACTTGTTAAACTTTTGATTGGTTGCATTAATGCAACTAAAGAAGAAAATACGACTGTAAATTGTCCTGGGGTAATATTTAAATCTGGATTACTCGCCATTAATAATACAAAAGCGATGGCAAACGATATAATTAATTGAACAATTGGAGTAGACAAAGCAGAAATGGAAACTAATCGCATCGTATCTCTTCGGAATTTATTACTTGCTTTTTCAAAATTAGCCGACTCTTCATCTTGAGCACCAAAAAGAATGATTTCTCTATGACCTTTTAGCATTTGCTCAACAGACATAGTGACATTACCCATTGAGTTCTGCATGTTTTTGGCCATTTTTCGGAACTTTATTGACACAAATGTGATTAGACCAATAACGATAGGTGTAATAAAAATCAAAGATAGAGATAATTGCCAACTATTTATAAACATTGTATAAAATAAGCCGCAAATAAATGCTGATTCACGTACAATAGTAATTAATGCATCAGAAGAAGAAGAGGCTACTTGATCAGTATCATACGTTATACGCGATAATAACCGACCAGTAGAGTTTTTATCATAAAAACTCACCGGTGCATCAACGAAATGATTAAAAAGCCTTTGACGAATTTTAAGCACAATTTTACTTGAAATTAGTGATAAAAAATAAGAATACCCATAATTTGCAGCACCACGAAGAAAAACTAAAGTAAAAATATAAATTGGTGCCATAAATAAAAAGTGCTGATCATTTTCAACAAACCCCTTATCAAGTAATGGTTGCAATATTCCAATAAGTGAAGTATCAGCAAAAGCGCTAATAATTAATAATATTATTGCTAAAAAAAGTAGAAATTTATGCTTGGTTATATATGGCCATAATTTAGAAAACGTATGTAACGTTGAGAAGTCTCGATCAATATCATTATTTGTTGTTGTGCTATTTTGTTTCATAATTTAAGTTTAATTAAGAGTTAAATTGTAGTTGATACATTGAGGCATAAATGCCTTTTTGGGATAACAAAGTTTGGTGAGTCCCATCCTCTACCAGCTTCCCTCCATCAATAACTAAAATACGATCTGCCTTTTCAATTGTTGATAATCTATGAGCAATAACGATTGAAGTTCTATTTTTTTGTAAGTTTTCAATTGCTTGTTGTACTAATCTTTCCGACTCATTATCTAACGCAGAAGTCGCTTCATCAAAAATAAGAATTGAATTATTACGTAATAGAACCCTTGCAATCGCAATTCGTTGGCGCTGACCGCCAGATAACAAAATTCCATTATCGCCAATCTCAGTATCAATTCCATTTTCTAATTTATCAATAAATTCCATTGCATTAGCTTGCTTAGCAGCCTCGATAATATCTTGTCTGGTATATCTATTTTTAGCTCCATAAGCAATATTATCTGCAATAGTTCCATTAAATAAGTGAACTTGCTGTGATACATACCCAATTTGGTCACGTAATGATTTAAGAGTATATTGTTTGATATTGATAGAATCAATTAATATCTCGCCTTTAACAATATCATAAAATCTTGGTAATAAACTTGCTATTGTTGATTTGCCTGCGCCAGAGCGACCAACTAAAGCGACTGTTTCACCTTTCTTAATTTTAAAACTTACATTCTTTAATGATGGCACACTATTGGTTGGATAGGTATAAGTTACATGACGAAAAACAATATCATCTTTTACATCTTTTAATTCAATTTTTCCATTGTCTTCCTCTAAAGGAGTGTCTAAAAGAGTGAATAGTGCTTCACAAGCAACAGAACCTTTTTGTAATTCAAGGTGAACACTGGTTAATTCTCTTAATGGTCTCATCATAGCAACCATTGCAGAAAAAACAACAGTAAATGAACCCGGTGTAATATCTAAAGTTTGATTTGCGACAAGAAATAATATTAAGCCTAAAGCGGCTGTAGCGACTAATTGAATAATAGGTGAGGATAATCCAGAAACTAAAACAATCTTCAATAAACCTCGCCTAAAAATTTTGTTAATTATATAAAAGTTTTCTTTTTCATATTTTTGAGCATTATAGACAAGAATTTCTTTATGCCCTTTAATCATCTCATCGGCAGCTGTCGTTATGGTCCCAATTCCTTTTTGCATAGATATTAGAGCATGACGAAATTTTTTTGCAATAAATTGAGCAATAAAAATAACAACAGGTACAACAATAATTAATACAGAAGCTAATTTCCAATTACCATAGAACATTACTATACCTAAACCAATAGCATATGCGATTTCTCTAACGAGTATAATCAAGGCATCCGATGATGCTTTAGATAATAGTTGCGTATTATAAGTAATAAGTGTGACGAGATCCCCAATTGAACTTTTATGGAGAAAACTTGTTGGACTTTTGACTAAATGGTTAAAAATTAATTGACGAAATTTAGTTACAACTTTTCCTGATAACCAAGAAAGACAATAGGTAGAAAAATAATTTGATAATCCACGTAAAGCAATCAAACCAATAATACCAATTGAGAAAAGGACTAAAAGTTCATAATTTTTATCCATTAAGCCATTATCTAATAGTGGTTTAGTTAGCGAGATTAATGTTGCATCAGTTGCAGCATTTAGTAAAAGTGCAATAACAGCAACTATTAAAGCTTTTTTATATGGAGAAATAAATGGCCACAATTGCTTAATTGTGTTTAATGAGCTATATTTATTTTTCATAAAAGAGAATAATTTATCAAAACACTAATTATACTATATAAACTATATTGTTTAATATTTTATTTCAATTCTTTTTCAACTAGATCTAAATTGTATTATCTATATTTTATATTTATTTTAATCACCATGTTAATTTTTTTACAATAATCGTATGCTTATTTTTATTGAATGCGTTTATTTATGGATTATTCCAAATAGGAAATCATCAATGTGTCTCTATCGTCATCATTTTATTAAAAATAAAATTTTTTATAACTATAATAGTACCAATGTTAATCAGCTAGATATAGATTACGGAATCTATGAAAACTTTTTCTTAGGTTTTGTTGTTTTAATCTTTTCTATTTTAATATCTAATACTAATCTCGAATTTTCTTTTCACATCTTTACTAACCATTTATTGTACAAACTAGATATTATTTGTATTATCTATATAATGTGTATGATGTCTAATGGGTTAGACTTTATCTGTAATTCAATTCATTTTATATTTAATTTAATTAGCAAGTTAATTTTTACAACAACAATATCCTTATTTTTATTGAATGCGTTTATTTGTGGATTATTCCAAATAGGAAATCACTAATGTATCTCGATGCTAATCATATTATTAAAAAAAAAATAACTTTTCATAGTAATAATAGGAGCAATGCTGATCAGCTGGATATAGCCTACGGAATCGATGAAAATTTTTTCTTAGGTTGTGCTGTTTCAATCTCTTCTATTCTAATATCTAATACTAATCTCGAATTTTCTTTTCACATCTTTACTAACCATTTATCATGCGATTTTGAAAAAAATCTAAAATTATTATCTGAACAATATAAAACGAATATAACACTATATTTAGTTGATGACGTAGGCTTGTCGAAACTTCCAACAACAAAAAACTGGACAATAGCAACTTATTTTAGATTTATAATAGCCGATTATTTTTATAAAAAAATTGATAAAATTCTTTATATTGATGCAGATATAATATGCACTGGATCATTAAAAGAATTATTAACGTTACCATTCGAAGAAAATATCGCTTATGTGGTTACAGATAAAGATGCTATTTGGTGGAATAAATGTGCAATTCGACTTGATGAAAGTAAATTATCAAAAAGTTATTTTAATGCTGGTTTTTTACTAATGAATTTAAATAAATGGCATGAATTCAATATAAATGATAAAGCATTAGAATTACTTTCTGATACCAATAAATCAAAAAAATTTACGCATCTCGATCAAGATGTTTTGAATTTATTACTACTTGATAAGGTTAAATATCTTAATAAAAAGTACAATCAACAAGTAAGCATTAATTATGAACTAAAATATAAAAATAAGAATAACACCTGTTCACCTAATTTAGAGCAAGCAATATTAATACATTATATCGGACCAACCAAGCCTTGGCATACATGGGCAAACCATTATAAATGTGCACAATACTTTATAAATGCAAAACAACAATCACCATTAAAATCTATGCCACTACTGCCTGCTACTACAGCTACTCAAATGAGATATTGTTCCAAACACAAAATACACCAAAAAAAGTATTTTTCTGGAATAATTTGTAATATCATCTATTGCCTTAAAAAATTAACTAAAAATTAATAAAATCAATTATATTTTATTGAATCATTTTTAATGGTCGTTAACATTGCATCAGAACTATATTGGTACAAAATGTCTAAAGGAGCGGGTGTAAATTTTGTATGTAAAAATTTTATGATGTCGCTATAATTCTCATTTTCAAGAATAAAAATCTGATTAGGGTTATAAAAATCATATTTTTTTATCGATTTATTTGTAGTGATTAATTTTTTATTAAATAATATCGCTTCTATGGATCTTAAGGTTACCCCTGATTGACCTATTTGCACAATTTCTAAAATAATATCACTTTGTTTTACCTTTTCTATATTGTCAAAATAGCTAATTTTTTGTCCTATATTGTAATATTCTGATTGTTTATAAGTTATATTAGCTTTTTTAAGTACTTCATAATTGATTAAATTGAAATCAGTTCTACAATTATTAAGTTGTAATATAGGAGCGAGTTTATTAATCACTTCAACTCGATTATCCCAATATTCACCAATAAAAAAACATTTTTTTTCAGTGTTATTATCAAATGATCTTTCTCGAATCTTTTTCATTTCAGAGAAACTAAAAGGTAGAAACTGATTCAAATAGTTAAAGTGATATTTTTTACAATCTTCATAATCAAAACTGTATATTTTATTAAAATGAGGGGTAATTTTGGTGATAAAATCTTCATCCTGACGTAGCCATTTTTTTTTATTTTTCATACTATTATTTAATACATCAATAGTATCTCTTAAAACTAACACCCGATGGCAATTAGCATATTTAACCAAATCTATAAATCCGGATATAGCAAAACCACTGCATAATAAAATATCATCAGGCTTTAATTTTCTTAACTTTATTAATTTATTTAGTTTGATAAACCATTGTCGTGGAAGATTTTTTCTTTCTAAAGAAAAATTGATATCTCTAAAATGCTTCATCAATTTATTAAAAAGTATAACATCATATTCATGCTTAAGGGCGTTGATCATATACTTTTCATAATCAGCATTCCATTCTGCAAAATAAATAGTCATAATATGTTAGATTATTTAAATTAATTATCAAATTTAATTTTAGAAATACTGTGAATCAAACCTTTATTCCAATCTGAAGCTAATAAACCATACTTTCTTAATTTTTCAACACTCATTACTGAATATTTTGGTCTTTTAGCTTTTGTAGGAAATGCTTGCGTTTTGACTGGAATAATTTCTGGAGATTGGTTTATCACTTTTAGGGTTAAGGCAATTTCAAAAATTCTTTTGGCAAATAAAAACCAAGAGGTTGAACTATCGCCACAAAAATGATAAATCCCTCCATCTATTTTTTTATCAAGTAAATAAATAATAATTTGGGCCAGATCGCCTGCATAAGTTGGATTACCAAGTTGATCATCAATTATTGATAATTGTTGTTTTTCAGTAGCTAATCTCAACATTGTTTTAACAAAATTATTACCATATGGACTAAATACCCAAGAAGTTCTGATAATAATAGAAGATGGAGCATTATCTAAAACCGCTAATTCACCATCACGTTTTGTTTTGCCATAGATATTAATCGGGTTAGTAGTATCTTCTTCCGTATATGGAATATTGTTAGTTCCATCAAAGACATAATCAGTCGAAACATGAAAAAATTTCGCATTATATTTTTTTGATGAAATGGCTAAATTTTTAGGGCCTATAACATTGACGTTGTAAGCCAGTTGAGGTTCGTCCTCCGCTTTATCAACCGCAGTATATGCAGCAGCATTAATAACGACATCAGGTTTATATTTAGCAATGAAACTATCTACCGCATACTCATCAGTAATATCAAGTTGTTCAGTGTCGGTCTTAATCAGTTCCCATTTTGATGGGAAAATATCCACAAAACAATTACCTAGTTGACCATTAGCTCCAGTTAATAAAACTTTCATATGATTTATTATAGCTCCTGTAATGTTTTACCTAATCTGTCTTTGTCAGATAAGATTGGTGTTGATATAGGCCAATTGATATTTACTGTTGGGTCATTCCAAAGTAAACATCCTTCAGATTTAGGATCATAATAATTAGTGCATTTATATTCAAAATCAGCTATATCAGACAAAACTAAGAATCCATGAGCAAGACCTGGAGGGATCCACAGTTGACTTTTATTGTCTTCTGAAAGAATAACACCGACCCATTTACCATAAGTCAATGAATCTTTTCTAATATCTACAGCCACATCAAATACTTCACCCCTGACAACTCTAACGAGTTTCCCTTGTGGATTTTCTTTTTGAAAATGTAAACCTCTTAAAACATTTTTTTGTGACCGAGAATGGTTATCTTGAACAAAAGTTAAGTTGATATTTAACATTTCTTGATAACGTTTTTGTTCATAGGTTTCTAAAAAAAAACCGCGTTGATCGCCGAAAACTTTAGGATTAATAATTTTAACATCAGGAATTTCTGTTTTGATTACTTGCATTTACTTACCTACTCCTCAATTAATTGAGATAAATATTGCCCATACAATGTTTTACCTAAACTTGCTGCTTCTTGTTTTACTTGCTCTAAAGTTAACCAACCATTACGATAGGCAATTTCTTCAAGACACGCTATTTTTAATCCTTGACGTTTTTCAATGATCTGAACAAAAGATGAAGCTTCGATTAAACTATCATGGGTTCCAGTATCGAGCCAAGAAAATCCTCTGCCGAGGATTTCAACATTCAATAATCCTGCTTCTAAATACATCTGATTCAGTGTTGTTATTTCCAATTCCCCTCTATGAGAAGGTTTAATTTGTTTAGCCATTTCAACAACATTTTCATCATAAAAATAGAGTCCTGTAACAGCCCAATTCGATTTTGGTTTAATAGGCTTTTCTTCAATTGATAATGCTTTAAAATTTTCATCAAAATCAACAACACCAAAACGTTCTGGATCAACAACTTGATAACCAAAAATAGTCGCACCTTCTGTTTGTTTCACTACTTTTTGTAATTTTTTACTAAAACTTTCACCAAAAAATAGGTTATCACCTAAGATCAAACTGCATCTTTGACCTTTAATAAACTCTTCACCAATTAAAAAGGCTTGGGCTAAGCCTTCTGGTTTTGGTTGCTCGGCATAACTGAGCTTAATTCCAAATCGGGAACCATCACCTAATAGTCGCTTGAACATCGGTAAATCATCTGGAGTTGAAATGATTAATATATCAGTAATGCCAGCTATCATAAGAACAGATATTGGATAATAAATCATTGGCTTATCATATATAGGAAGTAATTGTTTTGAAATACCTCTAGTTATAGGATATAGCCGTGTTCCCGAACCACCTGCAAGTACAATTCCTTTCATATATTTACCTTAGTTTATAATACCTTGTCTTGAACGCGCATACGAACCATCTTTAATATGCTCACACCATTGTTTGTTCTGTATATACCACATTACTGTTTTACGCATTCCTGTTTCAAATGTCTCCTGAGGTTTCCATCCTAAATCTAGATAGATCTTTGAAGCATCTATAGCATAACGTTGATCATGACCCGGTCGATCGGTAACATAAGTAATAAGATCTTTATAATACTTAACTCCATCTGGTTTATTTGGAACAAACTCTTCAAGTAATTTACAAATAATATTTACAACATTAATGTTTTTTTGTTCATTGTGACCACCAATATTATAAGTCTCACCTACTTTTGCCTTAGTAGCAACTAGATAAAGCGCTTTAGCATGATCTTCCACATATAACCAATCTCTTATTTGCTGACCATTACCATATACAGGCAATGGTTTACCTTCAAGAGCATTGAGTATCATCAATGGTATTATTTTTTCTGGAAAGTGATAAGGTCCATAATTATTTGAACAATTGGTAATAACTGTAGGTAAATTAAATGTTCTATGCCAAGCACGAACCAAATGATCACTTGATGCTTTAGAGGCTGAATATGGACTACTTGGTGAATAAGGCGTCGTTTCAGTAAAAAGATCTTCTGTACCATGTAAATCACCATATACTTCATCGGTAGAAATATGATGAAAACGAAAGCATTTTTGTTTATCTGAATCTAATTTTTTCCAATATACTAATGATTCTTGTAAAAGCGAAAAAGTACCGATTACATTGGTTTCTATAAATGTTGATGGATTATCAATTGATCGGTCAACGTGACTTTCAGCAGCTAAATGCATAATAATATTTGGCTGAAATTCATTAATTGCTTTAGCTAAAGAGTTTCTATCACAAATATCAATTTGTTTAAAATGAAATCGATTACTTTTAGATACTTGATCTAAAGACTCCAAATTCCCAGCATAAGTTAATTTATCTATGACTAATACTTCATCATCGGTTTGCTCAATAATATAGCGAACAACAGCAGAACCAATAAAACCAGCACCTCCAGTTACTATTATTTTCATAATTTAGATCCGGAATAAGATAGTTAGTTTAAGTAAATATATAATTAAAAAATTATTTTATCATGCTTTAATATAAATATAAATGAATTAATATTATATGTTTAATTGAATTAAAATGAATTAATTTTACATGTTTAATTGAATTCAAAATAAGGTTATAATTTTTTAAAATCGAAATCATAACATAAAATGGTGTGGAAATAATGCTAAAAAGAATTACGACACAATCAGCAGTGAAGCTCAAATGTTTGGGAATCACTATTTATAAAAGAAAACTTGACTCAAATGAGCAATTTTTTTTAAAAAAAGTCTTCGTGATAAAACGCGATAATGGCTATAAAAAAATAAGTTTTCTTGGTTTAAATATTTTATCAAAAAAGCTTCCTGTAAAAAGTAATGTATTAAATCCAGATAATAATTTGTACAATCATTCAGACATAATATCCGATGTACAAAAAAAATTATGGTTTACCCCCCTAACTCCTGAAGATCATTTATGGGATGAGTTGCAACCAGCCAAATATTCTTCAAGAACACGTTGTGTCGTTATATTACCTATTTATAAAGGTTTAGATGAATCTTTATGTTCTATTTATCATGCATTAAAAAGTAAAACAACGGATGAGTATAGTTTATTAGTTATCAATGATGCAGGTCCTGATCAGGAGTTAAATCTAAAACTTGATGAGCTTTCTCAAAAAGGGCTATTTGATTATCATCTGAATAAAGAAAATCTAGGATTCGTTAAAACGATTAATTTTGCCATAAGCAATCTATCGCATAATCTTGATGTAATATTATTAAATTCTGATGCTTTTGTGTTTGAAGGCTGGTTTGAAAGAATGATTGATTATGCTAATAGTGATAAATCGATAGCCACAATTACACCAATGTCTAATAATGCAACGATCTGTAGTTATCCATTCACATGTCAAGATAACAATAAGGTTCTAGAGGTTACTCCTGCTGAATTGGATCAATTAGCAGCCAAGATAAATAAAGGGGCATATATAGAAACCCCAACCGGGGTTGGTTTTTGTTTTTATATGAGAAGAGAAGTTATCAATAAAATAGGTATGTTAGATGATAACGCTTTCAAAGTTGGATATGGTGAAGAAAATGATTTTTGTATGAGGGCACTTCATGCCGGTTACAAAAATATTATCATTGGAGATGTCTTTGTCTTTCATGTTGGTTCAGTCTCTTTTTCTGCCATTAAAGCCGAAAATATGAAAAAAGGGGAAAATGCTCTAAAACTGAAGCATCCAAACTATTTAAACATGGTACATCACTTTTTAAATGTTGATCCAGTTTTAATCCTTAGACGTAATTTAGATATCGCTAGACTAAAATTGAAACTCGAAAATCGAAAAACTGTTGTGATTGTTTCTCATGCATGGGATGGCGGTATCAATACCTATCTTAAACAAATAGTAAAACAATATAAAAATCAAAATATTGATTGCATTCTATTAAAAGTTCATGACAAAAAATATTATTCAATTGAAGTTCCAGAAAATTATAATATAGAATTACCTAATTTGAAGAATTTATCTTTGAGTTGCGATTTTGGATTTTTAGACTTCTTTTTTAAAACAAGTCAACCAGATTTAATACACATCAATAGCTTTGCGGGCCTTGATTGGCATCATCATGAAAAACTATTGTATTATTTTGCTTCATCAGATTGGAATTATAAATTTATCATTCATGATTATGCTTGCATGTCGTACGATTACAAACTACTGAGCCCTGAATATATTTACAAAGGACTTCCAACTTTAGCTCAAAGGAATATTTGGAACAACTGGAAATCATTACCTGCTGATTATGAAGTAAATATTTCAGACGCAATTGAAAAGCATAAAGCTTATAATCTATTTTTTAATAAATGTTCTAAGATTGAAGCGCCATCTTATCGAACTCGTGACATTGTATTATATGATTTTCCAGAAATAAATATTGATGTTATTCCACATGAAAATGTTTTCAAAAATATTGTACCAGCACAGAGAAATAAGGATAAAGATAAAATAAAAATTGCATCAATAGGTGCATTAAGTATCGAAAAAGGTTCACAAGTATTAGCTGCATTAGCCGTCGATGCCAAAAATCGAGATTTGAAATTATCCTATTTTTTAGTTGGGTATAGTAATCCTAGTGATCAACATGTGATGCAAACCAATAATGTTAAAGTCACTGGTAAATATCATAATGATGAAGAATGTATTAACCAACTTAGAAAAATTTCGCCTGATTTGATATTGTTACCTAGTATATGGGAAGAAACTTTTTCTTATACATTATCAATCGCGTTAGCCTTAAAAATACCTACGTTAGTGTTTGATATTGGAGCGCAAGGAGAGAGAGGCAAAGACCATAATTGGGTTGTAAAATTAGACCCATTGTTAATGCATAACCCAAGAGGCATCTCGGATTTAATACTAAATTTAAACATAGATAAACTATGGAATGAAGCTTCAAAGTAATATCATTTTTAATTTTTAAATGATAATTAATGTAAACCAATCTTTCTTTTATGTTTTATCACTCAATAACATATAAAAGATTGGTTTTTTATATACTAATATTAATCAACATTTTTGCTATATAGTCTTTTAATTCTTCTGGTTAATCTGTTAAAAAATGTATTTTTATATTTCTGATATTGAGTTTCTAACGTATTATATGAATTGAGTAATTGGTTGTAATTATCCAAATTAAGCTGATTTTCCAATAATTGATTATTATATTCTTCAATTAATTGTTCCAGTTTGTTTGAAATAGACTCCTTTTCCTCTTTTAATTGTCCCAGTTTATTTGAGATAGATTCCTTTTCCTCTTTTAATTGCCCCAGTTTGTTTGAGATAGATTCCTTTTCCTCTTTTAATTGTCCCAGTTTGTTTGAGATAGATTCCTTTTCCTCTTTTAATTGCCCCAGTTTGTTTGAGATAGATTCCTTTTCCTCTATTAATTGTCCCAGTTTGTTTGAGATAGATTCCTTTTCCTCTATTAATTGTCCCAGTTTGTTTGAGATAGATTCCTTTTCCTCTATTAATTGTCCCAGTTTGTTTGAGATAGATTCCTTTTCCTCTATTAATTCTTCATTATTATATGATATTTCTTGAAATTTTGTTAAAAGTTCTTGGTGTTTTAATTTTTGATCTTCAATCCTTGCAGATTTCACCCTATTTTCAGAATTTAACTCAGAATTTTTAATGATTAATTCATTGTTATTAATAGTTAGTTGTTTATGCTCTAATAATAATCTATTATATGCGTTATAATATTGCTTAATGGATTTTACGATTTCTGATTCCGATTTTATCTTCTGACGATCATCTAAATTTAAAGTTTTTTCTGAAATGCTTTCTTTAGCAATATTGATTATATTTATAATATATTTATTTAAATTGTATTTTGTTAAAGTTTCACTCTTAATTTTTGAGACATCACGTTTAGCTTTTGGAAAATAAGTTATTATTTCGTCAACAATTTCCCTAGCAGATATTCGTCTTAAACAACATCTTCCAGAATAATTAAACTGTTCTGAATTTTTATAATTGTCAATCAAAAGCCACCCTATTCCGCCAAAATGGTCATAACAGTAAACTGGTGTATCACTAACAATGGCATATTGAACTGTTTTTCCTATTGTTATTACCGCATCGGCATCCTCAATCATTTTAGGTGTTAATCGACCTACATGACCTTTAACACCTATATTTATTATATTTAATCCATGTTCATTTTTTAAAATATCCAGTGCATCTAACACTTCTTGTGGAGGATGATTACTGACTAAAAGTATATTTTTTAATTGTTCATTTTTAGAATCTTTTTCACAAATAAATTCTGATGGAGCAGCATTATAAAAAACTTCACTAATATTAATAGGAACACCAAAATTACTTAACTGATTATATGTTTCCTCGCTATTAAAAAAAATCTTATTAGCTAATAACCTTTCTGTATATAATCCAAAAGTCTCTAAATGCTCATAAGGAGATAGGTGTGCAAATACAAAGAAAGTTTTATTATTAAAACTATCTATATAATGATTGATAAGAATTGGTAGTACCTGATGTTGGGACCAAACAATATCATAATTGAATGGGTTTGGTAATTCATCAGTATTGAATAAATTGATATCAGAATTTTTAGCGATCTCAATTACTGGAGAATCGATATAATTCGCCACAATATCAACTAAATAATTATTCTTCTTGAAGCATTCTGCTACTTCCAATGCAACTATTTCTGAACCACCAATGCTTGCCATATGATTAGTACATATTAATACTTTTAGCATAAACATTTAAGCCTATTATTTTATTAATAAATTATCTTTTAAATTAAAAGCTAATTTATTTACATTATAAAAAATAAAACAATGATAATTCAAAATAATATTAATTATTAGATACCCAATTAGTTATTGCTCAATACTTAATAAGGGCTTTGAAATATACATTTGAATGATACTCCTTATTATTTTTTCAATTTGGATGTAGCATGATTAATGTCCTCTTCAAAGTTATTAGGTAAAATATCCACATGATAAGGTACAATAAAAGAAGCACCATTATTATGGGGATTTAAAATGGCTCTTTTTATTATTTATGTATTTTCAACCATCGGATAAGCGTCTGGTATATCATATTTAGTAATTTTTGATTTTTTAACAATCAAATATATAATCACTATAGAAAGATGCTCTATATATATTGAGCTCTATATTAGAATAATGGTTTCCTTTTAATGAAACTTCTACGACAAGTTTTTTCGCCACTGTATCACTATTTAACAAAGATGCAATCATCTTTTTTCAGCAATCACATTAGTAAAAGCTACTATTAAAAACTTGATAAAACTCTCATAATTTCCTTGTCCTTTTATACGTTTTATATCATGTTAATTTATTTATATTTTGATTATAAAACTTCAAATGTAGCTTATAAATATATTATTTTGATAGATATAATTCTCTTTTCAATCTAAATTTAGATAAATCAATTGAATTTATCTACCTATCCCATAATCCCTAAGCTTATTAGCAATTGCAGTATGTGATACCCCTAATCTTTTTGCGAGTTTTCTGGAGCTTGGATATTCAATATACAAGCTTTTTAAAATTTCTTTTTCAAACTGTTTAGTCATTTCATCAAGCGTTTTATTTCCAATATTATTAGTCCATGGTAATTGAGAACTGTTTGCTGTAGGTAACACTATATCTTCCATGGTTAATATTGTCGATTTCAATTGTGCCAATGCTGAATAAAGAACATTTTTAAGTTGTCTTACATTACCCGGCCAAGGATAGCGTGTTAAAGATTCGGTCACACTAGTATCAATGGTGGGAGAAGTAATGCCTTGTTTAAGGGCAAATTCATCGACAAAAATTTGTGTAAGTAAGGCAATATCATCTTTACGTTCTTGCAATGACGGTAAATTAAGAGGCAAAACATTTAGACGGTAATAAAGATCTTTCCTAAATTTTCCCTGCTCAACTAAACCAGCTAGGTCAACTTTTGTCGCACATATTATGCGCACATCGACATAGACTTCATCATCATCGCCGACACGCCGAAAATAGCCATCATTAATAAAACGCAATAATTTGGTTTGCATTTGAAATGACATTTCATCAATACCATCAAGTAATACAGAACCGCCGTTTGCTTGTTCAAAAAAACCTTTTTTACTTTCTATTGCGCCAGGATAAGCGCCTACTGCATGACCATAAAGTTCACTTTCAACTACTTCATCAGGCATTGCTGCACAATTTAATGCTAAAAAGGTTTGATCGCCCCGTGAACTATATTGATGGCAAGCATGGGCAAGCAGATCTTTGCCTGTTCCCGTCTCACCCGAGATTAATAGTGGTTCACGCTGCATTGAAAAGGCTTTTGCCTGTGCAATAAGTTTTTGCATAACAGCGCTTTGCGTTGCAAAAATATTAAAAGCCTGATGATCAACAACATTAATTTTTGATAAACGTTTTTTTAGATATTCGATTGATTGTATAATAAAAATCGTTTTTGACGATTCCACTACTTTTTGTAATAAATAGTATTGGTTATTTAAAACAATAATCGTATCATCTTGCTTATCCAAATTCACGGAATTATCAAGAGAAAATACATCATGATAATTAAAAGGTTGATCCAAATTTAACAAATCAGACGAAATCAGTTCACCAGCTTGTTGATTATAGTTAATTAATTGTTGGTCATTATTGATTTCAATGATTGCTGCTTGCATAATCTGCCCATTTCTCATTTAGTTTGGTTAATTTATCACGACGATGCCGCCACTCAAGGCTTTTAGTTAATTCATCAAAGGTTATTTTAGTGTTGGATAATAGAAGTTTTGCTTTATTTGTTGCTAAAGGCTGAGTTTTATCCAAAATCATCAGCTGTTCTAAAATCGCTAATGAACCTTGTCGATTATTACAAGCCAAAAGTAGATCACAACCTGCAGCTAACGCAGCCTGTGCTCGTTGAGCATGATTTCCCATTACTGATGCACCCTCCATAGATAAATCATCAGAAAATATCACACCGTTAAAATGTAACTGTTCTCGAAGCACTGTTTTGAGCCAGTATGACGATCCACTAGCGGGTTTATCATCAAATACTGGATAAATCACATGTGCTGGCATAATTGCATCAAGTTTATTATCTGAGATAAGTTTCGAGAAAATTTGCATATCTTGTTCAATCACTGATTTTTCACGATCATCAATAGGCGTTTCTTTATGTGAATCTGCAATAACATGACCATGTCCCGGAAAATGTTTACCTGTAGTTTTCATTCCCGCCATATGCATACCATCAATCATAGATGAGGCAATTTGATAGGCAATATCAGCATCATGATGAAATGATCTTGTGCCAATAGCTAGACAGTCATAGCCTAAATCTAAAACGGGTGCGTAACTAAGATCGATATCAAAAGCAATCAGCTCCATAGCTAACATCCAACCCGCATCAAATGCTAATGATTTAGCATGTTCAAGATCGTTAAGTGCAGCAAAAGCTTGGGCTGGTGGAATAAGAGTAAACCCCTGTTTAAAACGTTGAACTCGTCCACCTTCATGATCGACCGAAATTAATAATCGCTCATTCGATGCTGCACGGATCTGCTTTATCAATTCGCTCAATTGTTTTGGTTCTTGATAATTACGGCTAAATAGAATTACACCTGCAACCAATGGATTTTGCAGTAGTTTCTTATCATCATCAGTTAGGGTTATGCCATCAAAATCAATCAACAATGGACCCATTACTCACTAGCCTCACTTTGTTGATTATCATTGGTACTTTGCTTAGAAAAATCTTTAGATGTTACTCGATTTAATATTTCACCTGTTTGGGTTGAAATTAATTCCATAGAAAGATTAGCTTCATTATTTTCTGTTGGTATTTTGTAAATGGTGGTAAAAAGTACATAACCAGCATTCATTGATTTGGCTAACCCAATCATTTTACCTCTTGAAACCAATTTATCATCAGGTGAAATGCCTAATGCTTGTTTAGCTTGGTTGATAGATTGTCTACTAGCGATAGTGAATTTATTTTGTTTATTCATTAATTGATGTAACGCTTCATCAATTTGGTTATTTATCAAATAATCACCACTGCGATTTTGAATATCACTAATTAACAAAACTTTGTTTTCATCATTCAGAGAAGATGAATCATTTATCAGTTTATTTGTAAATGGTGACAAAATTGTATTCCAATCCGTTTTCTTAGTAATTAAAGGTGGGGTTTCAATTACATCTCCATCAGTTGGATTTATAATAACAGGAGGCGTCATGATATCATCTTTATTATCTAAAAGATGACAACCCGTTAAAACAAAAGCTATTGCCGAAGTAACAACTATACGTTTTATCTGTTTCATACATTAACCTATTAATCGACCTAATTTTTTTCCACCCAATAAATGCATATGGATATGAAAGACTTCTTGCCCTGCATCTTCATTACAATTCACAATTAAACGATAACCACTTTTATCAATGCCTTCTTGCTTTGCAATTTTTGCGGCAACAATCATCATATGCCCAAGCACAATCTCATCTTCTTCTTGAACGTCATTAACGGTAGGGATAAGTTTATTTGGAATAATTAAAATATGCGTCGGAGCTTGAGGCGATATATCACGAAAAGCGGTCACTTTATCATCTTGAAAAACAATATCAGAGACAATTTCTTTCCGAATAATTTTACTAAAAATAGTTTCCTGAGCCATCATATTTCTCCTTTTATTGTATGCCTAAGAATAAAAATTTACATTAGTTCAAGCATAACATATTTTGATATTAATAATGTATAGATATCGTTACATTTTAGCGTTCAGCCATTTATTTCAATATAAAAAATAATGGTAATACTAGTCTACTTGCTGTTTTATTAAAATACTTATGTTTAATCAGAAGACAACAACATTATTGTCAAGAATGATTAACCAAAACAATTTTTAAATATAAATATATCATATTTTGTAAAAATTATTCAGGAGTCTATACCATTTAATTGTTATTTTAGTCTGAATTTAACTTCTAAACATAAATTCAGACACAGTAGGGAACATCCTTAATATATTCATTTGTCAATTAAAATAAGTTGATATATAATGCCCCGTCGATTTCAACCGCTTATTTTCATGTTCCTTGCTTTCAATGGGTTGCGGTTGCCCCGACAGAAAGCTGATTAATCCGTAGGGAGCGATAATGCGTCATTACGAAATAGTATTTATGGTTCACCCAGATCAAAGTGAACAAGTACCGGGTATGATTGAACGTTATACTGGTACATTAACCGCTGATGGTGGTAAAATTCATCGTTTAGAAGATTGGGGTCGTCGTCAATTAGCCTATCCTATCGAAAAACTGCACAAAGCACATTATGTGTTAATGAACGTTGAAGCAACTCAAGAAGCTGTGAATGAGCTTGAAGATAACTTCCGTTTTAATGATGCAGTAATTCGCAGTTTAATTATGCGTACCAAAAATTCTGTAACTGAAACTTCACCTATGTTAAAAGCTAAAGATGAGCGTCGTAACTCTGAAGAAGATTTTAGCGAAGTAAACATGGACGATGATTCGGACGAATAATCGTTTAGTGTTATCGGGTATTGTAAAAAAAACACCGATACAAAAAATGAGTCCAAGTGGGATCTCGCATTGTCAGTTTTATTTAGAACATGTTTCTGAACAAATTGAAGCAGAACTTACCAGACAAGCATGGTGCATAATGCCCGTAATTGTCAGTGGACAACAAGAGTTAAGTTACATAAAAAAAGGCAGCAAAGTTTTAGTGAGCGGTTTTATAAGTACCCACACAAAACGCAATCAAACAAGTCAACTTGTTTTGCATGCTGACCAAGTTAAACTATTAGGAGAATAGCCAAATGGCACGTTATTTCCGTCGTCGCAAATTCTGCCGTTTTACAGCAGAAGGCGTTAAAGAAATTGATTATAAAGATGTTTCTTTATTAAAAAGCTATATCACAGAAAGTGGTAAAATTGTACCAAGCCGTATTACTGGTACTAGCGCAAAATATCAACGTCAATTAGCTCGCGCTATCAAACGCGCTCGTTACTTGGCATTATTACCATATACTGACAACCATCAGTAATTAGCAACAGAGGGAACATATAATGCAAATTATTCTACTCGATAAAGTTGCTAATTTAGGCAGCTTAGGTGATCAAGTTAATGTTAAAGCGGGTTACGCACGTAACTTTTTAATTCCACAAGGTAAAGCAGTACCAGCAACTAAAAAGAATATTGAATTCTTTGAAGCGCGTCGTGCTGATTTAGAAGCAAAACTTGCTGAAACATTAAAAGCCGCTGAACAACGTGTTAACGAAATTAACGCACTTGAAAAAGTAACCATTGCTTCTAAAGCAGGTGACGAAGGTCGTTTATTTGGTTCTATTGGTACTCGTGATATCGCTGATGCAGTTAAAGCTCGCGGTGTTCAAGTATCAAAAAGCGAAGTTCGTTTACCAAATGGTGTATTACGTACAACTGGTGAACACGAAGTGTTCTTCCAAGTACACAGCGAAGCTTTTGCTAAACTTATTATTGAAATTATTCCTGAATAATTATCATTCAATAAAAAAACCCGTCAAACTGGCGGGTTTTTTATTATGTATTAGTAACAATTTTTTACTACTATTAAATAAATTGCTATAGCAACAAGAATGTTATAAAAATTTTATTCTACAATTATTGCTTTACCTCGACCACGGATATCTGATACAGCATCAGGTTTATTATTGGTAATTTTTATAACCTGAATATCTCCACTAAAATCTTGTTGATAAAAGCTATATCCCATCTGCTCAAGTTCAGTTTTCAATTGCTTTGGTACATTATTTTGAAAACTTTCGATATAAATAACATTGCTTGGTAATAATTGATGATGATAACGCGGCGCTTGTACAGCTTGTTTCAAAGTCATATGGTTATCAAAAACATTGGTTACAACTTGAAAGATAGAGGTAAAAATCCTTGAGCCGCCCGGTGTACCAATAACCATTACCACATTATTATCTTTAATGAAGATACTGGGTGTCATCGAAGATAAAGGTCGTTTATTGGGTTCTATTGCATTTGCATCTTTACCTACAACACCAAACTGGTTAGCGACACCAGGTTTACTACTAAAATCATCCATCTCATTATTTAGTATAATACCAGTACCTTGCACAACGACAGCAGAACCAAACCAACCGTTCAGTGTATAAGTATTAGAAGCTGCATTGCCCCATTTATCCACAATTGAAAAATGGGTTGTTTGTAATTTTTCTCCATTATCTAAACCAGGTTTAACGTGTTCTGTATTGGAAATGCTTTTTGGATTAACTTGTTTAGCCCTTTGAGCCATATAATGAGTATTGATTAATTGAGAAACGGGTACGGTTACAAAATCAGGATCTCCCATATATTCCGCTCGATCGGCAAAAACACGTTTTTCTATTTCTGCCATTAGGTGAATATATTTTGATGAATTAACTTTAACACCTTCAAAATCATTCGCTAATTCTTGTTTCATTGATAATAGTTGAATTAAACCTACCCCGCCTGAACTCGGTGGTGGTGCGGTAATAACTTGCATATCTTGCCAATTTGCAACTAAAGGATCTCGCCATTTTGCTTGATAATTGGCTAAATCACTCTCCGTAATTAAACCATCATTTTTTGCCATTTGCTGTGCAATTAATTTAGCGGTTTCTCCTTTATAAAATCCATCACTACCTTGCCTTGCAATACGTTCTAATACTTTTCCCAGTTCAGGTTGTTTAAACATCTGTCCTTCTTGCATAGAACCAAAATAGTGCTTAAAGTAACCATTGGCTGGTGCCGTTGGTTCTATTTCTTGATAACGAGTTATTAATTGCTTATTAACTCTGAATCCATCATTAGCAAAACGAATCGCTGGCGCCATAACTTCTTTCCAACTTAACCGACCAAAGCGTTGATGAACAGCCCACATTCCCGCAACAGTACCTGGAACACCTGACGCTTTATGAGAATATAAACTCAGATTGTCGATTACATTTTTTTTACCATCCAGAAACATATCTTTATCTGCTTTGCTAGGTGCAACTTCACGATAATCCAGAAAATAAGGTTTTCCTTCGATCCAAAGTGTCATAAATCCACCACCACCTATATTACCCGCTTCAGGATAAGTAACCGCTAATGTAAAAGCTGTAGCGACAGCCGCATCGACAGCATTCCCCTCTTTGGATAACATCTCTTTGGCAGCGATGGCACCATAATAATCAGGAGAGGCAACCGCACCTGCTTCGAATTTAGGTTGAAGATTTTCAGCGGAAATAGCTTGCTGACTTATCATTAAAAACGCAATAAAACAGCTATACTTGATCAACCTACGTTTAAGATAGAACATTTTAAACCTCCTAAAGATAAATAATTAACATCTTCCCATAACTCAAAAAAATAAATTTTATATTGTGAATTTAATGAAAGAGGTAATAATCAATATAGCATAGAAAATCAAAGAGACGAGCAAATAATGATCAGCACAAATAAAAGCAAGACTGTCTAACTTTGTACTTTATTTAAGTTTTAGGCTGAAATTTAGAAAAATAAAAAGAGCATAAATAATGACATACAATTATCTACGCTCTTTTCAATCCATTGGCAATTAAGCTAATTGCTCTTGATTTACAGATTTAGCCTGTTCTTCTTTATATAGCTTGTTGTCATAAATTTTTACAAATGGAAGATAAATTATCAGTGCTAAGATTGCAGAAAGTATGGCTACAAACATAGCTCGATAATCACCACCAGTACCAATAAACGCACCTAAGCCCATTGGAGATGGCCAAGGTATCAACGCAATGATTGGATTCATAAAACCTGAACTTATAGCAAAGTAGCCTAGAGTACCGCATGCCATTGGAGCTAATAAGAATGGTAAAGCAAGATATGGGTTATATACAATTGGCATACCAAAAATGATTGGTTCATTAATGTTAAAAATCGCAGGAACCGCTGAGGCACGACCTAAAATCTTTAATTGGCTTGATTTAGCACAAAAAGCAATAAAGAATGTCATAAGAAGTGTTGAGCCCGAACCACCTAAAATGACCAATGAGTTATTAAATTCACCCGCAAACGGAATGGCTGCTCCACCAACATTTTCATTCATATTGCTAAGCATTATCGGAGTAATAAAGGCACCGATAATACTTGCACCATGAATACCAACAACCCAAAGAGCATGGATTAAAAATAGAATCACCATAATGCCAAGCCAGCTTTTAGTTAAATTGGTTACAAAGATAAACGGAATGCCGATGATATTAAAAATGTCAGTACCAAAATAAATCAAAACACCATTTAAAATAATAACTGTAAATGCAATGATAAATGTTGGAATAAGTGCAGTAAATGAGCGTGATACTCCTAATGGAACGGTTTCAGGCATTTTAACTACCAAATTACGACGTACACACAGAAAATAAAGTTGTGTTGCTAAAATTGCCATGACAATTGCAATAAAGATACCAGAAGTTCCTAATCGAGCGACAAAAGGGCTTAGGCGTAAGCCGTTATAGACAGTTGCACTTTGATCATTAAATAACACCATCGATCCGTTTTGCATAACTAATTCTGGTAATGTCATGATGAAAGCAAAAACAGATAGCATTGCGCCATTAAGAGCATTAACTTTTAAACCAGTCTCTTCTTCCTCGATTTTAGTTAATTCATAACCGACAACAATGTTAAAATAAAGTGCTAATATTCCCATTGTTGCAGTATTAGCTATCATATAAAGATCTCTTACTCTGAAAACAGAATTATCAAAAGCTGTTTCCAATCCAGTAAAGGTCATCGGTAACGTATTAAACACTAAAAACATCGAGCCAACGATACAAAAAGGAACTGATGCCATTCCCGCCGCCATTACGGCTCGAACAATCTTAAACTGCGATATTTTTGCCATCGGAGTCATTAGATATTTTTGTAACAACACAAATCCGTTATTCATTTTGTTTTCCTCATTTAATTAATGATTTCTTGATAAGCTTGGATTCTTTTAAAATGTTTATCCTCATTACGCTCAATTTTTTTCAGTTTAATCAGTATAAAAATAGTAAAAACTAAGCTTGCTGCCAAAATTCCTAATAATACGTTTAAAGCCTCTTGTGAATATTTTAAAAATGGAAAGAAAAAGTGAAATAATGGGGTATAAATTGAAACAATTAACGTAATGATACTTATCAACATTATCCTATAGAAAAGACTAGCATATCGTAAATGGTTTTGATGATTTCGATAAAGTCTAATTTGCTCAAAGCTGGTTAAGGTAGCAAGCAAAATGAGCAATAGTGGTAGCACAATGGCAACAGATAAGCTCCCCATAAAAAAAACAGCCCAATAGAGGTTTAAAAATAGAAAAAATGCCGTGGTATAACGAACCGCTAAAAAACGATTAAAATAGAGATTAGTCAAACTCATTTTTTTATGCGTTTTAAGTTGGCTTTCTAATTGAGAATCCATAGCTGACCTCTTAATTAACGGGATAACTTGTATGTTTGTTGATATAGATGAGACATCTCAATAGCAATTTCACGAAGCGTCATTGTGGTCATCAAATGATCTTGAGCATGAACCATGATAATTTCCATTTCAATTTTAGTCCCATTAGCATAAGATTGAAGTAGCCCTGTTTGCGACTCATGGGCTTCTAAAATCTCATCATTCGCTTCATCTAAAAGCTGATTAGCTTTATCAAACTCACCCTTTCGCATCAATTCGAAAGCCGAATGGATTTTGGTTTTAGCATTACCACTGTGCAAAATAATATTGAAAGCAGTAATTTGAATATCCTCTGAGCTCATTTTGTCATTCATTGCTACGCTCCTTTTTCAATTAGTTGGATAAAAAGTGATTTAAATTGATTAAAATCTGAAATGTCTAACATCGCCTGTTGCATGGGTAAATCATCAATTAAGTTGACGATTGCTTTTGTCATCATGGCTAAGTTTGAATTTTGATAAATAGATGGTGAAATCATAAAAACAAATTTGACGTTCTGATAATTGTCATCCCAAAACAAACCATCGGGAATCACGGCAATGGCTATTTTCGCTATCTTGCCAACCGGTATAGCAGGATGTGGAACCACAATTGTGGGACTAAAGAGTATTTCGCCAATGGCCATACGTTTTTCCATTTGCTTTTTCATCTCTTGTTTGAAGTTTTTAACTTCATTAACGGATAATAGATCAACTAAATGATCTAATACGGTTTGTCTAGTTGTCTTTCGATGGCACAAATAAAAATAATCAGCGGCAATATCATCAAAAATCTGAGCAATATAATTTGAATGATTTTGCTTCTTGTGTTCTGTTGTTATTGGTAAGGAATCTTTGTGTAATAAATTGGGTGCTTGTCTATGAGAAAGATATCGACGAATTGCTTGAACATCCTCTTCACCAAAAAATACTGATACATGAAATACGGGGACTTTAAATACTTTTGATGATAAATCGACAGATGAAATAATAAAGTCAATATCATTTATCATTTCGGGTTCAATTTCATAGTAACCACGGGTTGCAACTATTTTTACACGCTCATCAAATTCGCTCTGGACCCGACTTTTTAATAATTGTGCACTGCCTACTCCTGTTGCACAAATGATCAAAACTTTAGCCTTCTGTTCGTTTTTTAACTTTTCAAGTGAAGCTAAAAAATGCAGCGCTAAATACCCCCATTCATCATCATTGACCTTATATTTATTTAAACTAGGTAATTGACTTAAATAACGTTTAACTAACATAAAAACATCTAAATATTGATCCTTAATTTCATCTATTAATGGATTTTCTAATTTTATATTTTGTTCTAAACGCACTAACATAGGTTTTAGGTGTTGAATTAATCCATTTTTTAATTGTTCATCATGCCAAAAAGGGTAGCCAGTCTCTTGTTGAATTTTTAAAAGTAAATTGGTTAATGACGAGCAGAGTTCATCATCAAGAACATCTTGAATTAAATTAGATTTACTCATCAAATGTAAAGTAAGATACATTTGCTCTTCTTTCGGAAAGTGAAAACCAATTACAGATTCAATGCGTGCAATGATTTTATTGGCAACTTGGTATTCAAGCGTTGTACTGGTTGAAACGGGCAAATCAAGATTTTGAATAGAAAGTCCTGATTGTAAACGCTTAATGCTTAGTGATAGATGCAATACAATATTTTGAATCATTACATCAGATAATTTGATATTTGCTTCACGACACTCATCTAAAATAATGATAGTAAGAGTATCAAAGCTAATAGCTTCACATGATTGATTGAAATAAGATAAATGGTGTAAAAAATTAATCGAATCTTCATGGAAAAAGTAACTCATTATAAAATGACGTTTGGCTTTTTCTTCACCGTCGACAAAAATTAAAGATCGATTTTTTTTAAGGGTTAATTCATAAGCCTGTAATTGAGATTTTATCTCAGCAATATCTTTATTTAATTGTGATGAACTAATATATAGCTGTTCAGATAACTCTTCAACATCAACTTTTTGACTCTCTAGTAATAACAAATTAAGGATAAAATGTTTCCGCTCACTGGCTTCACGACATTGAGATTGTTCAAGATTTTTATCTAATAAATGATGTTCAATTAAAAATAAGTTAAACGAAGTTCTATCTAAAATTTCTAACTGGAAGCCATAGCCTTGCTTACTGACTATATTACCGCCATTGCGTTCAATTAAACTTTTTAAATCTTTAAGGTAAGTACGTACAGTACGGTCAGATAAGGATAATTCCGTAGCAAGTTCTTGACTACTTTTATATTCATTTTTAGAACGAACTAGTAAACTAATGAGTTCTCGTTGTTTATGTTTTATCATTATCTACTATACCTAAGCTATTAACTAAATCTATCCTAAATGGTTAAATTATTAAAATATCACTTAAAAACTTGAACCATTTTTATGATGCGATCATTTAATTAAGCAATCGCATCATATTTAGATCGGTAGAACTGGGATTTTCTTAATTTTTAATTAATATTATCCTCAACTAATTTAGCTAACTGCTCTATACCCGATTGGATAGGGATATAGGCTTGAAATGGAATACTGACTACTGGTTTACCTACTTCATCACCTAATGCTTTTAATTTATCAAACATCATCATGGTTTGAGGGCTAATTAAAAACAGTGCAAAATCACTATTTTTAATCATATTACTGCCTTGTGTTGCCGATACCGCATCAAGTTCAATAGATTTATTTTGGCTAGCAAAAAATTCAGTTACCTTTTTAGCCATAAGTGATGATGACATACCTGCAGCACAAATAATTAACGCTTTTTTCATAATCTCTCCTAATGAATTTTATCGTTATAAAGTTTCACCATTTGACTCAATGACTTTTTTATACCAAGCAAATGAATCTTTTCGACTACGTTTTAAGGTTCCATTGCCTTTATTGTCTTTATCGACGTAGATAAAACCGTAACGTTTTTCCATTTCGCCGGTTCCTGCTGAAACTAAATCAATACAGCCCCAAGGGGTATATCCCATCAAATCAACGCCATCTTCTTCAACGGCTAACTTCATTTGTTTTATATGCTCACGTAAATATTCAATTCGATAAGTATCATGAATACTTCCATCTGCTTCAACTTTGTCATAGGCACCAAAACCATTTTCAACGATGAAAAGTGGTAAACGGTAAGTATCGGTTAACCAATTTAATGTATAACGTAAACCTTCAGGGTCAATTTGCCACCCCCAATCGGATTTTTTGACATACTGATTGCCGACTAAATCAGTTTTTTCATTATAATCAAAATGGTCATTACCCTTATTGTGTCTAACCACATTCGACATGTAATAACTAAATCCAATATAGTCAACTGTTCCTTTCGTTAACACTTCCAAATCTTGTGGGGTAATATCAAGTTTAATGTTTTTACGTTGCCAATATTTTTTTATGTAATTTGGGTATTCACCATGAACATGGACATCAGTAAAGAAATACTTACGTTCCATGACTTTTTGAGCCATTAAGATATCGCTTGGTTTGCATGTTTCTGGATAGATTGGTACTAAAGCAATCATACAACCAATCTCAAAATCAGGATTAATCGCATGACCAATTTGTACCGCTTTAGCACTAGCAACTAATTCATAATGTGCGGCTTGATACATGATTTCTTCGCGATTATCGCCTGGTTTATAATAAATACCAGAGTTAGTGAATGGGGCAAAATCTTCGTTAAAATTAGCTTGGTTATTGATTTCGTTAAAAGTCATCCAATATTTAACTTTATTCTTATAGCGATCAAAACAAACGGCAGCAAAGCGCACAAAGAAATCAATTAATTTTCGATTTCGAAAACCGCCATATTCGGTAACTAAATAATAAGGCAACTCAAAGTGCGAAAGGGTAACAACTGGCTCAATGTTATATTTCAAACACTCATCGAAAAGATCATCATAAAACTTCAGACCTTCTTCATTTGGTTCAAGCTCATCACCTTTCGGAAAAATACGAGTCCAAGCAATTGAGGTTCGAAAACATTTGAAACCCATTTCAGCAAAAAGTTTAATATCATCTTTGTAATGATGATAAAAATCGATAGCTTCATGATTAGGATAATATTCTCCCGGAATAATGCCTTCCGTGATTTTTCGATAACTTTTTGGCGATCCAACAGTCATCACATCAGCAACACTAGGACCCTTACCACCAGCTTGCCAAGCACCTTCTAATTGATGAGCGGCAACAGCTCCTCCCCATAAAAAACCTTCTGGTAAACCTTTATTATTCATAATCAAGTACCTATATTTATTAACATTTCAACTTCAGTATAAAAGGAAAAATAATTAATTACTAACCAACTTTTTCCTTATTGATAAGGAAAAATAATAAATAAAAACATAATAAGGAAAATTTATCTTACATTAAGATAAAGAGATAAAATTGGAGAAGAAAAGATAAAAATGCCATCTAATTAGATAGTTAAATAGTAAAATTTGGCAGTTTAACTTTTTTCTTAATTACTGCCATTTTTTAAAATACGATTATAACAAATAGAATTTAACTATTATTTTGTTCAAACAGGCGCATTGCTAACAGACCGTGAGCCATGGTTGCGCCAGCTCTTACCGATGCGGAAATCGAAATCAATTCAGCCAACTCATCAACGGTTGCCCCTGCTCGTTTTGCACCTTTAACATGAACATCAATACAATAAGCACATTGCGTCGTAAGTGCTATAGCTAATGCAATTAATTCTCGTGTTTTTGTTGGAATAACTCCATCAGTTCGCTTAATCGTCTGCTGATCAAAATGTATAAATGCTTGGGTTTCATTGGGTGCATATTTCAATAATGAAGCAAGATATTTAAAATCACTACTTGATTGATAATTACTCATGTTATTCTCCTTTTTGTATTTGTCGTTTTTTAATTAAACCGAAAAACCAACAAGCAGGACAGCCTCGTAACAAAATAACTGCACAAAGAATAAAAAACAGTTGTGTAACAAGTGAAAGTTGAAATACAAAGACTCCTATAATCAATATAACTGCATACAACCCTCTTATTAAATCTAAAGTTATTGAATTACGACAATACATAATGCTCTCCTATTGTTAATTTAAATATTAGAAATTTTTTGTGAATTAATTTGTTCTTTTATTATTGTTCTAGCTCGGTGCAATCTGCTTTTTACGGCTTGGACACTAATGCCTAATTTGGTCGCAACTTCAGGAGAGGAATATTCCTGAACATCTTTTAAAATTAGGACTTCTCGATAGATTAATGGCAAAACAATAATTGCATTAATTAAGTCAATTTTTAGATCCATATCAAGGTATGTTGCAGGCAAATTATCAAGTTCAAAGTCTGAATTAATAGTTTTTGAGCGCCTAATTTTAAATAACCGATAGCATTCTCGTTCAACTATACGAAATAACCATCCTGTAAACGTTGCTACTGTTTTTAACATCCCTATTTTTCGATATAACTGCCATAATGCAATTTGAACAGCATCCTCAACATCTTCTGAGGTTGAACATGTTCTTCGAGCGAATCGTTTAATATCGGGCTGACAAATCAACAATAACTTTTCAATTGCTTGTTCATCTCCCTGACAAGCTAATTTGATTATTTGTTCTCTGTTTTTACTCATGTTTTTTTAATCTTTATTTAATCCGTCATACTCGAATAGTAAAATTAAATGAATTTAATATCATTTTATTTATTAAATAACATACATATATAGAGGCTTAAAAAAGCAAAAAAGGTTCACAGTTTCAATTAATTTTTTTGAATGGTTATGTTTAAAGATAGGATTGATTAGATAAGCGAATATGAAAGTTTAAATTTTAGATAACTAACATAATATTTATTTTATCAAATAGATAATATAACTATTTAATTTTAAATTGAAGATCGATATTAATATTCAATGTTATTAAAAAATAATTTTTAAACAATCGACAATAATTAAATAAATACTTCAAATTCTTTTGCATACTTTGTAGGGATAAATTCTATCAGTTCATACTCGGCAATGTAGTGAATATAGAACGGATCTTCTTGTATGATTGACATGGCTTGTTCATGACTATCAGCACAACAAAGAATTACACCACCTTTGCGAGGTACTTTGCGACCAGAAGCAATAAAATGCCCTGATTGATAATAGTGTTCTAGATAATCAATATGTTGTGGTAAATATTTTTCTACTTCATTAATGGGTTTAAGATAGGTAAGAGAAAAAATAAACATTTTAATTCCTTGATTTAAATATAAATTAAGCCAACCATACATGTTGGCTTAGATTTTATACTATCTTTTTATCGATTATTAATCAATAGTATTAATAAATGTTAAAACAAAGAATATTTATCATTTAGGTGATTATTTAGCAACCCATTTGCCATTTTCATCTTTATGATAAAGCTTCTCCACCGCCGACCAAGCAACTCGAAACGCAATTTGTTCAGACGAACTATTGTCTCGTCGTTTTTTAGGATCTTGATACTCTTTTATTGCATTATTAAAAGCTTCTTTAAAAATATCTTGAGCATGGGCAGGTAAAACATGTCGAACCGATTCAGGTAGATCATCTCGTGTTTGATAAGGCATATCACATTTCCCCTCTTTAAATTACTCACTAAATATTGATAATTTTAAACGGTCATTGCGAACTTTACTTTCAAAACAACTTACTTAGATTGAATTTATTCTGATTTCACAGGAAATACAAGGATAATTACTTAATTAATCCTTTTTGTTTACATTTAAATCGACTGTTTACTTAACTTGAATGAGCGGTGAATATTTTACACCGCTAAATAATAAGAAATTTATATTGTTAATTTTTACGTTAATGATTAACATCAACCACAAAACGTCCTTTAATTTGTCCAGCTATCATTTTATTAGCTACGTCAGAACATTCATTTAACATAACTGTTTTGCCTATATGAGAAAATAGTTTTTCATCAAAATATTGTGCTATTAATTGCCATGCAGCAACCCGTTTATCATAGCTAGCCATCACACTATCAACACCTGCTAATGTCACGCCACGTAAAATAAAAGGCGCAACCGTTGCCGGTAAATCCATACCTTGAGCAAGACCACAACAAGTGACAATACCACCATATTGAGTTTGTGCACAAATGTTTGCTAATGTATACGAACCAACCACATCAATTGCTGCTGACCATTGTTCTTTTTGTAATGGTCGATTAGGTTCTTTCAATGATTGGCTATCAATAATCTCGACCGCACCCAGTTTATGTAAATAATCTTCATCCGTCATTTTACTGGTTGAGGCGGTGACCTGATAACCTAATTTACTCAATAATGCGATAGCAACTGAACCAACGCCACCTGTAGCGCCTGTAACTAAAATTTTGCCATCTTCTGGTTTAACGCCAAAATCAACAATACGCAAAACACATAAAGCAGCTGTATACCCTGCAGTACCAATAATCATTGATTGATAAGGAGTTAGATTGCTTGGTAATGGAATTAACCAATCTGATTTCAAATAGGCATATTGAGCAAGGCATCCCCAATGTGTTTCACCGCACCCCCAACCATTCAAAATAACCAAATCATCTGGTTGATAACGGCCACTTTGACATTCAATTACCGTCCCTACACCATCAATACCGGGAACCATTGGCCATTGTCTAACAATAGGACTTTTATTGGTCAATGCTAATGCATCTTTATAATTAATACTTGAATATTGTATTTTTACTAAGGTATCGCCTTGTTGTTGAAGTAGTTGTTGTTTCGTTATAGTTTTCAATGAATGGGAAAAACCTGTAACCTCATTTTTCTCTAAAATAATGGCATTGAATGACATACATATTCCTTATTGTGTAATGGATAATAAACCAATAGATAATTGACTCACAGAAATAGTTGGCTCGTCAGTTAGATAATTTAATTACTATTAATAGACGATTGGTCTAAAAATTATAGACCGTTCGTCTAGTTAAAAGCAATAGATTATATTTGGATAAGGTTTAAAAAAATAAATTTATAATATATTAGGATTTTACATTCTATTTAATCATCATATTAATGAAAACAGTTATAAATGTATCTAACGGTTCTGATTTTTTTAGCAATTTGCTTCGTGTTACCGCACCTTCCCAACCTAACCAAAAAAATTCAGATAATAATTTACAATCAATTTTTGCGTTAATTTCACCTGATTTTTTTGCTAATTCAAGGCATTTTTCTATTTTAACTTGCCAACTTTGCAGAACCTGTTCAAGCAGTTGCGCATAACCTTGAGGTAAGAGTGATTCTTCTTGAATTAATTCGCCAATTAAGCATCCACGATTATAATCATACTTTGCCATACCTTGCTTTGCATCTTCGTAAAAAGCTTTAATTCGGGCGATAGGTGATTTAATCGACGAATCATTTAAATGTTTATCTAATTTATGAGCAAAAAAACTGTCATAACTGGCTATGATTGCTTTTCCAAAGTCTTCCTTACTTTTGAAGTAATAATAAAAGGAACCTTTGGGCACGCCTACCTGCTTTAAAATATTTTCAATATTTGATGAAATGTATCCATATGTGGTCATCAATTCTACTCCACTACGAATCAATGCAGATCTTGTCTCATTACCTTTTTTTGTATTACCTTTTTTGGGAAATGTCGAAGCAGAAATAGTTTGATTAGATGGCATAATATTCCAATATTTTACGTGAATATAATTGATTGAATTTTGAATTATGATAAATAGTCATATCAATAAATGCAATAATTTGCCTGATGACTATATCTATTGGTTAATAAAAAAGCCTGATAAATTTTTTTATCAGGCTGTTGAGATAAGTATAAGCTAACGGTTATCTACATATTTTAAAACTATTTTGTCTTATTACGTTGAACTTTTTCTGATACTGCACCGATAAATACGACATCACTAGATGAATTAAGTGCAGTTTCAACAGAATCTTGAATTACACCAATAGCAATCCCAATACCAATGACTTTTGCTGAAATTTCGTTAGGTATACCAAACATACTACAAGCAACAGGAATAAGCAGTAAAGACCCGCCTGCGATACCGGATGCACCACATGCGCATATGCTCGTCACAATACAAAGTAATACCGCAGAAAAAATATCCACTTCTATATGCAAAGAATTAACGGTCGCTAAAGTTAAAATAGTGATAGTAATTGCCGCACCTGACATATTAATAGCCGCACCTAATGGTACTGCTACAGAATAGGTATCTTCATCCATTTTTAATCTTTTGCAAATTTCGATATTAACCGGAATATTTGCTGCTGAACTACGAGTAAAGAATGCTGGGATGGCACTATCTTTTAATGAAGTCAAAACGAGTGGAAATGGATTTTTACGCATAACAATATACGCTAATAATGGATTAATAATTAATGCCACAATTAACATACAAGACACTAATACGACTAATAGATGGGCGTATTTAAGTAACTCCCCAAAACCTGTTTCTGCAAGAGTTGAAGCAACTAAACCAAATACGCCTAATGGTGCAAAGCGAATAATTATTCTTACAATGAATGAAATTGCTAAAGACAGATCGTTCATCATTGTTTTGGTCGTTTCACTTGAGTGCCTTAACGCAATCCCAATACCAACACCCCAAATGATAAGACCAATATAGTTAGCATTAACCAATGCATTTACTGGATTGTCGATCATTTTGTTAAACAACGTTTTTAATACTTCAATAATACTACCTGGAGGGGTTAATTTGCTTTGGTTAGCGGCATCTCCTAATGAAATAACAGAAGGAAAGATAAAACTAGCAACCGTTGCTAATAATGCGGCCAACATCATTCCAGAAAAATAAAGCGTAAGAAGTTCACCCATATTAGCGCGTTTACCATGTTGGTGATTGGATATTGAAGCAATAACTAAAATAAGAACCAAAATAGGAGCAACGGATTTTAAGGCATTAATAAAAAGTGCTCCAATGAAGGACATATCTAATGCAAGATCTTTCGAAATAGCGGCTAATGCAATACCTAGAATTAATCCTAATATAATTTGCGGTATCAGCCCTACTTTAAAATAAATACGAACCAATCTATTAGTTGAATGAGGCATAGTATTTCCCTATATAATAATTTAACGGCAAAACATTACCATAATTGAACAGTAAAACTATAAAAAAATTATTATGATAACTATTTTTTATATCACATTATTCAATTATTAAGATTTGTTATTCCTTTTTATATATAAGGATATTAAAAATGATTGGCGAGAGATCATGATTTTATAAAAATTTAAAAAGTAAAAAATACCAGCAAATCATTGTTTTTGCCAATAATTAGACAGTAACATTTAAAAAATGTTGGACGATTTCCATGTTAAGCAACATTTTAAATATAATTGATTAATGGACAACTTATCGTTATACATCATAACTTTAAAGATATTATTAATTGTGTAATAAATTTAGAAAATATCTAGGCTAATTCTTAACAACAACTCCTTTACCTGTGATAAAAAACTGATTACCCGCTATATAATGCAACGTCTTCATTTCATTACTTATCTCATCAAACTGCCAATGGCCATTTTCATAAAGATGATCTTCAGCCCATGCACCTACAACTTCACCAATTAATAGATCGTAATTTTGCTGGTTATATTCTTCAGGGATCAGAAAACAGATCAACCAAGCAGCATAGTCTTTTACGAGAGGTACATCAAAACCATCTTGTTAAAATAACTCAATGTGGTTATAGGCTAATTTGCTTGGATTATCAAAATAACTTTGTGTAACTGCGCTAATAACTTGTTCAGCCTGTCTGGCAATGGGAACTTGTATTGCAAATTTCTAGCTCTTTTCGATAAGTTGCTGTGTGAATGACTTTTTGTCTAGTAACTGCTGTCAATTTTGCAGGAAACATATCTAATGTGCAGATCCATGATGCAGACATAACATATTCAGTATTATCATTGTTTGTTAAACAATTACCGTTGTCCCATGACTCAGTAAACGATAAGATTTATCAAGAAGTACAGGACGAATCGTCATTTTATTCTTTTTTTTTAATATATTAGTCAATTCTTTTAGATTTTCTCTAAAAAATACCGAAATTGGACAATAGTAATCTGATAAAATTATTATATAAATCGAAATGATTTGCACTTTAAATCATAACTGATCCTTTGTATTTAATAACAGAGTTTTAAACATTTTCAAAATCGCTTAAAACATCAATATTCATACAATAATATAATTATCATCTAACAGAATCCTCAATGTTTTATTATTAATACCAAAAAATAATCATATACAAATAACGCAACTTCTAATATGCGATAAATTAAAATTGCAATAGTATTGTTCAGTAAATTATCTTGTAACTAAAGTAGATAAAAAAGCAAATCAATCTATCAAACCTTAATGAATTAAAAAAATTTACAGTTATCAAAAAATGTATTGGAATTTATTCTAACTAAATTAATCCTAATAAAACTATCTGATGACGTTTAATAATTAAACTAAACGCAAACGATAGATGATTGTTTGTAAAGTTGTTGGCATACAAAACTTTATTTTAACTGATTAATATTTTTAGCTTTACTAAATAATATAATTGATAAATAATCATAAAATACAATAACACTCGGTATTTTCAGTTAATTTTTTGTAGAGGTGATCATTATGATAAAGATAAAATTAAATAATGGGATCGAGATGCCAACTTTAGGATTTGGTGTTTATCAAATTGATGAAAAGCATTGTGAACAAGCAGTATTAGATGCAATTGATGTCGGTTATCGCCTGATTGACACTGCAACCGCTTATCAAAATGAACGACAAGTCGGAAATGCAATTAAAGTTAGTAGGATTGACCGAAAAGATCTATTTATTACCACCAAACTTTGGTTAAACCGAGCTAGTTATGAAGGTGCTAAAATCCAATTTGAACAATCATTAAATTTATTACAAGTGGATTATATTGATTTATATTTAATCCACCAACCTTTTGGTGATATTTATGGTGCTTGGCATGCAATGGAAGAGCTCTACGAGCAAGGAAAAATTAAAGCCATTGGTGTCAGTAATTTTCAGCCAGATCGTTTAGCTGATTTAATGGCCTTTAATAAAATAAAACCTGCTGTAAATCAAATAGAAGTTAATCCATTCAACCAACAATTACAAGCAGCTCCTTGGATGCAAAGTAAAACGATTCAGCCTGAAGCATGGGCGCCCTTTGCTGAAGGAAAAAATGATATTTTCAATCATCCTGTATTAACAGCAATTGGTAATAAATATAATAAATCAGTTGGTCAAGTTATTTTACGCTGGTTAATTCAACGCCAAATTGTCTGTTTAGCAAAATCAGTGAGAAAAGAACGTATGACCGAAAATTTTAATATATTTGATTTTGAACTTTCACATCAAGATATGATCGATATTACCGCAATTGATACTGCGACCAGTGCATTTTTCTCAC
Source organism: Gilliamella sp. wkB7 (assembly GCF_001693435.1). NCBI lineage: Bacteria > Pseudomonadati > Pseudomonadota > Gammaproteobacteria > Orbales > Orbaceae > Gilliamella > Gilliamella sp. wkB7. Next base: position 814,222 of record NZ_CM004509.1, read on the forward strand.
ATCGAGATCCTGCAGTTGTAGAGTGGCTGACTAAACGCCGACCTAATATTTAACTTTAAAATTGTAATATAGATTTAATATTAATAAACATCATGATCGCCTCCCAAAAAGGGGGGGGCTTTTAACCCCTTTAAAAAGTATGAGTTAATTTTATCTATGTCTAATGATAGTAAATATTTAGTGCAACAAGTTGATTGCATTCTAAACAATCCTTATTTTATGACAAAGTAAAATCCAGATCTTTGCTAGAAATCCTATAACAATTTATCTTTAAGATTAAAATATAAAAACTGTAATATCTCTTATTAATCCAGCTGTGTGACATTCATATCGATAATAATACGTTCAGATATGGTTATTCTAAATCAAGTTGTTTGAATAAAGTTTTTGAAAAATATTTTTTGAATGATATTATTAAAAATAATTAAAAAAACCGGTATTCGCTATGCCATACCGGTTTTTTATGTTTTAGTGAAAGTTTATTTAACAATTACCAATTAGCCCGAATACCAACAGATGCGCTAATCGGTGCTTTGACTCTTGCATCCCCTCCATTTGTCCAAGTATGGCCGATTTCTGTATAAGCGCTGAATTGATTATTAATTTCAAAACTCCCACCTATTGCCATTTCTGAACTTAAATATTTAGCACCATTACTAAATTCCGTAGCAGCATTTTTACTAGCAAAGGTTACATGATCAGCACCACTTGGTGAATAGAACAGGTTAACACGAGCATAAGGACGTAATAACGTATCGTCCATTTTGAAATTACCTTCAAAACGAGCACCAATTCTGAACAGCACAGCATTATTATTACTATGTTTTACTTTGGTATCACCACTAATATGGCTATCGTGCATATCAAGCCATTGATGTATGATTTGGGCTTGTGGTTCAAACTTCCAGCCATTAGCCGATAAGATAAATGGTTTACCTGTTTCAATTGATGCGCTTAAGCCATAGCTTTTTTGTTTGCTGTTTTTATTACTATCAGGTTTTACATTGATACGATGACGAGCCCCTTGTAAAACAATATCAAAATAAGTACCATTGTCTTGCATATAAGTACTATAAGCACCTAAGAAGTAGGAATTTATACCATTTTTACCCACTTGTCCATTTCGACCACTAGCAAATCCATTAACGGTCATATTACCATACAAATAGCCAAAATAAGCACCCAGTCGCCAATTGTCTTCTTGCCAAAGATCACTTCCCAATTGAAAACCAGTATAGTTTCCTTTGCTTTGAATATTAGTAATGCCATTTTGTTCTACATCAATACGTTTAGTTATAATTCTACCCCAACTTATTGGTGAATCTAACAACGGCATATTACCAATACGTTGATGTAAATTACTTTGCATAATATTTTCTGCTAAGCGAAGTTGTTCTGCGATTGCTCCAAATAGAGGAACTTCTTTACGATAAGTTTTTATACCTGCTGGTTTAACTGGTTTTCCTGTATCTGGATCAATACTTGGATCGACTGGTTCCAAAGGATCGATTGGATCTGTTGGATGTGTTGGATTCGTTGGTCCTGTTGGATTTGTTGGATTTGTTGGATTTGTTGGATTCGTTGGGTTTGTTGGATTCGTCGGGTTTGTCGGATTCGTTGGATTCGTCGGGTTTGTCGGATTCGTTGGGTTTGTTGGATTCGTTGGGTTTGTCGGATTCGATGGGTTTGTCGGATTCGTTGGGTTTGTCGGATTCGTTGGGTTTGTCGGATTCGTTGGGTTTGTCGGATTCGTTGGGTTTGTCGGATTCGTTGGGTTTGTCGGATTCGTTGGGTTTGTCGGATTCGTTGGGTTTGTCGGATTCGTTGGGTTTGTCGGATTCGTTGGATTTGTTGGGTTTGTTGGGTTTGTTGGGTTATTAGGTAAATTATTGCGTAAATACCAGTTGTTATTTTGGTTGTTAAGATCTCCTTTATGCAAATAATACTCATATGCACCAACATCTAAATGGTCTTGTTGCATTTTGAATGCATCATTCGTACTTACTCCATCGACATGGACTAATTCAATGCCATTAGTATTACTCGTATCAGCACCTAACCCATTAATATTATTAATTTGTATAAATGTGTTTCCTGAAACATTACCGTTTACTAATAATCGATCTGTTGGACTATCACTATTTTGAACGACGGTATCAAGCACTAATTTCCCATTATATCCAACATAATCGCCAGCAATAATCAAACTGTCTCCTGCATAGGAATTACCAAGTGTAATGGTCCCTCCATTATGAACACTTCCACTAATTTGTGATTGATGTAAAGTGGACTGAAGATCAACAATTGAGCCTGATTCAAGAGTTAATTTATCTGTATTTAAATCACCTGTTAATGTCAATTTACCAATCTGACTGAGATTAATATTTTCCCATCCAACGATTGATACATTTCCAATCGAACCGCTTGAAGTTGATGAGCCTATAAGATGAACATTAAGGTTAAGGGTATCATCGTCAGACGATCCACCTACGCGCGTAAATTTATTACCACCATCTATTGCGGTTAGTTGTGATATATCTGCTCCTTCATTAATAAACAATGTATCATTACCCTCTCCAAGTATAATTTGTCCACTAATTTTAGAACCATCATTTAGAGAAATAATTGAATCTGTGGTTTCGTTTTTTATTGCAATGTCACTATCCGATGAGACATCTGCACCCTGATTTAAATTTATATGGGTTTCTAACCCTTCTTTACCTGTGGTATAAATACCTGTTCCTGATTGTCCTTTTACCTTGCCAAAAATGTTAATCTCTGTAATCCCTGTACCACTATTGGTTGCCTCAATACCATTATCAAAACCATTTATGGTACCATCTGTTTGGTTTATTAATAAATCTGAGGCAGTATCGTTATTAGAGACTAATATTGCTGAACCGTTATTAGCAATGATCTTTCCTTCACTAACAATACGAGTAAAACCATTTCCCTGATTAGTGAAATTAATCCCATTTTTAGCACCTTGGATCTCACTATTAGATTCTTGTCTAAATGTTAAATTATTCGAATTAGAATAATTAGTTGCAATAATGGCATCTAAATTTTGGCTAATTATTTTGCCTGCAACTTTAAGACCTGTTGAACCTTGTCCATGATTAGCAAGATCAATACTATTAAGTTTACCGATTATTTCACTGTCTTGTGTCTGTCCAAATAATAAGTTATTGGTTGAGGATTGGCTTACAGCTGAAATAGCATTACTATTATTACCAATAACTTTTCCTGCTATACTTATAACGGTTGATCTTTGACCATTATTAACAATATTAATACCATTCTTATTACCAATAATTTCACCACCAGATTGAATTATGTTTAGATCTTTAGAATTAGTATTATTTGTTGCAAATATTCCGTCTTCTTGATCACTTATGACTTTACCTAAAGTAGTAATAGATGTTAAACCTTGTCCATTATTTTCAATTGTCATGCCATTGTGTTTACCGTTAATTTCACCTTCTAATTGGCTAACTTTAAGATCAGTAGTATTGTTGTTATTAAACGCATAAATACCATCATTAAGTTTTCCGATAACCTTTCCGGATGTATTTATTGATGTGGCACCTTTACCATTGTTAAACATATTAATACCATTTTGTAAACCTTGAATATTACCGGCTAACTGAGAAACAATTATATCTTGGGTATTTTGTTCATTAACAGCGGTCATACCATTGTTTTGAGTTCCAATAACATCATTAGAAGTTGTTATTGATGTAGTGCCGTTTCCTTTATTGTTAACATTAATGCCATTTAAATTACCTTTTATACTGCCCGCAGTTTGCATTACGTTGACATCTTGACTGTGAGTATCATTATTAACCAGTATTCCATCATATTCGCTACCCTCTACTTGTCCTGCGGTGTTAATGAAAGTTGAACCAGTTCCTAAATTATTAAAATTAATACCATTTTTTTTCCCTAAAATAGAACCAGATGATTGTTTGGCTGTTAAATTTTTAGTGTTCGTTTGAGTTATGGCATAGATTCCATTTTCTTGATCACCTATCACTTGTCCAGAGGTTGCGATGGTTGTTGTTCCTGTTCCTTTATGTTCTACATTAATACCATCAAGCTTACCATGAATATTACCTAGTGGTTGCCGAATATTAAGGTCTTTAGTATTTGTTTCATTAACAGCACTAATGCCGTAATTATTGTCACCGATTACATCGCCAGATGCGCTAACAATCGTCGAGCCACTACCTTTGTTATTAATATTTATTCCATTTGATTGGCCATGAATATTGCCTGCAGATTGATTTATTGTTAGTTCATGAGTATTCACTTCGTTAACAGCAAATATCCCATCATTTTGATGACCGGTTACTTCACCATTAGTCGTAATTAAAGTCGAACCGTTTCCTTGATTGGTCATATTAATACCGTTTAGTTCACCTTTTATACTACCAGTAGATTGACTAACGTTTAAATCGTTAGTATTTACACCACCAATACCAAATATACCATCTTTTTGTTGACCTTCGACATTACCATAACTGTTAATAGATGTTAAACCATTACCATTATTGACAATATTGATACCATATTGTTTGCCTGTAATATCGCCTTTTAATTGGTTGAAAGTTAGTTTTCTAGTATTGGCTTGATTGACAATAGCCACACCATCTTGCTGATTAGCTGTAATCGTTCCTGAAGTGGTTACAATAGTTGCCCCATTACCGCCGTTGATAGCATTGATTCCGTTTAATTCTCCACTAATTGAACCGGAAGATTGGGTAACCGATAAATCATGGGTATTACTATTATTATTTACAAATATTCCATCATTATTTTGCCCAGTAATCTTGGCTGTAGTTGTGATTGTAGTTGAACCATTACCCAAGTTATTAGCTTTTATTCCGTTTAAATGACCACTAATTGAACCACTGTTTTGTTCAATAACCATATTACCAGCATTTTGTTCATTGACGGCATTAATCCCTTCATTATCATCACCAATAACTTCACCTGCGGTTGTGATATGTGTAGTCTCTTTACCTCTATTGTCGGCATTAATACCATTTTTTTTACCATGGATGCTCCCTGCTGATTGGATTACTTTAATACCTTTTGTATCACCGTCGTTCACCACAACAATACCATCACTTTCGTCACCTACAACGGAATCTGAAGTTGTTATTGTTGTTGTTCCGTGACCATTATTAGCAACATTAATTCCATTCAAATTACCGTGAATGTCGGCTCCTACGGTCTCTATAATGTTTAAGTCTTGAGTATTAGTTGAGTTTGAAGCATGTATCCCATCATTTTGTTTACCAGTGACATTACCATTAATTGATATATTTGTTGATCCAGTACCATTATGATTAATATTAATACCATTTGTTCCACCAATGATATCTCCGGCAGGTTGGTTTATAACTAAGTTATCAACATCAGAGTTACTTGTGTAGGTATAACCATCGTCATTAGATTCAAGATGGTGTGGAATAGAGATTTCAACCGAACTGTTAAGATTTGCAGTACTCAACAGATGATTTAGATAATCACTACGTTGTAAACTTAATAAATTTTGATTTGCATATTGACTAGTAATTTTTGTCTCGCAACTATTATTTTTAAGAGATGTTTCGATACATTGTGCATAACTAACAGGTACCATTGCTGCGGTTAAAGTTGCTACAGATAACAAATTAACCAAAAATAATCGCCCTTTTGATTGCGCTTTTTCTGATGTTACAATGAAGGCTTTACGTCTAGCATTCCAAACTAACTTGTATACTTTATTCATTATTTCCTCCCATTCAAATCGACAATTAATTTATGCTGGAATTTAACCAGTTTTTATTTGAAAACTTGTACTGAATGAAACTCACTAATTTATCGATTTATTAATTAATAAATCGATAAATTAGTGTATTAACGAACAACTATTAATAGATATAAAACTTGGAAAAGGTTTAAGGGTTCTTTAATTTTTGACAAAATATAAGTTTACAAAGACGTAAAAAACTTGTTGACATATTTAACAAATTACAAATCAATTATTCTACCTCCTAGCAATGTGCTGAAAATGTATATCAATTTGAAAATTTAAAAATTATATAATTGATAATAAAATTTAAATTAAAAAAGACACACAAAATAAGTTAATTTGTTTTATTAAGTTACAAAACAATTAGCATATCGAATCAAGACAATTTACAAATTTATACGACATGAAAATATTCAAGACTTCTTTAAATATTCAAAACAATATATTCTTTCTAAACTAAGTTATGAGGGATATCAATACAAACAGCAATAGAAAAAGGCAAGATATAGAAATCATCCCTGAATATCCATACAGAAAAATGATAATACGAGATAATTTCTATACACTTTTAACATATCGCACATAAATTGGCAATGAAAATAATCAAAAAACTTAATTAATAGTTTATAGTTACCAAAATATCAACCATATTAAAACAAGCTCGGGTTGTTGATAAAAATGTAAAGATTTTAGAAAAATGAATCACCAGAGCTCAATTAAAAATGAAAAACTCCTATCAATTTTATCAAACAGTGGAGCTAACCCTATTAATTAATTTCCGCAACTTTATCACCGGTATTGACAAAATCACCTTCTTTACTAATTAATTTTACGATGCCTTTGCGATGAGCAATAATCTGAACTTCCATCTTCATCGCTTCCATAATACCTATTACATCACTTTCATGGACTTCTTGACCTTCTTTAATAATCCACTTAAAAAGATTTCCTGAAACTGGCGATTTAACAATAGTTTCTGATTGTTCCACATTCTTTAATGAAGTTAATGCTGACTCACTATTCACAGCTAATGACAATCCTGCTAATAATTGTGCAGGCAAACCAATTTTGCAACGTTTACCATCAATTTCGATCACAGTATAGGTCAGAGTAGAATCTTTTATAGGTACCTGCCTCGGCAATGAATCCACCATTGGTATAAACTCTGTTTCAATCCAACGCGTATGTATTTTAAAATCACGACAAAAATCAGGATGTTCTATGATTGCACGATCAAATGGTAAAACACTTGCAACACCTTCAATAGAAAACTCCGCTAATGCACGATGAGCCCTAGCAAGCGCTTGCTCACGGTTATTACCAACAATAATGAGTTTTGCCATAAGTGAATCAAAAGTTGAGGGGATCGTTGAGCCAGTGACAACACCACTATCTAACCGAATGCCAGGCCCCGATGGTACTTCAAACCTTGTAATAGTGCCTGGTTTAGGTAAGAAACCATTAGCTACATCTTCAGCATTAATCCGAAATTCGATAGCATGACCTCGAGGTTTAGGTGTTTCATTAATACTAAGTGGTAATCCTTGTGCTATACGTAATTGTTCTACAACAAGGTCGATTCCGACTGTTTCTTCGGTAACAGGATGTTCTACTTGTAGGCGAGTATTTACTTCAAGAAATGACAATTTACCATCATGACTGAGTAAAAACTCAACGGTTCCAGCACCAACATAATTTGCTTTGGCGCAAATGTTAATTGATGCTTGAATAATTTGTTGTTGCAATTGATCTGATATAAATGGTGCTGGCGACTCTTCAATTAGTTTCTGATTACGCCGTTGCAATGAGCAATCACGCGTTCCTACAACGACAATATGACCTAATTTATCTGCAATGACCTGAGCTTCTATATGACGTGGATTGTGTAAAAATTGCTCTAAAAAACACTCACCACGTCCAAAAGCTGCTGTCGCTTCTCGTACAGCAGAATGGTAAAGTTCTTCAACTTCATCCATTTGCCATGCAACTTTTAAACCACGACCTCCACCACCAAAGGCGGCTTTAATAGCAATGGGTAAGCCATGTTTATGTGCAAATTCAACAACTTCTTTAGCATCGCGTACTGGTTCTTTAGTCCCTTCAACTAACGGAGCCCCGACTTGTATGGCTAGCTGTCGAGCTTTAACTTTATCACCAAGAATATCTATTGTTTCTGGATTCGGTCCAATCCAAATTAATCCTGCTTTTTGAACAGCTTTAGCAAATTCCGATCGTTCGGATAAAAAACCATATCCTGGGTGAACCATAGTAGCTCCCGATCTTTTTGCAATCGCTATAATCTTATCGATATTAAGATAAGTTTCACTCGGCAACTTTCCCGATAATCCATAAGCTTCATCAGCCATTTGAACATGCAGCGCATTAATGTCCGTATCAGCATAAATTGCAATGGATGCAAACTCCATATCACGGCATGCGCGAATAATGCGTACTGCAATTTCACCTCGATTAGCGATGAGTACTCTGTGTGTTACTTTTTTATTATTCTCAAACATGGTCGATATGACTCCCTTCAAATTCTTTAAATATTCCAACAGGATTAAATTTTATTTTAGCATTTATAGGAATTTGTCCTGATAAATCTAAATGATATTTGCATACAGCACCAATAATCGGATACCCACCTGTTAGGGGATGATCATTTAAAAATAGCACAGGTTGTCCATTTGCTGGTATTTGAATTGCACCAATGCATGTACCTTCGCTTGGTAATTCTTGTAACTTATCTCGAGTTAATGAAATATCACCAGATAACCTTAATCCAATACGATTAGAAGCAGGCGTTACCCGCCACAATTGCTCAGTTAATAACTTAATTGCATTAGGCGTAAACCAATCAGTTCTTGGCCCAAGCACAATGTCTAATACCACTACATCACCTGGGCATGGATAGTTTATTGCTGGTGATTCATTCAATGATACAGATGCTTTTATATTTGTTGATTTGATTGCTAATGTTTGCCCAATTGTGATTGGTGGAGGCCCCACTTGTGCCAATGTATCAAATGAACAACTTGTTAAAATAGGTGATACTTGAAAACCACCACGAACAGCCAAATAACTACGCACTCCACATTTAATATTACCAAGTTCAACAGTATCACCTTTTTCTAATAAAATGGGTTGATACATTGGTGCAGTATATTTTTCACCAAGTAATGTCGTGATATTAATGTCACATACCGCTCCAGTGACTGCAATTAACATAGAGCGGTTTATTTGGGTTTTAAAACCACCTTGGGTGATCTCAAGTGCAACTTCATTAATTGGGTTACCAAGCACACGGTTAGCACTATGTAGTGCACTTTTATCCATTGCCCCCGATTCTGAGATTCCTAATGCAGCTTGGCCAATTCGTCCATTGTCCTGAAAAAGAGTTTGTAATCCCGTTGCCAAAACTTTAATATCTTGCTGAGAGTTATTTTTTTCTTCTTTTTTTATCGTTGGTAAATGATATTTGTTAGAAGATTTAGCCGCATCCACAAAATGAACGCGGCTACCTGGTTTAAACAAAGCTGGGTTATCTCGATTTATATCCCAAACTGCAGATTCGGTAATACCAATAAGTTGCCAGCCACCTGGACTTGCTTGAGGATAAACACTACTAAATTCACCAGCTAATGCCACTGAACCAGCTGGAATACGAACTCTAGGCGATTGGCGACGTGGAACATTAAGCTGAGCATGATTTGATACCATATAAGCAAAACCTGGTGCAAAACCACAAAAAGCAACTTGATACTCATTATTAGTATGTCTATTAATTACTTCACTAACTGTTATACCAAGATGATCAGCGACGTATGCCAAATCTTCACCATTATATTTGACACTTATGATAATTAATTCCCCAGAAGGAATTGAACCAGATGTGAGATCAAGAGCACAGATGTTCTTAGCAAGAGTATCGGCATCAGTAAGAATTGGGTTAAAACGGATTAAAACGGTTCGAGCCGCTGGAATGATTTCTTCAATTTTCCAAAATGCTAGATTATTTTGTAGTTGATCAGTTAAAGCCATGGTCTGTTCAAGGCTAGAAAGCTCAACCATAATTGCATCGATATTTACGGGTAAAAATCGCATTTAGTACCTCTAACCTTGTCGGTTATCTAATCCATGATCTCAACAAAAAACTAGTCAAAAATTATTTGTTTGATATAAGTTTATATTTTATCAAACTAACATAATGATTTATCTATCACTTATTTTCGTAAACGAAGTTATGGTAATTCCATTTTGTTGTAATTTTTCTCGAACTTTTTGTGCCATCGCTAATGCACCTTCACTATCACCATGCACACAAATGGAATCTGCCTCAATTGTAACAAACTTCCCTTCAATAGAAGTCACACCGCCATCTCTGACAAGTTGTAACATACGTTCTGCGACTAATTCAGGATCGTGTAATACGGCTCCGGTTTCTTTACGAGAAACTAATGTACCATCAACATGATAAGATCTATCTGCAAAGGCTTCAGCAACCACATGCAAACCCTGCTGTTTTGCCCAACCGATAAGTGGAGAGCCGGCAAGTGCCACTAATATGAGATTAGCATCAATTTGAGAAATAGCATTGATAACTGACATAGCTTGACGTTTATCGTTCGCGATAGTGTTATATAAAGCGCCATGAGGTTTAACATAACTCACTTTTGCACCAATTGATGTTGCTAAACCTTTGAGTGCACCAATTTGATAAATCACATCAGCCGTTAGTTCGTTAGATGCAATGTCCATATTACGTCGCCCAAAGCCAACTAAATCAGGGTAACCTACATGAGCACCTATTGTAACCTTATTAGTTTTAGCTGCTTTTAGGGTGTCTAAAATGGTTACTGGTGAACCTGCGTGAAAACCACACGCAATATTTGCACTGCTGACCACTTGTAACATTGCTTGGTCGTTACCCATTTTCCATTGACCGAAACTTTCACCAAGATCACTATTTAAATCAATAAATTTTTTTACTTTCATATTTAATTTTTACCTTAAATAGTTAAATATGGTTACAATTGACATTGCACCCATATACCAAGTTATCGCACAGACTATAAAACCAGACCATAACAACCAACGTGGATAGTGATATCCAGACATTAAATCAGCACGTTTCCAACCGATAAAAATAAAAATTGTTAAACCCAGTGGTAAAACTAAGCCGTTAAAACCACCAGCGAAAACTAATAATGATACAGGAGCGGCTCCCATAATTAAATAAACAGCTAATGAACAAATAATAAAAATTATTGTCGCTATTTGGCGTTGCCTTATTGTGATAGAAGGTTTAAAAGGAGTAATAAACGTCATTGAAGTATAAGCTGCGCCAATAATACTGGTTAATGCGGCTGCCCATAAAATTAAACCAAATATACGCAACCCCAATTGTCCTAAAGCGGCTTGAAAGGCTTGGGAAGCAGGATTAGCTGCATAGCTTGAGATATCAATGGTAACACCACTGGCTACCACACCTAAAATTGCTAAAAATAAAATATATCGCATCACACCTACAACAATAATTCCTCGTGTTGCTGCGCTTGATACATATTTAATGTTTTCAACTCCCACCATTTTTTTATCAAGCAGACGATGTGCGCCAGCATAAGAAATATATCCGCCAACCGTTCCTCCTACAATAGTGGTAATAGAGGCAAAATCAATACTACTTGGAAAAAGCGTTTCGGTGAATGCTTGCCCGATAGGGGGATGTGCAGCAAATAACACAAATAATGTTAAACTGATCATTAGCAAGCCGAAACCAATCATTAAACGGTCAATAAAATGGCTGGCTTTATGTGATGAAAAGATATAGATCGCCATAAATGCACTGATTGCACCACCCCATTTTGGATCAAGCCCGACTAAAGCATTCAAACCCAATCCTGCACCGGCAATATTACCAATATTAAAAACTAATCCACCAAAAATCACTAATATAGCTAAAATATAGCCACTATAAGGGATTGTCGCATTAGCAATGTCGGAAGAATACATTTTTGTTAATGAAACCACACGCCAAATATTTTGTTGCACTACAAAATCAATGATTATAGAAGCTAAAATACCAAAACCAAAAGCACTACCTAATGTCACTGTAAAGGTAGCTGTTTGCGTGATAAAACCTGGACCAATTGCTGAAGTTGCCATTAAGAAGATCGCACTAATCAAGGAAGATCGACGATTTTTTACAAAGGTTTTAGTATTACTTGTCCGATTTTCCATATATATCTCCTTTAAGCTTGTCTCTACAATTTTTTATGATGATTCTATAATTTTTACAAGCAATTATCATGCCATAGTTTAGTAAAAATTAATGATGATAATTAATTATATTTGTCGTTTTTCAAACAAAACATTAATTAAAATTATAGTGATTCAACCTTAAAAATAACAGTCTTTGCGACTCTAAATAGATGCAAACTGCACCAAAATAATCCATGTAAATACTTTTATAAATTTTAAAATTTTTGATAAAAATGATTAAGATGAATTATTGTAAAGAAGTTTCAGGTTATACATGTGTCTGAGTAAAAAACTCAGTTTTAAATCGCAAAAAGTATCACTAGAAATCGGAAATAGAAAAAATTAGAAAGGTATTTGATTCCCCTTTAGTTATGTTTCAACTAAAGGGGGAGAATTAACATCAAAGCCTATTCACATTAAAGATAACAATATAAAGTACTTGACTAAATTAATACTCTAAAGAAAGTTAATGAAGTAAGAATATAACCACCTGTAATTGCAACACCATAAGGTAACGTAATACCACCCTTTACTTTTTTTAGCCACTTATAGATAATCGCAAAGATTGCCAGAGGTAATCCCAAAAATGTGGTCGCCGCAAAGAAAAACATTACACTACCTACAGGAATAGTTATCAAAAGTACAGTAATTAATTTTATATCTCCAGCACCTACTAATCGACAATAAAACATCAGTAAGCCACAGACTAAAAATATACCGGAAGCACTATAATTTAGTGCTCCCTGACTAAAGGCATAATTTAAAATCGCTAAAGCAAATATAATTATGACAATATAATTTGAAATTATCCGGTATTTTATATCTGTATAACAAGAAATTAACAAACACAACCAAATCGTTAAAATAATAGCGTCGTTAATAAAATCTTGATTAATCATTATTTTACTTGTCCTAAAACATGGTCTTTACCATAAACAGCGTGCATAGCATCCATCAAAAAATCCATTCTCTTCTCATCCCAATCTCGAGTATGACTCGTAGAAGGGTCAAATTTGTGGTAGCTACCTATACCTACGCCAAAAACTTCTCCTCTTTCATTCCAATAGAATAGATGCTGTCTACCACCATCAATTTTAGTCAACACTCCTTGAAGTGGTCTTTGCGCTACTGAAGCTTTGTTTCTGTTATAAAGAATTGATTTTAACCTAGAACTTCCTTTTATACCCCATGTTAAAATACTTTTATGTTTTGTAATAGCTACACATCCACGGAATCGGCAATAAATTGAATAGCCAACCCCATCTTTTTCATCATGAGCATCTTTTCCAATGATAGCTATAGGAGATTCAGTTACATAATATGGGTCATGTCGAATATCTTCACCATCTTTTTCATCAGTTGCATCATCCGCTGCAGCTACAGCATCAGCATCATCATCATCATCACCATCAACCCACTCCTCATCATCATTCTCTTCAAGGGAATTTGGATCAAATTTACCATCAGCTAAATACTTTGTGAACCCCATACCATAAACTTCACCTTCATAGGTTAAATAAGCCATAAAATGCCTGCCGCCAGTAATTTGTTTTATACCTGCACCAGATTTAATACCTGAATTTGATTGTACTAAAGTATTATTAATTCTTATTGGTAGAATGGAATAAAGACAACTTTTTTTATTCTCAGGGCAAAATTTATTACTTACAGTCTCACCCCAAGCATAAATAGTTCCAGCACGTGTAATAGCATAAGCGCTTCGATAACCAACACCCATGATTCTCACTCTATCTCCTTCAAACAAAGAAGAAGGAATCTGCTTTACAGTATTTTTTACTTTTCTATCGTTAAGTCCTGCTTCACCATGAGTACCTCTTCCCCAAACCCAAATTTCACCATTGGCTGTTAAAGCATAAGATGTAAATTCGTTACAATAAATATCGATAACTCTTTTACCAGACAAGACTTTGATGGGCGTCAACACATATGTAGAAGTTGAGAACACGCCACCACTTGCTTCATATTGTAAATTACGACCCCACCCCCACACATCACCATTTTCATCAAGTGCAATAATATGATATCTTCCTGCTGCAACTTGAGTAATAGCAAGCCCTTCTTCAACGAACGTTTGTACTCTCGCTGGCGCACTCCTATAGGGAACGGTTCTAACGCCATTTCCTTGCAAGCCTCTACCTCTATAACCCCAGACCCAAACATCACCGTTTTCAATAGTAACTCCTGTATTCATCAGGTTTATGCGGGTAACAGTCTTAATCCCTGTTTGAGTTGATAATAATATTGCGTCAGTGTCTGAATCGGCTACAGCTGTAAAGCAAAAACAAGCTAAAAATAGCACCATGATTCTTATTAATTTCATTTCATTATTTCTCCTATTTTTACCCTATTAACTTTCAGTTTGATTTTTTTTGATGAATTTCCCTGTTTCAATTTCAATGACTTTATTTATAACATCTGTCAATGACTTCTTATCCTTTGCCTCCATTAAGAATATAGGGTTACCATTCATACATTTTGTAAACCACTTACCGAACTCAGCCTCATATTCAGCATCCGTAGTCAAATTACTAGCATTAGGATTTAATTTTATATAGTAAATAATTGCACTTTTAGCAAGACTTTTAATATAACCTCGATCAAAGTTCTGTTTGTCTCTTAACCCTGCTGTTATTGCCTGACAAACACCTTTATCTAAAAAATTATCTCTAAGAACATCAGCACCCTTATCGTCTTTACCATCACTAATAATAATCATAATTTTATTATTACCATTACTTTCAGCGATTACAGGTACAGTTCTTAATAGTGCCGTCATAGTGTCTGTACCTCCGCCAGGTTTCCAATTTATCTTTTTTAGACTTGTTAAAATATTATTATTATGATCTTTATCATTACTAAAAGGGATTAAATGTGGTGTGGATTGAAATTTCGCAACATATTTTGCATCCCCAATTTCCCTATATATATCATCAGTTACTTTTTTCACACCAATCATTTTTTCATTCATAAGATTATTACTATATAACGGTGATTGACACATGCCCATAAAAGGTGAAAATTCTGCAATTACTGGTGAGATAGGACGCTCAAATGTTATAGTATTTCTTTCCATATCACTAAATAGAGTATTAATTGTACCTTCTATATCTACTGTTTTACTGTTGGCAAATGAATAATGCACATCGTCATAATCCCCTGAGAACATATAATCAAATAGTTGAACCACTTTAGCATATTCACTATGTATGAGGCCTCTATTATGTTCTGGCTGATCATTTATATCTTTACCACAAGCATACTGATGTAATCCATATTCCGCGCGATCTTGATTACGAGTTCTCTCAGTACATAAACCCTCATCGACTAATGCTTTATTACTACCATATTCTAAACCTAACGCTGGTCCAATGATATGTGCATAATAATTATAATAAGAACTATCCATGAAGTAAGTTAGTAATTTTCTATGGTTAGGAAAGTAGTTATCTGTGTTAGAATAATCGGTAATAACATTATCTTTTTTCAGTTTACTCCAGTACGTAAATGCAACATTCTTGTTTGCCCAAAAATTGTAATTAACAGAATTATAAGGTTCTTTCATTTTATACATAACAGAACATTTATAATTTTCTCCCCCTGCTGCATTCTTAGTTTGGCTTTCTACGGGCACACCGATATCATAAGGTACTAATGCAAATTGATATTGTGAATAATCCTTATATTTTTCAATAATGTCTTCTATGGCATCTTTCATATAGTCAAGACGTCTCTGAGCATTATTATTTGGAGAATAATCATTACAGTTTACATCACTATATTGGCATGTTGATGAAGCAGAAAAATCGCTGATAAAAACGAAATCAAATGAATCATAAATAAGATATTTTCTAGTATTACCATAGCTTTCTGTCTTATTACCCACAACAACAGGTTTAGGTTTTTCATACTCATTATGTTTAATCTCAGTAAATTCATTAAATCGTTGGTTATATGCGATATAATACTCATGTCTATCTTCGTCATAATCAACATTAATTTCAGAACCTGGTCTTAATAAATTTGCATCTGTCTTAGAGTCATCACCTATTTCTTTTGAAAGGAAATAATTAATATAATTCAATGCTAATTTTCGATTTTGCTTTTTTGCTTCATCATTGATATTTTTATTATCTATAGCTATCACTGCTAATGATGCTTCATTAGTAGCTTCAGAAATCATAGCCCGATTACGCATAGTGTAAGCTTGATTAATTGAAAATGCCATACATGTAAATATAACAGGAAGCATAATTGCCATAGATATAGCGATTGCCCCAGAAGTACACTTTAAAAAAGAATCTTCATGATTTTTTTTAATTAATTGGCTATTGTTGTCCATATTTTCCTCTCGAAAGTGCATTTAATTATAAGTAGGGCAAACACTTGAATCGTTACAACGTGACAATACAACAACATCACTACATAAATTTGGCACAATGCCACCAGAACCTTGTCTATTAGAATTTACCCATTTTAAGTAAAGACTTTCTTCATTAACAATACACATAGAAACTCGATATAAAGGAATCCAACGCCCTGTTAGCCTAATTGATGAATCTACCAATTTTGGAACATATGGAGCGAGTTGTTGGTAATTATTTGAAGGTTTATCCATAGCTGGTAATGAATCAAAATGACTTCTAATTGAGTTATTACTGCAGCTACCATTCGAACAAGATAGTAAATTTTTGCCAAAAGTCACTAATTTAGCTTTTTCCAAATCCCCTTGATTATTAGGATCTTGTAAAATAAATAGTGCTTCTATCTTTAAAGCAACTTCACGATTATTCAATAATGAACTTGCTAAGTTACTCATCTCATTAACTTGCTGTGAATCAAATAACTCACTAGAAACATAACAATTCCATCGATCGGAACATAAATCTGCACTATAAACCTCACCATCAGTCTTTACTCTATCTTTATATAAAGTTGATCTTTCACGAAAAACAGATGCAACAGTATAATTTGCCCGTTCTAATTTATTTTGTAACATAATAGTTGTGTATACATCATAAATAATGAAGACTGTTAAAAAAAACAATAAGAAACAAAATGCAAACTCAATTGATAATGCCCCATTTTTATTATGGAAAAAGTTTTTTGAATATTTCATCATTACTAATTTCCTTTGTATTCCATTTCACTTTTAATAAACTCACGATAAACGACAGTTTTTCTTGTTAAAGCTGTGTTAAGAAACCCAAAAAATTCAGTAAAAATAACTAAATATTGATATTTCAAATCAAATAACAATATATGAGTTTCATCGGTAAGAGTTGTTTGACACCTGTCATTGATAACATCATTCACTTCCTTGCAATACTTTACAGTAACATTAAAATGACCAGGTTCAGCGATATAAGGCCATAGAGGAACTTCAGTTTGAACTAAATTTTCTATTTTCTCAGCATAATCGTCTTGTTCAGTAATGGCTGCTTGTCTTGTTATTTCAGTCGTCATTAAATCTAAAGCCGAGCCAATAATCATAATTCGGCTAAACTCAAGCGCTATGAAAAAAAGGATAATTAAAAACGGAAAAATAATAGTAAATTGTATTGAAACAACTCCATTTTTTTGACGAAAAAACAATCCTATATATTTCAACATAATTTTTTCTCTACGTTGCATTAAAAATTATCTTTCTTTTTCCTTAATAATGAAAAAAAAGCTTTCTGTTGTTTATTATCCATTGTTTTATTGCCAATAATAGCTGCAGCTATTTCTCTTATTTCAGCACTATCATTTGCTTTCTTAAATTTACCAATATTCGGAATAAATTTACGTGTGAAGTCAATTTTCTGCTCTAAAAAATCCTCAATATCCGAATCACGTAAAGCATTTTTTTTATCATAAGGAACATCATCATTTAGACAAATTAAAAAACGCTTATTGAGTAAATCAAAATTTGTAGCACTAGCACGCGCAATTTCTGTTAACATCTTCTTAGCCACTTTAATAGAGTAGGGATCTCTATTTATTACAATAAAAATAATATTAGAAAATGTTATAATTTCTTCAAAATGTTTAAACGATGAAGCTAACCCCATATTTTGATCAATAATAGTAATATTGAATTCTCCAGAATTAAGGTCTTTATAGTTCCATGCTTTTTCGTTAGTTTCTACTTTAACCTGTAAAGAGTGTCCAACATCAATTAATGAACCATCATCAGGTATTGGCATTTCAAATAAAAAATCTGCATTAGAGCTTGTTGTAGCACCTTGTATATAAAGAAGTGGATAATTTGTTAAATCACTAATTTTCTTAAGAGTATGAACAACCAATGATGAAGTTCCAATTCCTCCTTTACAACCTAAGAAAGTAATAACACTTCCCACTCTCTGACTTGAACCCGGAGGGGTCATACTTCTTTTATGTAAAATATCAGGAATTTTTTCTAATTGGCTATTTTCCAATAAGAAATATATCCCTTTTTTTAATAAAAATTCAGAAAATTGAATTGAATCGTAACTCCCAACTAGTACTGTTGTTGCTTGAATAGGAATACAACGATTAATATTTTCTGATATTTGCTCTGCATCGTCAGCATTTTGGATATCTACAATAATTGCATCAAATTGATTCCAACTTGGTGTTTCTTTCAATTCAGATAATGCTAATGAAATAATCTCCATACCCAATATATTATATAGAAATAGTACAGAACGAACTTTTTCAATCAATTCAGTTCTTTTACTAACAATAGCTACCTTATAGCCAGATATTCGTCCAACAACATATTCTTGTGAAGCAGTATTTGCTGATGAATCTGTATCTTTTTTATTACCAAATAATTGCATAAGAATCCCAATAACCTTTTATTCAATAAAGCCCATATCATTAATAAATTTTTCACTTTCGTTAGAAGCTGGTACTGTCTTTTTTCTTTGCTTATCAAGATTGTTTTTAATATTAAAGAAACTATTAATTACATCAGTCCGCTCTATAGTTGGTAATTCAATACTATCAAAACTACTTTTTGGTGTTACCAAATTAACTGTTGCAAAAACTATCATCTCGGATTTAGAACGACTCGTTGTTGAACTTCTCGCTAGTGCTCCTAAAATTGGAATATCACTAATAAAAGGAAGACGAGATAATTGCTCCTGATCACTTTCATTAATTAATCCCGCAATGACAAAACTATCACCATCAGATAAATCAATTGTGGATTTTGTTCTTCGAGAAGACAACGTAGGAATATTATAGTTATTAAAAGCATACGAACCCGAAACTGAACTCACTTCATTTTCCATGAACAATCTTATACGTTTATCATTATTTACTTTCGTACTAATATTCAACTTAATACCGTATTCTTTATAAGTAACATTAGCATCACCATCTTTGTTTTTAGTTACAATAGGTATCTCACCTCCGACTAAAAATGATGCACTTTCACCAGAAAGTACAGATAAATTAGGTTGTGCTAATACTTTCGCTAAACGATCATTTTTTACAGCACGAATCATAGTGGTAATATTATGTATATTCAGTCCTTTTCTTATACCCAATAGCGAAAACTCACCAATAGAGTTGATAGCAGATCCATTACCCATCATACTATCCAAAGTTAAACTTTGCCATTCAATCCCTAGTGAATCAGTAAAATCCTTACTTACTTCAACAAAGGTCAATTGTACGTTAACCTGATATTCTTGGAGCACTCTAATATTATCAATTATATTACTGTAAGTATAATAATCTTGAAATGTAAGATATTGACTACCAGATGATCCTCCTGAGCCATTACTGTATTCCTGCCTTATTCGTTCGGCATTTTGCCCAATTGAAGATCCTATAAGTGCCAAAATTTTACCTTTTGTTGTTGTATCTGGCGCAGTACCACTTAACACATACACAAATCTATTATTTGCATCACCACTATCATAACGATCGATTGTTATACTGCTATTTGGGAAATTTTGCGCAAGTCTATTTGTAATTTGATATAAAAGTGGATCGACATTAATAGTATCATTAATAATGATATTATTATCACTATCATAAACAATTAAACTTGCTCTACCGTTTGACTTTCCATAAATAATTAATGATTTACCTTCAATAACCTCATAGTTTGCAACACTATCTTGGCTAATAAATACTGTGCCAACATTTTCAGGTAACACAAGTGTTTTACTTTGTCCGATCTGTAAATTATGAATATTAGCAAAAGCCAACGAAGAGAAGCCAATCGATAATAAGCAGATGATAGGTTTGATCATATTAATAATTGATTTAGTTCTTATTAGCATTCTTAGTTACCTTTTAACGTATTAATTCGTGTCCCTGAAAAAATATCTTTTTCAGATAGAGGCCAATTTTTTTCTTTATCTTTTAAAAGACGTAATCCATCTCCAACATTTTTTTTGAAAGTACTTGGATACATAATAATTGTAGAGTTCGTCATTAATGTTCTTAATAATTTAATTTCCTGATTCGAAAGTTCTAATTGAACTTGAGCAACGTTATTTTTGTTATAACTTTTATCCATCTCTTGTTCTACGTCAAAAAATAAAATTTTCTTTCCGACAATAATTGGTTTTAGACGATTTTTAACGAAATCACGACTAGGTGAAACTAGCTTATCTTCCCGATTTCTCGCTACTTTATCTGTTTCATCACCATAAAAAACATAAAGATCAACGAGATCGCCACCTTTAAGATTTTTCATTAAATAAGAATCCATTGGATCTATTGTAAATGGAAACATATAATTGCCATCTTTTAATGCTAATATCACATAATCTTCTGAATTTGGGGATGCAATAAGACTTTCTTCAATTATAGTATCTTTTGCAATATGATTTCTTACTACATGGGCATCAATTTCAGCCGCACTAGTTATAAATTTAGGTCTTTCTTTATTGATAGCAACTTCAATTGACTTGAAATAATAATCATCTTTTGTCAAGATTGTTTTTTTATCAATATCATGTTTTGCTATTGCAACATTAATAACCTCGGTTTTAGGTTCTTCCTTTTTAGGAGGTTCAATGACAACTGTTTGATTGTCTGGTGTAACAGTTGGAGGGGCCGACTTAGTAAAAAGTAAGGCAAGTCCCACAACTATCATGGCTAAATATAAAACAATTAATTTTTTATCTTTCATGCAAACTCCACTCCGTACTATATTATTTTTTTACTTTTTCCGTTGCACTTATTTCTTTTCTAAATAAAAATCGAATGCAAAACAGTGAGTTTTTCCTTTAGAATTAGATCCAACATAAAAATCTTTCACTGTTGATTTTTGTTTAGTTTTTATTTTAAGAATTAATGTTTTTTCAGCGGTTAAGGTCCCTGTAATAGCAGCAAAATCGCGGTCACTACCAGAAATACGTTTGATAATAGGATTAATTCCTTCGGCAGGTAATGACACATCATAAAATGATAACTTAAATTCCGTTGGAGAAATTTTTTCAACTGAATAATTTTTCTTACTCAATTTATTCTCTGTTTCGAAAGTAATCCTACTAAACTTTGCATGTTCCCCAGAACGAACCGTTAATATAGTGGACTGAGTAGATGTGGTTTGTTTGGTTTGTTTCGCAGAAACAGATGGAACATTTGTTACTAAGTTAGTCGTCGTTGATGAATCCTTTTCATCTAATTTAGACATATTAGATAATTTAGCATTGATGCTTGATTTAGCTGGGGTAACTGATTTAGCTGTTTTTATTGATTTAGTTGCGTTTTTATCTTTAATAGTAATGTCTGTTTTTGTATTAGATGCTAGCTGTTCCGCAGCTTTTTCAATTGTATATTGTTTTTGGTTATCACTTTGTGATGGTTTAACTTCATTAAATTTTATAGCATCTATTGGTTCAATTTGTCTCAACTCTTGAATTAAAATATCTGGTTCATTAGATAGTCTATGAGCAATACAAAATGATTTAGCCAATTGCATTTTATCCAATTTTACTAATGTAAAAAGTAGATTATGAAGAATGGTTTGATCACGATATCCTTTAGTGTATAAAATATTGAGCTGTTTATAAGCTTCACTATATTCTTTATTTAATATCGATAACATCGCTAAATTATTAGTTACTTTATTTTCATCATAAAAGTTTTCTCTAGCTTCATGAAATGCAAAACGTGCGGCATCATATTGTCTTTTTTTAAGTAAAACAATACCTTTTACATTATACGCTTCTCCATTTTTACTATCGATTTCAATCGCTCTATTTAAATATTCCAATGCTGTGTCATTATGACCCAGTCTAGATTCAACGTGACCATATAGAATAAGAATACCATCATTTTTAGTATTTTTTATTACAGGCTCCAAAACCCTTTTCACCGCATTAAAATCATTAGAAAGATAATAAGCTTTAGCAAGTTTATGTCTTGTATCTTCTGTATCTTCATGTTTCAAGCGCTGTTTATAAATTTCAATTAGACCACCATAATTCTTCGTTGTTTCGTTAATATAAATTTTCTGTTGTTCATTCATATCATACTTTAATGTACTATTTTGACACCCAACAACAAAAAATAACATCGAACATACAACCATAAATTTTGGCTCTAATAATCTACTTGATTTACAGCATCTTGAAAAATAATTCATTATCTCTACATCCTATTAAACGTTGACACAATACTCATAAAAACAGGCCCTGCAATAATTACAAGAACTGGTGCTAGAAAAAATACCATCGTTGGAATAGTCAATTTAGCTGCAAGTGCAGCGATCTGTTCCTCTATCGTTAATCTCTGCATCTCTCGCATCTCAGCTGCTAAATCTAGCAAAGTATCATAAATTGAGTTACCATAACTAATACTTCTTCTTAATGTTACACAAAACATTCTCATTTCTTTGCTGGGCACTTCTCGTTGAATTAGATCAATTGAAAGTTCAATACCATTAACGTCCATCATTAAACAAGCTCTTTCTAGAATGGCTGCGATATCTTTATTGATCGGTTTCACTCTTGTACTTAAATATCGAAAACAACTCTCGACTGTCATACCAGATCTAACCATAATCGCCATCATATCAATAACCAAAGGTAAATCTCGTGAAACCATTTTGATCTTTCTATTTGTTTGCTTTTTAACAAGAATATCCGGAATGATAATGACGCAAACAACAATTAATACCAATAAAATTAATAAGATATTTGAATTAACTTCAATTAATTGAAAGATCTGATTAATCAAATAAAATATTGAAAAGACAATAATAACAGAATATATTCTCCAGCTATTTTTTTCCTGATAACTCCTTAAAAAACTAATTGTTACACTATTTTTTGCAACAATTTTTTCAAAAGCAACATTTTTTTCATTTACATTTTTTTTAGAAGCATTTCTTTCTGGATTTTCATTATTCAATAATAAACCAATCTTTTCTTTGTTTCGAAATAGCGAATAGGTAATAAACAACTGTCTACAGCCTATAATGATAAGCAAAAATGAGATTGATATATATAATAAGATATTCATAATTTAAACTATTTTATTAATCCAACTTTTGATAATTAGAAAACCAATAACAACACTTCCTATAACATAGTAAAGAATATAATGACCGCCATCAGTGTTGCTTAAAATATTATAATTTTCTTCTGATACAAGCTTGAGTATTCCGATAAAGCAAAAAGGCATAGCACCTAAAATCCACATAGTCATTCTTAATTCAGCGGTTTTGCCATCTCTAGTTTTTGCCATAATTCGATTATCAGTTAACATTTTACCTAATCGACTAAAAATTTCTTTTAATTCCCCCCCACTGTCAAGATTAACCATTACTGTCAAAATAAAAAAGTAATATTCAGGAAACGGGAGTTGAAGATAAGAATTGATTAAAACATTTTCAACGCTATCTCCTACTTCTAATCTATCACTAACTTCTTTTAATGTTTTGCCAACAACGCCTTCAATAGAATTTCCACAAGTTTTAAAAGTTGTTGATATTGCGTAACCAGAAGCAATAAGACCAGTTATAATATTTAGTGCCTCTGGAAAATTTGAATAAAAATCAGCTTTAAGTCTTTTTTTCCTGAAAATACAAATGACAGCAATAGTAAACATAAGACTAAAAGGGATTACAACGTAATTATCGTAACCTAGATATTTCTTATTTAAAAAAATACCAGCAATAGTTCCAGCTAAAATATAGATAAATGTTCTAGATTTAGATTCTCCAGACATTAGCAGTCGAAAATTAAATTTAAGCCAAGTATTAATACCAAACAGAACATGATCTGAAAAAGATTTTTCTCGACCAGCAATTTGGCTTTCAAGCAAACTCAATAATGATACACTTTTAGGTTCAACACTATAGAAAACCTGTAAACGCTCTCTACGACGACGTAATACAAAAAGATTTATAATTGCAGCAAAAATGAGAGCTATCGAAAGTATAAAAATCATGATTCAATACCCATTGCATTTAGCATCAGTTTTTCTAAAATATCTGACATTTCATAATATTGAGCACTCTCATAAAGAGCCGAACGTTTAACTAAACCATTACAGACAAATTCACCTTGAATTTTCCCATAAGGATCCCTTTCGTCATTAACGCGAAATTCAAACACATCTTGAGTAACAATATTACCTGACTCTAATCCAACAATTTCAGTGATACTCATTACTTTTCGTTGACCATCTGGAAGACGAGAGACCTGAATAATAAAATTTACAGATGAGCTAATATAACGCTTAATTGCAACAATAGGTAATTCAGACTGTGCCATTATGATCATACTTTCCAAACGCGCTAATGCATCTTTAGCAGTATTAGCATGGAGTGTTGACATTGAACCACTATGACCTGTGTTCATTGCTTGTAACATTTCAAACGCTTCTTCACCACGGCATTCGCCCAAAATAATTCGGTCAGGTCTCATACGTAGAGCATTAACTAAAAGATCTCGCATGGTTACTTTGCCACGCCCATCTTCACCACCGCTTTTAGTTTCCATTCTAACTACATGTTCTTGTTGGAGCTTTAGTTCTGCTGCGTCTTCAAGTGTAATGGTACGTTCATGTTCACCGATAAATCCAGAAAGAGCATTAAGCATCGTTGTTTTACCAGATCCTGTCCCTCCTGATATAATAATATTCATCCGACAACGAGCAGCTATCACTAAAAAATTAGCCATATGTTCGTTCAATGAACCGAATTTGATTAAATCGTGAAATGTTCGGTGACCATTACCAAATTTACGAATTGACATTGATGTACCATCAATGGCTATTGGAGGAATAACAACATTAAGACGACTTCCATCAGGCATTCTTGAGTCGACTAAGGGATGTGATTCATCGATATTTTTACCGACTTTATTTACTAAACGTCTCGCAATATCAAGTAGCTGTCGTTCACTAATAAAAAATTTATCGGTTTTACTAAGAATTCCTGCTCGTTCAATATAAATACTATTAGGCCCATTTACTAAAATATCATTGACAGTTTCATCTTTCATCAAAGAATCAATTGGCCCATAACCCACAATTTCATCACAAATCATACCTGCTAATACATTTGATTCATCAGCTGTAATATAAGCACTGCCTGAATTAATGATATCTCTGATTATAGTTTGAATTTCACGTAAAACTCGATTAGGCTCTTTTTTAAATTGATCAATTAAATCAAGATCTAGAACTTGAAATACCAAATCACGAACCTTTCCCCACTCATTAGAAAACTTAAATTGTTCATTAGCCATAGCGTTTTTGTTTGAGCCCCTAACCAACAAAAGCTACTCGCAAATATATTGTATTAGCAACTTTTATCTTATAAATTGAAACGATAACAAACTATCCTATATCAATTTCTATTTTATAGAAAAAGAGATATTAGAATAAATAACCAAACATTGCTAATTAAGCAATGATCCTTTTTAATTTAAATTCCAATAAACCAAATACATTCTCAAAATATTATAAATTGTATAGTATTCTTCATTGAAACAATCAAAAAACACAGCAAAAGCACTTATAATAATTCGCCCTGTTTTGTTTACATTTTTTTTAAAATTAATTTACTTTATCATCATAAAGTTTTTGCATTATATGCGAATTAATATAATTTTGCTAGTGTTAAATGTAAATTTTCTTTAATTTTTTTCTGTGAGAAATAATAAAAAAAACATATAGTTAATGAAATATAATTATTACAACATTTTGTAATTAGTAAATTAATATACTAAATAATGTTTAAAAAATATCAATTAATTATCTAATTATTGAAAAATGATATTTTTTTACTAAAAAATTAGCTAAATAATTAAAAGAGTAAAACATTAAATATCTAACATATTTTGAATTTAAAAATTTAACCAATATGACACTTAAACTAATAAAACCAGAATTTAAACTTTTTCTACTAACTATTTCAATTATTTACAAGGTTTATCTTATTACTTTAATAATTACAAACTAAAATAATAAACCGCCCCTTTGCAAAGGGGGGTTTATATCAGAATAGCAATTAAAAACTATTAATTAACCAACAATGCTAGTTAATTTACTTTGTAATGAACTAAATACATTCCATAACATATTACGAACAGGGCCAGTATCTTTGTTAAAGACAATTAAAAGCACGGATGAAACACCTGCAGCAACAATTGCATATTCAATTGCCGTTACACCACGTTCATTTTTGATAAATTTACCTGCAAAACTTCTTACTTGTGCGCGAACTGCTGATAAGTACATCATAATAACTCTCTCCTTTAATATTTACATTTTTTTTAAACTGTTTTATCTTTCTTATCAGAAAGTTTTCACATTATATGCAGTTTTATATGAATTTACCAGCCCAAAATGCAATTTTATTGTAAATTTTTAATATTCAATATAACAAAAGCATAAACAATACGATGAAAGATAAAAAAATAATTTATAACTAATATTTTAATAATCAATATAAAGACAATTTACTCATTAGATATTTTGCCAAAAACGCCATTAAATTTTTTTAGGCCATGACAGAAAAAAGAAAGTAACCTGGAGGTGAGTCATAAAATTACTTAAAGTTCAATTATAAATAACTGAAAACTCAAGATCTGAATCAAGTTAACAGCAAATATTAACCCATTTTACTAACCGTTAAAAATATCGGTTTTATTATTGACAATGTTTTTATTACTTGCAGTAATAAAAAGCCAAAATAATAAACCACCCCTTTGCAAAGGAGTGGTTTACATCAGAATAGCAATTAAAGACTATTAATTAACCAATGATGCTAGTTAATTTACTTTCTAATGAACTAAATACACTCCATAACATATTACGAACAGGACCATTATCTTTGTCAAAGATAACCAAAAGCACGGATGAAATACCCGCAGCAATAATTGCATATTCAATTGCAGTTACACCACGTTCATTTTTGATAAATTTGCCTGCAAAACTTCTTACTTGTGCGCGAACTGCTGATAAGTACATCATAATAACTTTCTCCTTAAATATTTACATTATTTTTAAATTTCCTTATCTTTCTTATCAGAAAGTTTTCGCATTATATGCAGTTTTATATAAACTTACCAGCCCAAAATGCAATTTTATTGTAAATTTTTAATATTCAATATACCAAAAGCATAAACAATACAATGAAAGATAAAAAAATAATTTATAACTAATATTTTAATAATCAATATAAAGACAATTTACTCATTAGATATTTTGCCAAAAACGCCATTAAATTTTTTAGGCCATGACAGAAAAAAGAAGGCAACCTGAGGGTGAGTCATAAAATTACTTAAAGTTCATTTATAAGTAACTGAAAACTCAAATCAAGTTAACAGCAAATATTAACCCATTTCACTAACCGTTAAAAATATCGGTTTTATTATTAACAATGCTTTTATTACTTGTAGTAATAAAAAGCCAAAATAATAAACCACCCCTTTATAAAGGAGTGGTTTATATCAGAATAGCAATTAAAAACTATTAATTAACCAACAATGCTAGTTAATTTACTTTGTAATGAACTAAATACATTCCATAGCATATTACGAACAGGACCAGTATCTTTGTTAAAGACAACTAGAAGCACGGCTGAAACACCTGCAGCAACAATTGCATATTCAATTGCAGTTACACCACGTTCATTTTTGATAAATTTGCCTGCAAAACTTCTTACTTGTGCGCGAACTGCTGATAAGTACATCATAATAACTCTCTCCTTCAATATTTACATTTTTTTTAAACTGTTTTATCTTTCTTATCAGAAAGTTTTCGCATTATATGCGGTTTTATATAAAATTACCAGTCCAAAATGCAATTTTATTGTAAATTTTCATACAAGCCCAACAAACCGTTAGTCATGTGATAAAAAATAAATCTTCAAAATCAACATGTTAATAAATTAAATATTTTAATCACTTTTTTTAATAATCAATATAAAGGCAACTTAACATTAAATGTTTCGTTAAAACACCATTAATTTTTTGAAGCGAATAAGAGGGAGAAAAAAATACAACCTGGTGTGACTCATAAAATTACTTATTATTCAATTATAAATAATTGAAGTTTCAAGGCTCGAATCAAGATATTAACAAACATTAACGTGTTCGGCTTCGTTAAAAATATCTGCTTTTGTTATTGGTAATGTTTATTTATTGCCTGCTGCAATAACAAATCACCCTAAAAAAATTAATCACTCCTTTATAAAAGAGTGATTAATATCAGAATAGCAATTAAAGACTATTAATTAACCAACAATGCTAGTTAATTTACTTTGTAATGAACTAAATACATTCCATAACATATTACGAACAGGACCAGTATCTTTGTTAAAGACAACTAGAAGCACGGCTGAAACACCTGCAGCAACAATTGCATATTCAATTGCAGTTACACCACGTTCATTTTTGATAAATTTGCCTGCAAAACTTCTTACTTGTGCGCGAACTGCTGATAAGTACATCATAATAACTCTCTCCTTCAATATTTACATTTTTTTAAACTTTTTTATCTTTCTTATCAGAAAGTTTTCACATTATATGCAGTTTTACATAAAATTACCAGTCCAAAATGCAATTTTATTGTAAATTTTTAATATTCAATATAACAAAAGCATAAACAATACGATGAAAGATAAAAAAATAATTTATAACTAATATTTTAATAATCAATATAAAGACAATTTACTCATTAGATATTTTGCCAAAAACGCCATTAAATTTTTTAGGCCATGACAGAAAAAAGAAGGCAACCTGAGGGTGAGTCATAAAATTACTTAAAGTTCATTTATAAGTAACTGAAAACTCAAATCAAGTTAACAGCAAATATTAACCCATTTCACTAACCGTTAAAAATATCGGTTTTATTATTAACAATGCTTTTATTACTTGTAGTAATAAAAAGCCAAAATAATAAACCACCCCTTTATAAAGGAGTGGTTTATATCAGAATAGCAATTAAAAACTATTAATTAACCAACAATGCTAGTTAATTTACTTTGTAATGAACTAAATACATTCCATAACATATTACGAACAGGACCAGTATCTTTGTTAAAGATAAGTAAAAGTACGGATGAAACACCTGCAGCAACAATTGCATATTCAATTGCAGTTACACCGCGTTCATTTTTGATAAATTTGCCTGCAAAACTTCTTACTTGTGCGCGAACTGCTGATAAGTACATCATAATAACTCTCTCCTTCAATATTTACATTTTTTTTAAACTGTTTTATCTTTCTTATCAGAAAGTTTTCACATTATATGCAGTTTTATATAAACTTACCAGCCCAAAATGCAATTTTATTGTAAATTTTTAATATTCAATATACCAAAAGCATAAACAATACAATGAAAGATAAAAAAATAATTTATAACTAATATTTTAATAATCAATATAAAGACAATTTACTCATTAGATATTTTGCCAAAAACGCCATTAAATTTTTTAGGCCATGACAGAAAAAAGAAGGCAACCTGAGGGTGAATCATAAAATTACTTAAAGTTCATTTATAAATAACTGAAAACTCAAGATTCAAATCAAGTTAACAGCAAATATTAACCCATTTCACTAACCGTTAAAAATATCGGTTGTATTATTGACAATGCTATTATTACTTGTAGTAATAAAAAGCTAAAATAATAAACCACCCCTTTGCAAAGGAGTGGTTTATATCAGAATAGCAATTAAAAACTATTAATTAACGTATAACACTCATTAATTTATCATCTAATGCAATAAACAAAAAAGCCAACATATTACGAACAGGACCATTATCTTTACCAAAGATAATCAAAAGCACAGCTGAAAGACCTGCAGCAACAATTGCATATTCAATTGCAGTTACACCGCGTTCATTTTTGATAAATTTGCCTGCAAAATTTCTTAATTGCGCACGAACTGCTGATAAATACATCATAATAACTCTCTCCTTAAATATTTACATTATTATCAATCTGTTTTACTTTTCTTATCATAAAGTTTTCATATTATATGCAGTTTAATATAAATTTACCAGCATAACCGCAATTTTATTTATTTTTTTATATTAATCTACAAAAAGCACGAACAATGCAATGAAAGGTAAAAAATAGTTTATAATCAATATTTTAACAAGTTAATACATTTTAACCTTTTTAAAAAATTAAAATAAAAAATAATTTACTAATTAAATAATTTGCTAAAACATCATTAAATTTTTTAAAGTCAGAAAGAAAAAGAGGTAACTTAGATATGAGTTATAAAATTGCTTAAAGTTCAAGTATAAATAACTGAAAATTCAAGATTCAAATCAAGATAGCAGCGAATATTAACTCATTTTAATAACCGTTAAAATATCGGTTTTATTATTGACAATGTTTTGTTATTAAGTGCAACAATAACCAACCAACCTAACACAATAAACCACCCCGTTCTAAAAGGGATGGTTCATATCAAAATAACAATTAAAGATTGCTAATTAAGAAATAATACTAGTTAATTTACTTTGTAATGAACTAAACACATTCCATAACATATTACGAACAGGACCTGTATCTTTATTAAAGATAAGTAAAATTACAGATGAAACACCTGCAGCAACAATTGCATATTCAATTGCAGTTACACCACGTTCATTTTTGATAAATTTGCCCGCAAAACTTCTTACTTGTGCGCGAACTGCTGATAAGTACATCATAATGATTCTTTCCTTTAGTATTTACATTTATTTTAATATTAATTTACTTTCATTTTAGAAAGTTTTTACATTATATGTTTGTTAAAATAAATTTACCAGCAAAAGCGCAAATTTATTTGAATTTTTTTTAAAATTGAATGATAGGAAAAAGCGGTAACTAAATTATGAATTATAAAATTGGAAATAATTCAAATATAAAAGAATGAAAATACAATATTTGAATAAATATAGAGAGAATAATAGCGTTTTGGACTAAAAACGTTTGTAATATATATTTTACTATTTGCAACATTTTATGTCATAAGTTAAAGTGGTGTTTAACTTCTCCTAAATAATAAACCACCCTCGGTTATAGAGGTGTGGTTATTATTAATAATATTACTTATGAATGAATAACACTCTCCAGTCTGAATTTCAAGTTATCAAATAAATCCTCTAGCATTATAAAAACAGGACCACCGTTTCCCCTGAAGATAACCAGAATCACACTGGAAACACCTGCCGCAACGATTGCATATTCAATTGCAGTTACACCATATTCATTCTTAATAAATTTGCTTGTGAAATTTCTTATTTGTGCACGGATTGCTGCTAAATACATCATAATAACTTTCTCCTTAATATTTACATTATTCTAACCTTTATTAATTACTCTTTACAGAATTTAACAAATTATATGCTGTTTCATATAAATTTGCTAGATGCAAATATAATTTTTTTGTTAAATTTATATTAAATATAGCTTGTTAAATAATAGTAAATAAAAGAAATCTTAACAGAGAAATAAATTGTTAAACATATGAATAATAATAATAAAATAAAAAATTATATTGAATGTTTGATAATTAAAAAAAGAAAATTGAAACTTTATAAGTTCAAATAGCTATATTAAAAATTTGGGCTTATCTCCTATACTGTAATTTATATCTATTTTAATACTTATAATAAGTTAAAATTGTAAAATCAAAATTAAATGATAGTACTAAATTTATGCTTTAGTTTATTAAATAATTCAGTTAAAGCTTTTTTAACTGGATCATCATCACACAAAATACCTGAAATTATCATTGTAATTCCTGATGTATAATTGAATATTCAATTGTATACATACCACGTTCGTTTTTTTAAATTTAGTTTCTAATGGATTTTAGTTGATTAAAAATTGCTGATATATCCATAATAATAATGCTCCATTTACTGGCTTACATTTTATTTTCTCTAGTGTTATTTTTTAAGTTTGATGATAATTACTGTAAAGTTACTAAAGATAATTAATCCAAGATTATAGAAATATTTGGAGGGATAAAAAAAGATATATAATTATAAAATTAAAGGTAATTTTTGTCAGATATAAATGTTAAGTTTCAACATGATTGATACTACATATATAATGTATTAATGATTAGTTTAACCAAATTCCGTTAAAAAGTAGATAGACTAGTTCCTTTTATAAGGAGGTTTATTCGATATTGGATATTTGTAGGTGAAGAATTGGAGCGGGAAACGAGGTTCGAACTCGCGACCTCAACCTTGGCAAGGTTGCGCTCTACCAACTGAGCTATTCCCGCTTATTGGAATACTTCGAAAGAAGTGGGAGCATTATACAAAATTTTTTGTATCTGGCAACCACTTTTATCGTTATTTTTTAATTTTCCAGCTAAGTGATTCAAATACACCAAAAATAAAAAGACGAAGTGCTTTAAATTTATCCTCTTCTTTCTCTTTATTCGTCATTGTTGACTGTAACATATAGGCTTGCAAGCCATGAGTTAGGGTAAAAGCGGCCAAACCCAAATATGCAACAATATTGGCAGGTTTTGGGTAAGGGTGAATCAGATTAAATAATAAAAATAACCACATTATGGTATATAAAAATTTACCAATAAATATAAACATTAATTTTCTTCTCGTATAAAAAGATAGCAGTGAACTTGACCGACGATTTTTTCTCGATGTAATTGCCAATTAGTAGGAATATAACTCATTAGCTCATGGTCTTTTTCTGTTTCAATATAAATATATGCAGATGATTTCAACCAATTATTCTTTTCAAGCTTACTAACCGTTTGGGCAACGAGTGATTGACGAAATGGTGGATCGATAAACACAATATCAAACTGTTTTTGAGTAGGTTGATTAAGCCATATTAGCGTATTAGTGTGATGAATCTCAATTAAATCACAAGCAATAAGCTGTTTATTTTTATTAAGCAGCTGCGCAACTTGTTTATCTTTTTCTAGTAATATTACACTTTTTGCACCTCGTGATGCAGCTTCAAAGCCTAATGAACCACTTCCCGAAAAACAATCTAAACATTCACTATCATAAATAACTGGCATTAACCAATTGTATAGAGTTTCTTTAACTCTATCAGTAGTAGGACGTAAACCTTGTTTGTCAAGTACCGCCAATTTACGTCCACGCCATTTTCCACCAATAATTCTTATAGAACCATTCATACTCAATTCCTTACTAGAATAGTTCTTGAGTGTTACCTTGGGAATCGGTCACACTCGTATCAACTTCTTGAGTTGCATAAGATGTTGGTTCAGTACCTTTAATAAAGTATTCCGTCATTGTTTGGGAACCAGATTGAGGTAATAACCCTGTCTTTTGGTCAATGGTTACAGAGATGATATTGTCCGGCTTGATATCTTCTTTTACAGGTATATCTTGTAAGGCAATTTTCATATAATCAATCCAAAGTGGATTGGCTGTAACAGCCCCTGCTTCCGCTCGAATAGTTCGACCTAAATTGCGTCGATGATCATCAAAGCCCATCCATACAGTTGTTACAATATTACCACCATAGCCAGAAAACCAAACATCTTTTGATGCATTTGTGGTACCGGTTTTCCCCCCCACATCTTTTCTACCTAATGCTTTCACGCGCCAAGCCGTACCTTGCCAATCAGATCCGCCAAAGACAATGGATCTAAGTCCATCTTTCATAATAAAAGCTAAACCACTATCGATCGTATGAGGTGCATATTTTGGAGTAACATCCGTTGCTTTATTATCCAGATTGATATTTGGTAACACCATATTATCATCTGATTTAAGGTTAGCTTGTTCAGGTTCTTCATTACCTGATTCGTCTATTTCATTCTCTACATTATTTAGGGATACTGGCATTGACTCTGTTTTGATAACCTCATCAGTACAATTTTTGCAAGCAATCAAAGGTTGATGTTGATAAATAACACCACTACCATTATTGTCTTCGATTTTGTCAATTAAATAAGGTGAAATTAAATATCCACCATTAACAATCACCGAATAAGCTCTTGCTACTTGCAATGGTGTGAACGAAGCAGAACCTAAAGCTAAAGATTCATTAAGTGAGATATTTTCTTTAGGGAATCCAAATCGCTCTAAATAAGTCGCAACATATTCAATTCCTACTGCACGCAGCGCTCTAACCATCATTACATTTTTAGACATCCCTAAACCAATTCTTAAACGTAATGGGCCAGCATAGTTTGGTGGGGAATTTTTAGGTCGCCAAGTCGCACTACCTGTAGAGCGAACAATAGGCGCATCATTGAGTAGTGTAGCCATAGTTAAACCTTTTTCTAATGTTGCTGTATAAATAAAAGGTTTAATATTTGAACCTAATTGACGAAGGGCTTGAGTAGCACGATTAAATTTACTTAAATAAAAATCATAACCGCCAACAATCGCTTTGATAGCACCATTGTCAGAATCAAGTGAAACTAGTGCAGCATTGACGGCTGGAATTTGTGCTAATGCCCATTTATCATTTGTTTTCTTAACCCAAATAAGTTGTCCTGGTTTTAATGTATCAGAAACTTTTTTCGGAAAAGAACCTTGTTTAGTATCACTAATAAATGGTCGAGCCCACTTCATATCTTGGAATGCAATAATGATTTTAGATTTATCGGTTAAAACAACATTTGCTTCTAGATCAGAAGATTGAGTAACAACACCAGGGCACATACCACTATAACAAGTATATTTTTTTAACATATTTTGAATTTGGTCATCATTCCATGCCTTTTCATTATTTTTCCATAATATTTTTTCAGGACCACGATAACCATGCCTTATATCATAATCAATAATATTTTTTTGCACGGCTTGCTCAGCTGCTAACTGATCTGTTTTAGAAATAGTTGTATAGACTTTATAGCCATCAGTATACGCATTTTCACCAAATTTATCGTACATAAACTGCCTTGCCATCTCAGCAATATATGGGGCTGAAAATTCGATCTGTGGTGAATGATAACTTACATTAATTGGCTTACTGATTGCTTCATTGTATTGTGATTGAGTAATATAAGATTGATCCAACATACGACCCAAAACCCAGTTACGTCTGGTCAGTGCACGATCAGGATGTGAAATAGGATTATAAGCGGAAGGTGCATTTGGCAAACCAGCTAATAGTGCAACTTCATCAATAGTTAACTGATCTGGGGTTTTACCAAAAAAAGTATAAGAAGCAGCTGCAACACCATATGCTCTAGAACCAAAGTTAATCATATTCAGATAAAGAGTCATGATTTCTTCTTTAGTTAGCTCTTTTTCCATACGAATCGCTAAAATAATTTCTTTCGCTTTTCGTGAAATACTCTTTTCTGGTGTTAAGAAAAAGTTTTTTGCAACCTGCTGGGTTATAGTGCTCCCACCTTGAGAAAACCCTTTTTGTTTTAAACCGATGTACATTGCTCGGACAATGCCGACCGGATCGATGCCAAAATGCTCATGAAATCTTGCATCTTCTGTAGCAATCACAGCATTAACCACTACCGGTGGGATTTCATTATATTTTAATGGTGTTCGTCGACGTTCACCAAAAATAGCAATAAGCTCTCCATCTTTGCTCAAAATTTGCAGCGGTGTCTGCAACCTTACATCTTTTAAAGTTGTAACATCAGGCAAGTCTTTTGAATAATAAGCATAACCAGCAATTACTATGACTAAAGCACATAGAAAACAGCCGATAAAAAACTTAAGAAAAAATTTTAACACTTTAATTATTATCACAAATTATTCCTAGCTGAATTTTCAAAGGAAAAAGTAAGGGCAACGAAGTAATTTCTGTTACCCCCGCAAATAATTTAACACACAGTTTTTATGAACATTGATATGATGAATTTAATATTCTAGTCATAGAGCAGATATATTAGTCA
The DNA here is from genome assembly GCF_001693435.1 of Gilliamella sp. wkB7. Lineage (NCBI taxonomy): Bacteria > Pseudomonadati > Pseudomonadota > Gammaproteobacteria > Orbales > Orbaceae > Gilliamella > Gilliamella sp. wkB7. The sequence continues at coordinate 850,582 of NZ_CM004509.1, forward strand.
CTCATAAAAAATTACTTTAATTATGCGTATTATCTCCCATATTTAGCTTAATTTTAAGCAATTTTTAACAACATCATTTATTAATTGTGTTTTATTTGAACTAAGTTTTTATTATGTGGAGAACTAAATTAAACTTATCCCGTCAACAAATAATAATATTATCAATATTTTATTTGATTATAGTTGTTGAATGTTTATTAAAATTTGCCGATACATTATTAAATAACTACACTTTTATTATTTTATTGTTCCTAATTATTGACTGGTGGCGAAGCATTTGTTGTTGCAAAAAAATCAAAGGAGAATTTGCAGTATTTCATTATATCAATCAAATCTATTGGTATAAACAACGGTGGTATTTAAGACGCAATCCATTAATACTTCGTTACATTATTATTTTAAATTTGCAATCAAGAAGAACCAATAGGCAACATACCCTATTTTTAATGTCGGATAATTTTTCTCCAAATGACTGGCGAACTTTACGTTACTATCTCTATCAAATTAGGTTAACTTACTAAAATGTATCGTTAACCTGAAATTTTTGTCAGAAAGATCAATGGGATTTTTTTATCCAATATTGATAAGGTTTGGATTCTATTTGTGAGGCAAGCAGTTCATGATCCATATATCTGCAAAAACTCGGTACATCACGAGTAGTGGCAAAATCATCAGCGATCAAATAAAGTACTTGTCCTATACCCAGTTCTCTTATAGCTTTTCGAACCAGCATGATAGGCTCTGGGCAACGTAATCCCAGAGTATCGAGTTTTTTATCAAAAGTTAGAGTCATAAAATATAATTAGATTAATTTATAGTAATAAATTACTTAAATAGTGAGGTACGGCATCATCAACGTTTGAACCAATTACCTCTAATTGAGGTAGTTTTTGACGTAAATCTAAACTAGCATTTTGCATAATGCAACCTTTTCCTGCCATTTTTAACATCTCAAAATCATTCATGCCATCACCAAAAGCAATACTATCTTTTAGATCGAGACCAAGTTTTTCAACTACCCTTTTTAGCGCACTGCCTTTTGATACATTTTCAGCCATAATTTCAAGACAGTTTAAAGATGAAAATGTGATACTTATTTTACTACCATATTTTTTATCAAGCCTATTTTTTATTTCGGCTAAATGTGGATGTAATGAATCACTACTTGTTGTGAAGTAAATTTTGGCAATATCGTCGGCTTCAAAATCAGATGGATTAAAATATTCATAAGTAAAATCTGTATCCCTAAAAAAACTTAAAGAATAAGTATCTTCTTTATTAATAAGCCAATTATCACCGCGATAGACATGAGTATATACTGACGGATCATCAATACATTCTTTTGCTACCTCACATGCTAATACAGGATCAATACTTTGGCCGAAGATTAGATTCCCTGAGCTATCATGCACTCTAGCACCATTGGAAGTAATCATAAAAGCATCAATTTCCATGTTTTCTCGCATTTGAGCCACATCAATATGATGTCGCCCAGTTGCAAACACAAAATGAATATCTTTTTTACGCAAAGCTTGAAGGACTTGTTTAGTGTAAGGTGATAAGCAATGCTCAGGAGTTAATAAAGTGCCATCTAAATCAGAAGCTACAACACGAAACATAATATTCTCTACTTTTATAATAATTTGTAATGATGATGACTAAAAAAACTAAACATTGAAACAGTAAATTAAGTTTCAAAGTAAACCATAGAAAAATAAACTCTGTATGATACAACTCTGATGGCATTTACTCAACTAATTGTAGCGTGATAAAAATAACAAGTTCTTTTTTTTGCTGTTTTTTACCTTTATATTTAAATAAGTTACCAATAATCGGAAGCTCACTCGCACTTGGTACGTTTCGTTTAAGATTATCGTTAGTTTGTTGAAAGATGCCGCCTAAAACAATAGTTTCGCCGTTGTGAACTTTTACTTGTGTTTTAATTTCTTGGGTATCGATAGCCAATGCTTCCCCTCCCTCACTTCGTTTAATTGAGCGCCCTGCGGTATTTTGAGTAATGTACAAATCTAAAAGTATCTGATTATTAGATAGTATTTTGGGCGTCACTTCTAATCCTAGAACGGCTTGCTTAAACTCAATTGATGTTGCACCATTATTTCCATTTGAAACTTCATAAGGTATTTCTGTACCTTGCTTTATTGATGCCATATTCTGGTTCGATGTTAATAAATTAGGACTAGCGATAATTTCAACTTGATTTTCAGACTCTAATGCTGATAGTTGTAAATTAAGCAAACTACCAGAAATTTTAGCTAAATTGAAACCTATGGTAGAGGTAGAGTTAGTAATACCTAACCCAACTTCAAACTTATCTAATAATTGAGATGAACGCCCTGAATAGCCCCATTCAATTCCCAATTCATTCATACTTTCACTACTCATTGTTACAATATGTGCAGATATATGTACTTGTGGCATTGGTTTATCAATCGACTTAATCAAATTGTTAATCGCTTTAAACTGTTTTGGTAAATCCATAATAATAAGTGAATTGGTTCGTTTATCCAGAATCACTTTGCCCCGTTCGGATAATAATCCTTGCTGCTGAATGGTTTCATTTAAATTTGCAAGATCTGCATGATTAATCGCAATGGACAAAGATTCAAGCGGCAGCTTTTGCTCTTGTTGTTTGAGTTCCAATTGCTTTTTTTGTTCTAAAATTTCTGGTTCGATAGCTTTGGAAATAAATAAAATATTATCATCCATTGTGGCTTGTAAATTGGCCGAATCTAAAATAATGGTTAATGCTTTTTGCCAATCTATATTTTGCAGTTTAATGGTTTGTTTTATCGATAAATTCTCACTCATAATAAGATTCATTTGTTTACAATCAGCTAAAGCTTGCAAAATAATGGCAATATCTGTTTGATGAAAATTCATTGAAATCAAATCATTATCATGCTGCTCAACTTTTGAAGACAAATTAAAACTTAACTGATTTTCGTTAGCTCTAACAGTACTTATCATTATGATCATTGAGATCAAACAGATCATTGTTATCCTTGACAATATCTTTTGACATTGATGAATTGATGACATCTTTTTTGTTTGCATATCTTTATGACTCATTTAATGACATTGTCCATTCAATCGTTTCATGACAATAATCTGTCAAATTAGCTTGCCACACGATTTTATGATTTTGCCAAGATTGCAAAAACCAGGGAAATAGAACTTTAGGCTGAACCTCTTGATTTATGGCAAGCCACTGATTTTCAGAATAGAGCCAAATTTGCGGATAGTAATGACTTTTATGTTGAATCAGACCTTTGAATCGCCAAGCTTGTATCTGTTTTAATAATATTTCTTTCTGTTCATTACATGACGTTTGCGTTGGTTCAACAAATGGATCTCGATAAAAGTTTAACTCCGCGATAACATTAAAACAGCTGATAATCAATAAACAACCCATTATAAATAAGTTTGCTTTCACTCTATTTTCCTTTTAAATAATAAGGTAAATATAATTTGTAGATAAGATTCCTGTTTAGTCATCTTTAAATCTCGAAAATTCAAATAGTAATAATCTTTATTAAGGTCTGAAATTAAATTCATAAAATCAATAAATTCACCATTAAGTTCAATGTCCCAATTTATTGTTTCATCCGTTTGATAATGTTTGAAAGCGTTTAGGACTAAATGGTTTCGTTCAATATATTGAGCAAATTCGTTTTGATTGATGATTATTAATGAACGGTTTTGCCCAAATTGATAATGTTTAAGCCTTGATTGTAATGACTCAATTTGTAGCTGTTTAGTTTGATATAATTTTTGTTGCTTGTCTGATTGTTTGTTTATATCGTAAATAAAAAACAGATAACCGATAATAAAAATAACGACCATTAATAAAATACAGATTAAATATTGTTGCCAAAGTGGCCGATTAAAAAAATCACTGTTCATTTAAATCAATATCCATTTCAAAGAACAGACTATGTTTATTATTAATAATTGTTTTGATTTGGCTTTTACTGACATTTTTATGTTGTAAAAGATTTAGATTAAAATTAGTGAGTTCAATATAATTAAAACTATGCCCTTTTATTGTTATTTTATCGGGTTTATAAGTAAACGAAGATAACCAAATATTAGTAGGTAATTGTTCTGAAATTAATATTAATGACTGCTCAATTTGTCTTTGACTCTCGGAAGGATTTGGCAGATAAGTTGATAATTGCTCATTTAACTTTTGCTCAATAAGTTGTTGCTGTGAAACGTCATTCATACAGCGAGTTAATTTTGTTTGGGCTTGCCTCCACATATAACAAAATAAACAACTCATCACCCCCATCAAACATACTATTACAATTGATAAATACTGTTTTTGCTTATTATATTGACTTTGTCGCCATGGTAAAAAATTGAATTTTTTATTATCGCTTGAACAACCAATAAAATTGATTAAACATTCATTTTTTTTAAATAACTCAATCCAGCTATTAATATAATCACGCTCGCATACGGCAATCATAATTTGCTTTTGGTTCTGTTTATCAGTTAAAAAATTAAAATCAAAAAAGACGTTTTTAGCGGATAATTCAAATAATTTATAGATCGAGGCTTCGATATACAAAGCAATTTCATTGGGTTGCAATTTCACATCCGGCATCATCACTTTTGTTAATTGAATATAGTTATCTGAAAGGTTTATTTCATATTTGGTATATTTTGGTAACTTAGCTTGTAGTTGACCAACAAAAATATCAATATCATTGAAATTTTGATAATCATATTCAATTAAATCGCCAAACGGGGAAAACGTTAATAGTCCGTTAGATTGACTTGTCTTATATCGTATAACCTTGGGTTCGACATAAATTACGACCCGACATTTATCTATTATGTTCATCAATTGACTGCTCATAAAAATAATTTCATCCATAAATCATAGTCACAACAACTGAGGTAAACACAAATAAAAGGTGTTTTTGCGATTCATCATCCAAAAAACGTTTAAAATTAAATCGAACAAAGCTAATTTTGCAGAAAATTAAAAAAAAAGGTTGACTGAAATAAGACGTGCCTTATAATGCACATCCACACGGTAAGGGTGATTAGCTCAGTTGGGAGAGCACCTCCCTTACAAGGAGGGGGTCACTGGTTCGAACCCGGTATCACCCACCAATCTTTACCGTGACGTTTTAGAAATAAAACACTTGGGGTGATTAGCTCAGTTGGGAGAGCACCTCCCTTACAAGGAGGGGGTCACTGGTTCGAACCCGGTATCACCCACCACTTTTAGCAGTTTTCTATATGGGTTGTTAGCTCAGTCGGTAGAGCAGCGGACTTTTAATCCGTTTGTCGAGCGTTCGAATCGCTCACGACCCACCACTTTTTTTAATTCTCTGTTTCACTAATCAAAGACAATAATTAAATATATTGAGTTATAAGAATACTAGCGTTTAACTAATCCATTCGGAATGCATCTAAAAAATATTAAATGTCTGCGTTATGAAATGATAAGGTACATAATGTGCCGAATAATCAAGCTTAAAATCTACCAATTATTTTTCCTTTAGAAAATCAATACGAACGATAATAAATCAAACAGTAAAAACACCAACATTCAATAAATTAATATATAACTATTTTTAATTAACATATAATATTGGCTCAAAAGAGCATGTAAGAGATTAACCAAATTGTCAAATTTAACACCTTGAGTTTTCTACAAAATGTAACCCTTAAAATCAATTTTATTTAATAAAATTAGGTTTCAAGAACACCAATATTTGATAAACGTTGCTAAAATAGCAAATACCCTATTAATCATTTATAACCTTGACTTCTCCATCCACAATAAATCAACTAACACCCTAAATTTATTATCATGTAAAATATATCAATATCAAAAGGAAATGATTTAGGAAATATTATGAAAAAGTTATTATTATCGATGTTTATTATGATCAATTTGTTGACGGGTTGTAGTTCTGATTCTGATTATAATGAAGTTGAAACTTATAACGATAAAGATGTGTTATATAAAAAAGCAGCTATATTACAGGATGCTGCAGCGCAATTTGCTTTAGGTGCCAATTACTATTTTGGACAAAATGGTTATACCCAAGATTATAGTCAAGCTAAAAAGTGGTTTGAAGCGTCAGCCAAGCAAGGATATACGACCTCTCAATATAATCTAGGTCTTATGTATAATAAAGGAGAAGGAGTAAAACCTGATTATAAAAAAGCAATAATGTATTATGAACAAGCCGCTCAGGCTAACTTTGTGAGAGCGCAAAATAATTTAGGTTTAATATATTATGAAGGTAAAGTGGTTCCACAAGATTTAGATAAAGCGAAATTCTGGTTTGAAAAAGCTGCCAATCAAGGCCATCTAAAATCTCAAGTAGCGTTAGCAAGCATATATCTGTCAAATAATAAAAACTACACTAAAGGATTAGAATTACTTAAACAAGCGCTAAAAGCCAATAATCCTCAAGCACAATTATTAATGGGCGTATTGTATTATAATGGAACAGCCGTATCACAAGATATGAATGAAGCCAAAAAATATTATGATTTGGCTTGCAAAAATGGATTACAAAAGGGGTGTGAACTCTCCAAAGATATACAATAACAATAAATTAATGCCAAAAAATCTGTCAATTTAATAACGGAAAAATGTTTAAGTGTGAATAAATAAAATTTCCATTATATTAATTATGATATTTTAACCAAATATATGGCACCATATAAAAAACAGGTACTCTAAAATATGCTCATGTATGATTTACTGTAGGATGAAGTATGATCAAGTTCTTTACTAAAATTACATTAGGCTTATGTTTCAGCTTTTTTGTCAGTGCTAATCCACAAATATCATCTGATTTTAAACAAGAATATCAGAAAGCGACTGAACAAAACAATGCTGAAGCTCAATTTCATTTAGGTATTATGTATGCCAATGGTACGCATACTAAAAAGCGTCATTTTAAGGGTATTGAAAAACAATTTGAGCAACCCGATGAATCTCAAGCAGATTATACTAAAGCTAAAGAATGGTTCGAAAAAGCAGCCAATCAAGGCCATATTGAAGCACAACATCAACTTGCTGTACTTTATTATAATGGTCAAGGGACCAAACAAAATTATTCACAAGGAATCAAGTGGGATACCAAAGCTGCAAAAAAAGGTAATGTGATAGCCCAATATACTTTAGCGAATCTTTATTATAAAGGTACAGGTGTAAAACAGGACTATTTCAAAGCAAAACAATGGTTTGCTAAAGCAGCTGAACAAAACTACTCTGATTCCAAAGAACAATTGGCCATTGTATCGAAAAAAGTATCAGCGATTGTTGCTAAGCAACAAGCAGCTAAAAAACAAAAAAGTAATTATGATTGTGGTTGTGATTAACAAAAAATAATTATATCGCTATTTTCTATTATTATAGGTACGCCTAATAATCTTGATATTAAAGTCAGATCATATATCACAAGAAAGTAAAATAGAGATTTAATAAATTTATTTTTTACTAAAACCTATGTGTAACCTGTAACCTCTTCACAAAAAACGAGTGAGTAATACGTTACCATTGAATTTTAATTACATTAAAAAATCGTATTTAAAAAATCCTTAATTCATAGTTCGGATGATTATTAAATAGAAAAATAAAAGATATGCTATAACTGATGACGATAGTAATATTATTGCCATCACTAAGATAGCAATAATATTAAACAAGATAAATTAATGAGTTAGACCATAACCTAATGGGTATAAAGATTTCATGTCATTTGGTAAATCAGTAGCTTGTTGAAGTACACTTTCCATTGAATCAGGTAAAGCAAATGGCATTTTAGCGTTATACGGTTTATCAGCAAACAAACGTTCAAACAACACTTCATCATTTACACCAAAATTAGCCACAATAGCACTAGCATATTGTTTTATCGGTGTAAGAACGGCTGGTCGATCTAAATAAACTGTTACAATAACAGGACGCTTTTTACTTGCCTTGGCGATAAATTTAATATTTTTATCTTTTTCAGGAAACGCAAGTGAACCTTCATGATGTCTTAAACCAAAAAAGTAGTTTTTATGGTTTTGCTCAAAAGGTGCATCAATACGCGCAACCACCACATCAGCATCATCAATATCATCAACAATAGTTACTTTATTTTTTAATTGATTTTTTGCTTCCGCCATAAAACCATGTAAGTAAACTTTTTTATCAATATCTAGTGGTAAGGTTTGTTGTTCATTTTCAAGCAATACCATTGAGTTAAATTGTGCTTTATTGGCAATTTGTTGGAATTGTTGATTACCAACAAATTTACTTGCTTCAGTTGGATCTGTATAAGGTGTTTCAAATTGGCCTAAAGCAAATTTTTGCGTTAAAATTGCCAATACTGCACTGTCTATTAGCTTCTCATCTAGTTTTTTATTCTTAACTGCTGAGACAATAGTTGAGCTGTCGCTTACTCCTCCAAATTGTTGAACACCCGCTAGGATAGCTTTAATAAAACGCTCTTCAACTGTTAACTCCTCAACTCCCCAAGGCATTCCTTCTGCTTTAGGTGCAACACCTTTAGGTGATCCATTAATACATACTTCATTGCAATCTTTAGTAATATTCCAATCACTCATGATGACACCTTTAAATTTATAAGTATCACGCAGTAAATCTTTCAATAAATAATTATTAAAACCTGCACCAACAGGATCGATTTTATGATTATTTATTTGAGCATTTTTCAATATAGAGTATGTCGGCATTATAGCAGCTACATTCACCTCAAAAGCACCAGTAAATGGAATAATATGCTGTTTCAAACTATCATTTTGTGTAAATAAAGCATATTTGCCATAAAAACTATGGCTATCAAGCCCTTCTTCGGCAGCACCATACCCCACCCAATGTTTAACAACGGCAGAAACGCTTTGTGAATTTAATCCATCTTTACCATTTTGCATACCTGATATATAACCGCGCACCATCTTTTTACTTAATTCAGGGTTTTCGCCAAAGGTACCCTCAAAACGAGCCCAACGCGGTTCAGTACCTAAATCAGCCATTGGTGATAATGCTTGAGTTACCCCTAAAGATCGATATTCTTGTCGAATAATATCGCCATATTCGTTAATATCTTTCTCGCTGCCAATTGCAGCCATTCCTAATGTACCCGGCCATTGACTAAAACCACTTTTACTGGTCACTTCATTACCATAATAGAATGTATTTCTTGGATCGACACTGATAGTCAAAGGAATAGAGAGGCGTGATAGTTCAGCAATTTTTTGCAACTGATTATTTTGTTGTGCAAAATCTTCTGGGCTGACTTCTAAACGAGTGATTAAACTATTTACTTTATCATTTAGTACCAGATCCTTGATCTCTTCTAAATTATATTTATCGCCATGACCAAGTTCATCATCCAAACTTCGAGCATTGCCATGCATCATCATACCTGCTTTTTCTTCTAGCGTCATTCTAGCAAGTAGATCCTTCGCGCGCTGAGCTGGTGTCAAACGCCAATCTTCATAAGGCGTTAGTTTGCCATCTTTATTCATATCTTTAAATTTGAGATTATTAACGGTAATGATTTTTAATTCTTGGCTTTCAATTTTAACCTGCTCAATTGCCCATAATGTGTTGGATACAAGTGCAGCGCTAATTAACAATGTTAGCTTTATCGTTTTACATTTCATATTATACTCCTTGAATAACTTATTATATTTAAGCTAATTTTTGTGCGCTTAAAACAACAAAAACCTAAGCACTTTGCTAACCAAAGTGCTTAGGTTTTGCCTGCATACTTGTTAAGTTTTACAGTAACAATCCAAAATTATGCTCAATAAATTAGCATTAATCATAGAAATAAGAAATCAACAATTAAAATTAAATGATACAATTGTGATAATAATCACATTTTTTATGTTATTACTTCCACAAAACATCAATTTTTTATATCTATTTAATATTTATGGAAAAAGTAATCTAACAAAGAAAGGGAAGTGAAAAGAGTTTAAACAGATTAGAACAAAAATAAAGCACAATATGCTTTAGCTAATGTTGTAGCTAACTGAAATTGCGCCTAGAATAGATAATTTTAGCCTAATTACCGTAATATACATACAGAATTAAACGATAAGCAATATAAAACATTACCAAACCAACTAAACAATCTAAAATCACCCACATTCTTTTTTGTTTAAATAAAGGAGTGAGTAATCTTGCACCATAACCAATACTGAAAAACCAGATGAATGAAACACATACAGCCCCGATCAGAAAAGCAATTTTTTGTTCACTGCTTAACGTTCCAGCAATACCACCAACAATAACAACAGTATCTAAATATACGTGTGGATTGAGTAAAGTAATGGCTAATGTTGCCAAAATCACTTTGACTAAACTGTTGTCATTCGAGTCTTGAGATTGAACTTGCATACTGCTGGTACCTTTAATTGCGCTTTTAAATGCCTTAAAGCCATACCAAATTAAAAAAAGTGCACCTAATATTGCTAATATATTCGTAATTAAGGGATTACTACTGATAAATGTCCCAACCCCAAGAATACCAATTGACATCAATACAAAATCACAGATAAAACAGATCCCTGAAACATAAAATATATGATTTCGTAATAATCCCTGTTTTAATACAAATAGATTTTGTGCACCAATGGCAATAATTAAACTGGCTGAAATTAAAGCGCCTCGTAATATTTCTGAAATCATTTTGTTTTAATACTCAATTGAAATGGACAAGTATTGTATATAATTAATATGATTAATCAATAGTTCAAATTATTTCAATCAGATAATTAATATTTAACTTTTTCTAACCAATTTAATTGAGCTTTATCTTTATTAAAATAAAGAATTATCAAACCGATTACTAACCAAATAATACCTACAATTTTTGCATAATTATCAATGTGTAACAGTACGGGTAATAGCACCAAAATACCAACAATAGGTATAAACACATCAAGAAACCATGAAAGTCCTCCTTTTGAAGCTTTCTTGAATTTAAAGTAACCAATAACTGAAATGTGTAACATAATAAATGCGGTTAAGGCTCCAATATCAACAAATGATACCAACGTTGGTAATCCCTTAGCATTATTAGCAGCAATAATCACTAAGCATAAATTAAATAGAGCTGCAAATAAGATTGCCATTGTCGGAACACCGCTTTTCTGACTTACTTTGGCAAAAAAAGGAGGTAAGCGCTTATCACGTCCCATACTGAATAAAAGACGACTTGCAGCAGCCTGCCCTACCATTGCAGCAAATGATGCTCCGATCGCTTTCATTAAACTTAATGCCCATCCCAACCATAAATTTATCTCTTGATTGACAATATGATAGTAAGCTTTGCCTTGTAGTTCAGGATGATTACGCAAATATTCAGAATCATAAGGAGAAAGTAAGGATGCAACGTAAATCTGCATTACAAATAGACAACCAGCTAGAATTAAACAACTAATAATAGCCTTACTAACTAAGTTGCGCTGACCACTATTTTCTTCCGAAAAAGTAGCAATAGCATCAAATCCTAAATAGGCTAAAACAGCAATGGATACGGCACTAAATAGATTACTCCAAGTAAATGCTGCTCCACCAATAAAAGGTTGTAACCAATTTCGGTTAAGATCCGTAGTCAATATGATCCAAATACCAACCAATAACACCGCAAAAAGTATTAGGATTTCAAGTAACAAAATGATTAAAGTAATTTTGGCAGATTTTTTTACTCCAATTAAATTTAGAGTAGTTGTTAACACTACCGCCAGACAAGTCCATAGCCATACTGGCACATCAGGTATTAAAGCGTTGAGAGAAATACCACTAAATAAGTAAGCAACGGCTGGAATAAACATATAATCAAGAAGTAACAGCCAACCGACTAAAAAACCAGCATTTGGATGAATACCTAAAGAACAATAAGCATAAACGGCCCCGGCATGAGGTAAAGCATTCGCCATTCTGGCATACGAATAAGCAGTAAATGCCATCACTAAAGTTGCAACAATATAAACTAAAGCAATAGCACCATCACTTATCGCATCTAAAACACCAAACAAACCCACTGGTGCGGCAGGGCCAATAAAAAGCAATCCCAAAATAACCATATCTCGGAATCGCATATTTTTACTTAACTGTTGCATAATCATTCCTTTGTAACAATCTATCAATTAAATAAAATGTTAAATGATTACTGCAAAACTCACTAATATTAGCTAGTTATTAGATTATAATTTTTTGTTATAAGAAGATATTTACTCATGTACACGTATTTCATAGGTGTAGGACATTTTTGCTGTCTTACTTAACATGATAGAGGCACTACAATATTTTTCAGAAGCAAGTTTTATCGCATTTTCAACCGCTTCGTTATCCACATTCACACCTGTAATTACGATATGAAAATTAATTGTGGTATAAACTTTTGGTGAAGATTCTGCCTGAGTTTTATCAATTTCAATCCAAAGATCACGCACATCCTTTTTTTTATTTTTTAATATAGCGATAATATCATACGCCATACAACCAGCAGCACCGTGCAATAAAAGTTCCATAGGACGAGCACCACGATTACGCCCACCATGCTCAATTCCGCCATCCATCACTAACGAATGACCACTTGCGGTTTCGCCTAAAAAGCCAAAATCATCAATCCACTTTAAACGATCTTTCATTTTTCACTCCTTTCAATTTAAATTTATCTTAAAACTTTTATCGATTAGGCTAAATAACATAAGATTTTTTAAGCACTATTTCATCTTTTAGCTGATTACTTTGTTAATCAATTAAAGCTTAACGTTAATTACTTTGCTAATCGATTTCTCGTTATATATTAAACAACTCGAATAGAATAACCAAATTATTTGCAACCAGAATGAAACATATTTACAATCAATTGGCTAGCTATGATTTTTATTTTTGAATCAAATAGGTAGGCTAATGACGTTATCCCATCTTAAGGATTAAAAATATGATTTTTGAGTTTGTTATCTTCCTCATTATCGGTGCTGCGGCTGGTTTGCTTGCAGGTATGTTCGGTGTTAGTGGGGGAGCATTGATTGTACCGGCTCTAATTTTTACGCTCAATTATTTCAATCTGGGTAACCATTGGACTCACCATATTGCTATAGCTTCATCCTTAGCGACAATTATTGGCACTAGTTTATCATCAAGTTGGACCCAAAATAAAAACAAAAACATTGAATGGTCAATTCTAAAAAAGATGGTGATAGGTTGCATTATCGGTACAATTGCCGGTTCTTACATGACCCCTTATATTCCAGGTATATGGTTAAAATGGCTATTTATCTTTTTTCTAATTTATGTTGGTAGTAAATTTATTTTTAAAACCAATAAAGTGATACAAAATCAAACATCTGAAGTAACTTCGTTGGGTAACAGTATTTTTATTGCTGTTGGTACATTAATTGGTGTTTTTGCTGCGCTGGTCGGTGTGGGTGGCGGTGTACTGGTTGTACCGTTTTTGAAAAAATGCGGAGTCGATATGCGTAAAGCAATTGGAACATCAGCAGCATTCACCTTACCCGTCGCTTTTGGTGGCACTATTGGGTACATTATTGCGAGTTGGAATATCCAAGAACTTCCTGAATATAGCTTAGGTTTTATCTATTTACCTGCGGTATTTTCAATTATGCTCACCAGTATACCTATGGCAAAAGTCGGTGTGCAAATTTCGCAAAAATTACCTGTAAATAAACTGATTACCTATTTCGGTATTTTCTTATTAATGCTAGCAGTAAAACTTATTGTTTCCTAACGTTCATCCCTACTCTTCTTAATTTTTTTGAAAGAGTTAATTTTTATAATTAAACAGTACATATTAGTGACTTTTTGTTTGGATAGAAAAACACACTAGGCTTAGAGCCTCTTTTACCGCTAAGTTTTTGCCATACCGCCATAATAAGATGTGTGCAGTGGTTATAGCATGTGATCACAGAGAAGTTTAGAGAGTTCTAATTAATTATATTGATATAAAAGATAGCTATGTAAAAATTATTCAGGAGTCTATACCGTTTTAATTTTAAACAATTAAAAAGGTCGCTAATGCGACCTTTTGTTTCAGTTACGAAATATGCTTGGTATTATCGCGCCTCTTTCACCGCTAAGCCTAATTGCCATACGGCCATAGCATAATGCGTACTATGATTGTATCGAGTGATGACATAAAAGTTTGGTAAGCCATACCAATATTGATAGCTATCGCCCATATCCAACCGCAGTAAACTGACCTTATTATGACCATCTAATGAACTTTTCGGTTTTAATCCTGCTCTAGCTAACGTTTCAACGGTGTATTTTGTACTAAAACCCGTATCAAGTGATAGTGCTTGCCCATCGGCGATAACCGCGACTTTTTTACCACGTTGCCAACCGTGTGCTTTAAAGTAGTTAGCTACACTGCCGATTGCATCAACCGGATCCCACAGATCGATGTGACCATCATTATTGAAATCGACAGCGTGATTTCTGAACGCTGATGGCATAAATTGACCGTATCCCATTGCTCCAGCAAATGATCCACTTAGATCAAATGGGTCAACGCTCTCATCACGGCACATAATTAAAAAGTGCTCTAGCTCATCTGTAAAATATTGTGCTCGTCTTGGATAATAGAAAGCAAGAGTTGAGAGTGCATCAATGATTTTGGTTTTACCCATCACTCGTCCCCAACCCGTTTCAACACCAATAATACCCACAATAATTTCAGGCGGTACACCATATTGGTTATATGCTTGTTGTAACTCTTTTTTATAATTATTCCAAAATTCTACCCCACGAGATAAATTACTTGGCGTGATAAATTTATTCTTATAACGGATCCAAGCACCATTAGGTCCTGTAGAGGGACCTGAACTTGGCGCTTGCTTATCCATTAAATTAATTACCCAGTCAAGTTTATTGGTTTGCGAAAGCACTTCGCGTAATTGCTCACGATTAAATCCATGCTTATTGACCATTCTGGTAATAAATTTTTCTTGATCAACAGCCAACGGTTCATTGTTGTTTTTAGGAGGATTATGTTCTTCTTCTAAATAGACACCACCTTGGACATTAGGATGTCCGCGATGTTCTTGCATAGGCGATATTGAAGATTTCTCACTACTACAAGCTGCAAGCAATAATATTATATTAATTAGAATGATAATTCGCTGCATATTAAACCTATATTTTATTTAATTAAAAAATCGTTGACGTCAAAAAGTATTTATTATTTCTCAACAATATTTGAACAAACTTTACCTTCAACAATCTGTTTAATATTATTTAAAGTCGTATCAGAAATATTTAACAGTGCTTCTTGGGTTAAAAATGCCTGATGTCCAGTAAAGATAACGTTATGACATGATGATAAGCGACGAAATACGTCATCTAATATTACATCGTTTGATTTATCTTCAAAAAATAGATCGCGTTCGTTTTCATATACGTCCATACCTAGAGCGCCGATTTTAGTTTGTTTTAATGCATCAATTGCTGCTGTAGCATCCAGTAATGCTCCTCGACTGGTATTAATAATCATGACGCCATCTTTCATTTTTTGGAAAGATTCTTTATTCAATAAGTGATAATTTTCTGGTGTCATTGGACAATGCAATGTGATGATATCCGATTTGGCATAAAGTTCGTCTAATTCGACATATTGTGCGCCAAGTTCTACAACAATGTCATTTGGATATGGGTCATAAGCTAAGATATGCATGCCAAAACCTTTTAAGATGCGAATCGCTGCTTGTCCAATTTTACCTGTGCCAATTACGCCAGCAGTGCGATTATGCATATTAAAGCCAGTTAATCCATCTAAAGAAAAATTAGCATCGCGTGTGCGTTGATAAGCCTTATGGGTACGACGATTAAGAGTCATCATTAACGCAACTGCATGTTCAGCAACCGCTTCAGGTGAATAAGCGGGTACACGCACAACGGTAATACCTAATTTTTTTGCCTCAGCAAGATCAACATTATCGAATCCAGCACAACGTAATGCTAGAATTTTTATGCCATATTCAGCCAACTTGTGTAAAACTTTTTTATCAACTTCATCATTCACAAATACACAAACTGCATCATATCCTTGCGCAGTAACCACCGTTTTTTGGCTTAGTTTGTGTTCATAATATTCGATATCGAAACCAAATTTTTTATTGGCGATATCAAGATGCTCTTTGTCATAATGTTTACTACTGAATACAGCAATTTTTGTTGGATTTTTCATATTATCACACCCCTTTGAATGGTGATTAGTTGATCTATTAATCGGTCGTTTTCTTTGATGCTTGATTAATAACAGCGTTTTGAAGCATTTTTTTGCATGCTCCAAATTAGTGAAGTTTTTATTTCAAAACATCCATTGTCACAGTTTTCCAGTTTTAGAATCAGGCTTGAGATAATCCGTTTTATCTTGGCTTGCAGAATTATTTTTTATAGTTGTATGCTATGATAACACTTTGCGAAAAAACTAATCAATAAAGTTAAATAATGACTAATGAGCAAAATTCACTTATAAAAACAATTTTTACCGAAAAAATGCTAATCTGTATTTTTACTGGATTTGCATCTGGTTTACCTTTTTATTTGTTGTTGCAATTATTACCTGCTTGGTTAGAAAGCGAAGGTATCAATATCAAAACAATTGGCGCGTTTTCGTTAACACAATTTCCCTATATTTTGAAATTTGTCTGGGCGCCATTTATGGACAATATTTCGCTTTTCAATATAGGTAGAAGACGAGGATGGATGCTTGCTTCACAAATTGTATTAGTTTTCTTTATCACAATTTTAGGTTTTTTCTCGCCTACATTAAACATTTGGATAATCGCTTCTATCTGTTTTATTATTGCTCTATTTTCAGCAACACAAGATATTGCACTTGATGCATTTAGGCGAGAATTACTATTAGATAACGAACAGGGACTTGGCAACAGTATTCATACGAATGCTTATCGTGTTGCTGGTTTAGTACCAGGTTCGCTATCATTAATTTTATCCAATTATCTACCTTGGAACAGTGTTTTTATTATTACTGGGCTATTTATGTTGCCAGCAATCATTATGACATTGAGAGTTAAAGAGCCGATTAATCAAGCGCCCAAAAACCATACTATTGAAGATATCATCATTAAGCCATTTAGTGAATTTATTAATCGTCAAGGTATAAAAAGTGCACTCACGATTTTGGCTTTCATCTTTCTTTATAAATTGGGTGACAGTATGGCAACCTCATTAGCAACTCCTTTTTATTTACGGATGGGTTTTAGCCGTTTAGATATTGGCTGGATCGCTAAAAATGCATCATTATGGCCAAGTGTATTTGGTGCATTAATGGGCGGCATATTGATGATCAAAATTGGGATTAATCGTGCACTTTGGCTATTTGGTTTTGTACAAGTTATTTCTATTTTAGGGTTTGCATGGTTGTCTGTTGAAGGCCCATTTACTGAAATTACCTACCACGCTAAAATTTTATTAGCTTTAGTGATTAGCTTTGAAGCGTTAGGCGTTGGGCTAGGATCAGCGGCATTTGTAGCTTTTATAGCAAAAACAACTAATCCCCTTTATACAGCGACACAATTTGCATTATTTACAAGTATTGCTTCTATCCCAAGAACATTAATTAATGCCACTACAGGCATTATGGTTAATTATTTAGGATGGACAACTTTCTTTGGTTTATGTACGATTCTTGCCATACCTGGTATGTTACTATTATTAAAAGTTGCCCCATGGAATACAAAAGAATAGGAGAAAACATGGATAAATTAACACAAGCATTATATTTTCGACACGGATGTAAAAAATTTGACGAAACCAAAAAGATTGATCCTGCTGAAATTGAATATATTTTAGATGCAGGTCGCTTATCCCCTTCAGCATTTGGACTTGAGCCTTGGCATTTTGTGGTAGTTGACAGCCCTAAAATTAAAAGCGAATTATCTGAAGCTTGTTTTAAACAAGAGCAAGTCACCAGTTGCTCACATTATGTAATTGTACTTTATCGTAAATCAAACAGTTTTTCGGTACAAAGTGAGTATTTCCGTAAGGCGATTGCACGTACGTTACCTGATCCAGATGATCAAAATTGTATTGATACTACGTGTCAATCAAGGCTCAATTTTTATGAAAATGGTTTAGCCAGCGGCCTAACCATGAATCATTCATTAGAAATGCAGGCGTATCTAGCTTGTGCCAATATGCTCACAGCCGCCGCTTATCATAATATTGATTCCTGTGCGATTGGTGGATTTCAACATGATGCTGTTATTAAAATTTTAGAAAATCACATACCATCATTTAGTGGTGAAAATTTCGGTGTAGCACTTTGTTTAGCATTTGGTTATCGTATCAATGAACCAACACCTAAAATACGTTGGCCACTCAAAGATATCACCACATATCTATCTGAATAAATATAAATCGTCTGTTACTTTATGCCTCAAAGGTATAAAGTAACAATAAAATTAATGGATATTTAATTGATTGATAACGTGCCAAGATCGTTTGTAACTTAATCCAACCTAAACAAATTCTCAAAAGAAAATAGCTCTTTGGTAACTTGTTAACCTTTTGGTATTATACGCTTTATATTTTTTCTCATCTATTTTTTATACAACTTCTAAATTTTTCATGAGCAATCTATTCATCTTTCTTTTTTATAAACAAATCGATAATTTAAATTCATTTATTAATTGTCTTTAAAAATTAAGTGAACAATAAAAAAGATAACTTTTGTCAACTGTTGAAAAAATATCTTATCGTCATTACCTATCACTATAATAATCAATTTTTTTGCACGATAAAGATTGATAATGTTAGACTTAACAAATTATTAATTGAGCGAGTTCTGTGTTAACAGCCAGAATATAAATAAGGATTTAAAGATGAAAACTAAACATGCACGTTTACTAATACTTGGTTCTGGCCCTGCTGGCTATACCGCAGCCGTTTATGCCGCTCGAGCAAATCTTTCACCTGTTTTAATTACTGGGATACAACAAGGTGGTCAACTCACAACCACGACCGAAATTGAAAACTGGCCAGCTGGAGCACCTGAATTAACTGGGCCTGATTTAATGGTTAAAATGAAAGAGCATGCCGAAAGATTTAATACTGAAATTATTTTAGATCATATCGATCAAGTCGATTTTAGTAGCAAACCTTATAAACTCTATGGCAGTGAAACAGAGTACAGTTGCGATGCATTAATTATTGCGACTGGTGCCTCTGCTCAATATCTCGGTTTACCCTCTGAAGAAGCGTATAAAAGTAAAGGTGTATCAGCATGTGCCACCTGCGACGGTTTTTTCTATCGCAATCAAAAAGTAGCAGTAGTAGGAGGCGGAAATACTGCCGTTGAAGAAACGCTTTATTTAGCCAATATTGCCAGTGAAGTACATTTAATTCACCGTCGCGATAGCTTTAGAGCAGAGAAAATCCTAATGGATCGCTTAGCTGAAAAGATACAAGAAGGTAAAGTAATCTTACATACCCATCAAATTGTTGATGAAATATTAGGTGATAGTATGGGCGTTACAGGGGTTAGACTGCGTAGCACTCAAGATCCTAATCTTACTGAGGATCTATCTGTTATGGGCGTATTTATTGCCATTGGTCATAAACCCAATACCACTATTTTCGAAGGTCAACTTGAATTAAATGGTGGCTACATCAAAGTTAAATCTGGTACACATGGTAATGCGACACAAACCAGTGTCGAAGGTATTTTTGCCGCAGGTGATGTGATGGATCATATTTATCGCCAAGCGATCACTTCAGCTGCAACTGGATGTATGGCTGCACTCGATGCTGAACTTTATTTGGATAATTTGAAATAAACTAAAATATCATCATGTCACTAGATAAAAAACGTCAAACTTATCTACTTGGCTGGTTGAAACAGCATGCAAAAATGCATAAAGCAGATTTGCGTGCTTCTGCTTTAACTGGTTTTGCATTGACTTTATTGGTTATTATGCAAGCGGCTCTACTCGCTATTATTTTACAAAAATTGATTATTGAGCAACAACATTTTGTCGATATCCTGCCTTACTTTGGTTCACTTATTATTATTTTATTAGGTAGAGCGCTGTTAATGTATGTGCGAGAAAAGATCAACTTTGCACTAGGGAAAAAGATACGAAAACAAATTCGCAATGACTTAATTAATCAACTTGAAGCTTATGGCCCTGCTTATTTAAATCAAAGTACTACGGGCGCTTGGAGTACGTTACTTATAGAGCAAGTAGAAAATCTGCATGACTTTTTTGCTCGTTATCTGCCACAAATGCGTTTAGTCAGTATCGTCCCAATTTTAATTTGCATTGCTATTTTACCGTTTAACTGGGCAGCAGCCGCTATCTTGTTATGTACTGCCCCACTGATTCCAATCTTTATGATTTTAGTTGGTATGGGCGCAGCAGATATTAACCGTCGTCATTTTAAAGCTCTGGCATATTTAAGTGGTCACTTTTTAGATCGCTTAAAAGGACTTAATACTATCCGTCTATTTAATCAAGGTGAAAAACAAACCAACGAAATTGCTCAAGCATCCGAAGACTTTCGCGTTAAAACCATGCAAGTATTAAAAATGGCTTTTTTATCCTCAGCTGTGTTGGAATTTTTTACGTCAATTTCGATCGCGATCGTAGCGGTTTATTTTGGTTTTTCGTATTTAGGTGAATTTAATTTCGGTTCATATAATGGCACTGTGACCTTATTTGCGGGTTTTTTTACGTTAATTTTAGCACCCGAATATTTTCAACCATTGCGCGATTTAGGAACTTACTACCATGCCAAAGCTGAAGCCATTGCAGCAGCGGATAATATTGAAGCTTTTTTAAGTAAAGATGTCTTGTTAAATCAAGCTTATCATGATGCCAACCCAATTCAAATCAATCAACCATTACATACTATTGAAGCAAGTAATTTGATTGTACTGTCTAGCGAACAACAACCCATTGTTGGACCATTATCATTCACTTTACAAACACCTTTTAAATTAGCTTTAGTCGGTAAAAGTGGTGAAGGTAAAACTTCGTTAATGCAAGTTTTGCTTGGCTTTTTACCTTATCAGGGTTCGTTGAAGATTAATGGGATCGAATTTAATCAATTAGATATTACCCATTGGCAACAACAAATCAGTTGGATCGGACAGAGTCCTTATCTTATTAATGGCTCAGTACGTGAAAATATTTTATTAGGAAAACCGAATGCTTCTGATGATGAAATTGAAACTGTAATTGCCAAAACCCAGTTAGTGTCTGTTATTGATAAATTACCTCAAGGATTAGATACCCAAGTAGGTGAAGACGCAGTGCGTTTGTCAGTCGGGCAAGCACAACGTGTGGCAATCGCTCGAGCTATGCTAAAACCATGTCAGTTACTCATTCTTGATGAGCCTACGGCAAGCTTAGATAGACAAACCATGCAAAATATAGATCAGCAATATATCGCACCAAATACAATTACCATTACCCATCAAACCGATGATATGCACATTTATAACCAAGTTTGGCAGTTAGCAGATGGTCAGTTACATTGTGATAACAAGGAGGATTTATGTTAGCTATATTACGTCCTTATATCGCACTGTATAAACACTATTTTTGGCAAATTTTGTGTGGTCTATCTTTAGCGCTTTTGACTCTTTTTACTAGTGTATTTTTACTCTCTTTATCGGGTTGGTTTCTAGCTTCAACGGCAGTTGTTGGGGTTGCTGGCTTATATACTTTTAACTATATGTTACCGGCAGCGGGAGTGCGTGGGGCAGCAATTACTCGCACAGCAGCACGCTATATGGAACGCTTGGTGGATCATAATACGACATTTAAGATCTTGGCCTATTTAAGGACATTAGCATTTCGTAAGATTTTACCACTGAGTGCCAATCAGTTAGCTCAATATCAAAGAGCCGATTTACTTAACCGCTTTATTGTTGATATTGATGCGCTGGATCATCTTTATCTCAAACTGTTTTCGCCTATTGTGACCGCTTTGCTCACGATTGGTATAATCTTTATTGTGCTAAGTAATATCAATCTACCAGTAGCGCTTGTTATCACTATTATTCTGACCCTTACTTTATTAGTCATACCCGTTATTTTTTACCAAGCTGGAAAAGAACTGGGCAAGAACTTAGCAAAGCAACAAAGTGAATATCGCTTATTACTGATCAATTATTTACAAGGACAAGCTGAACTTACCCTTTTCAATGCTCAATCACGTTATCGTCACAAACTGGATGAACTGGAAACAAATTGGCTTCGTAATCAACAGCAGCAATCAACTTTAATGGCACTTTCAAGTGCATTAGTATTATTGATCGCTGGCTTTTTAACTCTATTGATTCTTTGGTTAATTACGCAATATACCCTTTCTCCTTTAGTTGCCTTATTTGTATTTGTGAGTCTTGCCAGTGCCGAAATTCTAGCACCAATTCCTGGCGCTTTTATCTTTTTAGGGCAAGTGTTAACCTCCGCTACGCGCACAACAGCAATTTTTAATCAAACACCTGATATTAAATTTATCTCGGAAAGCGAAAGCAAAAAAGTTGATTTAAGTTCAGCAACGCTACAATTTGAAAACATCAATTTTAGTTATCCCAATCAACCTTTCGCGGTATTAACAGATTTTTCGTTAACGGTTAATCAAGGAGAACATATTGGATTAATTGGAAAAACTGGATGCGGTAAATCAACATTATTAAATCTTGTTAATCGCGCTTGGGAACCCACATCAGGCAATATCTATTTTAATGACACACCATTGAATCAATTGGACGAAAAAACCTTACGACAGGCGATTGCTATGGTGCCACAAGTTATTGCAATTTTTAGTGATACCTTAAGGCAAAACTTGTTGATAGGCAATGCACAAGCTACTGAGCAACAACTTATTGAAGTCTTAAAACAAGTTGAACTTGAAAAATTGTTAAATACAGATCAAGGTTTGAATTTGCCTATCGGTCAAGGTGGTCGCGCTTTATCGGGTGGGGAAATTCGTCGTATCGGTATTGCCCGAGCTTTACTGCACAACTCTCCACTCATTTTGATGGATGAACCAACAGAAAGCCTTGATCAGCAGACCGAGCAACAAATTATTCAATTAATCAAACAAACTTGTAAAAATAAAACGTTAATTATGGTTACCCATCGTTTAACGGATAATCCATTATTTGATAGAGTAATTTCTCTTAATGGTTGAATTAATGAAATAATTTTTACTCAAACGTATAGTGAATCTGAAACTTCTTGACAAAATATACAAGGTCAATGTTATCTTCACCGTTATTTTTTAAAAATATGATATACTGATGCTTTAATTTTTATGATAGAGAGATTATTTTGCAACAGTCGTTACAAGATTTTATTATCGATAAGATTGATGATCTAAAAGGCAAAGACATTGTTACCTTAGATGTGCGTGGTAAATCAAGCATTACCGATTATATGATTGTCTGTACGGGCACTTCAATCCGTCATGTCTCATCCATTGCTGAGCATTTACTTGATGAAGCGAAAAAACATGGGCTTCTTGTTCTAGGTAGCGAGGGAAAAAATGATGCTGATTGGGTAGTGGTTGATATGGATTCAGTCATTGTACATATTATGCAAGAAGAAACCCGTCAACTTTACGAACTCGAAAAACTTTGGAGTTAGCGGCGTGAAGATACAGCTTATCGCTGTTGGCAACAAAATGTCAAGTTGGGTTACCACTGCTTTTGAAGATTATCGTTCGCGCTTCCCTAAAGATATGCCACTAGAACTTATCGAAATTCCAGCTGGAAAACGAACTAAAAATGCAGATATTGCCCGAATTTTAGATAAAGAAGGCGAACAAATGTTAGCAAATTGCGGTAAAGGCAACTGCATTATCACATTAGATATTCCTGGTAAACCTTATACTACGCATAATTTAGCACAACAGTTAGAACGTTGGAAAACCGATGGTCGTGATGTGAGCTTGCTTATTGGGGGGCCTGAAGGCTTATCTCCTGCTTGTAAAGCGGCAGCACAGCAGAGCTGGTCGCTGTCGCCTCTTACGCTTCCTCATCCTTTAGTGCGTGTCATTGTCGCAGAAAGCCTTTATCGAGCATGGAGCTTAACCACTAACCATCCTTATCATCGTGAATAAATAAATTAGGTAAACACAGTAAAATGAGTGCAATTATTTTAGATTTGCAAATAGCTACAGACGATAACCAAAATTTGCCAACTGAAGAACAAATTACGCAATGGTTAAACGTGATTTTGCCTCAATTTATGGATAATGCTGAAATCACTATCCGAATTGTGGATGAACAAGAAAGCCAGCAGTTAAATAATACATACCGCCACAAAGATAAACCCACCAATGTACTCTCTTTTCCATTTGAATCACCGATTGAAATTGAAGTACCACTGTTGGGTGATTTGATTATTTGCAAACAAGTGGTGGAAGCTGAAGCGAAAGAACAAGATAAATCGTTAACTTCACATTGGGCACATATGATCGTGCATGGTTGTTTGCATCTATTAGGATATGATCATATCCTTGACGAAGAAGCCGAAGAAATGGAAAATATCGAAATTGATATAATGCAACAGCTAGGATTTAATAATCCATATCAACCGATTGACGAATAACTGTGTTCAGTTATCATCATTAATGATAACTGAACTGAAGTAAAAATAATTAAATACAATAAATTAGTAAAGGAAAAAGCAAATGAGCGATGATAATCCCCGGAGACCCAAAAAAGGGTTTGCCTTATGGTTAAGTCAGTTATTTCATTCAGAACCCAAAGATAAAGAAGAACTGATTGAAGTTATACGCGAAGCTGAAGAAAACGAACTTATCGATCCAGACACACTTGATATGATTGAAGGCGTCATGGATATAGCCGAACAACGCATTCGCGATATTATGATCCCCCGCTCACAAATTGTTACTATCAAAGACAATTATTCACTTGATCAATGCTTAGATATTATTTCTGAACATGGTCACTCTCGTTATCCTGTAATTAGTGAAGATAGAGACCACATTGAAGGTGTGTTACTGGCGAAAGATTTACTCATATTTATCCGCCAAGGTATTGACGATTTCGATTTAAAAAAGATACTACGACCAACAGTTATTGTGCCGGAAAGTAAACGTGTTGATCATATGTTAAAAGAGTTTCGTATGCAACGTTACCATATGGCAATAGCGATTGATGAATTTGGTGGAGTATCAGGTCTTGTCACAATTGAAGATATTTTAGAGCTCATTGTAGGTGATATTGAAGATGAATATGATGAAGTTGAAGATCGGGATGTTCGTCGCTTATCTCCTTTGGTTTACACCGTACGTGCGCTCACGCCAGTAGAAGAATTTAACGAAATTTTTGCGACACATTTTAGTGATGACGAAATGGATACGATTGGTGGTTTGGTAATGCAACATTTTGGTCGCTTACCTTTACGAGGTGAAAGTATAATCATTGACGGTTATCAATTTAAGGTAACCATAGCCGATAAAAGACGTATCATCCAACTGCATGTAACTATTCCTGAAGATGCCACAGTGCCTAATTTAGAGTTGCCATAACATGCTCAAATATCTACTATTAAGTTTTATTTACGGTTGCATCGCTGTTTTTAGTTATGCACCCTTTCATATTTGGCCTTTAGCATTTATCTCTTTTGCTGGCCTATTATGGCTTATTGCCAATAAAACTAAAAAACAAGCAATGTTATTAGGATTGAGTTGGGGTATTAGTTATTTTACCTCAGGAGTCCATTGGGTTTATATCAGTATTAAACAATATGGGGAACTACCTACACCTATTGCAATGGTGATACTAGGCTTTCTGATCCTATATTTGTCACTTTACCCGATGTTATTTGCTTTTTTACTTAGAAATGCAGATCGTTTAGCACCTCAATTTTCATTCAAGCAATTGGCGTTAGCTGCACCTATCTTATGGCAATGTACTGAATTTTTACGAGGTTACATTTTAACGGGTTTTTCCTGGTTACAACTTGGTTATAGCCAACTTGATAGCCCATTGCGAGCCTATTTTCCTATCGTTGGTATAGATGGTGTTAATTTGCTAACTTGTTTTTTATGTGGACTGGCCATTTACAGTTTATATAAAATTAAGCAACATCAATCCCAAAAGCACGCGCTTGGTGCAATAATTGCACTATTAACGATCTTCATTGCACCAATTTTATTCAAAGATAAAAACTGGACCGAGGTTGATCATCATCGTATAGCGAATTTTTCATTAATTCAGGGCAATATTCCACAAACTTTAAGGTGGAGCAATGAACAATTAAATAATACTTTAGAAACCTATTATCAACTTACTCAACAAAATTTTGGTAAAGACAAAATTATAATATGGTCAGAAGCCAGCATTACAGATTTTGAAACCAATCAACAACCTTTTTTATATTATTTAGATAACCAAGCAAGAGCGAATGATTCTGAAATTGCCGTTGGTATTATTGATTATCGTTTTAATGAGACAGACAATCGAAATAAAGGTAATATTTATAATTCGTTAATTGTATTGGGCGAAAAAGAACCCTATCAATACCCAACAGCTCATCGTTATCAAAAACATCATTTAGTACCATTTGGTGAATTTACACCATTTGAATCTTTACTAGAACCGATTACTGAACTGCTTAATATTCCAATGTCTTCAATGAAAGCAGGCGATGAAAAACAGCCCCAATTAACCATGAAAGGGTTTAAATTCACAACAGCTATCTGTTATGAAGTAATTTTATCCGATCTTATATGGGAAAACTTTAAACCTGATACTGATTTTTTACTCACTGTCTCGAATGATGCTTGGTTTGGTGATAGCATTGGTCCAAAACAGCATTTGCAAATGGCACAAGCTAGAGCATTAGAGTTTGGTCGTCCATTAATTCGCAGCACCAATAATGGTATTACCGCAATAATTAACGAGCAAGGCAGAATCATAAAACAGATTCCGGCATTTACCGCCGATGTTTTAAATGCCAGTCTATCTCCGACCACTGGCCTAACTCCTTATGCTAAATGGGGAAATAAACCTTATTTATTGTTCATGATATTAATGTGTATTTCCATATTTATAAAAAGACGTTCATAATTTACGATAGTGGCATAAATATTGCTTAAATATATCTAGTTTCAAATAAAATCATGTGCAGAAATAATTGCTTATAAAGCATAATTATAGCTGCGCATTTGGAGCCAATGATATATAAATAAACAGTAAAAAGTACTTTTATGATAAAAAATAAGTTATAATATACGCCCTTTGTAAAAATATTAAATAAATTTAATATGATACAAATTAAACAGTAGGAGACGAGAATGAACAAAAAGACAAAATTAACCAAATTAGTTTTATCACTTGCAATGTTAGGTCTAATGACTGGTTCGGCATTAGCTGAAGAACTTACTGGCACGTTAGCTAAAATTAAAGAAAGTGGTGTTATTGTTGTTGGTCATCGTGAATCTTCTATTCCATTTTCCTACTATGGCGATAAGCAAGAAGTGATTGGCTATTCACAAGATTATTCTAATCTAATCGTAGATGCAGTAAAAAAAGAGTTAAACTTACCTGACCTTAAAGTAAAATATTTACCAGTTACTTCTAAGACGCGTATTCAACTCCTTAACAACTATACTTACGATTTTGAATGTGGTTCAACTACTAACAATCTTGAACGCCAAAAAACAGTTGGTTTTTCAAACAGCATCTTTATTGTAGGTACGCGCTTTTTAGTTAAAGCGGACAGTAATATCAATAGTATTGAAGATTTAAAAGGCAAAAATGTAGTAACGACGGCTGGCACTACTTCTGAAATCCGTTTAAATCAAATCAACAATAAAGAAAATTTAGGTATCCGGATCATTACCCCAAAAGATCATGGTGATGCATTTAATTCACTTGAAACTGGTCGTGCTGCTGCATTTTTAATGGATGATGCTTTATTGGCTGGTGAACGTTCACGTGCAATTAATCCTGCTGAGTGGAAAATTGTTGGTGAACCTTTATCTTATGAATCTTACGGTTGTATGTTAAGAAAGGGTGACACTCAATTTAAACAACTTATGGACAACGCCATTGCTGAAGCCCAAAAATCAGGAAAAGCATTAGAGTCTTATAACAAATGGTTCACTCAACCAGTACCACCAAAAGGTGCAAATATGGAACTTGAAATTTCACCGAAAATGGTTGAGCTTTTTGCAAACCCTAACGATAAAGCATTAGATTAATACTTTTCTTATCTTTCTAATCCATGTACTAAATGCCGTAGCATTTAGTACATAATCTAAATTAGTGAATTAAATATATTATGAGTTTTAATTGGACACTATTTTTTGAACCCACCCCTTATGGTGATGGGATTTATTTAAATTGGCTGTTAGATGGCATTTTTGTGACCGTTTCATTAGCCATTACAGCATGGATCATCGCCTTTGTGCTGGGTTCATTGGTTGGTATCTGTAGAACACTTGACAACAAGTTTCTAAGTAATTTTGCGTCAAGCTATATTCAGCTATTTCGTAATATCCCGTTACTTGTACAAATGTTTTTATGGTATATGCTATTTCCTGAAATTCTGATAGGCAGTTTAAAAACGTGGTTTGTATCTGGTTTATCACCAAATATTAGTTCGTTCATCATCGCCGCAACTGCTTTAGGACTGTTCACATCTGCGCGAATTGCCGAGCAAGTAAGAACGGGTATTCAAACTTTGCCTAAAGGCCAAAGATATGCAGCAATCGCACTTGGCTTAACCAATCGTCAAGCATATAGATACGTTTTATTACCTAATGCTTATCGTCGAATTATTCCACCATTAACATCAGAAATGACTAATATTATTAAAAACTCATCTGTTGCTTCAACAATTGGGTTAATAGATTTAATTGGACAAATTGATCGTATTAATGAATCAACCAATAGTATTGTCGAAATTTTGTGCGGTGTAACGATTGCCTTTATGCTAATAAATTATGCTGTACTCACTATTATGCGTATTGTTGAAAAACATACTCGTTTACCAAACATGAATCATGGAGGATAAAATGCAGCTTTTTGATTGGATTGCAAATATACCTTCATTGGTATTTGATAATTATCATTTACTATTAAGTGGTTTATGGTTAACAACAAAAATCACCCTTAATGCGGTCATTTTTGGTATTGTTTGGGGTACTATGCTTGCGTTAATGCGTTTATCAAATAATAAATTGCTTAATATTTTTGCTAAATGCTACGTAAATTTATTTCGTTCCATTCCTCTATTATTAGTGCTGTTATGGTTCTATTTAGCATTGCCACAAGTTATTAAATATGTATTTAATTTACCACCTTATGCGGATGTACGTATTGTTTCGGCAATGATCGCTTTTGCACTTTTTGAAGCGGCTTATTATTCAGAAATCATTCGCGCTGGTATCAATGCAGTGAACAAAGGCCAATATCATGCTGCTTATGCTTTAGGAATGACTAAAGGTCAAGCCATGCGTTTAATTATCTTACCTCAAGCATTTCGGTCTATGGTGCCACTGTTACTAACTCAAGGTATTATCTTATTCCAAGACACCTCGTTAGTTTATGTGATGAGTTTAATTGACCTTTTCGGTGCAAGTGTAACTCAAATTGGTAATGTTCAAGGCGGTACTGTTAAATATTCAATGATTATTTTTGCAGCAGCAAGTTATTTTGTAATTTGTTTTACTGCTTCACAGTTAGTTAATTATTTTAAGAAAGGGATAAATCGATGATCTCCTTAGAAAATATATCAAAATGGTATGGACAATTTCAAGTTTTAAAAAACTGCACAACAAAAGTAGGTAAAGGTGAGGTTGTCGTTGTTTGTGGACCTTCTGGTTCAGGTAAATCAACATTAATCAAAACTGTTAATGGTTTAGAACCAGTACAACAAGGTAAAATCATTATTGAAGATACAGAAATAACCGATCCCGCAACTAATTTAGCGAAATTACGATCAAAAGTGGGTATGGTGTTTCAACATTTTGAACTCTTCCCTCATTTAACCATTTTAAAAAATTTAACGCTTGCCCAAATTAAAGTATTAGGTCGAGCGGATGAAGAGGCTCGTGAAAAAGCTCTTAACCTATTAGAGCGTGTGGGTTTACTTGCTCATGCTGATAAATACCCTGCACAGCTTTCTGGTGGTCAACAGCAACGTGTTGCGATTGCTCGAGCACTTTGTATGGATCCAATTGTTATGCTATTTGACGAACCAACCTCAGCGCTTGATCCAGAAATGGTTAATGAAGTACTTGATGTAATGGTTGAACTTGCTTATGAAGGCATGACAATGATGGTAGTTACTCATGAAATGGGCTTTGCGCGTAAAGTTGCACACCGGGTTATCTTTATGGATAAGGGTGAAATTATTGAAGATACCTCAAAAGAACAATTCTTCACTAATCCACAATCAGATCGTGCTAAAGACTTCTTAGCTAAGATTATTCATTAAATTAATATCAATTACAGGGCAATATGCCCTGTATTCTTTTCTTGTTTATTTAATTTAATTTTATTTTATTTTTTATATTCAATAAAATAATCAACCTTCCAACTGTTATTTATATAACTTTATCCATTATTTAGTAATAAATTAACTAAACCACTGTGCCTTTGTGTTTGAGATTTTATTGCTTGTTGCAGAATTTGTTCAGTTGCATAAATTGAAACCGTTTTTTTAGCGCGAGTGATGGCTGTATAAAGTAATGAACGATTAAGTAATGGCGAAAATTCTGTTGGCAAAATAATATTTACATAATCAAATTCTGAACCTTGTGACTTATGAATCGTCATTGCATAAGCCGTTTCATGCTCAGGTAATCGGAAAGGAGAAAACCCTTTTATCGAACCGTCAGCAAATGGAAAATAGACTCGTAATTTTGAATGGTCATGCTCTGCCCTTAAAGTAATTCCAATATCACCATTATAAAGTCCTAATGAAATGCTATTGCGTAAAATCATAATCGGACGACCGACGTACCAAGCTTCGTCATTCTTAAGGTGAATCAATTTTTTTTGAGCTAATAAAGACTCGATTTGCTTATTTAAACCACTCACACCAAACTGCCCTTCTCGCACTGCACAGAGTAAGCGATATTGAGCAAATTTATCTAAAATCGTTGCAATACCATCAACGCAGTGTTGATTTATTACATTTAGATAATGTTGATATTGATTCACACTATCATGTAAAACAGCTTGGTAGGCTTGCTGAGATGAAAGTTCCTGATACTTAATATCACTCAATGAAACATTGTTTAATAATTGTTTAACAACACCTGATTTCCCATCTTTTACCGCATTAGCAAGTAAACCGATACCCGATGCCTCATCAAATCGATAACTCTTTTGTAATAAGCAAATACTGTCAGTAATGTTGGCTGTTCGCTCTGAAATTGGCACTTCATAACCTGTCACTTGGCTTAGTTCTTTAGCTCGTAATTTGCTGTATCCATCAGTAATAAATGCACAGAGATCACCAAATACAGCACCTGCTTCGACCGATGAAAGTTGATCTTTATCACCAAGTAAAATTAAGCGTGCTGAGGATGGTAACGCATCTATTACTCTTGCCATCATATTTAAGTCTACCATTGATGCTTCGTCTATCACTAATACATCTAAGTTAAGTGGATTATCTTTATCATACGTGAATGAGCGATTATCTGCTTTGGCACCCAACAAGCGATGCAAGGTAACTGCTTCCGTATTAATATTTAAAGGTGATAAGGAAAGCTGTTCAATTGCTCTACTTAACGATTCGGTTAATCTTGACGCCGCTTTTCCTGTAGGTGCGGATGTAACTAATCGAGCTTTAGGATTAGTTTGCCTAATTGCAGCAAGTATTTTGGCAACCGTTGTGGTTTTCCCTGTTCCCGGTCCACCAGAAATAATGGCTACTTTACGGGTTAATGCAACTGCCACAGCAATTTTTTGCCAATCGATAGACTCTTCATTATTGCTAAAAAGCTGATTAAGAATTACATTTAAGTCAATTAAGTAATTGGATTCTAGGGTAAGTGCTGTGTGATTAAAATATTGAGCAACATTAACTTCATCAAACCACATACGCTGAAAATAGAGTTTATTTTGGGTAAAAATAAGGGGTGATAAATTTGTGCCATCACTCACAACCTGTTTACTTTCGGCTTGTTTAAGTACCGCTTGCCAATCTTGTTCACTTGGTAAACCCAAATCCTGCCATAATTGTGGTTCAATGAATTGTTGATTTAAATTAGTCAGTTCAAGACAGACATGACCTGCTCTCACTTCTTTACTCAGCGATAAGACTAAAAAACTAAAACGTTTAGCTGTAATATCATCGTTTAGCCCAGCTTTATTGGTTAAAAACAGAGCTAAATGAATATCGAGCAAACTGATTTGGCTGTTTTGTTCAAATTGTGTTAACCATTCTATTAACATGTGATGAGTTCAGTTATTAACTTATAATCCCATTATATCGCCAACTTTATCTTTTGGATAAGTAAGTTTGAAGCTTAAATTAAGTTTTTTAGTCTCATTCGGATTAAAATCAAACTTCCATGTTACTAATCCTGTTTTTTCATCATAATTTGCACCAATAAACTTAATATCATCAAGCTTTACAGTTTTATTGATAATAAATGGGATCTGAGCATAGACAACTAAATTGATTGACATCGACTTGCCATTTTTCACATCAATAATGTAGGCATATTTTTGTGAAAGATAATTACCTACCGACAAAGATTTTAACGTTTCACTATTATTTCAATTGTGTGAAATTAAAATATTTTTATCTTTACCTAAATAAAGATCCAAAGTATCTTTAGCCAATTTTGTGACAAAAAGGCTTTTGGCTACTTTAGTGATACCTTTGCTTGACCTTGTAATTCTGCACTTTGTAAAAATAGAGTCACTTTATTTAAATTGATATTATTGTTGGCAAATAACACTACCTGAAACTAATGCAATTAATAGAGCTATTTTTTGAATTTTCATACTGTCCCTTTTTAATAATTTTATGTTTTAATTATTTAAATATATTGATTTTATAACTATGTCTGTATCCCCTATCTATCCATGATAACTGTGCTTAAAACAGTATTGGCTATTTCTGCTTAAATTTCCATAAAATTTAATTTTGTGTTAAATAAAAAATTAATTTAGTTTTATATATTGAACATTTAACAAAAAAAATGTATATTTTGTTAAAAATAAAAAACAAATATAAGGGAAAATTATGAATAGCTTCAATTATTTAAAAAAAACAATTAAACGTAAGAATTTATCATTACAAACCGTTGCCGATGCTTGTCAAATGACTAAAGGTTATTTAAGTCAACTCGTTAACGATAAAATCAAAAATCCAAGTGCGCAAAAATTACAATCGCTTCACCAATATTTGAAAATTGAACAACCAACTAAAGATAAAAAAGTAGGTGTCATTTTTGGTAAATTTTATCCATTACATACAGGACATATTCACCTTATTCAACGTGCAATTAGTCAAGTCGATGAGTTATATGTGATTCTTTGTTCTGATACAGAACGTGATATGGCATTATTTGAAGAAAGTGCCATGTCTCGGCAACCTACAATCAATGATCGAATTCGTTGGCTATTACAAACTTTTAAGTATCAAAAAAATATTCACATTGAATTATTAGAAGAAGATGGCATCCCCGCCTATCCAAATGGTTGGATGCAATGGAGTGAGCGCGTCAAAAAACTGTTTAAAGCAAAAGGCATCAAACCTGAATGCGTTTATTCAAGCGAGCCCCAAGATGTTACCATGTACAAAGAGTTATTTAATTTAAATACGGTACTTATCGATCCTCAAAGAGAGTTTATGAAAGTTAGTGGTACCCAAATTCGCAAAGCGCCCCTCAAAAATTGGCAATACATTCCAACTGAAGTCAGGCCATTCTTTGTTAGAACAGTGGCGATTTTAGGAGGCGAATCAAGTGGTAAATCAACATTAGTCAATAAATTAGCTAATGTATTCAATACTACCAGTGCTTGGGAATATGGTCGAGATTACGTTTTTTCTCAATTAGGCGGAGACGAACGGGCATTACAATATGCTGATTACGATAAAATTGCGCTAGGTCATGCACAATATATTGATTTCGCAATAAAACATGCCAATAAAGTCTCATTTATTGATACTGATTTTGTCACAACCCAAGCTTTCTGTAAAAAATATGAAGGTAAGGAACATCCATTTTTACAGGCAATGATTAACAACTACCGTTTTGATCTAGTTATTTTGCTTGGCAACAATACCCCTTGGGTAGCCGACGGTTTACGCCATTTGGGCAGTCCTAAACAGCGTAAAGACTTTCAACAGTTGCTTATCTCTATTTTAAAAAAAAATAACATTAACTATATTCAAATAGATTCACCTAATTATGAAGAACGCTATTTATGCTGTATTGATTTAGTCAATCAGCTTATCAACAATGAAGAGTATTAATTATGAATCAATTAAATCAACTTATAATATTTATTGGACGAAACAAATTCTATCCACTTTTTTGCATAATATGTGTAACGTTGGCCTTTTTATACACCGATCCATTTAGTCAATTTAATCTTCGTTACACCATTTCCTATATTGGCGCTTTTTGTGGATTGATCTGTGTAATATTATTGGCCAAACGTAAAAATATGGGAAATGTGATGGGCATGTTAGCCAATGTCGCTGAATGCTCTGCTAACTTTCTTAATGGTAATATAGGTGCTGGCCTACCAAGTATTTGTTATTTTGGCTCACACATTTATGGCTTAATTAATTGGCAAAAAAATCAAGATAACAATAAAAATGTTAAATCCAGAACCTTGAGCGAAAGTAATTTTTTATGTGCCATTATCGCCCTTATTGCAGCAGTATTTTTAAATATTTACATCACCGAATCGCTTGAAGTTAACAATAGTAGTTATCAACTTATAACTAACTGCTTTATCTTTGGATTAGGGATTGTTGCCCAATTATTGTTGATGATGCGTTACTCATTCAATTGGTATTTTTGGGTGATATTAAATGTGTTGGTAATTGGTCTTAATATTTATACAGATAATATCGTTATTGCTGCACAATATTTAATTTATCTATTTAATGCAATTTATGGTATTTGTGAGTGGAGAAATTCTGAACAAAAACAATAAGTATGTTTGTCAAAAAGTTTCAGGTAATGCATACGTTTCAGTAAAAAATTATCCATGCAAGCAGCATGGATAATTCTATATTTACTCACTGATGTTAGAAAAATTAATAATCCAAATATTTTATTTAGTCAACAATCAGAGTTTTTTAATTAAATAGTTAGTTATCACTTTTTTTACCACTGCTATACAGACAGGTAACCACGGGCATGAAGGATAATATTTAAAGGAAAACTAACGAATTATAATTACTAACTAATTGTTTGTATTATTAAAAAATATAAGATTAGTCAAAAAACACTAACTATTAAATCTAAAATATTAACGATCTCATTAAAGTTATCAATAAAGCTTTGTTATTCAATATCACCTTTAATAAGTGGGACAAATTTAACATCTTCAACATTTTTTACAATAAAACCATCACCACTGCGTTTTATTAATTGTAGAACTTGATTTTCTTCATCACCAACAGGGATGACTAAGCGCCCTTTATTTGCTAACTGATCTAAAAGACTTTGTGGCACTTGTGTTGCTGCAGCAGTGACAATAATACCATCAAATGGACCACGTTCAGGCCATCCTAACCAACCATCTCCATGTCGAGTAGAAATGTTGTGAATGTCTAATTGTTTTAAACGACGTTTAGTATTCCATTGTAAACTTTTAATTCTTTCAACCGAACAAACGTGGTTGACTAATTTGGCTAAAATTGCCGTTTGATAACCAGATCCAGTTCCAATTTCAAGCACTTTTGAGTTAGGTTCTAAACGTAATAACTCGGTCATCTTTGCAACGATATAAGGTTGTGAAATGGTTTGCCCACTCCCTATCGGTAAAGAACAGTTATCATAAGCCTGATGGGATAGAGCCTCGTCGATAAAATGTTCTCGTGGTATAGAGGCAAAAGCTGTTAAGACACGCTCATCTTTGATTCCCTGCTGACGCAATAATTTAATTAGAGACTGCATTTTTAAACTTTGCATATGTATTACTCATTTCCTATTATCAATTCACGTATCACACTTGTGGCATAACATCCTGACGGTAAATAAAAACGCATAGTAAGACTATTATCATTCAACCATTGCCAGTTAAGTTCTAAAGGATAGACAACTATAGAGCGCCTTGCAGTTTCAATACGCTCTTTTTTAAATAATTCAAGAAAAGTCATCCAATTTTGTAAACAATTTTTTTCAAATTCAAGTGTTTGAGACATTGTTCCAAGTGGTGAATCACCCAGCATAGGTGCAGTAATCGTAATTTCACGATTTTCTAAACGGTGTTGCAATAAATCCAATTCTTCTATTTTTGCAACAAACCAACTTCCACGCCCAGCAAGTTGTAATATATCACCATCAAGCGCGGTACGATGCAAATTTTGTGCAATTCGTTGACTGACAATATCATTAAAAATTGCACTACGTGCTGCTGAAAGGTAAAAACTGCGTTTTTTACGATCTTTAACGGAAATCTCGCCATTTGCCCATTTGATAGCTTGAGTGATATTATTTTGTTCGCGACCAAAACGCTGTTCGCCAAAATAATTAGGCACCCCATTTTCTTTAATTAACGCCAATTTAGTCTCAATCCCTGATTTATCACTTAGCATTTTCAATGTAATATCAAAATAGTTGCCTTTCAAAGCCCCTATTTTTAATTTTTTATTATGTCGTGTAATCTTTAAAATTTCACATCCGTCTAAATTAAAATCCGAAAAATCAGGTGTTGCTTGACCTGGCATATGTAAACTAAACCACTGACAAGTGACCGCTTGGCGATCTTTTAATCCTGCATAACTGACTAACTTAGCTGAAATACCCACATATTTAGCTAATTGCTCAGCAACAAATATCGTATTACAATCACGTTTTTGAAGATAAACCAAGACGTGTTCACCATCACCGGTTAGCTCAAATCCAAGATCTTCAGTAACAATAAAATCTTCATATTGTTGTTTATATTGTCCTGTTACTGTTGGTTTACCATAAAAATAATTCAGTTCTGTTAACACGAATGCTACCTATCTTTTGATTTAATTGACTTTAGCTATTTTAGTAAGTAATACGACTGCTTCACAGGCTATACCCTCTTTACGCCCGGTAAAACCTAATTGTTCTGTAGTGGTTGCTTTGACACTAATTTGATCAAAGTGAACATTAAGATCTTCAGCAATATTAACTCGCATTTGATCGACATGCCCACGCATTTTAGGCTCTTGAGCAATAATAGTCGTATCTAAATTAACAAGTTCATAACCTTTGTTTTGAATAATGCTATAAACTTTTCTTAATAATATTCGGCTATCAATTCCTTTATACTGAGGATCGTTATCAGGAAAAAGTTTACCAATATCTCCTAACGCTAATGCACCAATTAACGCATCAGTTATGGCATGTAATACCACATCCCCATCGGAATGGGCAACCAGACCATATTGATAAGGAATTTTCACTCCTCCAAGCGTTATGGGGCCTTCCCCTCCAAATTTATGAACATCAAATCCATGACCTATTCGCATAATTCTACCTATAATCATTTATGTAGTTAAATAAAAAGTGGCCAACGCTAAGTCTTCAGGTCGAGTAATTTTGATATTATCGCGGCGACATTCAACCAATAATGGATGCCCACCACAATATTCAATGGCAGAAGCTTCGTCAGTAATTGTCATATGATTATCTAAAGCCTGCTGCAAACATGATTTTAGCTCATTTGCTTTAAATAACTGTGGCGTTGCTGCTGCCCATAAATAATTTCTATCTTCGGAGCATTCAATAATATTATCATTATTTTGATAAGCACGCTTTATGGTATCGCTGACGCGAGTAGCTAAAATACCGCCTTGTTGTGCATTGAGTACAATATCAATTAATTGTGTTATATCATCATGGCAAACACAAGGTCTTGCTGCGTCATGAACCAGCGCCCATTGATTATCATTTAATAAATGCAAACCCGCTAATACCGACTCGGCACGGGTTTCTCCGCCTATAGTGACTTTTATCTTATCATGCAAAGCAATTGCAAGCGTTTTAAATATTACATCTTCACGATTAATAACGACAATCACCTGTGTAATTTTAGGATGAGATAATAGCTTATTTAAAGTGTGCTCAATGACCGTCATGGAGCCAATTTTCAAATATTGTTTTGGTATTTGATTATTCATACGGCAACCGATGCCAGCTGCTGGAACAATTGCGACAATATTATTGGTATTATTCACGTTACGCCTTATTGAGATTGCGGGTTAGGATCTTTAATAATTCGATAGAAATATTCATTCGGTTTTACCATACCTAAATGGTTGCGCGCACGCTCTTCTATCGCTTCAGAACCTTGCTGCAAACTATTAATCTCGGCAAACATCTGTTCATTACGATCTTTTAATCGTGCATTTTGCTCATGAAGATCAGCCAACACTTGTAGATTATCTTGGTAATCATAAATATTATTTTTGCCATACCATAGCGAGTATTGCAGATAACCAAGCACAAAAAGTAAAATTAAAGGCAATTTCCATCTAA
Organism: Gilliamella sp. wkB7; assembly: GCF_001693435.1. Lineage (NCBI taxonomy): Bacteria > Pseudomonadati > Pseudomonadota > Gammaproteobacteria > Orbales > Orbaceae > Gilliamella > Gilliamella sp. wkB7. The sequence goes on from NZ_CM004509.1 coordinate 889,310, forward strand.
TCATGAGATTATTCTATTCGCTTATTTAGATACATTTAACAGGTTTTGGTAAGCCTGCAAGTTTAGTTGCTTGTTTAGCAGGGCCATCAGGAAATAATTTATATAAATAACGACTATTACCCTTTTCTAAACCAAATTTTTTTTCCATCGCTTTAACTAACGCTCTAATCGCTGGCGATGTCTTATACTCTAAATAAAAATCACGGACAAATAAAATCACTTCCCAATGTGCATCAGTTAATTCAATAGACTCCTTTTTTGCCAATAAAGGAACCAAATCAACAGTCCAATCCTGCCAATTTTTTAAATAACCATTATCATCAGTTTGTATTAGCTCTAACATTTTTGTAAACACGCATTTTTATTTGTGCCATATTATACCCGTTAAAATAAATTCCAACACTATTTTGATAGTGAAAGCGCCATATTTACACTAATTATGGCTAGATTTGATGAAAATTAAAGCAAACAATCAAAAAATTTAAAATACCTATTTACAAATAAGTAAGTCTACTTTAATATGCACAGCCATTGCGGAAGTGTGGCTGAGCGGTTGAAAGCACCGGTCTTGAAAACCGGCGAGGGGCGACCCTCCCAGAGTTCGAATCTCTGCGCTTCCGCCATTTATTTTTGTGGCGAGTTCCACAGCAATCCAGAGAAATTCATTTTGACCTTTGTCATAAAGGGTTTAAGTGAATTTTTTTTTGCTTTCATTTTTATTATTCATTCCATACTCATCCAGAGTAATCCATTTCAATTCACGCTTAGAACGTCCAATGAAAAATAATCGAACTATTTTGTATTTTTTATTAAATGCGCCTATCTCGTTCTACATAATTCAATGCATTAAAAAAATGTTGGGGAATTATTCATGGCAAGGCTAATTGAACGTTATGCCGAATTAGTTCAACAATTTCCTGCTTCAAAGAGTCATCATCATGTGTATTTGGGGGGAATTCTTGAAAATGGACTAGAAATCATGGCATATGCATTGAATCAATCTGTCAAAGAATGATAGTCAGGTAGAGCAGGAATCCATTACTGATAATGTTGCACAAGAAATGACAACCTTATTTACAGAACAAAATGCACCCGATATACCCCATGAAGTTGAAACAGTAAAAACACCTAATAATTCACCGTCAGCCGATAGTTTAGAAGCGGTATTTGATTTACTTGAAATGAATGGCGAGAATGAACAACTGGAATCAGCAGATACAGTAAGTCAATTGTTTATTACTGAAATCAACCACAGTGAGCCCAAATTAATCATCGATAGCCAGCTAACTAATCCTTTGAATGATTATTCATCAATGTTTCATGAACCAACTGAACCAACTGAACCAACTGAACCAACTGAACCAACTGAACCAACTGAACCAACAAACAGTTTGATTGAATTTACCGATAAGGAAAAGAAAATAATGCAACAAATAGATGAAATAACACCTTCTGGTGAACATTTTATGCAGTGTTAAAAGAAGCTATCTTAATGCAAAAGCTCATCATCAACGAACCACAAGCACAAATTCATACGGTGGATGATACGATTTTTATTGTTACACCCGGTATTTTTATGCGTTACGTGATGGAGTTTCCTCAAGTACAACTGGTTGCTAAAACTGAAAAAACACCTGTCTGGCGATATATGCAAAAAGCGTTTGAAAAGCTTAGATATCATAAACGTAAAGATGATAGTTACAGCATTTGGACATGTGCGTTAGAAGGCCCCAAAAGCACTAAAAAAGTACATGGTTATCTCTTTAATGACCCGACAATACTCATTCCTGACATTGTTTATAACAATCCTTATTTGAAAATTTTTTTGAATAATCAAACTTCATAAGTGATATCACGCTATACCAACTCAATGACGTTGGTTTTTTTATATTGAAGATAACGTATTAAAATTTGATAACTATCTCGACTAAAACGGGGAAGAGGTACGGTAGGCATATCATGCAAATGAGTGACAGAACCCAAATAACGCCATTGATTGATAATATGAAATGCTTTACATTCATAACGCGGATCTTCCTCAACAATAGCAATCGCTGATTGCCAAGGCCAAGCTATTAGCGCATAGTGTTCAAATGCCTGAATTAGGCGTTGATTGTGACTTGCTATTGTCTCATCGCCACAACACGCTCCATGGCAGCGTTTCAACTGATAATTAAAACAGCAGCCACGATGGGTTGATTCTAGACCAAGGACTTTAGTGCATAACTCATTTTTTTCAGCTAGTTTTAGTAACCATTGTTTTGCTCTTATCTGTGATTGATACAACCCCACACTGATTTCATCGTCAGCAATATCATCCACACGGTATAAAATTGGCATGAAGTCATCATTTAACACCCATGAATAAAGATTTTGATGTTTTCTCAAACACCGATTATAAATTGGTTGCCTTGATTGAATCTCTGCTGATTCGAGTAACAAAGCACCTAATTCCCCGGCAGTGCAAATAAAATTGATGTGCGCCGTTTGCTTAATTAACTCAGCGTGGCGCTTAGTTTTATCATGATTATAAAAGAATGTTTTTACTTTTGCCTATATACAGTAAAATATCAGTCTTATCATAAAAATAATAACTGATATTGTAAAAATAATAAATCAATGTATTCGTTCTTTGTAACAAAAGTTATTTATAGCTTTCTTATCTTAAAAATTAAATAAATATGGAACATATCAAATATTATTTGTTGATTAAACTTAAATCCATTAACAATTAATGATTTAGAAAATTAATTCTATTTTATATATAGATTTGTTTTGTTAAATATTTTTCTGATAATGATGGAGCGGAGAATGGTAAATAAACTACAATCATATCATTACTGTTTCCATGATGATTATTTCAAAAACATCATAACTAAATATTTTCAATTTAATTATATAAATATAGTAATTAATGCTGCAAATAGAAATTACAAGGTTGATCTATTTTACAATGAAATTGATAAAATATACCAAATTGGTGTCATTGGTTATGGCGGTATATTTCCAGCACCACAGAGTTGTTTTGTTCTTGAAGAAATAATTTTTAACCTAAAAATTATCCATGATATAGACATAAAAAAAATAAAAATCCCTCCACTTTTTCCTTGCGAACTTTCTGTAGAAAACCTAAATAAGTATCTGAAAACAGAAATGACTACTCAAATAATTGTAATGCAAGAGTTTATAGAGTTGGGTTATCGCTTATTTAAAGGTAGTGTGAGAACAGATATTAGATGCGCAGAAAAAAATCAAATAACAGTTCATTGTTATAATAAAAATAATCGTAGTGAATTAATGTTTTTTTATGATTTATATATAAAAACCCTGAAAAAAGTTAATGCTAATTATTGTATCAGTTTGCCTTTAATCGAAGATTTGCTTAATGATGAAAGAAATGCAGAACTATATTTAGCTTACTATAATGGCAAAATTGTATCAGGTAGTATTATATTAAAATCAAAAAATAATATCTTTTATTGGATAAACGCTAGTGATAGTGTTTCATTGAAATTTAAACCAAATCATAAAGTACTCTCCCATATTATTACTAAGTATTCAGATATTGATTATATCAACTTGGGGTTTTCACATAGTGATACATTAAGATAATTTAAAAAAACATGGGGAGCTAAGGATTTTAAATATTATGTGTTTGAAAAATCATTTTAAATATTATCGTTGGTTAAAAAATTAATTATTAGTTCAATTAACTAAGGAGTAACTATGAAATCAGTATTTTTTATACCAACAAATAGAAGTATTAAAGATAGTGTTAGTAGTTATATTAAGGAGATTTTATACGCAAATGATGTCTTGCAAGTTAATATTCCTTTAATTGTAGTTGAAACCAATGAATTTTCATCTATAGAAAATAATGAAATTATTAAATCATTAAAAAATCAATATCCAAAATTGAATATTCTACATCTATCTGTTGATGTACAGAAAAAATACTTTAAGTCACTCTTTAAAGGTATGGATGATGATTTCTATAAGATTTTTACTTATACAGGCACTGATTATGCTACTGCTATGAATAAATTAGGTTTATTTGCGTGTTCAATGGGGGCTAACGCCTATCATAGAAGAGATTCTGATACTTGTTTGTTATTTGATAGAAGGAGTGAAGCTAGGGAAGTCTATCCAATTGAGTATGAATTAAAGTATTTAGGTAAACCAATAATGGAAATAGTTAATGACTTGGATATCAAAAATCTTAAACAAGATATAAACAATAAAAGACGAATACTTGTGGTTGGTGGGAATTACTTAGGTGAGTGGAATCTTGATGTAAAAGATTTTGCAAAAGTGTCGTATGACTATGTTTATAAAATATATGAACTACTTGGTTTTAAATCTGAGCATATTATTGATATTTGCGATGATATATTCAAATTAGAGCAACCCGTTCCTCAAAATGATGTTATTTCCTTAGTTACTTCTGTTGACGATGGGTGTAATCCTGACTGTGGTAATGTTAGTGTCTATCGACTATTTGAGTTCCTACCAAACTTACCTGGTAAAAATACATTAGCAGCGGATTATTTCGCTTTTGATACCTCGACTGCATTAGGCTACCCATCTGTACATCATACTAGACCCGTGTTTCATGAATATCATGATGAAAGATTTGAGTATGATAAAAAACTAAAATATTGGTATGGGATGTTAAAATTTGCAGATTATTTTTCATTATATGGAAGTATCTATAATGATAAGCTTATTGATAACTTTTGTGATTATGATGATTGCTTCGTTTCTCAACAAATGTGTGAGTCTCTTTCTGAAAAAATAGCATCATTTGCTTCTAATGATACTAAAAGAGAAGAGCATATAATCAGAATTATTGATGAAGTATTATTAAAATTCGATGAAAATTATTCAAAGATAGGACAAGAATTAAGGAAAGTCACTGCAAAATGTATTGCCGAATGTAATGAAGAATACTTCTTACACGTTAAACTCTTAAAAAACTGGAGTAAAATCATAGTACAGGCCAAGAACATTAGTTTAATGGATTTTATTGTTGATCATTAAGTAAAATTAATATGCTTATGCATACAATTAGAAATACAGTTAAAAATTCCTGACATTGTTTACAATAACCCGTATTTGAAAATTATTATTGAATAACCTAATTTTATAAGTCTTTAAGAATGAAAAAATTTTCATATTCAATTTTGCAAATATGGTTAGTATACCCTTTGTACCATTTCTTGCCCATTTATTCTCTTGAGAGAGTAATACATCATGACGTCATTTTCTATGACCTCACTGGTACACCAATATCCTAGTGTTAAGCGATCTTCGCCAAAAAAGTGGGCAAATGTCTCTTCTATGATAATTGTCTGTGTGATGGATCTCACTTATATTAAACTAAACTGGTAAAGGATGGTTATATTTGTTTGGACGTAAAGTGATTGGTCGACAAACAAGCCATCACATATTTAAAGTTTTTAACATAACAGCACTATCATTAAGACAAAAAATATAGATTATATAAACTCTAATATATCACCAGTAGACATTTTTTTTGAATTTAATATTTTTTCTGCAATTTTACCTGTACAATGACATGTATAAAAATTAGTCGCATTTGTTTTTTTTAAAATTCTAAGCACGAATGGTAATTTTAATACAGAAAGCCCATTAAAATGTAATCCACCTACTATTGCATAAACTCTTTTATCCCCAGTTATTCTGATAGCTTTATTTATATGTTTCTTCAAACCAGCATGATTGCATCCGGTAATAATGACTAATCCCTTTTCTGAACAATATACTAAACTAGAATCATCATTAATATAGTCTAACCTTATTTTATTATCAGTTTTAATAATTCCTGTGGGTAATTTGCATCCACCAACATCACCAAGAAATACCATTTTTTTTGTTAACCAAATAGCTTCTGTTGTTAACTTTATATCAAATTTTGTTTTCAATTTTTCCAAAGATAACCTGCCATCCGATCGAGTTTTTAGTGGATTGATGGCATATCTTTTTTCTAATGCATCAGGATGCGCTATCAGCGTTATTTTTTCTAATGCATCCTGATTTATATTTACATGATTTATTCCACCAGAATGATCATAATGACCGTGTGATAAAACTATATAAGTTATGTTATTTAGAGTTAAATTCTCACTCCATTCAGATCCACAATCCATTAGAATTTTTGTATTATCATCTTCAATACAAAAACTAACACCTTTATTGGGGCTTAATTTAAAGCCTCTAATATCGTTAATTAATAATTTTATTTTCATATTGAAATTCTCCTTAAAATTCTACTTAAAAATATTATAGAGAATTTTCTACTTTTTTATGAACTATTTTAGTGGATAGTTACAATGCTTATCTGGATACCCTTTTTGATCACCAGCCATAATTAAACCTGGTAGCTGATTAATTGCTCTTGGTGTAAACAACCACATACTATCTGGTCGTCTACGCCAGACGTCTCCTATACGTTCATCTCTTTCTAATATAAGAACAGTGATATTTTTTTAGTCAGAAATGATGCTAAACACTGTCCAGCTTGTCCAGCACCAATGATTACACAGTCGTAAGTCATGAATTTTATCCTCTAATTGATATATGTTGGGTGAGCATATATCAATTCAAAGGTTATTTAATTTAATAAACTAGCTATATTAGATCTCTCATTCTTTTTTTAAATGAAAATAATTGTCAAAGAATAAATAACTATTTGAAATATAGAGAGTTAAATAAATAAATGATTTTTTTATAAAATGAAGTCAGCTTATTTGTTCAAGACAATATTACTCACCCATTTATACAATGTCGTTAACTTTTCACAATCTAATAACCAAACAAGAGATGGAGTAACATAATGGAAAATAATAAGGAAGTGGCTATGTCTGTGAATTTTTTACTCGGTTGTGGGGGTAATTATATTACGGATCAAACTCTATTTATTGATGGTGGAATGTCTGCTTAATGAAATAGCATTTTGTGATGCTGTTCATAGAAGCAATGATTAAAATGAAAGATATAAATGGAGTGTACGATGGAAAACAACACCGATGGTCGACAATTCAATGGTTTAACACGATATAAAAAATTGATTATTTTATCTGTTATTTTCCTAGTTTCAGGGATAGGATACTTCATTTTTTGGTACATGTTTTCTCGGTTTACACAATCTACAGATAATGCGTATGTTATGGGAAATCAAATTCCAATTCATACTCAAATAAGTGGAGGAATCTCCTCCATTTACGTTGATGATAATGACTTTGTGAGAAAAAAAGATGTTATCGCTCAATTAGAATCAATTGATGCTGAAAATAATTTTAGTTATGCAAAAAATGAATTAGCCAAGGTAATAAGAGAAACTCAACAGATCAAACTGACAACTGAAAAATTGTTAGCAAGTATTCAATTAAAACAAGCGACATTAGATAAATTAGAAAAAGATTTAGCTCGGAGAGAAGGTCTTTGGTCTCGTAATGCTATTTCACAAGAAGAAATAGAGCATGCTAGGCAAGATGTATTAATTGCTTCAAATGACTTAAATATTTCCAAGCAAGAGTTAGAAATTAATAATGCCCTATTAATGCAGAATTCATTATTAGAACAGCCACATATTCAGCAAGCTATTTCTAAACTAAAGGAAGCTTGGCTTAACTTAAAACGAGTAACAATTGTTTCCCCTGTCACTGGATATGTTTCGAGGCGCCAAGTCCAAGTTGGAACACAAGTTAATAGAGGAGAACGATTATTAGTTATTGTTCCTTTGGATCAAGTTTGGGTAGAAGCTAACTTTAAAGAAGTTCAACTAAAACACATTCGATTAGGACAAAAAGTTAAGTTAACTAGTGATTATTATGGAGATGATATTAAATTCGACGGGGTGATTACAGGAATTGCTATGGGAACGGGAAGTGCATTTTCGTTATTACCAGCACAAAATGCAACAGGAAATTGGATTAAAGTAATTCAGCGTTTACCTGTCCGTATTGAATTGAATAAAGAACAAATTAAGGAATATCCATTACGGGTGGGGTTATCTATGTATGTAACAGTGGATACCAGTGATGTAAGTGGAAAATTACTTACTGATATTTCACCTCAAGAAATTAAATATCAAACAGATGTACTTGCTTACGACTTAGATGAATTCGAGCAACTAGTACGAGAAATTATGCAAAATAACTTAATTTTAGAGAGTAATATTCAGTGAATCATAAAATGTCACCATTATATCTATCAGGTGCAAAATTAATTGGGCTTATTGTTGCATTGGCAACAGTGGCCTTCTTACAAATTTTAGATTTAACAATTGCCAATGTAGCACTCTCTACAATTGCTGGAAACCTAGGAACATCAACTAGCCAAGCAACATGGGTAATTACATCATTTGCCGTATCCAATGCCATTTCAATTCCTTTATCTGGATGGCTAGCTAAGTACTTTGGGGAAGTTAAGTTATTTTTGTTTTCAATTTTTTTGTTTGTTTTAGCCTCTTGGTTATGTGGTGTCTCCAACAGCCTTGAAATGTTAATTATTTCACGAATACTACAAGGTGCGGTTTCTGGACCAATTATTCCTCTTTCTCAAAGCTTATTATTAGCTAACTCTCCAAATTCCAAAAAAAATATGTCTTTAGCAATATGGTCGATGACGATTATTATTGCTCCCGTCTGTGGACCTATTTTGGGTGGATGGATAAGTGACAATTTATTTTGGGGCTGGATTTTTTTACTAAATGTGCCAATTGGTCTAATAGCTTGGATAAGTATTAAAATATTATTAAAAGGGCGAGAAACAGAAATAAGTAAATCTCGAATTGATACTATCGGGCTTGCTTTATTAATATTTGGTGTTGGTAGTTTACAGCTTATTTTAGATAGAGGGAAAGAACTGGATTGGTTTAATTCATCTGAAATTATTATTTTATCTGTGATAGCGTTAGTAACACTTTCTTTTTTTGTTCTTTGGGAAATGACATCGAATCATCCTATCGTTGATCTATCTTTATTTAGATCAAGAAATTTTACAGTAGGGACGATTTGCATAAGTTTGGCATTTTTGCTACATATAGGGACATTAGTTATGCAACCACAGCTATTACAACGAGTCTTTGGTTATACTGCAACGTGGGCAGGATTAGCATTGTCTCCCATTGGTTTAGTTCCTATCGTTCTTGCTCCAATAGTCGGCCGTTTTGTTCCTTATTTAGATATGAGGAAGCTTGTGACTTTTGGTTTCATTGTTTTTGCTTTGTGCTTTTTTTGGAGAGCTTACTCGTTTGAGCCTAATATGGATTTTTCGAGTTCTGCATGGCCTCAATTCTTTCAAGGATTTGCGATAGCTTGCTTTGTTATGCCTTTGAATATAATAATTTTATCTGATATACCTTCTCACAAGTTAGCGGCAGCAGGAAGTTTATTTAATTTTTTTAGAACATTATCTACTTCCATTGGTACTTCTTTAACAAATTCATTATGGGAACATCGTGAAGCAATTCATCACAACCAACTAACTGATCTAATGAATCAAAATATACAAACGCTAGAATACACATATCAGCAGTTTCAGTTGCAAGGTTTTTCTGAAACTCAAGCTTCGGCAAAACTAGCACAAAATATTACTAATCAGGGGCTGGTAATCGCAACCAACGAAATTTTTTGGCTATATGGAATTATTTTTCTACTATTAATCATAGTTGTTTGGTTTGCAAAATCAACCATTACATCAAAGAATGAAATAGAAAAATAGTTGGTTAGATAAATATGTAAGTCATAACAAGATTATAATATTTTGAAAAATAAAAATGAACTTCAAAAACTTTATTGATCAGATTACCTACATGTAATGTACATGTTTTTTTCTTTGTTTATACCTATGCAAAAAATATCTTCATATGAAAGTGTAATACCAGTTGAGCTAAACGCCTTATATAAACTCTCTTGGGCTGAAAATACTAAAGTAATGTAATGTGTTATGTCAATTATCATGTCACTGGGAGTAGGACATTTTAGGATCGTTTGACTTAAATCAATTGCTTTTTGAGTGGACATTATTTTTTCTATATCAACCCTATGCTTTGAACCTCATTTGAGTGTTTTATTGTAATTATTAGAGTGAGATAGTGAACCAGCTATGTTTTTAGGCCATAAAACGGCTCCGTTGGAACTTTTTAGTCTCCAGTAATATTCTCCATCATGCAATAAGTTTTCTAATGCCAAAGTCGCTTTTTTCATCTTTTTCGTTCTGAGTTGGGTATTAATTTCAGGGGTTATCTATTGTGGAAAAGATTACAGGATGTAATTGATATACTCGACTCCCCTACAACACTGACAAAATTAGCCAGTGATATGGGATTTTCTGATTCGGCTCATTTTAGCAGAACATGTTTATCTAGTTTGGGGCTGAGACCATCACAACTCAAACGAGCTTTAATAATTGATAATAAAGACACTATATACGGAAAACATTACTGTTTGTACAGCGTATTTCAGGCATTACATACCTAAAATACACTGTATTATCGTTTATATACTACTAACTGAATATAAGATTCTTCGTTTCAGAAATATTGACCAAAGATTGCATTTGATTAATCGCAATAACATTGAGCTGTATCAAGCGTTCGCAAGCACTTATACCTTGATGAATTAAGACTGAGTTAATACTGTGCAGATTAGATAAAACGACTAATTGCTCTAATGTAGCAACATTACGTATGTTTCCTTTTTTGATCAGGATTGGCTTGTCGCCATTGTGCTGCTGTCATACCAAATAAAGCTATATTCAGTAAGTCTGCTTCACTGGCATACACTTTCCTTGTCTGTGCATTTGTTAATTGTATCGGAATCAAGTGTTCTTTAATGGCATCTGTATGTATGCGGTAGTTGACCTTTGCCAAAGTACGTTGGAAATTCCATTCCAGTAACATTACTTTGGCTTCTTCATCTTTAAATCTTTGAAATTCTTTAATTAGATAAAGCTTGAATTCAGGGCTGAGCCATGAGCCGAACTCAAAAGCAATATCTTTATAGGCATAAGTGCCACCGTAACGACCTGCCTTGGCTTGTAGGTCAATAGCTCCGGTGAGATCACCCCATTTCTTAGCAGAGAGATAGAAACTGTTTCGACCTGCTTCATTTTTAATTCCCTCAAATTCGAGGGAATTAAAACAGCAGTTATTAATTTTTTCCCATACACCTAAAAATAGTAATGTGTCTTTATTTTTCAGCCATTGCTCAATTAAAGCACTACCACCCTCAAAGTTTTTTACCATATCAGTCAGTGAAATATAATCTTGCTCATGATTGTTTGTAATCGTAACGGTGTTCCTTGCACCACAATACTAAGGCTTTTCTTGGTGTTTCCAATTGGCACATCAAAAACGCCTAATGGGTTTGATTGGTTCAACTTTATCAGTATATTTAACAAATCAACAAAGAAAAGCTAAAATAGTTAACCAATAAATAATTTGAGACACTCAAAATTTAGGTTTAACTTTGATTAAAAATAATATTATTTTACTCAAAATAAGTTCTATATTTGAATGTCCAACGAAACGTCCAATGGGATTTTATGGAAATTTTTTAACGTGTAAATATGATTAATAATCAATATTATAGATTTAGTGACGGGTGGCTTTTATTTTTTCTGCGCTTCCGCCATCTTCTTGATGCGATACTTAAATAACTAATTTCAAATAAACATCAAATTATCTACCTAATCTTTTTACCTACTTTAAAATAACTAATTACTTCCACTTTTTACTACTTAATTTTATTCATAAATATCGGTCATATACTTATCAAACAATCATCTTAATTGCCTAATTTGTGTGCATACCTGTTTTTTTATCAAATAAAAAGTCAAATTCATTATATTTCTCATTTTTAATTTAAGTTGTGCCAGTATCAATTCCTCATATGAGCTTACATTATCAATGACCTTTAATTCTATGGAATTATGTTATATTGATAACATTAACAAACTCATTCTTACACAATGTACCTCATAATGGATATAAAACTCGGTAAAAACGATAAACGTTATATAAAAGGCACGAATGATGTTTATAATATCATGAAGAATGTGCTATTACGTGACAATAAAATAGACCTAGAAAAAGAGTATTTCTAGATTATTGGCATGAATCTAGCGGGTTATATTTTTTATATTGAACACTTTGCCTTAGAGTCTTATAAATCAGTTGATGTTGAACCAATGAAGGGGTTCCGTGTAGCTGCCATGAAAAATGCTTGTCGAGTTATTACCGTAAATAATCATCCCTCAGAACGATTAGCACCCTCTGTACCCGATGAAGATATCATAGATCGAATAATCCAAGTAGGGCATATATTAAATATAGAATTTGTAGACCACTTGATAATATCCCCAGTATCTTATACAAGCTCTCGGTATATTGATTTAATGGATGAGTTGGAAAAAAGCCCTAAATATGTGTCGACTTATCAGGTAGTGGAGTAGATTAGAAAGAAAAAAAGCGGATTGCTAAAGAAAGGTTAGAATTATAGAAAAACAAGACAAAATCTGTTCAAGATAAGGCAAAGGAAGCTAGAGAACAATCTAAAATATTAGCTTTGCTTGAAAAAGGTGTTAAAGTAGAAAATATCGCTAATATTTTAGATATAACACCGAAAACTGTTGAAATTATTATTAATAAAAAATAAGAATTTGTATTTAATAAACTTATAATCCCAAAGTATTCTTGACTAATTGGATAAAGCTTTACTTAAGTTATAATAACACATAATGTTGGTTTGTAATGAAGAGAACTCTAGTTATCTATACTATAGATTAAGAATTGGCTCGGAAATGTAAATTGCAACATCTTCTCCAACCAGACTGAAATATCGGCGTTTATTCCATTTTATTTCAAGAACAATATTTTGTTTTTATCTTTACTTGAGAATTCATTTTAAAAAAAATTGTAGTTATGTTAGTCTATACAAATCAACCTTTTGTATTTTAAGATTGTAAATTCAATTAAAACTATGGATAGATTAGAAAATGCAATAGATAGATTATTTATTCAATCAAAAGGAGAAATAAAATCTCGTATTGAGGAGGTATCCTTTTGTATTGATATTCCAGAAACTCAAGCAAAAGGTTATTGCTATTGCCTAAAAGTTGATGCTAATGGAAATTTGCGATTAATGGATTTGATCGAATTTATAGATACGAAGATTGTTGAGTACGCAATTCCTAAAAAAGAAATTGATGAAGCTAGACAATATTTTAATGAAACACAATCACCATCAAAAGTAGAGCAGCTTAAGAAAAAAGCTAAAGGTCTTTTTACCAACTTAGAAAAAACTGGAGAAGGTGGTGAAATTTTACTCTATATTCTTATTCAAGAATTTTTACAACTACCTCAATTGATTAGTAAGATGTCTTTAAAAACTTCTGGACAACTGCACTATCAAGGGGCTGATGGAGTACACATTAAATATGATACTTCTTCGAAATGCTTAAATTTATATTGGGCAGAAGCCAAGATGTATTCAAAATTTAGTGATGCTATTACAAAGTGTTTTGAAAGTATTAATGGGTTTTTATTAAATTCTCAAGGGTATAAATCTATTCAAGAAAGAGATTTACAGCTAATTACATCTAATATTCATGCTAATGTAAATGATAAAAATTTAGAAAGTATTTTAGTCAGGTATTTTGATAAAGATGATGATCTTTCGAATAATCTTGTATATAAAGCCGTGTGTTTTATAGGTTTTGATTATAAAAAATACCCATTAAGGGATGATTTGACTAATACTACAGAAGATATAAAAAAGGAAATATTAAAAACACATAATAAATGGTATAGAAGTTTAAGTAATAAAATCAGGAAGCATATAAACCTTGAGAAAAAAGAGATACATGTTTTTTTATTACCATTCCCATCAGTTGAAGAATTTAGAAAATACTACTTGGAAATATTAGATTAATGCTTGCAGAAAAAGTTTATAATTTGAGAAGCTTTAGGAGACAGTATGATGCACTTCTTGTTTTGTCTGTTTGCGATACAATACCCAATTTAATATGGGAGAATGAAAAGTAGTCACTACTTAAAATAATTGATTGGAATAATCTTTTAGGTATTGCATCTATATTAAGCTACTCTTCAAATAGCCTGCATCTAGATGCCGCATTAAGAATTTCACAAACTTGCTTAATCCAAGATACCTGTTCAGAAACCCAAAAGAGTGCATCGGCTATTATATTGGATAATTTAACTAATAAATTAGCTATAAAAATGGCTATACATAAAGAATACCTGAATAGTAATTATGAAGAAAATTATCCAATTACATTTAAGTTACAAAAAATAAGATCCGACTTCGAGAATTCTATTTTTATAAAAGATAAGTTAATATTTTTAAATAGATTCCAAAAACAAGTTTATGAAGCACACAAAAAGAATGAAATTATTAGTATTTCAGCTCCAACTTCTGCAGGAAAATCCTTTGTTCTTTGCAATGTTCTTTTAGAAGAGTTGATTGAAGGTAATAAAAATATCATCTATTTAGTTCCTACTAGAGCGCTTATCAGTCAAGTAGAATTAGATTTAAGAAGCCTTATCAAGGCTAATCAATTAGAAGAAAATATAAATATTTCAACAGTTCCTCCTCAAGAAGAGATAGAAATTAATAAATCAAATGTATTTATCTTTACACAAGAAAGATTACATTGGTTTTTAATTGAAAATAAATCCATTTCTTTACATTTACTTATTATAGATGAGGCTCATAAAATAGAGGATAAAAATAGAGGTATATTATTGCAACAAAAACTCGAAGAAACAGTTAGGTATAACCCCAAAATTAAAGTGTATTTTTCTAGTCCTTATACTTCCAATCCTGAAATATTACTGGAAAATGTTTTAAGTGATGGTAAAAAGAATATCGTTAACACACAGTTCCTAGCTGTTAATCAAAATTTAATTTATGCAACACAGATCCCTAGAAAATTAAAAGAATGGCAGTTAACCATTTGTACTACTGATAAAACTTTACCTATAGGGAAACTTATTTTGGAACATATACCTTCGACAGAGTTACATAAGATTGTTCTTCTTTCGGAAAGATTTTCTGATCAGGATAGTGGTAATTTAATATATTGTAATGGAGCTGCGGATGCTGAAAAAATATCGTTATTATTGTTTGACCTACTAGAACAATCATCAATTTCATCTGAAATAACAGAGCTTATAACTCTTGTAAAAGAAGCTATTCATCCTAATTATGCTCTTGCTACAGTATTACAGAAAGGGATTGCCTTTCATTATGGAAATATGCCGTTGTTAATAAGGCAGGAAATAGAACGACTTTTTTCAAATGGAAATATTAAATACCTTGTATGCACATCAACCCTTTTAGAAGGGGTAAATTTACCTGCAAAATCGATTTTTATGAAAAAACCCACTAGAGGTAAAAATAACCCATTAAATGAAAATGATTTTTGGAATTTAGCAGGGCGGGCAGGAAGGTGGGGAAAAGAATTTAGTGGCAATATTATTTGTATTGAACCTGACTCATGGAAAATAGAGCCGAATCCGAATAAATCAAAACAAATAATCAAACGAGCACTAAATATTGTTGAAGAAAATGGTGAAGAGCTTTTAAATTTTATTTCAGATAAAGCTCCAAGAAAAGATGCTAATTCAAGGCAGGATTTAGAAGTCGCATTCGGCTATTATTATATTAAATACATTTTAAATAA
The DNA here is from genome assembly GCF_001693435.1 of Gilliamella sp. wkB7. NCBI lineage: Bacteria > Pseudomonadati > Pseudomonadota > Gammaproteobacteria > Orbales > Orbaceae > Gilliamella > Gilliamella sp. wkB7. The sequence continues at coordinate 905,042 of NZ_CM004509.1, forward strand.
AGAAACTTTCCCTCAAACATCTTTTCATGAAAAATTACTTCCAAAATTGCAATATATTAGTTCTACAATTGAGTTACCTTCTTATATTATTAAGAGAAATCCTGGAATTTCGCCTATAGCTCAACAATCGCTACTCGACTATTTTAAAAGTAATATAGATAGAATTGAAGAAGTTATCCCTGTTTATCCTAATGATGTAAATGCTCTCGAAGAATATACAAGGTTAATAGGTCGAATCGGTAAAACGATTTCTGAATATCCAAAGCAATTAAACCAATCTAGAGCTTTACTTGTTATTAATTGGATGACAGGAAAACCCTTGTCATACCTAATTAAAAAAAGTTATGAATCTTATCAAAAAAATCCTAAATACAATAAGACAAAAACTCTCCCAGTAGTTATTAGAGAGGTTATGGACAATATAGAAAAGTTTGTAAGATTTAAATTTGCAAAAGATTCTAGTTGTTATATTGACATATTAAGATATTTTTTAGAAATTAATAAGAGATACGATTTATTAGAAAATATACCGCAGTTAAATTTATGGTTAGAATTCGGTGTTTCTCAAAAAACACATCTATCGTTGTTATCTTTAGGATTGAGTCGTAATACAGTTATTGTGCTGACAGATTATATAGTTAATACTCAAATGTCCAAAAATGAGAGCTTGGATTGGATTAAAAGACAAGACTTAGACCAATTAGACATATCTTCAATTATTATTGAAGACATAAAAAAAATTTTATAAATATACTTTTTATGAGCATAAGACTCATTTTAAAAGTATATTTAATTCTAATTATTTCATGAAAAACAAGATTTATTTTTATAGCTAATTGATTTTACAGTCATTCATTTCTTTTAAATTATATACGTCTTTAATATTCATTCCCTTCCCGTCCCCCATGCCCTAAACCCGTAGATGTGAGGGCTAGTGCCTCTTTTTCGATAAAACCTTGTTAAATGTAGTATTGAGTCATGCCCTGTAAAAGTATGAGGTGAGATTTTGCCGGTTAAGCCTAATAGCTTTGTTTGGTTACACCAGTAGGTCATTGGGGATGTGCTGATAAGATTAATATAAAATGTCAGTGAAGTTTTCTAAATCTATAGAATAGTTAAACTAAAAAAGCCACTGATTTAGAATAGACTAAATTTACCGCTCAAACGGTAGTCTTAGCTTAACATATCACCCAATAGGGTATTTAAATTCAGGCTCTTTCTTGTATGGCTAATAAGTCCCGCATCAGAACGAGGGCTAAGTGTGTAGTTGACCAATGTACGCAAGGTATACCGCAGATTTAAAGATCGTATCTATCTGGAATTCGGAAACGTTTAACGGTTTCCAATAAGATACACTTAACACGTGCATAACGTTTGATTATTATTCATTTGATTCATAATAAAAAATATCACTTAAAACTGTCTAAAATGTTTCCTACTTTTATTGATCATTATACTTCCTTACTATCTCTTTTTTAATTGAAAGCTTGATATGTAATGTATGAAGTATTTTGAAGCGAGTTGGCTTTCAAGCCAATGGATGTTACATTAACATCATCCGTCTAATATTAGTAAACGTTCAAAGACAATTTACGCCAAATATAGCAATAAATCGAGAGGTCTATTCGCTATTTCGTTATTGACTCGACAGACCTTAAAGTCTTTGGTAAATGTAAATTAAAAAAAGCAAAACATGGCGCAAATCACACTTAGCTATTGATGTGGATACTCACGAAGCTATTAGTACACAAGCCAGCCTTGTCAATGTTGGCGATAAGGAAGTGCAAAGTCTTGTTGGAGCAAATCATAATGAAAATAGGAAACACGTTGAGTAATGTTGCATCTAAAATCGAAGTAAAACCATACTCACCACTCTATGCAACTGAAATATGCGATTTGTTTCATTCGACTATTCATGCTATTGATACCGATATTTATAGCAAAGCAGAGCAAGAAGCATGGTGCCCAACACCACCAGATTATCAGATGTGGTTAAAACGTTTAGATAACACTCAGCCTTGGATGGCTATCTTTGGCTCACGTCTTGCGGGGTTTATTGAACTTAGAGATAATGGTTACATAGACTGTCTATACGTACATCCTGACTTTCAAAAGCGTGGCATAGCTAGAAAACTCTATAACCATGTTCTTGACTTGGCCTACCAGAAAAAGTTTTCACAATTAAGTGTGGATGCGTCAAAAGTGGCCATGCCAATTTTCAAAAAATGGGGTTTTAAAATAAAGTGGGCTAATAAAATATACAGAAAAAATCAGGTACTGATAAATTACCATATGTATAGACCACTTTGATTTTTATTGCGACCTTTATACAGTAAAGCTTCACTCAAACTAAATTCCTAACCGCGCTTTTTTGAGGCATTTGTTCTTATATTTAGACCTAAATACCTCTAGATAAGTGACTATTTATCGCCATTCTCCTGTTTTAAGCGCAACTTTCCTGCTGTACAGATACCCCTTGTTTGTGTAGTGGTTTAATAATTCTTAACACCAAATAAGATGGTAAAATAACATCATCAAAATGAGATGAACCATGATAATGAAACTTCAAAGTTATCCAACAGAATTTAAACGAGATGCAGCATCTCTGGTCGTTGAGCAAGGATACTGTAGTGGTCAAGTCAATTAAGTTCAAGCTCTATGTGGAAAAATAAAAAATTTTTCTGCTATCCTCCAAATAGATTCCTTACCTCTATTTTTATGCCACTACAATTATCTGTAACAAACAGCAGGATTTAGCTAATAGTATAATACTAAATTTGTCCACTGCACTTTTGCCATTCCAGCGTAGCATCAATTTCAACACCGCCAGAGCGTACCGGCTCTACTGAAGACAGAAAGAGACGGTCACCTTCAATGCGTGCTCGGCGAAGCTGGCGTTGACCGCACCAGTTTGGGAAAAGCGACACATCCATGCCGTGAATGATTGTTCCGGGCTCCTCGCCCAGTTTCCATGGACCACTATAGGCGATATATGTGGTTGCTTCCGCCTTGAACTCCTCAGGAGAAGCGACAAACCAGTCTCCCGATACAAAATGAGAGCGATCAGGGGCACAAAGTTGTGCCGACATGTAGCCATCTGGTGTGTAAAGGATCAATCCTTGGGGGCGATCGGTCATAGGTTGGCGTATTGGAGATCCGTCTCGCGGTCGTTCAATGTAGCTTACAAGGCGCCATGCCCCGATTAATTGTTCACGAAGAATATGAGTCATCAAAAATTCCCTCTTTTTTAGGCATAAAGCCCGTCAGTATTGGTCGATTTAAAGTTTCTTCAATGGTACAAGGAGATAACTATCACACTCAGCACCAAAATGAATATGATGAACGCCCTTGTTACGGGACGGTGGCATCACTTCTTGAGACTTGGCCCATGCTGGCATCGTTGCTGGTCCACCGCCTGCCAGATGGATCATCTCTGGCTCCGTACCAGGTTCAAACGTAAAGCTGTTCTTTGGCAGATCAATCGCCGCCTGTCCGAAAGGTAAGTTGACAGGATCATTACGGAAAGGTTCGATCGTAAGTTTTAACTGTTCACCTGGATGAAACTTCATTGCCAACGGCCAGATGCCTATATCAACAGGTACCACTTCTTTAGGTGAAAGTCGCTGTTCACCTTGTAGAAGAAGTACTGGATCTATCTCAGTTGAAAGGACAGGATCCAGAGCACGACGTGAAACCCTCAGATAACTTGCCGTTCGGGTCGGTGCTGCGCCACCGGGATATGTCTCGCGAATAATGGCTCGTCCCGCAGAATCCACTTTCTCTAAATAAATAGTAAGATCCATGTCATCCGCCCCATCGGCTTCGACAAATAAACGCAGCTTGCTATAGCCAATAAGCTCCGCCTCATGATCAATCGGCAATAAGAATGTAGCTGAACCACCATTCACATTGTAAGAAACGACACCCGATTTCTTGGATGACGTGGTTGACAGTGAAGAAACATCAACTATATGAAGCTTGATATGATCATAACCATTTGGAGGAAACGCCTCGACAATACGATCAACCTCATCCTTGTGCCCGGGATCGAGAACCGAGATACGAACTTTTGGGGTTTCTTCCCATCCATTTTTCTCGCCTTTCAGATATCGATCGAAAAAGCGTTTAAGTTCAGCCTGATGAGCAGGATCGTAGAAATCCGGCCACTCTTGTTTATTATGAACACGTAGCCATTTCTCTTTGGATGAAATTCTGCGCCACGCGTCAAACGTTCCATATGTATGAGCGACATTATCGTAGCTAGCAACGATATAGGCTGGGACTTCGATGCGCTCAAGGCGCGCAGCTTTATCTGCCCAGTAAGGCGTCATATCCTGTTCAGTCGCAGCCATACGCGGCATATCTTCCAAAAGGTGCTCACCACCAAAGCTTTGGATTAGCGCTTCTGGGAATGCGGTGCGAGGGATGCCACCACGGAGAAAATCACCGCGGGCAATATCGGTACAACCCTCCCATGGCGCTATGGCAGCTAAGTGCGGTGGTTGTTCTGCTGCGATAAACCACTGCGAAACACACAGCCAGCTATTACCAGCCATACCTACTTTACCATTAGACCAACCTTGACTTGCCACCCAGTCAATTACGTCACAGCCGTCTTCGGCGGTCTGCCGACCCCAGCCGACAATATTTCCACCAGAACGATAAGCACCACGAATGTCGGGATTGATCACGGCGTAACCAGCATTGACCCAGTAAGCTGGATCAGGACCTTCCCATTTCATCATTTCAGACGTCATACTTAATTTGACGCCATAACGTTCTGGAATTTCGTCCAGCCATTGGCCACCAATCTCTTTGCCATATGGACTCCAAGCGAGAATTGCCGGATGGACAGCATCGCCGACAGGACGGAAAACATCAGTATAAATCACCGTACCATCACGTAGTGTGATCGCGAGATCGCGCTCAAACATAATGTCACAAGGTAATGGCATCGCACCCTCACGTCGAATGGTTCCTTTACGCAGAATTTCTGATCCAGGCTTGAAACCGGGATAACGCACTCGTGGTGCATCCAAAGGTAATGGACGACGGAAGTAGGTCGGATAAGCATCGTTGCCATAGATTCGAAGAGGCAGCTTTTCGGAAAAAGGAACTTCATTTTTTGATGACGCTGCAAACGCCGAGTTAATTGGCTTTCCGATGAATGGCAAACCGAACTGACTGGCGGCAAGAGCCCCGCCGGCGATCCCCATTGCACTCAGGAAGCGTCGTCGGCTTATGGACTCGGTAGTATTGATGCAAGGTAGATGTATTGTCGGAGACTGTTTTGATTTAGTCATAGCAGATCCTTTCTTTGGTTTCGGTTATTGTTGACAATAATAAAATTCGGTACTTATAATGTCCAATGACATTATGTTCCCCCTGTAATTCCAAGAGGTAATAATGGAACTCCGCCATCTGAAATCTTTCGTCGTACTGGCTGAGGAGCTGCATTTTGGAAGAGCGGCGAAGCGTCTGCACATCGTCCAGTCGGCACTTAGCAAGCAAATGCTGCTCCTTGAGGAATCCGTAGGATGCCGTTTACTCAATCGCAATCGTCGAGGTGTGACGCTTAGCGAAGCGGGAAAGGTGTTCCTTGAAGAGGCAAATCAAGCTCTTGAACATGTTGAGCGCGCGATCGAAACTGCATGGCGCGTTAGCAAGGGGCTATTAGGACGTGTACGGATCGGCTATTCAGCCATCGCAGTTCATTCTGGTATTTTGACATCAGCCCTCACGCGGATCGAACACGCCATGCCTGAGGTCGAAGTACTGCTACAACAAATTGAACCATGGGAACAAAATGAAAGGCTTATGACTGATAAGGTTGACTTCGTATTCGCTCCTGTCCTTGACAACTATCAACAGACGCTTCGAGTGCACCATCTTACAAAATTGCCCGTAGTCGTAGGTATGTCGGTTCATCATGTACTTGCTTCCAAACCCATAATTGAACTTGAAGACCTCAAGGAAGAAGTGTTTATCGAATTTGCCAATAGTGACGGTGAGGCTCTTGACGTAGTGAAAAGTCTTATTGGTCTTCATCCCCAAACAGTCATCGCAAAATCCGACCCGATCGCAGTCCTAGCACTTGTTCAAGCTCAGCGTGGCATCTGTGTGTTACCTACAGTACTTCAGCTACCAAATTTTCCACAGGTTACGTATAAACCTCTTACAACGAACTGCGCGGTTCTACTGTCACTTATCAGCCGACGAGATGGAAATGATCCTTTACTAAACAAGCTCAAAGAGATCTTGATTGCACCAACTATTTTAGCTCAAGATCACCCCAGATCGGTATTGATCAAGTAAATTAGAATACACACTTAGCGTTTTTCCCAAAAAGTGTTTCTGATTGAATGGATGTTAATCCTCTATTGTATTGATGAGGCTTAAGTCGAGTTAACAGAGACAAGAAAGAGGCGTTAAATATATTTAAATGTGGAGGCATTAGGGATTTGGAAGAGAATGCAAAATCACTTATTGAATTAGATTTTTAGTATTTATTAGGCAATAGATGATTATATCCTAGGAATAGGACTATACAGAGGGATTTACGGCAGCAAAAACAGAGAAATTAGAAATATACAACAATATGTATAATATCAATATTATTTACTCGAGATATGTTAAAAATCTCAAGTAAATAAAGAAATCCTTTAATTTATTAAATAAGAATATCAAAAAGTTTTATTTTAGCTGTAGATTAGGTGATAGTTTAGTAGCCGCAAAAAAAGTATAGTCGAAATTCACCAAATCATGAATATAAAAAGGATCTGATTTCATAATATTTTGTGCTTCTTCAATTGAATCACTCATTACTAAAATTATACCCCCTGATTTATCTTCCAGAAGCCCAGATGCTAGAAATTTATTTTTTGCAAAAAAATCATCTAAAAATACATTGTGCTCATCGAGTTTTGCAAAAATTTCAGGCATAGGTTTTTTAAACGTTAAAGTTACAATTATCATTTTTATTCCTTATTTAAAATCTATTTAATTCAATATAGTAAATTTCGTATTTCATAAAAATCAACTGATGTAATTTTCAGTGTTTATATATTATTTAAAAACATGAATTAGATCTTTTGCTCTTTATCCTGCAATCATTACATAATCATCTTCATAAGATAACCTTTTAGCTAATTTTTTAAAAGCGCCTACTTTTTCTGCTTTGTTTGGCCTTTCATATGAATTACTTTTATTACAATTATTGCCATTCATCAATATAGTCATTTTTTCATCTTTAGCTATTTTATATCCGATATAAAAGCTTTTACTATCTTAAAATGATTTTATAGCAAAATTATAATTGTCTTCGCCTTGTCCCTAATGAATTAATAGAAGTTATACCAATATATACATTGGGCTTTTGCGATTAAAAAAATAATCAAAACGCTCGTTAAAAATAGAATTAACCTAAAATGAAGTATATTACCTATCTTTTCCAAAAAACAATCTTCATTATTCTAAAGAAATAGAAAGGAATTTGAGAAAGAATAGCTGAAGTTAAATCCAGCTATTTTTTTATTTAAAAATTTTTATGCTTAATTAAATAACTTTATCAACAATAATTTTTTTTGCTATTAGATATTGTTCATCATTAAGATTAATCGCTTGATCGGTGATCACTCGGTGGATTGATTCGATCGGCTTTAATTGATAGGGTTGTTTTTGACCAAATTTTGAGGAATCGGTAATAATAATGTTTTCACAAGGTTTGGTTAATATTGTATTGACTAATTCGGTACGCATTTGGTTTCGTCCTGAAAAACCTGTAGTTGGTAAAAAACCGTCAATACCTATAAACGCTTTGTCGAAATGTAAATGTTTTATCGCAAGGCAAGCTAATTCACCCACAACGCTTTCACTTTTCTTTTGATATTCTCCTCCAATCAAAATCACTTTTAAATCGGTATTTTTCAGTAATTGAGCAATGTAATAACTGGAAGTAATTAAAGTGATTCGGCGAGTGTAGGCTAAATGCCTTGCTAATAAGGCGTTGGTACTCCCTCCTTCAATAAAGATATGTTCATCATTATTGACTAGCGAAGCCGCATATTCTGCTATCTTTTGTTTTAATGGGAACTTTATTTTCATGCGAGCATCAAGATTGTCGCTATCGACCGCAACAGCATAACCATGCTCTCGCTTTAAATAACCGTTTTGCTCTAAGAAATTGAGATCATGACGAATGGTCACAACAGAAACATTAAATTGCTCAGCTAAATCATTGACACTAACTTGATTGAGTTCATTAACTTTATAAATAATCTCTTGTTGTCGTTCATTCATTAAATAAAGCATAATCACCTGTTATAAAATTGCCATATCCATATATTAATATATGAGTAAACACATAAAGAAAAATAGTAATGAATTAAATCGTATTTGTCATTATAAAAGTGACAATGATCGATTTAGTTATAAATTACTGTATTAATCTTTTAAAAACGATCTCGTTAAGTCAAAAAAAGACCTACATCAGTAGATCTTTACTTTAATTGCCAAGGTTTATAAATTACCTATTAATTAGATAACGTGCTCTGTTCTTTCGATAATATCATCCTGAGTATCAAGTCCTATAGCTTTAAAGAATACTGAATAATCAGCAATACAAACAACTGAATCATAATATATAGATTTTATTATTGAATATAGACTAGATACTATTAATATGACAAATTAAACAAAGTATAAGTAACAAACATTTATTAATAATATCAAATTGAAAAGATATATATGGAATGAGAATACATTGGGGATAATTCTATGAATAAAAAAATACTATTTTTACTCATGCTATTTATGAGTCGTTTTGCGCAAAGTCAGGAAGTAACTTGGGATCTAACTTTTGATGACAAATATAATTTACCTTTAATCATGATAAATTATCAAGGTGAAAAAATTCAGATGATATTGGACACGGGGTCTAATATAGCTTTACACCTACCGATGGATTTAATTAATAAAATCCCTAATAAAATGGAAAATTCTGAAAAAAACAGGTCGACTGATCTTTCTGGTAGTGTCACAGAACTGCGATCATTTATCATCGATAAGTTAGTGTTAAATTCTTTTATCTTTAATAATGTGCAAGTCGTCGAATATAAAGATTGGGGATTATATATTTCGAGTGATCAAACTAATAATAGTGAGGATACTAATGAAGATAAACCTGTTATTGGGCTTGGATTGTTTGATGATTATGTATTAACTATCAATTATCCTGAAAGTAATATAACCATATCAGATGATATTGCAACAAACTTAACTCCACAATGGATTGCCATTCCCTTTGACTTAAATGATGAAGGTTTGGTTGTCAATCTGTCCGATGGTATAAAGAATTATAAAATGATTTTAGATACAGGGGCGACATTATCACTCATCAAACAACAATCCCTGTCACCGGAATCAATTACAATAAGCGATCCTGAAGATGATTTTAAAGCTATATCACTTGATGTGAATAATGTCGCGAATGATAGCGTTCTTCCAATAATAATTGATTCATTTCCTAATGAATTTCAAGCTGACGGATTATTAGGCGCCGACTTTTTAAGTAAAAACAGAGTTAAAATTGATTTTAAAAATAAGCAAATGTGGATTCAACCTGCTGTGATAAAATGATTTATTTTAATATTTAAAGTCGATAATCAAATCATTGAAAAAGACCTACATCAGTAGGTCTTTACATTAATTACTGAGGTTTATAATTAATTAGATAACATGCTCTGTTCTAGCGATAATATCATCCTGAGTATCGGGTGATAGTGCTGTAAAGAACGCAGAATAACCAGCAACACGAACAACTAAGTCACGATATTGATCCGGATGTGCTTTAGCAGCAAGTAACGTATCACGTGAAACAACATTATATTGAACATGCCATCCTTTATGAACCTCAAAAAATGTTCGTAGCATCATCATGAGTTTTAACTTATCACGCGGATTGTCTAAGGTTGATGGATTGAGTTTTTGATTTAAAAGCACGCCACCAAGAATCTTATCCGTTGGTAATTTACCTAATGAGTTAAATACTGCTGTTGGCCCTAAGGTATCAGTACCTGATGATGGGCTGGCACCTTCAGCTAATGGTGTCCATGCTTTACGTCCATCTGGTGTTGCCGCAGTTTGTGCTCCAAATGGCACATTAGCAGAGATAGATGAAGTACCAGCGTAATAAGTACCACCAATTGGACCACGACCATAGCGAGGGTTACGATAATTTTTTAACTCATCAATATAATAGTTATATAGTTCAGCTAAAAGATAATCCACTTCATCGTTATCATTACCGTATTTCGGCGCATTATTGAGTAGGCGTTGACGTAATTGTTCACCGGCAGAACCTTCAAAGTTTTCAGCCAATGCTTTAGCTAAATCGGATTGTTTGATGATGTGTTCATCAAAAATTAATTTTTTAACTGCTTCAAAGCTGTTAGTAGTATTGGCTAGTCCGACTTGTAAGCCTGATACCCAATCATATTTCGCACCACCTTGTTTAAGCGTTTTACCGCGTTCAATACAATCATCAACTAATACTGAGCAAATAATGTCATGAGCATTTTCTTCTAAGATAGTATCAATCACATACTCAATTTCGATTGATTTTCGAGTATAGTAGCGAATTTGTTTATCCCATTGCGCTTTAACTTCGTCAAAACTTTTGAAGTTATTTTTACTAAGTGCTTGTTCTTGAGGTAAGTAAACAACACCACTGGTTGCATCTTTACCACCCTCTAAAGTTGCGAGTGCAACACGAGCAAAGTTAATAAAGCTCATCCCCGTGCAACGATATCCCCATTTACCCGGCACCGCAGTTTCAATACAGCCAATAGCAGAATATTGGTAAGCATCCTCACGTTCTACACCGAGTTTAATAAATTCAGGAATAACGATTTCGTCATTATTAAACGCTGGCATACCAAAACCACAACGAATAACTTGTACGCAAGCATCTAAAAAGTCATCACTCATTCCAGCATGATAGCGTACACTTAAATTAGGTTGAGTTGATTTTAATCGTCCGCAAGACTCTAAAATAGCATAAGATAATGAGTTAACGGCATCAACAGCAACATCATCTACCAGCTTTTGACCACCAATTGTTACGTTTTGATACATCGGACTACCGGCTGAACTTTTAGAGTGTGAGCCTGAACGAATTTTATTGACTTCTAATAGTTTTAACCAACAGCTGTGCAATAACTCAATTGCCGCCTCGCGAGACAATGTTTTTTCTTGCTCAACATCTTTTTCATACCATGAAGAAAGATATTGGTCCATGCGACCGAACGATACTGAGTGACCATTTGATTCAATTTGTAACAATAACATAACAAAATAACATAATTGGACTGCTTGCCAGAATGTTTCTGGTGGTCTATGAGCGATAACATCACAGTTCTTAGCAATCTGTAATAATTCATCTTTACGCCATGAACGTTCTTCTTTAGTTGCCATTTCACGGGCTAATTCAGCATAACGTTCAATGTATTCACTCATGGCCTGCATTGAAATTTCAGATGCATTCAAGAAGTGATCTTTATGGAAATCATCAAAATCAGTGGTATTGATGCGACTACGACGTTCTTTAATTTTGTCAATAATACCATCAATACCTTTTTCCAAAATAAATGGGAAGTTAACAGCAAGATGAGCATCACCGGAATTCATATTCCCTTCAGCTTTGATCATAACAGTATCAAGTAATGATTTGTGTTCATCACTGAATAGTGCATAACAGCGGTCAAGTACCGTTTGGCCATGCCACCATGGGCAAACGCGGTGTAAAACTTCTTTATCGTGTTCGGTAACTTCAAATCCTGCACCAGGACGATCACCTAATACATCTATCTCTTTTTCAACCCAACCAACGGTATATTCTGGAAATATTGGTGCAGCTCTAGGTGAACTCGCTTGATTACCAACGATTAATTCATCGTGTTTTATCCAAATTGTTTTTTTACTTAAATGATTTGCTAATGCATAAGCGCGACGTAATACAACTGGTTTTGCCAAATGTTCTTGGTAAGATTCGGTATAATGTTCTGCACGTTCTACGCAAATCGGTGGTTTAATAATATGAATCAATGCATTTTTATGTGCTTTAATCCTTGGTGTGACAGTAGTAAGGTCTAGAGTAGACATAAGTTTCTCCTTGGTTATCCTCGTAAAACAGCGGTTAACTGTTTTTGTTCGGCATAGTTGGTTGCAAAGTCAATGATATTTGCGTCATTTAGAGGTTCTTTAGGTGCGTGATAAGGCAGATCGAGCATTTTGTATTTGTTTATACCTAAAGTGTGATATGGTAAAAAATGGATCTCATCAGTCGGTATTTCGCTAGCGACAAAATCGACAATACTTTTTATCGATTTTTCATCAGCATTGAATCCTTGAATTAATGGCACTCGAATGGTGATTTTTTTGTTAGCATTAGCAAGATGTTGGAAGTTTTTTAAAATTCTTTTGGCTGAGCCTTTGGTCCATGCATGAAAAATAGATTCGTCAGTATGTTTTAAATCAGCCAAGAAAAGATCTAAATACGGTAATGAAGCTTCTATGTTCTTCCAAGGAACATGCAGGCAAGTCTCAACTGCGGTGTGATAGCTTTGTTGTTTGCAAGCAGCTAGAATTTCTTGACTTAATTTGGGTTGCATAAATGGCTCACCGCCAGATAATGTTACCCCTCCACCAGAACGTTGATAAAAAGGACTATCCTTATTAATGGTTTGCATCACCTCTTGTACTGATAACAATTCACCACACACAGTTAATGCTAAACTTGGACAAATATTTTGCATTTTTTTATAATCAGCTTGTTCAAATTCTTTTCGATTAATCCGAATGTGTCCATTTGATTTATTAATTAAATTTGGGCAAGATGCAGAACAAAGATCACAATCACTCATGCAAAGCCTTTCATCGAACAGAATTTCTTGCTTAGCGGATTGACTTTCTGGGTTCTGACACCAAAAACACCCTAAAGAACACCCTTTCAAGAAAACTACTGTTCGAATTCCTGGCCCATCATGAGTCGAATATCGTTGTAAATTAAAAATCATACATTACCTCAATATTTTTTCTACATAGTAATAACTTTCGAACGAAAGCGTCTGTGATCTAAATCACATTTTTTAGTATTAAAATCAAAAGTAAGATCTTGGTCACGTTTTTTAATTGAATCATTTTTTTGTGAATTATTAATCTTTCGGTCTTAAATTTATTTAAGCCTTAATCAAAAAAATATGAGGAAGAACAAGAATATTTTTTAGGTATTGATGTTGGTGGTGCTAAAACCGCATACGGACTTTTTGATAGCAATAACAATTTAATTTTAATAAATACCTGCTAATCCTAATTTAGAAGCACAAGCTTTTTTGATGAGAATGCCGATAATGTCAATATAATTCTTAAGAATAATGATGTTTAGAATTCTAATTTTTGTGATGTTGGCATAGGTATACCTTTTTATATTTTTATAAAGAAAGTTGTATTATGAAAACGACAAACTTACCTAAGATAAAAGATTTTCCTGCCCGCAGTTATTTATATAAAAAGTTAGTCGGAAATATTAGAATCATGCTTGATAACGATGCACATACAGCAACATTAGCTGAACATCGTAATGGCGCTAGGCGTGGTTTTATACATATGCTTTATTACTAGATTTTTGAAAGATATTTTATTGATAATAAATTATTTTGTCGGCGTTATTATAAGGCAGGAAAAACCAAACATATGATTACAATTGATATTGAAAAGAAAATGCATCTAGTGGCAACTGAATTTTGTTCAGAAAATGATACCATGAAAAATATGCTAGGTAATGTTCAACCTCAAGATGTTTATGCAGCTTTAATTGCCACTAACCAATATGGCGAAAATTATTTATCAAGAAAAAATAAGTAAAATTTTCCCTAACCCTAATTAATACTCGAAATCATAGAGAAATTATATAAATAGTTTCTCTATTAAAAGAGAGATAACAATTTTCAAATTTTTTTTTCACTTAACAAATTTACTCCTAAAAATGTTATTACATAATTTTTTATTTGAATTATAGAAATCATTCCAAACTATCTATTTTTGATAAATATCTTATAACTTGATAAATATAGCGCTACCGTAAATGAAATTAAGATTAAAGGTAATTATTTATCGCACTTAAGCAGTTTATTATTTTCTACTGGGATTTTGACGGATATATCACAGTAAATAGAATTTTATCCAATACAGTTGTAGTGACTAATTGATTTGGTGCAGTTTTGTTGCTGCTTGTGTCGTTAAAGCAAGGAGTGCCAATAACTTAATATTTTATTTGGATAAAAAAAATAGTTATCTAACTGAAAAATAGCGGGATTATCTATCTCACTTAAGATTATTCCATATTCAAGAAATAAGATTTTCAAGTTAGTGATTGCATTTTCAGTGAACAGACTACACCAGAGTTTTTTAAAATAACTAAATACTGGTTGAACTTCATGCTGTTGTGAAATCGCTTTAGGAAACTCATCCCAATTAGTTTGCATTGATCGCAAAACATAACTTTTCGCTCTTAAAAAGGGTATTTTTTAAATAAAGACTCATTAGCCAGAAATAAAGCCTCATAAATGCAGAACTACCTGTAGGCTGTACATTATATTTAATAATTAAATAAAACGTGGCTCCTCATTATCAATGAGCTGATTAATATCAATCTGCTCTTTACCGAAAGTTGTTTGATAATGAAACTCTAATAGATGATTGCAGTTTAAAAGCTTATATGCTTATAAAATCAATCTCGATTGTTCACTATGAAATTCAGATGATCCCTATAATAAAACAGTAATTTTATAATTATCGTCTATTTGATTCAGACTCTCATAGAGATAAGAAAATATCTACTCATGCGATTCAATATAGAATTGGTCATTAATTTTATTAAAACTAAACAGTTCATGGAAAGCAAAACACAATTCCCTTTTATTTTTTAATAGATCATCTACAGATAAATTTTGAGGAGTAATAATGACACTATTAAGCATTGCTAACGACTGCATTGACTTTTTTGACCATTGCTTATCGTGATTTTTTTTATTCATCCCAAAATTAAAATTTTTCTCAGTCAATCCATAGATAAATAGACATATACTAAATAATATTGATGTTATAAATACTGAAATTCGACTAAGAATCACTAATAAAAGGGTATTGTTACTAATATTTATAGGAGTAACAAATATTGTAAGAGAGAATAAGCATATAAATATTAGTACTATGATGATCATCCAGCCTCGCAATCTAATTGGCTTAGGTGCCTGTAATCTTACAATATTCGTTTTAGACCACAGCGTTACTCCTAGTGCTTATATTTTATGATATTAATCGACTACGCGCATATTCAACCATATCTTTAGGATAATAAATAAAGCGGTGAAGAGTACTATCATCAATATTTTTTAGGTATGCTACCGCTGCGGCTTCAAAACACCAGTAGCCAACAAAAGAACAACAATCTCGAGAATCGCCTTGTTGATTTAAATGACTATCTATGTATTCATATCCAGTTTCACGTAATCCATCGTACCAAAAGCGTAAATATTCGTCTAAAAATTTTAATGTGTCTTTCGGTTTTTCGGCATGAATGGCTTTATAAAGTGGATTACGAAAAGATAATTCACTCGGTGTTTCTTCTTCAGTAATAGGATAATCTGGAATTTTCATTGCAATTAGACTATCTATCGATTTTTCTCTATTTTCTTGATCATAATCGACGGCTTTTACTATGGTTTCAAACCAATCAATACGTTCATATAAAATACATAAACCTAATAAATTTGACAGAGTTTCAGTTTCAAAATATTCCGTTAATATAATTATCATCATTTTATCATCTGGATTCGCAATATTATATCTGTCTACATAATCATTTGAGTTCTTTATAAGTTTTATAATGTATTCCATTTTATTAAATAATTCATTACAACTCTTTCCTACGGTATAATCTAAACAAAATTGTTGATATTGCAGTTCTACCATAAACTCAGCATAACCATTTTTTTCTCTTTTCATATCGCTATCAACTCTACTAATTAGTTTGTTGAGCCTTTTTTGAAAATAATGGTAAAAATCTTCATCTAATAGTTTTTGACGACGTTGTTGTTCAAATTCCGACATGATTATTTCAACTCCTAAATTTATTTTTTACTTATTTTTTCTTTTTTTGTTTGTGTTGTTTTTATTTTCGAGACTTCGCTTTTTTTCTGAAATAATAAGGTTAATGTTCTTTTCACCATATTTATGGATCAAAAAACCAGAATGTTTAGAATGATCTGCACCGGAGTTGGACCCATTATTAAGAAGTGCTTCAATATGTTCAAGTCCAGGATTTACCAACAATGATACAATTATGATATGGCGAGTATATATCTTATGATAATCATCTATTCGCATTATACGTCCAAAATCATATTTAGTTCCATCATCAAGTGAAACAAGTAACTGTCTTATCCGCATACTAATCCAATAATGATCCATTTGTACAATAGGTTCATTTTTATATTTTCCAGAAAGCACATTTAATTTACTTGCTATAAAATTAGTCGAATTTATTCCTACTCCCGTTGTTGCTTTTGCTTCAACCACTGCATATTTTTTACCTCGATTAGTAGAAAGCTTTGCCCGCCAAAAACCGTCAATTCCTCTTTCATTATTTATTGTACTATTACGTTTAAGTTTTCTATTATTATTTAACTTACCTAAATTTGATGCACTCGGTAATTTTTTCCATGTTCCTTGTTGAGCTTTGTCATGCCCATCCCATTGATCTTTGCCCCAATCTAGGTTTTCCAAACAATAATAATCAGCAATATGTTCACCAACACCTCCAATAGCAGAAGTAATATTCGGAAACTTGCTTCGAATTCTAGCTATCAAATTACCTCGACTTCTTGTTACCGTAGGTTTACTACTACCTTTATTCGTAGTATTGGTCTTTTTAGTATTAGTTGATGTCGTAGTATTGGTCTTTTTAGTAGTAACATTGCTTGGTCTTGCGGAATTTTTGCGGTGAAGAGCGCGATTAATGGCAGCTAGAACTGCAGGAGCTAGTACATTTTTTATTATATCTTCTAATTGATTACTAAGTCCACCTAAAACACTATCTACTGTTTCAGGAAGGCCTACCCAACGAGCAGTTTTATATTGTCTAAGTTGAGCAACATATTTGATGCGAATTTCATTCAAATACTTTCGTATGTAAGACGCATCGATTAATTTTCGTAAATACCCTTCGGGATTTAATGGGTAGTTATAATTCCAACGCTTATTAGTTTCTTCAATAATTGCGATACTCAAATCAAATATTATCGGACCATAAAAATCTGGTTTTTTAATTAATGATTTTAACGCAAGACGAAAGCCACCACCAATACCAGGAATAAAAGAAATAATACCCATTAATAATTGAAATTTTGCTTGGGAGCGCACTTCAGGGTCTTTCTCCTTATACAAACACCAAGTAGCTTCACCCACTTCCGCTGCTGCTAGTAATATTGACCCTGGTGGCATACTTGATGCTACAGCTTTAGCCATGTCACTCATGAATTCCTTATATTCTTTTTCTGAAGTCAATTTCTCTCTACCTCGCTGATTTAAATATTAATAATAAATACGTTATAACATAATTTTATCATCGCATTCATCAGTCATTATCTTTTTTCTATTCGTTATTTTGTTCTGCGATTTCTAGGTATTCTTCTGTATATTCTACGTAACAATCGATAAAGGCATCTAATTCTTCAGGTGTTATATTAATATGTTCTTGCAATTGCTCAATTACGCTAGCTTTTGAATAATCTTTCGCATCATATTCCACATCCGGAAAAATAGGATCATCAGTACTGTAACCAAAAAAGACATTAGCATAACCAGTAGGTGTATTTTCAAGTAAGACCTCTCCATTATCATCTAAAATACCCTCTCGAACAGAACCATCTTCAAATTCAACGCGATAATTCGCTCTAGGAATAGGATTTAGATTACTGTCATGATAAAAAATTTTAAGCTGCCCAGTTTCATCAACAAACGGAGCAGGTAGATTTGGAGATGGTAAATTTAGATAATCTACCCCCATTTTTTGTAATGCATTACTTTTTATATAAACATTATCCGCCGTGCCCAGCTCTATCCCTGCACTGCTAATTTTGATGTATGAACCGCCACACATTAACGTCAGCTCTTCACTTGCGGTAATCGTCAGCTCACCATCGACACTGTCTATTTTAATATCTTGCTTGGCAGCCATATTCAGGTTGGCATTTTGCGCCTGCACCTCAACATCACCTTGGTTGGCAAAGACTTTCATTCCTGATTTATGGGCAAACAGAACGATGGATTCACCGGATGAGACGGTAATGTTTTTTAACGCATTAATGTCAGTTTGGTTTTCACTGGTCATTGAAACACTGTTTGAAGTGGACAGTTGAATGTTTTCCGGACTGGTTAAAGCGATGCCCTCTTGTGCATAAGCAATAATACCACTTTGGGCTAATTGGGTTAATGTCGCTTTAAGTTGCTCTTGACTGTCGGTATCTGCGCCATGGGCTTCAGATGAGGTTGCTGCATTTTGCAGTGCTTTAGCAATTGATAACGCATTTTCAAGCTGAGTAATGGCACCTTGCATATCCAGTTGTTTACCCTGTGCCTTAGGCTCGGTCTGACTGGTCAGATATAAACCTTTATTGGCAGCAATCGCTCCCCACTCATCGGTGCGCAGTTCAAATCCCTCACCACGCTGCTCTTTGTTTTGGTCAACTAAATGCCCGATGTTAAGCTGGGTTTTACCGTATTCGGTCGCTAACTTAATGTGCTCTTGTCCGCGCTTATCATCCATCCGCAGTTTGTTGTTAGCAGGGGTACGAATTACATTTCGGTGTTTGTTTATGGTGGTCACATGGTCAGGGTGGCCACTGTCATGCATCGCATGTGCGATATAAGGTCGGTCCGGATTACCGTTAGTAAACGCAACCGCAACTTCTGTGCCGTCAATCAGTGGAAAGTGAAAACCATAGGTACTGCCCGCATACGGTTTAGCCAGTCTTAACCATAAACTTTCTTCACCGTTTCGCCACTCTTTTAAATCAAAGTTAAATTTAACCCGATAGCGCCCTTGTGTATCAATATAACCATAGGTGTCATTATTCGGACTGGTTACCCGTGCCGGTAAAGTGCCGTCAATAGTCGGAAAAGGAATCGGCTCCGGGCGGTAAGGTTTTAATGGCTGGTAAGGTATGGCGGTAAAACTCAGTTCATAAGCCTCACTGCGGTTTCCCTGTCCTTGCACCGTTAATATCATTACCCCCTCATCTATTCCAGCTATCGTACTGCCTTTGATGCGGATATGTTGACCCGGAGCTAAATTGGCCTGATTGCTTTTACCCCGGATAACAATTTGACGGCTAATGGCGTGTTCATGGCGAATACGGGCATACCATTCTCCACTTTCAACACTATTACCCGTGTTAGCTTGATTACGGTTAGTATCACTGCTGTTGTTATTGTTATTATTAGTGTTAGTTTTATCGTTATTATTGTCGTTGTCATTACTATTGCCGTTACTGCTTTGACCGTCGTCGGTATCGATATCACCACTGTTTTCATTATCATTGCCATCATTATTATTGTTGGTGTTACTATTAATTCCATTATTGCTGTCACCATTGCTATTTAACCCTTTATAGTGCTCATCATAACGGTAATCAGTACCATAAGTGGTGTTATCTTTTAGTTGGCTGTTAACTTCTCCCAGTAAATTCGCCTGCGCATCGCGGTAGTTATAATCCTGTACTTGTACCGAAGATTCCACCATCTGACTGTGTAAGGTCATATCCCAGACACTTTCAACGCTGTTATCCAGTGTGCCGCTCGGTTGTTTGTACACAATATCAGCTACCTGCTGATAACCTTGCTCATAATCACTGATGACCATTACATCACAGTTGTGTTCACCATGCGTTTCAAATCGGAAATAGACCCCCACATCAGCAAGCAGTCTTTGAATAAATTCAAGGTCACTCTCCTGCCACTGGGTGATAAACTCACGCTCCGGATATTGCTCTTTAAGTGCTAAACGATAATCAATCCCTGTATAACCATGACCACGCAAGACCTCTTCAACCACACTGATAACGCTTTGATTCTGAAAAATAGCACAATTATGACTTAATGAAAGTTTTGCTAATTGTGAAGACAAGACAACCTGATAACGAGCCTCATCGTTACTGACTGATAATTGACTGAACTGGGTAATCACACCATAAAGAGTGCGTGAGCCGCCTTGAGATAATAGTGAATTTAACGGATTAAGCGGATTAAATTGGGTTAAAGAATTAAGTGAATCGAGTGGATTGGATTGTTTAAGTTTATCTAACTGTTTTAATGGCTCAGAGTGTTTTAATGCATCTAATGGATTAGCCGAAGTTAAGGAATTAAGTGCATTAAGTCCTTGAGTTGCAAAGTCGCTTAAACTGCCAGAATTAGCAGGATTAAAACTCAAACGGGCATTTTGGTTAAGAAATGACTCAACAGAAAGTTGTTTATCCGAGCTGGTGAAAATAATCGTATAGTGCCAAGGCTGGTTAAGTTGCTCATTACCCTCGACTTGTAAGATTGAAACCTCAGCAGGCAAACCATCAATATTTAACGTATAGCGATTATGACTGACCCCATTAACTAAACCTTGCCTTAAGCCCTGACTTAAACCATTGCCCAATTGATTCACCTGATTAGCTAATCCTTTCTCCATGTTATCCTCTATATATTTCATGTCCCCTGCAAATAACACAATGTTTTATTGAACTATTTATTATTATTATTTTTATCTGACCGGTTAATTATTATTATAAAAATTGCCAATAGTCAGTAAGGAGTTAAAATCAGTCAGATTTAAAAATAATCTAAAAAATAATATAAAATACACTGTTTAGGGTATTTTGCAACCTTTTTTTAAAAAAATTTTTAAATTCAAGTTAGATAGATAACTGACTGATATTACTAATAATATCATCAAAATATAGATAACAAATTGTCGCCTAAACATGATCAAAAAAGGATTAGTAGAATTTGGCTTTTGCAGATTTTTTATTGAGTATTTTGCACAGAATTTTTACTAAGATTTGTAACTAAAAAATCATTTTTACTCAGATATAGCCATGACCTGAAACTTTTTGACACAAATAACTGTCAGTACAACAGTAAAAAATATTTTTAAAACGATTACTAAGAGAATGAATAGAATATAGGGAATATTAAATAATTAAATTTAGATAAATATAACAATATGATTTTAACACAATAAATTCTGTAAAAAATATTCCGGAGTCTATACTGTTTCGTTATTAAAAACGCACTGTATATCAGGGACAAATGCAAATGGATGGTTCTAGCAAAACTACTAAACAGTACTCACCTCTATAATGTTGTTTAAATGATACTGTTTTTCATATTGCAACGACGATATCCAGCCATTAACTGGATAACGACGAATACGATTATTATAGATTTCAATATATTCAAATTATACTTTATCGGCTCATGCCCTTATTTTATATTACTATCATGAATAATATGTTTTTTAACGTATGAAAAAAACTTTTCAATACCGCATAATGCTTACAATTTCAACTTAGACCCATATTTTGCCTTAATTCGTATTGCAACAATAAACTTTTAAAACCAGAACTAAAATTTGATTATAATATGTTTTCTCTAATACTAAGAATAATAACATTATAAAAAACAATCATTATTTAAAGAAATTAATAAATAATTGTAAGGTTGATATTATAACTAATATTATAAAAAAAAAGTGGATAGAATTATTCTTTATGTAAGAGATGATTCATAAAAAATAAATTTAAATGGCAAAATGAATCACCTTTTAATTAATATTTATTATAGAGTTAAATTATAGAGAAATGAATTTATAGTAATGAAACTGTAGCTTCTTTATAAACAATATAATTATTTTTATAAGAACTAGAGTTCATTATATTTAAAAGAAATTAAAATGAGGGAAAATGGGAGTTTTTTTACTGGTAAATCAATGAAGAGATTGAATTTTTTTAACCATTCATCAGTAAGAAAAAAGCCCACAATAACTGTGGGCCATTAATTTTAAATGAATTAGCAAGTTAAAGTTGATTTTGGTATTTGCTGAAGATTTTTTGAATTTTTATCTGTTTCTTTTTTGGTCAAACCGTTTTGACGAAGACCATCATTAGTAAATTACGAACTTTTCCGATATACATATAAAATGGCGTCAGCCCCAAAAAAAAACAAAAATATCAATAATTTTATTTATTTTTTTCTATCCAATTATTTATTTAATAGGCTCTTTTCTACTTTCCTGCGATTTGTGAAATCACTAGAAAATTGTTTGATGTCATCAAATATATTTTTATTCCAACGTTCGAACTCATTTGAAGCACCAATATGATTATCCACATTCAATTTTGCCAACAATTTCCATTGATTAAATGTTAAAACACCTACATTATAGACACAAGAAAATAACACATCATATTGATTCAGTTCTACTTTAATCAATTGACTAATTGACTGCTCAATAAGATTGATATCTTGTACAAAAAATTAGTCTGAGAATTACTGATTATATCTTTATCTTTAAAATTTTTAGTATGGTCATATCCAACAGTATACAAACCTGCTTGACATTTATATGCTGTTAATTTTAGACTTTCAAAGCTTTTTATTATATCTGTAACTTTTTGATTAATAGATATTAATCTTTATTATGTTTGATAATTCTTGAGTTATTCGTTAAATAGTAAGTTTATCATTGATAATGAATGGAAAATAAAAAACACTTAGATTGGTTCATATAAAAAGAAGTAATGATAAAAATTTACTTTTAAGGCAACTAAAAAAAACATTATTTTTTAATAATCCTAGATACAACTTTTATTATAATTTATTATCGAATAAATTTGTTGAACATACTGCCGTTTTGATGAACGTCTTAGGCATGACGTTAAACGGTCTAATTGGCTGTTTTGATTCGGTAACAATTAAAACAGCCAGTTTAACTTCCAATGAGCAAATAAAACTCAACCTTTTTAGGGATATAAGTTGTTACAAAAGCAGTGAACAGTACATCATCTGCCCCGCTAGCCGGGGCTTTTTTGAAAAATGATGATTAAACAATCTATTATTGTTTTAATTTTTTATCACTTTACTTGCATAAACCCCATTAAAAAATGCAAGTGCTATTGAACCAATGACAACAGGAAAATAACCAAAATTTTGTGCAAGATAATAACTTAATGATATTACCGCAAATCCACAAAAATAACTTGGTGCCAATTGGGCATTCCAAGCAGTGGAACGAGCTTGTGAGCTATCCGAATTGTCCATGATAATGGCAGTAATCGCTATCGACATTAAAGGTAAACTAAAGAAATAAAGAAAACAGGCTAAATAGACACTAAATACATTCACATATCCTAACGAAATTGGTATAAATGATAGTAAACAAAAAGCATGACAAAGCAACGAATAGACTAGACTCTGTTTTCTTGTTAAACGTTTTAGGATTTTTGAAATTAACACAACTGCCACTAAGCTTACAATTGAACCAAATACTTTTAATAAAATAGCAATATCTGGCAACGCCCAACCATCATCAACAAGTATTGGCGATAATAGATTATAAGCGGGGAGGAAACTAAACGGCATAAGTATTAAGATAATTAACCAATTTATTTTACCTTTCCAAATGGTAATCAGATTTTTCCAATATTGAGGATCATTACTTTCGGCAATAGGCTGATTTTGGCTGTAACGGTACTCTTCAAAAAAGAAAAGTTGAATTAATGTAAAACCCACTAAAACAGTAATCAATAATAAGCACCATATCCAACCAATATAAGCATAAAGTAGCAATATCACACCGCCACCTAAAATATTACCGATCATTGAACCACTTGTCTTGATACTTGAAATAAGATAACGCTGCTCGGCTAAAAAAATATTACAGGCCAATCCGGATATGGCTAATTCTTGAGTAGCTGTCATTATCGAAAAAATAAAGATAATGGGTAGAATGATGTAAAATTGTTTAATAGGATCTAGGAAAGCGATATTCATCAGACAAATTAACATAAAGGTTAAAGAGATGATTAACCAATTACGATAATGTGATAATCGTCCTTTTAAATATTTATCAACAATAGGTGCCCATAAAATTTTCAACCCTATTGGTAACATCATTAAAGGAATCAAACTTAATTGGTTTAACTCCATGCCATCTTTCCTTAAGATTAATGCTAAGGCGATGGTTAAAAAACCAGTACCCACATATTCTGTAATATAAAGGCTTACAAATAATAACCAAACATTTTTGGGCAATTTAATTGTTGCTTTGTCATTCATTTATTCATTTTTCCTTTTGAAGCACTAACTTTTCGGTACTAACATATTAATTAATATCATTCTTTAATAGTAAAAATATATTTTAATAACCCATTACCACTCATGATTCGGTAAATTTAAAACAATCTGTTTTGTGAAACTAAAACAAATTTAAATCGTTCATAAATATAATATTTAACTAATTTATCAATAGTTTATTTGCGCAGAAATACCTACTTGTCGTGGTTGCTGATAAGTACTATAACGAGAAGATGAAGACATAAGGCTTATTTTGTCATGAGAATTGAAAACATTATCAGCATAAAGCATAATTCGACCTTGTTTGAAGTTATAAGCTAAATAAGCATTTGCTTGATAATAACTATCAATTTTAGATGTTTTATTATTTGATGCATCAGTGAAATAACTATCCACAAACGATGCATTTAATCCGGTTTCCAATCCATATGGTAGGTTATAATAACCGCCTAAGTTAAATGTATAACCAGGAGCACGTGTTAACTTATTACCGTTATAACTTTTACTATCACTGTATTTTTTTATTTTGGTTTTAAGTAAGCCCAAACCGGTTGTTAAATTTAAATTTTGTGTTGCCTGCCACTCAACATTAAATTCAGCACCATAAGTTATAGCTTTATCGGCATTAGCAATAGTGATACCGAGTGGATGAGAATACTCAATTTGCATATCTTTATAGTCGTTATAGAAAATATTGGTATTAATTTTTAAGCGTTTATCGTCTGAAAGCCAGCGGTGATAAAGTTCATAGTTCCAAAGATATTCAGTACCATAACTGTATGTTGAAAAAGGATAAGTAAATGTAATTCCAGCCCCTCCTGGATTATAACCACGAGCAATTTTAGCGCCAATACGCTGATCATCACTGATTAGATAAGCAATATCAAATTTCGGTAAGAAAACATTTGTTTTATTATCATAATTTAAAAGAAATAAGCTACCACCTTTGCGGGTATGTTTTTCTTGCTCATAACGAGCTGATAGATTAACTTCGATAACATCAATTGGTTTAAAGGTAAACTCTCCTAAAACCGCTTTAGTTTTAGTAACGTCATGATAACGGTTGCGGACCCCTAATAAAATACTGTCATCTTGTGGTGACTGAAAATAAAATAGACCCAATAAACCTTTGTATGTACCATTGTTGTATCTTAAAATTGGCTGAACTTGCCATTTGTGCCCCTCAACTCTTGATGGTGCTCCAGAAGGCAGAGAAAAACGGTCATGAATATAATTTGAATAAACAACTTTATTTTCAAATTCCCATGTATCATTAAATTGATAACCTGCATCCCAAATTGTGCTTGAAGTCCGAATTTTGAATACAGAGCGATAGGTATCATAATCTGTTGTAGGCTTAAACTCACCCTGAGGATTTCGTGAATCTATATGTTTAAAGGTTAAACGGCTATAAAAATCTGGCAAAGATGAAGGTAACCAAAGTAATTTAGCCTTAGTTGTGGTGGTTTTAAATTTCCTTGAATCACCTGCTGGATGATAATTTGCTAAATGTTCATAAGATTTACGACCTTGATCATCAACCGTAAAACGAAAGAGTAATTGCTCATCAACTAATGGACCAGACAGCATGGCAGCAAATTGACGTTTATTTTGATTACCATAATCCGTTTTTGCTGCCGCTTCAAATTTATTGATGGGATCATTACTTTGCATAACAATAGCGCCAGCTATAGAATTACGTCCTTGAGCATAACTTTGTGGTCCACGATAAACTTCGACTTGCTTGATATCCCATAGCGATTTAGTTGCGAACGCTAATTCATTATAATTAGAATTATCACCATCAACTTGTACATTAACTCTAGGGCGTGCACCCGCTAAAAAAGATATTGCACCATGAGCTGATGAGCCCTCAACACCTCGAATTGTGGGTAATTGATTACCTAATCCGGTTTCTAATATATTGGAAGTTTGTTTAAGTACAGTTGTTAAAGAGTAAAGATCGGGACGTCTTTCGATATCCTTATTGATTATAACACTTAAACTTGAACTCGTTTGTAATTCACTACGTTGTACCCCTTCACCAATAACAGTGATCGTGTCCAATTTATCTTTTTCACTATCTTCCTTGATATCTTTGATATTACTTTCAGCTAGAACAATAGAACTATAACAACTCATAAGGCACAAACTAAATAGACTAAATTTTGCAGTTATTTTTTTCATCCGAACACACTAAAGTTGATAATGATTTTCATTTGCAATCTTATAGATTAAAAAATAAGCTGTCAAATAACTAATTAGAATTAAAAAACAATATTAAATTAATTTGTTTTTAGTCAATTTAAATAAATAAGATTTATACTAACTAATCAATTGGAATAAAAAAACCCCAGATAAACTAGGGTTTTATAAGTAATCAGATTAATAAATTAAATGATTAACTATTTTTTCTTTGCTTTACTTTTGTACTCATCATAATACTCTTGTGCAAGTTTACGCATTGACAAGCCAATCGCTGCATATTGATATTCATTTAAATTCGCTAAAGATGCACGAGCAGAAGGATGTTGCACAGCAAAACCTTTACCTGGCAATAAAACTACCCCAGCTTCATCAGCTATTCTAAATAACATTTCAGACGGATTTTTATTTTTTAAGATCCATTTAGCAAATTTATCGTCATATAATTCACGACAAATATGTTCAAGATCAATTAAAGTATAATAATCAACACTATTTTTATCCACAGTGTGTTTAAGGCCTAAATGTTGATAAAGAGACGCAGCGCGACGACGGATTAATGATTTTAATGCAGCTTTGTAACTTTGATCTGTATCAATCATTTCACATAATGCAAATAAAACCATCTGCACTTGTTGTGGTGTTGAAAGCCCAGCTGTGTGATTTAACGCAACAGCTCGGCTATCTGCAACTAAACGATCAATAAATTTAAGATTTTCTGGTTCAGTTACAATTGAGCTATAACGTTTATTTAAGACTTGCTTAGTTTTGCTAGGCAATGCTTTAATTTTTCTATCTAAAACATTATCTTTCGTTGTAGCAATAACACCCAAACGCCAACCTGTAGCCCCAAAATATTTAGAAAATGAATAGACTAAAATGGTATTTTTAGGGCAAATAGCAAATAAAGATTGAAAATCATCAGCAAAGGTACCATAAACGTCATCGGTTAATATAATAAGATCTGGGCGTTTTTTAACAATATCAGCAATGATTTTTAATCCTTTATCATCTATTTTTACGGATGGTGGATTGGAAGGGTTGACTAAAAAGAATGCTTTTATAGAGGAATCTTCAAGTTTACGCAATTCTGACTCTGGATACTGCCAATTAGCATCCGGATCAGAGTTGATCAACACCTCAACCAATTGATAATCGTTAAGTTCTGGGATTTCGAGATAAGGCGTAAAGATCGGAGCACCAATGGCAATTTTATCCCCTTTTTGGATTAAATTGTTTTCTTTCATAGAATTAAAGATATATGCCATAGCGGCGGTACCGCCTTCAACAGCAAACAAGTCAAGATCATTTCGATCAAGGTATTGGGCGCCCATCTGCTGTAGAACATAAGATTTTACCACTTCTTCGCTAAAACGGAGCATTCTATCAGGAACAGGATAGTTACAACCTAAAATGCCTTCAACCATCTCTTGTAAAAAAGCATTTTCATCAAGCCCAAGTTGATCACGAATATAAGAAAATGCTTTACCTAAAAACGAGACGCCTTCTTTATTATAATTTTGACGAATAAAATGTTCAAAGCGCCCTGTTAATCCCGCTTTAATTGGAAATCCGCCAACCCCCTCATTTAAATATGAATAAGACATTTCAGATTCTTGCGTTGCAAAGATCCCTAATTGGAAAAAAGCTTGTCTTGGCCAAATAGCTAAAAAGTTAGGGTTACCTCGACCTGCATTTAACATGGCTCGATCAGCATGGCTTTGTGCCAGTTTAATTAAGTTATCTTTTAACTCAAAGGGACTTAAATTAGCATACTTAGCATATTGTGTTTGGTTCTTCATATTCTGTATCCTTAAAGTAAGATTGTAATTAAACAAAGGCCACAACCAATGGTCCTAATAAAGTCAGGAAGACATTAGCCAAAGCATACGTGATAGCAAAAGAGTTTGTTGGTGTAGAGTTACCCGCTTTGTTAAGAACTTCACCAAAAGCAGGATTAGCGCTACGAGCTCCAGCTAGAGCACCAGCAAATACAGCAGCATTTTTGTAACCAAGAATATATTTACCAAAGTAAATTGCGAGTAACATTGGTAACACTGTGACCACAACACCTATTAAGAACAATGACAATCCTTGTTCGCGAATAGTATTAATAGCTTGCAGGCCAGAACTTAACCCTACTACCGCAACAAAGCCAGCTAAACCAAAATCTTTTAATAATTGCACCGCACCGGTTGGAATATTACCAATAGTTTGATGAAGTGAACGGAACCAACCGAATAATAAACCTGAAAGCAATGCCCCACCACCAGCACCTAAGGTAATTGGAATATCACTAACACGGATAACAATTAAACCAATTATCAGACCAACCACCAAACCTAAACCATGAAATATCCAGTCTGTTTTTTCGCTTTTTGTGATTGGTGCACCGATTTTATCAATCACACGACGAAGATCACTATCGGTACCATAAATGGTGATTACATCACCTAGTTTGAAATGGAAATCGTTATTAAGAGGCAGTGTTTGTCCATCACGATGGATAGCGACAAGATAGATGCCATGTTTTAATTGCATTACTTCGTCAGATGATAACACTTGTGATAAACTTTGACCGACATAACGAGAATTACGCATTTCAACATCTTGTGTATTCATTACAACATCCATACCTGAAGCAGAATCCACTTCCGAACCAAGAAGATCATTGGCCTGTATCATGGCATCACGGTGACCGACCACCAAAATGATATCCTTAGCTTTTATTAAGGTATCAGGTGATGCTTCTAAAATTTTATTGCCACGTTTGATACGTTCAATACTAATACCATTAACTGTTTTTTCAATATCAGACACGCTTTGATTAATCTTATTAGTGACACGATATAACCGACCACTGATATCAGATAAAGCAAAATTTTGGTTAGCACCTAATAATAGCGATCCATGAAGCTGTTCGGCTTGAGCTTTAATAGCATCATCACCAATATCTCGCCCCATTATTTTTGGTAAAATATTAACACAGATGATGATCGCACCGAGTGAACCAAAAATATAAGTTACCGCATAACCAATGGTAACATTACCTTGTAATCGGCTAAGTTCTTCAGGACTAACGCCTAATTGACTTAATGCATCAGACGCTGTACCCATAATGGCTGATTGCGTTAAACCACCTGCGGCTAAACCTGCTGCAAGTCCTTTATCTAAATGAAATACTTTGGCTAGCACAACTACAGTAATTAGACCTGCAACCGCAATAAAAAGTGCTAAAAAGATTTCACGAAGTGTTTTAACTCCTAATGAACGGAAAAATTGTGGACCACTTTCAAATCCAACTGCATAAATAAACAGAGCGAAAAGAACGGCTTTAACGCCAGCATCAACAGTGACGCCAAAAACACTTAAAGCGACAGCAACTAATAACGATCCTGCTACGCCACCTAGTTGAAATTTACCAATCCGAATACCACCGATTAAATACCCTAAACTTAATGATAAAAACAAAAGTATTTCTGGTGAGTGTTTGAGTCCATCTAAAATCCAGTTAAAAAGCCATTGAAACATAATAATTGTCCTCAAGCGCTATGATTAATGATTTATAGAAAAGATAAATAAAGGAATGGAACGATATTCACGGGAATATATGAATATGACTATATATTAAACTTCAATGCAAAGAATAGAAAGTTAATTTTAACGATTAATGTTATTGCTAGAAAGTAACGAAGTCCTTAGAAAAAATGAGATGAATAAATACGAAGAGATATTAAACTTAAAAATAGGCAACATTCATTGAGATACCTATCGATTACCAAAATTTTAAATAAAAGGATGACTAATTTATAGGGGCGGTAAATAGAACAAAATATTTTATTTCTTTAATAATTATTTTTTATGAATAGTTAAAATAATTATTCAAATTTGAATTTAAGTGTAATAAACAATAAAAAACCCGCAGAAGCGGGTTATTTTTAAATAATTGAATAAACAATTATTGCATAAATGATTATTCTAGACCCGATTTGAAATACTTAACTAACAGAGCATTTAATGTTGATAGTTTCTTGATTTTAACAATAGTTTTTGAATCTATCTTCTTTTCCACATTTTTTCGTGAACCATAAAATCTCACTTTCACATCATTTTTATCATTAAGTGAATTAATATAAGATACAAATTGATTATTTAGAATAAATTTAGTCCACTCATATACAGTGGTGCCACTTTTACTTTTGAAAGTTAAATCACTTGATGGCTCATATATATTATCGTTTTGTAATATTTTAAAATTATCAATGAATAATCGTTCCTTGCCGCTAAATATGGCAGTAACGGTTGTCGTATATAATTTTTCTTTAAAAATAAAGGTTTCTATACTCAAAGGTTCGCTTTTGAACTCGATCTTAATGAGATTATTTTGAGAATTATAGGTAAAATTGATATTATCAGTACTAATAATATCAAGGAATTGATGTAAATCATCTGGATTAGTTATTTTTTCTGATAGGGAAAAAAGCCCATTAAGATTAGCGATGTGTAATCTTAGACCATTTGAAAACGTGATGATATAAATATCTTTCAATTTTGGATCTGTTTCTACCTTAGCCACATATAAATCGTCTATATTGGGAAATTTAATTTCTTTTAGCTTCTCAATCTCATCTAATCGCTTTTGATAATTTTTTATACTCACTATCTGATCATAAGAATTGAGATCATTAAGATAAAGAACTTCTCCATTTTTCAAAACTATCTTAAAGTAAATTTTATTTCCAACTTTGACCTCTTTGTCCAAATAACCTTCCATTCCGTTATATTTTTTGTAAGAAGGATAAAATAGTGAACGTGAATTTGGTTCAGAATATAACCCACTGTATTTCTTTAGGTTAATAGCATCAGCAGAATATTGATCAAAAACAAAAATATCTTTATCTGCTGGATTATATTTTTCTTTTTTTATTGCAGATGAAGAAAATGAAACAACACTTAATATAAGAAATAAATAACAAAAAACCTTTTTCATACCATCATTATCCTTAATCCTTTTTATTTTTTGGTAATAGTATGTTATTTAAGCTTTTTTGGCAATAAAAAATCCCATTCCTATCCAGAATTTTGAATGAATAGATAAAATAGATAAAAAGGATAATGGTCGGTAATATTTTTTATTAGTGAAGTTTAAGTAAGCCGTTATCAAAGCTGGAATATTTACTTATATTTAATGAATAAACATCTCAATTTTACAGAATAAAGAAAAGGGCTATTAAAGCCCATTTCCTTGTCTAAACAATAATCTTTCAACATTTTTGACCACATTTTTAGAGATTCTTTCAGACAGCTTTTGTTTACGTTGGAAACTGACTGAGATAATTTTATGTGTATCAAGATGCGATAAAATAAAATCATCACTGGTGCTGATTTCGTCCACTAAGCCTTTATCTTTTGCTTGGGCTGCAAACCAGTGTTCACCTGTTGCCACTTGCTCAATATCAACATTAGGACGATACTCTTTAACAAAATCTTTGAATAATAGATGAGTCTCTTCTAATTCTTGCTTAAATTTCTGACGTCCTTCATCTGTGTTTTCACCAAACATCGTCAATGTACGTTTATATTCACCGGCTGTTTGTAGTTCGATATCGACATCATGTTTTTTAAGTAAGCGGTTAAAGTTTGGAATTTGAGCAACTACACCAATTGAGCCTACAATAGCAAACGGCGCAGCAACAATTTTATTGGCGGTACACGCCATCATATAACCGCCACTTGCAGCCACTTTGTCAACGACAGCAGTAAAAGGAATATTGCGCGTTCTAAAACGTAATAATTGTGAAGCCGCTAATCCATAACCGTGAACAACACCACCAGGGCTTTCTAGTTTAATGACGACTTGATCTTCTGGTTTGATAATAGCAAGAATGGCTGTGATCTCTTGACGTAACTCTTCAACCTCATGTGCATCCATACTACCGTTAAATGATAAAACAAACAGCTTAGGTTTGACACCATTGGCGGTTGCAATCTTTGTTTGTGTGTTAGAGTTATCATCAATGTTTGCACCAGCAACTTGGTTACTATTTTTATCCTGTTTCTGTTTCTGTTTTTGTTTGATGGCTAATTTTGCCTGCTTTTTCTCAAATTTTTTCTGTTTTTTAAGATCTTTCGTATATTGCTTAGCTTCAAGTTCATCCATGCTCGACATCAATATATCATCTTTAATTTGCTCATATTCCTGACTAATGTCTTTAACAGATAAACGTCCCGCAACGGTTGATAATTTGCGACGTTGACTTAATATAAAAATAAGAATAGACAAAATAGCAATTACCACTGTTGCTGTTTCTGCCAAGAAGAGAGCATACTGTGAAAACCAATTCATTTAACAATTTTCCTTTGATTGAATGTATTGCATTATTATAACAATATAATTAAGAATTGTGCCGAAAATCGACAAAGATAAAATTGTCGCTTTATTCGGCAATTTAAATTATTTATACTGATACTTCAAAATTATAATTAAATGAGAATTACTATGTCCTTACGTCCAATTACTGAAATTGCAGAGCAATATAATATTCCTGAACAATACGTTTTACCTTATGGTAAACATGTCGCAAAAATCGATTTATCTATTCTTAAATCAAATCAAAACAAACCAAAAGGTAAATTGATATTAGTTACCGCCATTACCCCAACCCCTCTTGGTGAAGGTAAAACCGTTAATACAATTGGACTGAGTGAAGGATTAAATTACATTGGTAAAACAGCCATAGCCTGTATTCGTCAACCAAGTTTAGGTCCGGTGTTTGGTGTAAAAGGTGGTGCTGCCGGTGGTGGTCAGGCCGAAGTTTTACCTATGGAAACGTTAAATTTACATTTAACTGGTGATATTCACGCTATCACTGCGGCTCATGATTTGGCATCAGCTGCATTAGATGCACGCCTTTATCATGAAGAACGTTTGGGCGATGAGTTTACTGCACAAACGGGTTTACAACGTTTAAATATTGATGTTAATCGTATTGTTTGGAAACGTGTTATCGATCATAATGATCGTGCATTACGTCATATCAATGTTGGCGTTGGTGGTGGTGTAAATGGTATTGAACGCCGTGATGGTTTTGAAATTACTGCTGCATCAGAACTGATGGCAATTTTAGCATTAGCGTCTGATTTACATGACATGCGTGCTCGTATTGGTCGAATTATTTTAGCCTATAATACTCAAGGTGAACCTATTACCGCAGAACAACTTGAAGTTGCTGGTGCAATGACGGTACTATTAAAAAATGCCATCAATCCGAATTTAATGCAAACCGTCGAACATACCCCTGTATTAATTCATGCCGGACCTTTTGCTAATATTGCCCATGGTAACTCTTCTGTGATTGCTGATCGCATTGCTTTGCAACTTGCTGATTATGTTATTACTGAAGCTGGATTTGGATCGGATATGGGTATGGAAAAATTCTTCAATATCAAATATCGTCAAGCAGGTATCAAAGCATCTTGTGTGGTGTTAGTTGCAACCGTACGCAGCCTTAAATCAAACAGTGGTAAATATAACATTAAACCAGGACAAGCCATTCCAAAAGAGATATCAGAATCGAATGTCGAACTACTCGAAATTGGTGCCGCTAACTTAGCATGGCATATTAACAATGCGAAAAGTTATGGTTTACAGGTGATTGTTGCTATCAACCGTTTTCCTCATGATAGTGATGAAGAACTTGCTTTCTTACAAAAATATGCCATTGAACATGGTGCGTTTGCTTGTGAAGTTAGTGAAGTATTTACCCAAGGCGGTAAAGGTGCTGAAAAACTGGCACACCATGTTATTAAAGCGTGTGATATGCCAAGTGAAATTAAGCTACCTTATCCAGATAACATGCCTTTAATCGATAAAATTCAAACAATGGTAAAAAAATATGGTGCCAACAAAGCGAATCTTTCTGAAAAGGCGCTCGAAAATATCAAAGAGATTGAAGCATTAAAACTGGATCATCTACCTCTTTGTATTGCCAAAACCCCCATGTCAATCAGTGCTGATGCGAATTTAAAAAATGTACCAACTGATTTTGATGTTGATATCAGTCATTTAGCGATTTCTGCTGGTGCTGGATTTATTCGCGTTTATGCTGGTAATGTTATGACGATGCCGGGACTTGGTACTAATCCAGCTTATCGACAAATTGATATTGACAAGGATGGTAATATTGTAGGTTTAAGTTAATGCAAGAAGTTATTATGCAAACCAAACAACAATATAAAGCTTTTATTGATGAAGAAAATTGTATTGGCTGTGGCAAATGTATTCGCGTTTGCCCGACCGATGCCATTGTCGGCAGTAAACAAGTATTACACACCATATTACCGCAGTTATGTACTTCGTGCAGTAATTGCATCAATACTTGCCCAACAGACTGTATTACATTAAGTACCTTAGGTACAGCGCTAAGTGAAAATGAAGAATTACAACTCACTGAGAAAAAACAGCAACGATTAAATTACAATCAACTTGTGCCACCAACCATACTATTTCCGCGCACAATGGCTGTTAATCACAGTAACCAAACGAGTCAACAAGATCGTAAACAATCTATTGCTGATGCGATTGCCAGAGTTAAAGCAAAAAAAAACCTCGCTAAATAGCGAGGTTTTTTATTCAGTAATTATAACCTGTTATTGATTCATTACAGATTATTCACCAAGGTTAGTCTTTATTATTGTTTCTAAACGCACGTTTACGATCATTCTCAGTTAAATGACGTTTACGTAAACGGATAGACAGTGGTGTTACTTCAACTAATTCATCATCATCAATAAATTCTAACGCTTGTTCCAATGACATTTTAACTGGTGGTGAAAGTGTTGTTGCTTCATCAGTACCTGATGCACGCATATTAGTTAATTTCTTACCTGTTAAACAGTTAACGGTTAAATCATTTGAACGTGTATGAATACCAATAATTTGACCTTCATAAACTTCAGCACCATGACCTAAGAATAATTTACCACGATCTTGCAAGCTATAAAGCGCATAAGCTAGTGCTTTACCCGTACCGTTTGAAATCATAACACCATTAATTCGTTGACCAATTTCGCCTGGGCGTACATCGTCATAATGACTAAAGGTAGAATAAAGCAAACCAGTACCAGATGTCATCGTCATAAATTCAGTTCTAAAACCGATAAGACCACGGCTTGGAATGACATAATCTAAACGCACACGACCTTTACCATCAGGTAACATATTGGTTAGATCACCTTTACGTAAACCAAGTGCTTCCATCACAGAACCTTGATGTTGTTCTTCAATATCAAGAGTTACTTGTTCAAATGGTTCTTGTCTTTTACCGTCGATCTCTTTGAAGATTACTTTAGGACGAGAAACCCCAAGTTCATAACCTTCACGGCGCATATTTTCAATTAACACTGATAAGTGTAATTCACCACGACCAGACACTCTAAATGCATCAGGATCTGGTGTTTCTTCAACTCGAAGTGCCACATTATGTACAAGCTCTTTCTTCAAGCGCTCAAGGATTTGGCGAGAAGTTACAAATTTACCTTCTTTACCTGCAAACGGCGAGCTATTAACATTAAAGAACATCGTAACAGTTGGTTCATCAACGGTTAATGGAGGTAGCGCTTCAACACAACTGTTATCACAAATCGTGTCAGAAATACCTAATTCACCAAGACCAGTTAACGCAATAATATCGCCCGCTTCGGCAACTTCTGCTTCATAACGTTGTAAGCCTAAATGACCTAGTACTTGCCCAACTTTACCAGTACGTTTATTACCTTCACTATCAACAATAGTTACTTGTTGATTTGGTTTTACGCGACCACGTTTGATTCGACCAATACCAATTACCCCAACATAATTATTGTAATCAAGTTGAGAAATTTGCATTTGGAATGGTCCATCTAAATCAACTTTTGGTGGCTCAACATGTTTAACGATTGCTTCAAATAATGGCGTCATATCTTCAGCCATATCTTCATGATCTAAACCAGCGATCCCCATTAATGCAGAAGCATAAACAATAGGGAAATCGAGCTGTTCGTCAGTTGCACCTAAATTTACAAACAGATCGAATACTTGATCAACAACCCAATCAGGACGAGCGCCCGGACGGTCAACTTTATTAATAACCACAATTGGTTTTAAACCATAAGCAAACGCTTTTTGCGTTACAAAACGGGTTTGAGGCATTGGTCCATCCATCGCATCAACTAACAGTAATACTGAGTCGACCATTGACATAACACGTTCAACTTCACCACCAAAATCAGCATGGCCTGGGGTATCAACGATATTGATACGATAATCGTTCCAGTCAATTGCTGTATTTTTAGCTAAAATAGTAATACCACGCTCTTTTTCAAGCGCATTAGAATCCATTATACGTTCGTTGTCGTCACCACGCAGATTATCTAGCGTACCTGACTGTTTTAATAATTTATCAACCAAAGTTGTTTTACCATGGTCAACGTGCGCAATAATGGCAATATTTCTTAAATTTTCAATCACAATTAAAATCCCAATTAGGAGATAGATTCTTTAGGCGCGATATTGTACACCTTTTTAGCCCAAATGTTGATCTATATCACAAAGTTTATTTAAAAGAGCATTATCATTTGATAAAGTCAGAAAAATAATAATCTATTTTGACAAGAAGTTTCAGGTTAACTACACGTTTGAGTATAAAATAGTGCTGCAAATTGATCGACTTTAGCCCAATCAGTATATTCAATGATAGGTTTAGTCACATCTGTATCACCTTTACCTAACCACATAATGAAACGAACCATATTACGGTCAAACCAATTATATTTTGGATAATAAAGGGCTCCAGCAAAAACGGCTTTAATGGTTGGTTGCCATGAAATTTTAGCTAAGAATTTTCTTGTATATGAATTCGTTTCAGGGGTATTTTTATGCGGCTTTCTGGCTACAACATTCACACCAAAAAAGCCTGATCTCATTTTATTTAATTGCTGATAATTATCATCAATAAATTTTTTCATTACTTTACTATAAAATCCATAACGAATAGAACAACCCAACAAAACGGCTTGGTACTTGGTAAGATCGATATTAGTACTAGGTAAAAGCTCAATCACATCACAATCACATTTACTGGCTAGTTGATTTTCGATGCGCTGCATAATTTTAAATGTTTGCTTTTCGTGAGTAGTATAGAGTAATAAAACTTTCATTTTTTAAATTTCCTTTTAAAGGGTTTATACCTGCCTCTTTTTAATTCATTTGATAGTGGTTAACTGATTATAAGGATTGCAAGCGTAAACTATTATATATAAACATTGAAAATTAATCAGTATTTTATCTGTAGTTATATCATCACAACTCAGTAAGTACGACTAACTTGATTCCCCTTTTTGGGAATTTATTATCTTTTTTGTTTAAAAAGTAGAATATAGATTGGAACAATTTTCAATTGATACATGGATTGAGGTTATCGGTTGTTTGAGCGTTAGCCAAGCATTTTAGATAAGTTATAATAACTTTCTTATCGTCCTTATCGTTTTTTATATAACTTTGGATAGATCTTAATGGAAACAACCTCCATTGCTTTTTTATTAGTCATCTAAATATTGCCTCTATTTTTTATCGAAATTGAAATCTCGACTTAAGTCTTGAATCTATATTGATAATATTTTTTAGAATCTAATTTCACAATTAAAAGAGATAATAATAAAACTACATCTAACTTTTTTTATGATAAAAATTAATAAATTGTGGATGATTTAATAAAAAACTTTGATTATAGTATTATGCTAATTTAACCTGAGCGGAAATAAATATGGCAATTTCAACCCCAAAACTTAGTGCAATTATTTTGGCGGCAGGAAAAGGCACGCGGATGTATTCCAACCTTCCTAAAGTTTTACATAAAATCGGCGCGAAACCGATGCTTCAACATGTAATTGATACAGTTAAACAACTTAACACCAATCGCATCAATATTGTTTATGGTCATGGTAAACAACAGCTTGAAAATGCGCTTAAAGATCAACCTGTACAATTGGTTTATCAAGCTCAGCAGCTTGGTACTGGGCATGCAGTACAACAAGCTATTCCCTATATTGAAGATGACGAAGATATCTTAATTTTATATGGTGATACTCCACTTATATCACTACCAACCCTAAAAAATTTAATTGCGAGTAAACCCAAACAAGGTATTGCGTTACTGACCGTTATACTTGATGACCCTACTGGTTATGGGCGTATTGAGCGAAAAGATGGCAAGGTTATTGCGATTGTTGAGCAAAAAGATGCTTCGCCAGAGCAGCAAAAAATTAATGAAGTCAATACTGGCATTATGTTGGTGACAGGCAAACTGTTAAAAAACTGGCTAGCACGCTTAACCAATGATAACGCCCAAAAAGAGTATTATTTGACTGATGTTATTGCTTTTGCTTATCAGGACGGTTACGAGATATTAACCTCTCACCCAATAAAACAATTCGAAGTTGAAGGTGTGAATAATCGATTACAGTTAGCCACATTAGAACGACACTATCAACATCAACAAATACAAAACTTATTACTAGCCGGGGTCACACTACTTGATCCAAACCGTTTTGATTTACGTGGCACATTGACTCATGGCAAAGATGTGGTAATTGATTGTAACGTCATTATTGAAGGTGATGTAAAGCTGGGCAACAACGTTATTATTGGTGCAGGTTGTATCTTAAAAGATTGCTGCATTGATGATGATTCAATTATAAGCCCATACAGCATAATTGAACATTCAACCATTGCACAGCAATGTACCATCGGGCCTTTCGCACGATTAAGACCGGGTTCAGAACTTGACGAACAAGTACACGTTGGCAATTTTGTTGAACTTAAAAAAGCGCACTTAGGTAAAGCAACCAAAGCAGGACACTTAAGTTATCTTGGCGATAGTGAAATCGGTAGCAATGTCAATATTGGAGCCGGCACTATTACCTGTAATTACGATGGTGCCAATAAATTTAAAACGATTATTGAAGATGATGTATTTGTGGGTTCAGATACCCAGCTCATTGCCCCTGTTAAAGTTGGTAAAGGTGCAACCATCGCGGCAGGTACCACTGTTACCAACAATGTTAATGATAACGACTTAGTCGTAAGCAGAGTTAGACAAAAGCAATTTAGTGGTTGGAAACGTCCAACCAAAGTAAACAACGAGGGATAAATTATGTGTGGTATTGTTGGTGCTGTGACCAAACGTGAAATTGCTGAAATATTATTAGAGGGTTTAAAACGATTAGAGTATCGCGGTTATGATTCTGCGGGGCTTGCCATTATATCACCAGAAGGCGAACTGCAACGCGTTCGTCGCGTTGGCAAAGTTCAAACCCTGAAAGATGCTGTGGAAGCGCACCCACTGAAAGGTTCAATCGGTATTGCTCACACCCGCTGGGCAACACATGGTGAACCAGCCGAACATAATGCCCATCCACATGTTTCTGGATTTATTACTGTGGTGCATAACGGTATTATTGAAAACTTTGAACCGTTACGAGAACAACTTATTGCTAAAGGTTACCAGTTCCGTTCTGAAACCGATACTGAAGTTATTGCTCATCTAATTCATGACATCATTGCCACTGAAGATTGCTCATTATTTGAAGCTGTACAAAAAGCTATACCACAACTACGTGGAGCTTATGGTACGGTGATAATGGACACTCGTAATCCTGATATATTAGTCGCTGCGCGTTCAGGTAGCCCATTAGTCATTGGTTGTGGTATGGGCGAAAATTTCATTGCCTCAGATCAACTTGCATTACTACCGGTTACACGTCAATTTATCTTTTTAGAAGAAGGTGATATTGCCCTCATTAGTCATGATACAATCACAATTTTAGATAAGAATTATCAGCAAGTCACCCGTCCTCGTATTGAATCCGATGCCAGATACGATGCGGGTAGCAAAGCAGGTTACAACCACTATATGCAAAAAGAGATATACGAACAACCTAATGCCATAAAAAATACCCTTGAAGGTCGCATGGCACACGGTAAAGTGGATTTATCTGAATTAGGAGACCATGCCGAAAATATTTTAAAACAGGTTGAACATATACAAATTGTCGCATGTGGCACCGCCTATAATGCGGGTATGGTTGCTCGCTATTGGTTCGAGGCATTAGCAGGTATTCCTTGTGATGTCGAAATAGCTTCAGAATTCCGCTATCGCAACCCAGCACGTCGAAAAAACAGCCTATTTATCACTTTATCGCAATCAGGCGAAACTGCTGACACTTTAGCTGCGCTAAGGCTAGCGAAAGAAAACAACTACCTAAGTACACTCGCGGTTTGTAATGTGGCAGCCTCAACCCTTGTACGTGAAGCTGAATTAGTACTATTAACTAAAGCTGGGGTAGAAATAGGCGTTGCATCCACAAAAGCATTTACGACTCAATTAACGGTATTGCTGTTATTAGTTGCTAAATTAGGACGCCTAAATGATATGGCAGAAAGCACCGAGCAAGCCATTATGCACGCCTTACAGACCTTACCAAATCGTATTGAACAAGTATTAATGTGTGAACCGCAAATTAAAAAACTAGCAAGCGATTTTGTTAATAAGCATCACACCCTATTCTTAGGACGAGGCGATCAATACCCAATCGCCATGGAAGCATCACTAAAACTAAAAGAAATCTCATACATTCATGCCGAAGCCTATGCTGCTGGTGAACTCAAGCACGGCCCTTTAGCATTAATTGATGCAGATATGCCAGTAATCGTTATGGCTCCTACTAACGAAATGTTGGAAAAACTAAAATCCAACATTGAAGAAGTCCGCGCCCGTGGTGGTCAACTTTATGTATTTGCTGAGCAAGATGCAGGCTTTGTCAGCGACGACACCATGCATATCATCAATTTACCTCATATTGAACAGATCACTGCGCCAATCTACTACACGGTACCAACCCAATTATTGGCTTACCATGTTGCATTAATCAAAGGCACAGACGTCGACCAACCAAGAAATCTAGCAAAATCGGTAACGGTTGAGTAAATTTGCTAAATAAAATTTGAGAACTTAGTTTATAGTTTTGATATCAAATTAAAACTCACGTTCTCAAATTCACTCATTAAAAACTATGAATAATAACCCTCTTTTGTTGATAAAACTGTCAGAATTCACTTACCAATAACTTGCTAATTCTTTCAAACAAAAATTGGTTAACTTAATAAATCTAATTTTTATTCTGTATAAAAATTAGATTTATTTTTGTTAAAACAGATATAAAATAATATTCTTATTGGGATGTTTTGTTGAAAGGAAAGGAAGAAATGAGTGAAGTAGAAAT
The DNA here is from genome assembly GCF_001693435.1 of Gilliamella sp. wkB7. Taxonomy (NCBI): domain Bacteria; kingdom Pseudomonadati; phylum Pseudomonadota; class Gammaproteobacteria; order Orbales; family Orbaceae; genus Gilliamella; species Gilliamella sp. wkB7. Next base: position 947,024 of record NZ_CM004509.1, read on the forward strand.
GAATAGATTAATATTAATTGGAAATGGGTTTGATTTGGCACATGGATTGAAAACATCCTTTAATGATTTTATTGATTATTATGTTTCCGAATTTTTAAATTTATACAACGATTATGAAGACAATAAATTAAGTGAAAATATTTTTATTAAAAAAGGATTAATTTCTTATGATTTTATAAAATCCGTTCAAATAGCAATTCAAAATTTAAGGAATCTATTTGCCCATCTTCAACAAAACACTGACGAAATAAAAACTTTTGATGAATTATTTGATAAAGAATTTCATGACAGATTAGATAACAATTTATCATTTATAGATAATATTAAACATCCAACGGATCAAATAAACGATCATTATCCCTCTGATGAAAACAAAAAAGCTGAAGATAATGTAGCAAAAATTCTTGAATTAATTAAATCTAGTAAATCGTCTAATAATGTTTTGTCTGATTTATACTATATCAGCAGTTCAGTTTATAATTATTATACACTAAATCAAATTGACAATAAACCTTGTTTAAAACAATGTGATGAATCCTTATTATTCACAAAAAACAAGCTTTTTGAAAAAATATTTTATAATTATAATTTTAATAAAAACTGGGGTGGCATTGAACATGAGTTTTATCAAACTTTGCTTGATGTTGAGGAATTTTATAGAGAAGAAAAAATATTAGATAAAATAGATAAACTAAATAAAGAATTTGAAAATATAATTGATTGTTTTATTTATTATATGACATCGGTTGTATCTAAGCAAGAGACTAAAATTTTATCAAAAATTGCCAAACATCTTATGCAACCGGTAAATGACGACGAATTATCTACTCAATTTAGAGATCGAATTGGTCAACAGCCTATTGTGATAAAAGAACATATGTTTCTGAGTTTTAATTATACCAATACGATAGAGAAATATATAGCCCAAAGTTCAGTAAACGTTGAAGAAAAACATGTTCAAATACATGGCAGACTAGAAGATTCTGCTAGTAAAATTATCTTTGGTTATGGTGACGAATTAGATAGTTCATATAAAGAACTTGAAGATAAAAATGACAATCGATATTTAAAATATTTAAAATCATTACATTATTTGGATACAGACAATTATCAAAAATTATTAGATTTTTTAGAACAAAATAAGTATCAAGTCTATATATGGGGACACTCTTGTGCGACTTCTGACCGTGTTTTACTGCAAACAATATTTGAACATGAAAACTGTGTCAGCATTAAACCTTTTTATTATCAAGATGAAAAAGGAAATGATAATTTTGAGGATTTATATAAAAATATCAGCCGACATTTTACTGATAAAAATAAATTAAGAGATTTGGTAGTAAATAAAAAATATTGTGAACCACTAACCTAAATTAAGTTATTCATTAGGAATTTTTACTATTAAAAGCTTTGCTAAAATTAAAAAATAGTTTTTTATAATCACCAATCCAAAAGACTTTATTCAGTCATCGAATTATTTAATGATCTGTTTTTTTTTGTACAAAAAGCAATAAAACAGATCATACTGCAATGTTTTTAGTTTAAGCATAAAAAATTTTTTATTATATAGATGAGTCAATATTTTTTGCCCATTAAAAATAAATTATTTTAAAAAATATAATTAACCTTTATTTTAAATAAAATAAATTATAAATCAATTTGTTATATAAAAAAATTAATGAGACATTAGAAAAATAATTAATGAAAACTAATCATTAGTCCATTAAAGGTTTATTAATACTCGTAGCAATAATTATTTCGTTAGTCTGTTATTTTTTCTTAAATTTACAGCTATTGGGGATTGTTAGAATCTTTATTGTTACTTAAATAAATTATATTTCTGCAAAAAAGAAGAAGCACAATTTAAAGAAGTATTAAAAAATAATATAAATGACAAATGCCCGTTGCATACCTCAAAAAAACAATTTGAAATTAGCACAAGCAATTTTTGATTAACCATCAATAAAGAAAATTACAATCAAAAGCAAATTAAGCCGATAATAGTTTAATTATTATGAATTATCATCCATTAAAATCAAACAAACATCAAAAACCATTAGCATAAAACTTATGCCAAACTTCCCTAAACGCATTTAACTGCTTTATAAGTGTGATCTAAATCACAAAATCATAAAATACCCCACCTTTTGAAGTGTGATGAAAGTCACATTTACTAATTTTTTTAGATGAATCTGGTTAATAAATACCTCTACAATAACAGCATCATGATTATATCAATCAACAAGGAAAGATTAATTTTATGACAACATCAAACATTAAATTAAAGGTCCAAAACTTTGGGCGATTCTTAAGTAATATGGTGATGCCTAATATCGGGGCTTTTATTGCTTGGGGATTTATTACCGCAATTTTTATTCCAACAGGTTGGTATCCTAATGAAAATGTTGCCAAACTTGTTGCCCCAATGATTACGTATTTATTACCATTATTAATTGGATACAGTGGCGGTAAATTAGTTCATGGCGAACGCGGAGGCGTTGTTGGTGCCATAACAACCATGGGTGTGGTTGTTGGTGCATCAATTCCAATGTTCTTAGGCGCAATGATTGTTGGCCCATTAGGCGGCTGGATGATTAAACAATTTGATAAAGCCGTAGACGGTAAAATCAAAAGTGGCTTTGAAATGTTAGTAAATAATTTTTCAGCAGGTATTATCGGTATGCTCCTTGCTTTACTGTCATTCTTTGCCATTGGACCTTCAGTAGTTGTCGCATCTAGTGTACTGGCGAGTGGCGTTGACTTTATGGTACAACATAATTTATTACCACTTACCTCTATTATTGTTGAACCAGCAAAAATCTTATTTCTAAATAATGCAATTAACCATGGTATATTTTCACCACTTGGTATTCAACAAGCAGCCGAGCATGCACAATCCATTTTCTTTTTAATTGAAGCGAATCCTGGACCAGGCTTGGGATTATTACTTGCCTATATGTTTTTTGGTAAAGGTGCGGCAAAAGGTTCAGCAAGTGGCGCGGCAATCATTCACTTCTTTGGTGGTATTCACGAAATTTATTTCCCATATGTGTTAATGAATCCTCGTTTAATTATTGCCATGATTTTAGGTGGGATGACGGGAGTATTTACACTTACCCTTTTTGGTTCTGGCCTAAGTTCACCCGCTTCACCTGGTTCAATTATTGCCATATTAGCGGTGACTCCTAAAGCTTCAATGCTTGGTGTAAGTATCTCAGTTATTGCCGCAGCAACGGTATCATTCCTTGTCTCAGTAGTATTATTAAAAACAACTAAAAATGCAGATAAAAGTTTTGAAGATGCGCAATCAGATGTTATAGCAATGAAAGACGAATCCAAAGGATTAAAAACAGAAACGTTTAATCTTGGTAACGTAACAAAAATTGTTGTCGCGTGCGATGCAGGAATGGGATCGAGTGCAATGGGGGCGGGTGTGTTGCGTAAAAAAGTACAAGATGCCAACCTAGATATTAATGTTATCAATCTTGCAATTAACAATCTAACTTCCGATGCTGATATTGTTATTACTCATAAAGATTTAACTCAACGAGCCAAACAATATGCACCAAATGCCCATCACATCTCATTAACTAATTTCTTAGATAGTGATTTATATAGCCAACTTGTGAACGAATTGGTTGCAGCACAAGGCGTTAGCAATACGAATAATAGTAATATTGCAACATCAACAGATAGTAACCAACCGTTATTTAAATTAACAGAAAAGGACATCTTTTTAGGATTAACGGCTCAAAACAAAGAAGAAGCAATCCGTTTTGCTGGACAAAAATTAGTGGATAACGGCTATGTTAAACCCGTGTATATTGAAGCAATGCTCGAACGCGAAAGGTTAACATCAACCTATCTTGGTGAATCCATTGCTGTACCTCATGGCACGATTGAAGCCAAAGAAAGTGTAATAAATACAGGTATTGTCTTTTGCCAATATCCAGCAGGGGTAGAATTTGGTGAAGAAACGGATGACAAAGCCAAAATCGTTATCGGAATTGCTGCTCGCAATAACGAACATTTAGATGTGATAGCCAAATTAACTAACGCATTGGATGATCCAAACGTTATTGCCAAACTATCGAGCACAACCCGCTTTGATGAAGTGTTAGCAATATTAAGTTAAATATTACATCACAATGACTTCCCCGCTCTACTGCGGGAAAGTTGTTTAATTAATTACATTCAATAAAAATTAAAGGTAAAAAAATGCAAGCATTACATTTTGGCGCTGGTAACATTGGGCGCGGATTTATCGGTAAACTATTATCAGATGCAGGTGTTCATGTAACGTTTGCTGATGTTAACGAGCAAGTGATTAACGAAATCGCCAAACGTCACCAGTACCCAGTTAATGTAGTGGGCGAACAATCAACCACCGAAATCGTCCACAATGTTGACGCTATTAATAGCTCATCAAACGAAGTAAGTGACTATATTGCGAAAGTCGATTTAGTGACTACCGCAGTAGGACCACAAATTTTAGCTCGCATTGCTGAAAATATGGCAAAGGGATTAATTGCAAGGCATCAGCAAGCCAACAACGCCCCTCTTAACATCATCGCTTGTGAAAACATGGTGCGAGGAACCAGCCAATTTAAACAAGAAATATTTAAATATATACCTCATGAACTCCACCAATGGATGAACAGTCATATAGGCTTTGTTGATTCAGCCGTTGACCGCATCGTACCACCGGCAACCTCTAAAACAGGGGATATATTAGAAGTTACAGTTGAAACATTTTCCGAATGGATTGTCGATAAAAATCAATTTATTGGCGATATTCCACAAATCAAAGGTATGGAGCCAGTTGATAACTTAATGGCATTTGTCGAACGTAAATTATTTACCTTAAACACAGGTCATGCCATTACCGCTTATTTAGGATTTTACAATAACATTGCGACCATCCGCGATGCTATTTTAGTTGATAGCATTCGCGCAGTTGTACAAGGAGCCATGCAGGAAAGCGGTCAAGTACTGATAAAACGTTACAATTTTGACCCAGCTAAACATCAAGCCTATATTGAAAAGATCCTCACACGCTTTGAAAATCCATATCTCCATGATGATACGGCTCGTGTAGGTCGTCAACCCATTCGCAAATTAGGATCTGGCGATCGATTGGTGAAACCGTTACTTGGCACATTTGAGTATGAACTAAAGAATAGTAACTTGCTCATCGGCATTGCTGCAGCCCTAAATTATCGCAATGATGACGACGATCAAGCCTCCGACCTAACCCAACAAATTAGCAACAAAGGGGTAGTTCAAACATTTTGTGATATTTCTGGTATTGAAAGCAATAATCCTATTGTTAGTCAGATTGAACAACTTTATACTGCAATGCAAAATCATCAATATTAATTAGCCGATGCTAGAATCGATATTAGCAGAAGATACAATACTTGAAAAACTTAACCAGCAAGCTGATATACACAGCTTGTTGGCTGAAGCTATAAAAATGATTAATCACAGTGTTAATCAATTAATTATAAAAGTATTTCGTAAAGAGCCTCACGCCATAAAATTTGTCATACCATCACTAATTGGTAAAAATGGCCCACTCAATGATACATCCGTGTGCTTAAAATTACTTTATGCGCTAGGTATCATAACGCGCGAGGAGTATGAAGATATCGAGCTATTAATTGCCATTTTAGATGAACTTGACCATGACGATAAAAAATACTCATATCTCGACGATGAAATATTAGGTCCGATTAGTCTATTACATGATATGGTATTACCGCCTAATTGGGATTCACACCATCAAAAAGCCAAAGAGTCAGGCATTGTCGACACATTAAAGTCATCCATCTATCAAAATCGTTATCAACAAATGATACGCTCTGCATTGATTATTGCCATTACGGATCTGACAGTCAGAATTATTAATAAGCAAAATATTAACTATTTTCCTTAAAGAATTAATGCTAAAAAGATATTTATTTATGAAAAAAACAGATTAAAGGCTGATTGATTAACTAAGTGCTGATCTTAACAAAGAATGAAAAAGTAGCAGTATCGTGAATAATGTATTCTTGCCAACGGTAACCTTCTGAAACACATGCAATATCAGGAACACCTTCACTTTGCATCCGTTCAAGTATAATGACGTGTATTTTATCTGTATTCGGTAATGGATAAATTGCTTTTAAAAAATTACCATCAGTGGGATCAATAAGTTGGGTGATTTTAAATTGCTTTTTTAATTTCTTCGTCTAAATCTCTGCTGTTTTTCTCATCATGAACTTTTAGATTATACGAAGATTGTAAGGATGAAATTTCTTTAGAAGCAGCATTAATTACTTTACCTCGATCATCTACTTCTGTTTTCTTAGGATCTAATAACCTCTTCCTTCTCTTTGCATTACCTAATATGGGTAATAACCATTTGATCATATTAAGCGGAGTATCTATACGCCAAACTTTGCGCGAACTGTTAACACCGTTTACAGATTTTAACTTTAAATTACTTCCCATCACGCCAGGCAGTAAAATAATCGGTATCACTTTACACTTTTTTTCAATATGCATTTGTACCATGTCCTCATTTGAACGTGGTCTCGTATTAAATATCGCACTTTGGCAATTATTGTCCACTTTATATCTCTATTCTTTGATTTATGATGTCATTTTTTGAGAAGTAATTAATTGTAAATAAACATGCTGTGCATATTCGACAACCGCTAATTGCTCTCCCCCATGATGAGCAATACAACCATTTGCGAGTCCTAAAGTAAAATAGTGAGTTAAATCGCTTGGCTTTGCAAAAGTTAAATCAATATCATGGAGCAGTTGCTCATTACCATTACCTATGGCAAGCTGGTCGGTTGTTATCGCAAGTGCAATACGGTTCTTTTTGTCTAACCCTGATATCCATATATCTTTTATATTGGCCGATGGAAGCTGAGTTAACGTCAATAATTGTTCTAGATCAGCTGATAAATCTTGTTCCGATATCAATAATCTGCCTAACCACGATTTGGCCGTTAATTTTTTAGTTAAAATCAGTGATTCATCACCAAGCAATAATGCACTAATAAATTGACTGTGCTTAGAATACATCGAAGAGGTATATTGACAGGTTAAGATTAATGACAATTCGATATCATCTGAATGTTGATACAATTCGGTTACCCATTCGTTATAATCCATTATTGGCTCAGGATATAAATCCCATCGTTCAAAAATTGCATTTTGTAATTCGTCATCTTTCATTAATTTTTGAGGAAGATAAATGTGTGTTAAGTACCGACGATAGTTGGGACTTTGCTGCTCTAAATTCTGCATAACTTCATCTAAAAACCAATAAGGTTGAGTTGATTTGATAGCATTAAATAGCGGGCGCGCTTTTGCTGGATAAAGCGGAATTTTGTTGACATCACCGGTTAGAACCTTAACGCCATCTTGCTCTGCACAGATGACGTGACTGGCAAAAATCGGTAATTGCTGCTTGCTCCAAGCTTGCCATTGTTCGGTAGCTTGCTTGTTAAGCATTGTTATTTCCTCATTATAAACGGCATCCGAATAACGCATTGACAGATTAATCGCAAATAGAATTAACCAGAGTATTATTGGTAGAATGATGGAACAAAACCACATCAATGAATCATCAGTAGTATCATCAAAAAGCAGAAGCATTAGTACAAAACTGAATAAGACTAACAACACCAGCCCTATGATCCATAATAAATAGGATGTTTTTTTTATCTGTCTGTGTGTTAATGGTTGAGGAATATTCCATCCCATAACATATATCCTTATCTATTTCTATTATTGCGATGAGTTAAATCATCCCGTTTGGTTCAATTGTTAACTGTCTTTTTGGGGGCCAAGAACAATTGTTATTGGTTCAATAAAATCGGCAAACTGTTTTGGCAATTTTCCATTTTCATCCGTCATGGCATCAATTTCACTCCCATCGGCACGAATAATTTTAACTCGCTGATTTTTTACTGGTGTATTGTCATTTTTCCATAATAATTGTGAATTAAAATGATAATTTGTATTTTGGCGTACATTTAACATTTGGCTTAAACTATCTGGACCAGTTTTTTGCCATGTTGCTGAATGGCAAATGACATTATCCGGCGCAGCAATATCTATTGAGCCATCAGCAAGTCGTATATAAGCACCACCACACGTTAAAATAAGTTCTTTTTGAGCTGAAATAACAGTACGACCTTTTTGACTACTTATTGACAAATCTTTTTCCGCCAGTAATGACATTTCATCATGTTGTGCTTGTATATCAACTTTGCCATGTGAAGCGATAAGCTTGATTCCCATTTTTTGAGCAAATAAACTGATCATTTCACCCGCTGCAACGGTAAATTTTCTTAAAACACTGACATCAGTATGTTGATGACTTGCCAACATGATATTTTCACCTGCAGCTATCTGCACACTTTCAGGTGTAACTTGGGCGATCCCTTTTGGTGAAGACATCAAAATAGAGGGTTGTTTAAATTCTTCAATGGATTCGATTATCAATTTTTTTTGTGTTTCTAAATCGGCTAATTCAGCCTCAGCATGTTTAACAGCATCTTGTAAGGCAGAGACTAAATCTAATGTTTTATCAAGCTGCGCTTTGGCCTCTTGCATATTAAGTTGTAAATCTTGTGCTTGATACTGTTTGTCGGTAGTAATAAAGATACCTTTAGCAGCACGCACTGCACCCCACTCATCAGTTCGCAGTTCGAAACCCTCTCCCCGTTTCGTTTTTTCACTGTCCACCAAATGCCCCAAATTGAGTTGGGTTTTGCCATATTCTGTTGCCAGTTTTATATGCTCCTGACCGCGTTTATCGTCCATTCGCAGTTTATTATTCGCTGGCGTGCGTATCACATTACGGTGTTTATTGATTGTCGTAACATGGTCAGGATGACTGCTGTCGTGCATGGCATGAGCTATATACGGGCGGTCTGGATTACCATTGGTGAACGCAACTGCAACTTCTGTTGAATCTATCAAAGGAAAGTGAAAACCATACGTATCGCCGGCATATGGTTTTGCCAGTCTGACCCATAAACTTTCCTCACCTTTTTGCCAATTTTTTAAATCAAAATTGAATTTAATTCGGTAACGACCCTGCGTATCAATATAACCGTACGTATCATCATCTTTACTGGTTACTCGGGCTGGTAAGGTGCCACTCACTTGTGGCCAAGGTAATGGTGCTGGTCGATACGGTTTAAGAGCATCATAAGGAATAGCAGTAAAGCGGGTTTGGTAAGATTCAGTTCGGTCACCATAACATTCGGTTGCAACAATCACCACACCATCTTTAATCTCGGCTATCGGGCAATCCTCTATAGTCACTAACTGTCCCGGTGTGAGCTCATAAGCATTACATTGCCCCGTTAGAATAAATTGTTCGCTTACATAGTGTTGATGCCGAATACGCGCATACCAATTACCACTTTCGACTGTCTGTATATCACCCTGAATTTTGTAGTGCTCTTCATACCGATAGTCTTCGCCCCGCATTGTCATATCTTTTGAGTGACTGTTGTCACTGCTGTAAAGATTGCTGTCGGACATCCGATAGTTATAATCGTTAACACTGACCTGACTTGGCTTAGTTTTACTGTTAAATTGTAAATCCCAGACACTGTAGCGAAGACGATCATTGAGACCGCTGGGTTGCTTTATGGTCATTCTACCACCATCAGCATACCCTTTTTCATAATCACTTATTACCATCACTTCACAATGGTGCTCTAGATGCGTTTCAAAGTAAAAGTATAGACCCACATCTGCCAACAAACGCTGTATAAAATTTAAATCACTCTCTTGCCATTGCGTAATAAATTCTCGTACAGGATAGGTTTCTTTTAATTCAAAACGAAAATCAATGCCGATAAAATTGTGATTTCGCAACACTTCATTAACCACATCAATGACACTCTTATTCTGAAAAATGGCACTTTGATGATGGTTTGCAAGTAATGCCATTCGGGGTTCAAGTTTCACCCGATAACGAGCTTCATCTTCGCTGATTGAGACTAAACTAAATTCTGTGATTATCCCGTAAAGCTTTCTTGTTTTGGCAACATGATCAAATGAGCTGATTTGTGTCACTTGTAGCGGTGATTGGTTAGGATGAAAAGTCAGGGAGGCGGTTTGGCTGAGCATGGATGCAATTGAAATTTTCTTATTTTTGCTTGTGAAATCTATCTGATATCGCCAAGGTTCATTTAACCGTTCTCGACCTTTAATTGATACAACAGAAATGCTTGATAATGCTTCGGATCCATCAACTGACAACGAATAGTTATTGTGTGATAAGTGCCCAGAAAGCAAAGTTAAGCTATCGCCGAGTTGCTCCATTGTGTCCATATTTCAATCCTTAATTTATAATAGCAAAATTGATCTTTTTCAAAAACACAGATGCCTATTAACGATAATCTGAATTATGTAAAGTAAGTATTTTTTTTGAACTAGTCAATTGTTTTTTTATTAATTTTTATTAATTTTTATTAATTGTAGATAATGATTAAACTGAGTTATTAATGCGGATTTTTATTTTTCAGATGGTTATATTAAAATATATTAATCAATTAATTAGACTATAAACTTATTTATAAACATTCTAAAATTAATGTTGAGAATAAAGACAACTTATAATAGATCATATTGATATGGATCTAAGTTATTTACCAAGTTCATCAAATTGTAAATTACTCACTAGGAAAGGGGTTAGCGGTTGGCAATTAGCAGTGGAAATAAATTAAAGCAAAACACCATAAGCAAATGGTATAGACTCCTGAATAATTTTTACAAAATTTACTGTTTTTATACTCAAAAATCCTTAAGACCTAAAAAGGATTATCCTTTATTTCCCACAATAAAAATAACTCGCTATAATGCATTCAATTTTATTGTTAAGTGGATTATGCATGAAAACACTATTTGCCAGCACGTCACGCGGGCTTGAAGAGTTATTGAAAAAAGAGTTAGAAGAGTTAGGTTCGGTCGATTGTAAAATTGCTCAAGGGGGTGTCTTTTTTGATGCGGATGAAAAGACATTATATCAATCATTATTATGGTCGCGTCTGGCATCGCGTATATTGTTGCCAATTGCTGAGTTTGATATTTACAGTGATTTAGATCTCTATTCGTGTGTTTTTAATATTAAATGGCCAGATATTTTTGCAGTTGATAACTCCTTTGTGATTAATTTTGTTGGTGTAAACGATTTCATCCGTAATAGCCAATATGGCGCACTCAAAATTAAAGATGCAATTGTTGATCACTTCTCTCGTCATACTAGTGAGCGCCCTAATGTGGCTAAGCAAGATCCTGATGTTCGTATTCATGCTTATTTAAATAAGAACCGTGTAACACTTTCGTTAGATTTAAGTGGTAATAGTTTGCATCAACGTGGTTATCGTCAGCAAACTGGACAAGCGCCATTGAAAGAAAACTTAGCTGCTGCAATTATTATGCGCTCAGGCTGGCAGATGGATACGCCATTAATCGATCCTATGTGTGGTTCGGGAACACTGCTAATCGAAGCAGCGATGATTGCTGCTAAAATTCCACCGGGTTTATTACGTAAACATTGGGGATTCTTTGCTTGGAAAGGCTTTAATCCAATACTTTGGAATGAACTATTATTTGCCGCTAAACACAATATTAGCAAACCGAATATACCATTTATCGGTTACGACAATAATACCGTTGTGTTAGAGCGAGCAAAACAAAATGCCATTCAGGCGGGTGTAGGCGATTTGATTACATTTGCATTACAGGATGTAACGCAGTTAACCAATCCACTGCCTAATGATGTAACAGGTACAATAATTAGTAATCCACCTTATGGCGAAAGATTAGAAAGTGAGCCTGCTCTTGTTGCCTTGCACACAGCGCTTGGTCGTCAAATTAAGCAATACTTTGGTGGCTGGCGACTTTCGTTATTTAGTGGCGCACCTCAATTGTTAGACTGTTTACAAATGCGTGCAGAAAGACAATTTAAAGCGAAGAATGGTCCGTTAGATTGTGTACAAAAAAATTATACTATTGCGCAACGATCTACTGAACAAGTCAGCACACCAATATTGCCAGCGGCTGATTTTGCTAATCGTTTACGAAAAAATAAGCAGAAACTTGAAAAATGGGCTGCACAAGAACAGCTAGAGTGTTATCGCCTTTATGATGCCGATTTACCTGAATACAATGTTGCTATCGATCGTTATAAAGATAAAGTAGTCGTACAGGAATATGCAGCACCTAAAAATATCGATCCACAAAAAACTCGTCAACGGCTATTTGATATTATTAACGCCACTATGTCAGTGTTAGAACTCACTGCTGATCAATTAGTTTTAAAAACACGTGAAAAGCAAAAAGGCAAACAGCAATATCAAAAATTGAGCCAAAAACAGGATTATTTTTTGGTGCACGAGTATGCCATTAATAAACGCAAAACTCAGTTTTGGGTAAATGTGACCGATTATTTAGATACAGGGCTGTTTTTAGATCATCGTTTAGCGCGCAAAATGATTGGTGAAATGAGTGCGGGTAAGGATTTTCTAAATCTATTTGCTTATACCGGTAGTGCAACGGTTTATGCGGGTCTAGGTGGTGCTAAGTCAACTACGACGGTTGATATGTCACGCACTTATTTACAATGGGCCGATCGTAATCTAAAACAAAACGGATTAACAGGTAGACAGCATCGTTTAATTCAAGCTGATTGTTTATTGTATTTAGAACAAAGTGATGATCAGTTCGATCTAATCTTTATTGATCCACCTACATTTTCAAATTCTAAAAGGATGAGTGATACTTTTGATGTTCAACGTGATCATTTAAAAATAATGGCGAATTTAAAACGGTTATTAAAACCAAATGGCATCATTGTGTTTTCGAACAATAAACGGGGTTTTAAAATGGATAACATTGGTATGCAAAACCTTGGATTGACTTATCAAGATATCACCAATAAAACGTTATCTTTGGACTTTAAACGTAATAAGCAAATTCACTGCTGTTTTATTGTCCAACACCAAAAATAAAATTTATAAACCAAAAGTAAAATTTTGACTGAATTCTCCTTAAAAATATATATGAATTTTTAAGGAGAATTTTTTTAGATTTAAAATATTGTTGGCAAATTAAAAAATAATATTAATTGTAAAAATAAACGGATTATTACCCGTTTATTTTACTTTTAGTAATAGACGTTTATAAATGATGAGCAATTTATCAAGCGACATCGAAAACAATTTTTAATTGTTTAACTACTACAGCAACCATACAATTCATTTTATTCATTTGTAAATGAACTTTCTCTAATTCTGATACTATTGGTTATTTCACGCCATATAATCATTAACTGATCTTCACTATAAGCATTACGGCTATCACGAGGGATGATATAGTACATTTGAATCTCTAAGTTTGGATTTCTATTATCAGGCTCTTCCATATTAATGCCTAAATTAAAAATATATCTCTCTTTTTTTAATCCATTGTCGTTACTATCATAAAAATCATTATTTTTAACAATAACTTCTTCTAAATGAAGATTATGAATTTCTCGTGTCCCTGTATAAATTTTTTGCCCTTCACCCTGAATAATAAAATTGTCTGGAATATCAAACAATGACTCGCTTCCAGCATAATTATTAAATGTGATATGAAAATAAAAATCTTCTCTATCTTCATATTGATAAGTAAATTGAATGTATTTTGGTCTGTAATCATCACCTTGCATAAAGCCATTTATAAAACAAAAACCTGGTTCGTTTGGAATAGTATAATCATCACGAACACGCATACGTTCAAACAATGTTCGCATTTGCGCTATTTTTTCAGGTACATCGTTATTGTAGATCTCTGGATATTTTTTTCTATCCTCATCATACCGACTTGCAGAACCATTGGTAGCTTTCATCTCAATTTTGAAAGTAACTTCATTTTGCCAATGATAACCTTCTAAAATTCGAGCAACATCAGGAATTCCTCGACGCTGCATCCTTTCAAAAATCACACCTTGTATTTCATTACTATTTGAAACTGGCAATGGATAGATTGCTTTTAAAAAATTACCATCAATTGGATCTATCGGTTGAGTATTTTTTAACTCTTGTTCACGACGGACGAGCATTTGTTTAAAAGGGGGTAGATATTGCTGATTGGTTGAGATATCAATGCTTTGATTATAACCATATTCAAACGAATTAGCTTTTGATGCTTTAAATTGTTTCGGTAAATCAATTAAATAGGTTCCCAGACAACGGGTGGCTAGGTTAGTGAGTAGTTCATCGACTTTTTGTTGCTGTTCGTTTGTTGAGGTTACCATAAGTATATCCTTGCTAAAATAACGATAACTAAAAAATATAATTACTAATAAAATGGCAGTTAAAAAATAATGTTTTTCATTAAGTTTTAGCTTGTTGCTCATTTTTGTTAACCTTTTGTATAATAGCTACTATTGCGCGCAAAGCAAACTCTTGACAGATGTCCTCATCATATGGAGATCCATGTTTAACTGGTATATGCATACGAACTTGAATCTTTTCTATTGGAATCTCACCAGAACTTTTTGGCACGGTACTATCGCCATCGTCATTGGCTTCTTTTAAAGTATATTTTATCTTAATACTCCTTTTTCTTAAGGATGCAATATTATCATCCTTCGATTCATTAGCATTTGCTTTAAGGGTTCTGTCTTCATTCAACTCTTTTAAATTTAATCGGTTATTGTCGCCAATATAGTTCTTTGGCGGTCGTTCTGCAAATATTGAAGAACTGTCAATAAACTTACCTTGCCAATGCACTCTTTCATAGGTCAATAACTCTTCACGAATAGTATTTCCACTCTCTTCAATTCCAAAAAATACATAGGTATTGGGATGAAACTTATCAGCTATTTTTTCATGAAAAGATTTCACTTGTATGCAAATTAGCTTTTCGTATTCTTGCCAATCTTTTTGCATTGTGGTTTTATCATATCTTGTATTTAATGGATTAATTAAATGTGGTTCACAGGCACACCACCATTGCTCTTTGTTTAAGTAAATATCATCATATGGATTTGTTTTAGGAAAAGATTCTGATTTTCCATCAGGAGTAGTAATGGTTAACCATTCAGGTACATATTTTTCACTCGTTAAACTTTTTGCTCTATATTCTCCGCTGGGTAACAATTGTAATGGGCCAGGAGCTTGAGCACACACTGCGGTCATTTCGGCGGCATCTTTACCTAATATGTTTGCCATAATCCAATCATCTTCATTCCCTCGTTTCATGCGTGTATAAGCGGCAGCGGCTCCTGTCGAGGGTTGTACGCCATTAATTACACCGTATACTTTATCACGTCCCCCCAGAAGTTCCGTATAAAAACGCGCAACCAACCCTCCCATAGAATGGGTAATTAAAATCACTTTATCGCAAACTCTGCCTCGTTTTTTATAAAATTTTGGGATAGTTTCTTCAACTAAAGTTTTTAGTTTTTCTGCACTTTCTGCATTAGATTCTAACCAGTTATAACCCATTGCATAAAGCGGAAAATCGTAATTTTTACAGATTTCAATCTCATTTTCTTTAAAAATTAATTGTTCTTTTGAACCTTCGTCTAACACAAAAGGTAAATCATTAATCAGATTGGTTAATTTACTGGATAATTGGCCATTTGGTTGATATAAGTATGATTGAAAGATTTTCAAAAATTCGCCATAACCCAAATAACTAATGCTTCCCCATCCCCTTTCTCGACGATCTCCAAATAACTGAATCTCAGCTTCTGAAGCATCAGAAATCTTTCCACGGAAATCTACTTCGGTTCTATCAGGCTTAAGTTTTATTTTTCTTGCTTTGGCCCCCATAAAAAACCAATTGGCCATTGAAGCAGCGCTATCTAAACACCAAATCTTTTTCGTATTTTGATTTTTTCCTGTTTCAGATTTTGCCTTTAAATTACTTCCCATCACGCCAGGCAAAAAAATAATTGGTATAACTTTACGCTCTTTTTCAATATGCATTTTTGCCATTTTTTCATCTGAACGGAGTACTGTGTTAAATACTGCACTTTGACGATTATTATTTTTGTCCATTTTAATTCCTTATTCTTCTTTTCTGATATCACTTTTTCAAAAGTGAATAACTGTAATTCGGACATTCGATAGTTATGGTATTTAGATAATTGGTTGCAAATAATGCTATTTGGTGCTTAAGTTTCACCTGATAACGTGATTCATCTTCGCTGAATGGAACCAAACTAAATTCTGTGATTATTCTGTAAAACTTTCTTGATTTAGAAATATGATTATATGAGCTGATTTGTGTTATTTTTAGCAGTGATGGAGTAAGGTGATAACGGAGTAAGGTGACTTGGCTAAGAATGGATACAATTAATATTTGTTTATTTTTTCCGGTGAAATTTATCTGATATTGCCAAGGTTCATTTAACCGCTCTTGACCTTTAATTGATATGGCAGAAATGCTCGATAACGCATTGAGTACATCAATTGAGATATATGATAAGCGCCCAGAAAGCGATGTTAAACTGTCTCTCTGTTGCTCCATTATGCTCATACTACAATCCTTAATTTGTAATGGCAAAATTGATTTTTCCCAAAAACATAGATACTTCTAAATGATAATCTGTTTCATATAAAATAAGTATTTTTTTTGAACGAGTCAATTACTTTTTTATTTAGCGCAGATAATAGTTAAACCAATTAAATAATGGGTTTATTACTTTATAGATAGTTATATTAAAATATATTAATCAATAAATTAGTTTATATAGTGATTTATAAATAAGCCAAAATTAATGTTTATAATAAGCACAAATCATGATAACTGGTATTGAGATAGATTTAGGTTATTTACTCAAATCATAAAATAAAAACTGCTCATGATGGGTGGTTAGCGATTGGTAATAGGTAATAAAAAGATTACAATAAAATACCGCAATAAGACGGTATAGACTCCTGAATATTTTTTACAAAATTTACTGTTTTTATACTTAAAAATCTTCAAAAACTAAAAAGTATCATCCTTTATCTCCCGCAATAAAAGTAACTCACTATAATGCATTCTTTAAAACAAAATGGATTAACAGGTAGACAGCATCGCTTAATTCAAGCTGATTGTTTATTGTATTTAGAACATAGTGATGATCAGTTCGATCTAATCTTTATTGATCCACCTACATTTTCAAATTCTAAAAGGATGAGTGATACTTTTGATGTTCAACGTGATCATTTAAAAATAATGGCGAATTTAAAACGGTTATTAAAACCAAATGGCATCATTGTGTTTTCGAACAATAAACGGGGTTTTAAAATGGATAACATTGGTATGCAAAACCTTGGATTGACTTATCAAGATATCACCAATAAAACGTTATCCTTGGACTTTAAACGTAATAAGCAAATTCACTGCTGTTTTATTGTCCAACACCAAAAATAAAATTTATAAACCAAAAGTAAAATTTTGACTGAATTCTCCTTAAAAAAAACAATATATGAATTTTTAAGGAGAATTTTTTAGATTTAAAATATTGTCGGAAGATTAAAAAATTAATATTAATTGTAAAAATAAACGAACTAGTGCCAGTATATTTTACTTTTAGTAACAGATGCTGATAAATGATAAGTAATTTATCGAGCGACTATGGAAGTAATTTTTAATGCTTAGCCAATTATAAATTGGCAAAATAATTAAACTTTAACTAATTTATACTAACTACGTTAGTTCTTATTTTGCCGATGTTTATTTTTTAATTATTCCGATAATTGGCCAGCTCAACCAAATTTCCATCTGGGTCTCTGAGATATAAACTATTGATATCTCCCTGTGCGCCATGCCGTTTTACCACACCCTCTACAATAGGATAACCCTTTTTTTCGATTTCTTTTTTAATGGATTCAACATCTTCTTCAACAATTAAACAAAAATCTTGGCTACCATATTCTGGATGTAATGCTGCGGGTTGAAATTCGCCTTTTTTAGCGTGAATATTAATTTTTTGATGACCAAAAATAAAAGCATGTCGTCCATCTTTTTCAACATGCTTCATACCAAGAAGATCTTGATAAAATGCGATACTTTTATCAATATTGTGGGTAGTGATAACAAAATGGTCTATATTTTTGACTTTCATTTTTTCTCCTCACCGTTTTATATGAATACGAATATTGAATATGAAAAAAATTAAACACGAATATTTAGTTTATCAATTGTTCTCACTGACATTTAGTTATGTTCATACATAACTTTATGGAATTATTATTGATGTTATTACTTACATGAAAAACAAAATGAACGTTTAAAATAACACAGGAGTTATCATTAAAATAATCTTCAATTTTAGAATCACTTCTTTGTCATACTCCTTCTAATCAATAAAATAATAACTAAATAAAATAAACATGGAAATAATTATTAAAATCACTCTTTTTTCAGTTAATACTCAAACCGAGTAATTAATGTATTTTGCATTTTATCTTTACAAATATTAATAGTAATAAATCAATGAATTATAATTTTAATGACGTATAAAAAACCTAGAACGAACTTTAATAATAAAATTGATATTAATAACCTGTACAATTCATAATAGGTGTTATTGATATGGATTTTTAGGTTATTTACTAAGAGCATCAGATTATAAATTACTTACGAGGAGTTATTCGCTCCTCGATATAGTTTAAAGAATAAATGTTGAAACTATCGAACGACTAAAACTGAAGTTTGCGCACTACGGACTACACCTGCCGCATTCGATCCTAGTAAATGAGTGGTAATATTAGGGCGACGTGATCCTAATATTATTAGGTCAGGTTTTAATTCTTCCGCAATATGAAGAATTTCATCTCTTGGATTACCAAACGCAATAGAAAACGACAATTTTTCTTGAGGTAAATTAATAGAAGCCATTAATTTATGTAACCATTGTTCAGTTTGTACAGTTGCTTTATCTTTAAATTCATCAAAACCAAATGAGTAAGCATTCACAATTGCTGACGCTACTGGCAAAGTATGAAAGAAGATCACCTCAGCATTTGATAATTTTGCCAAACATTCAACATGTGGGATGACTTTTTGGGTTAACTCATCTTCAAGCACATCAACCGGTACTAAAATTTTGTTGTACATAAAACTACCCCCTCGCTAAATAAAATCTGATAAATGATCTTTGACAATACGGTTTAACAGTCATATGGTTTAAGAATCATGACATTTGATTATTATGATACTTATTTTGGATTTACTCTTTATTTATTTTTAATAGTTAAGTTAGTTGATGCTTACTATAATATCCTAAAACCAATTTAGAAAAATGAAACCATTTTTTACTCATTTCATGACGGAGATCACCATGAGTAGTATTATTTACCGTTCAGACATCAAACCAGAACTTGAACAAGCTATTGCCCTTTATCGTCACTGTTCACTAGGTGAACGCCGACCTCTTACCGATTCAACACGATTTAAAGCTATGTTAGATAATGCTAACTTAGTTATAACCGCTTGGCATAATGATAAATTAATTGGTATAGCGCGTTGTTTAACGGATTTTGTATATATAACTTATTTGGCTGATCTCGCTGTAGATGAGGATTATCAAAAACAAGGTATTGGTAAACAATTAATTAAAGAAGTAAAAAAGAATACTCATGAAAATTGCTCGATAACCTTACTGGCTGCACCAAGTGCGGTTGATTATTATGGACATATCGGATTTAATGCTCATCCTTCCGCTTGGATTTTAAGAGATAAATCAATATGAGAATCATTTTAGCGTCAACATCGCTATCACGTAAAAAAGTACTTGAAAAATTCGCTATCCCTTTTGAATGTGTTCCGCCTATTTGTGACGAAACACCGCTTGCGGGTGAGTCTGCTGAGCAGTTAGTGGTACGTTTAGCAAATCTGAAAGCGCAATCATTAGTCGATAAATACCCAGACAGTTTAATTATTGGCTCAGATCAGGTAGGGGTTCTAGAGGGAAAAATTGTTTGCAAACCACATACTGTTGAAAATGCTCGCAAACAACTTGCCAATAGCAGTGGCAAAACATTCTATTTTTATACAGGGATGACAGTTATTAATACCCACTCGGGTCAATCTACCACTCTTTGTGAACCCTTCAAAGTCACCTTTCGGCAACTCAGTAGTTCTGAAATCGATGCCTATATCGCTAAAGAGATGCCGCTACAGTGTGCTGGCAGTTTTAAATGTGATGAACTCGGCATAACGTTGTTTGATAAGTTAGAGGGAGATGATATTAATTCATTAGTCGGATTGCCTCTGTTAAAGCTTAATAAAATAATGATTGAAATGGGCTGTAATCCCTTATTGCTTTAACCAGTGAGGCAAAATGAATAAGTCAGTATTCACTTAAGATTATATAAGTGAGCATTGACTTATTTAATCAATAAACCGCCCTGCAGACATTTTCATGATATTTTGGCTATAACTTGCTACATCATTATTATGGGTGACAATCAATAACGCAGTGCCTTGTTGGTTAATTTCTTTTAGCAGTTGCATAATATAAGTAGAACTCTCCTCGTCGAGATCGCTGGTAGGCTCATCTGCAATGATGATTTGTGGCTGGCAAATTAATGCACGTAATATGGCAATACGACGCATTTCCCCTCCTGACATATTGGATGGATAAACATCTTGCAAATAACTGACTTTGGCCTTTTCCAACAAACTTTTCGCATAACTGAAGCTACTTTTATTTGGGCGCTTAGTTAAGTAATAAGGTAAGCGAATATTATCAATCGCGGTAAGATTAGGGAGTAAACTGCTACCTTGAGGAATATAACCAATATGCTGATTACGAAAAGCTGATACTTGCTGATCATCTAATTCAAATAGATTTACATCATTAAAGGTTACTTTCCCCTGAGTTGGTGTTAATAAACCAGCAATCATATTCAAAAGCGTCGTTTTACCGCTACCTGATTTACCCATAATGCATTTAAAATCACCTGGTTGCATACTGAAACTGACATTATTTACTGCTGCAAAGGTTTGTTGACCACGCTGGTAATCTTTACGCAAATTACGAACATTCAGTAACATTATTCACCCTCTCTGAGCGTGCTGTAAGTATCAAACTTAGTCATAGATAAAGCTGAATAGATACTTGATAATGGTCCAATAATTATGGTTAATGCCAATACCACTACTGCATAGCATAACGCATCAATCACTGAAAGATTAATGCATGGTAAACCAATGGTTTGGCAGATTAATAAACTAAACGCATAGAGCAATACACCTGCTAATAAAATGCCCATTAAGCCACCTAATGCACTAATAATTAAAGATTCACGCAGCAACATTTTTACTAAATCTCGACGTGAAGCCCCTAAGATACGCAATAAACTGATTTCGCGCTTACGCTCATTTAAATTTGACGAGAAGATGACAAAAATAATCACTATTGCTAATACCCAAAAAATTGCCGATAAACTATATACAATGGTCGAAAAGCCATTTAACCATTTGGAAATATTACTTAACATACCTTTAGTCATAACAAAATCAAGTTGATAGTCGATAGCGTATTTGGGCATGATTTGATTAATAATATCTTTAGGCTGATAATCAGGATCGACTTTTATGAAAATGGAAGAGGCATAATCCGCAAAATGATCGACATCACCTTGCACTAATTCAGCTTCTTTCATTAAAGTGTGTGCTGCTTGCATAGTCATAAATACCGAAGTGTCAAAGCCCATTCCCGTACTATCCATTTTGGCTGCTATTTTGAAAGGATGATTGAAAAACATAACCTCATCGCCAATATTTGAACTAATTTTCGATCCAACTACAATTTGGTTATCAGTAAGTGGCTCAGTAAGTTGCGATTGCAACCAAGGTTTGATCACAAAATCGCTTTGCTGATCAAAACCAATTAGTTGCACTTTTGATGTACAGCAACCGGCGCTCAGTGAAGCGATAAAAAGTTGGGGTGATATTGCTTGTATTCCTTTAATATTTTTGATTTTATCAATCAAATCAACTTTTAAATAAAAGCTACTTGGTTCACCCCGTAATAAGGCAACTTCTAGATTTTTTTAGTAACCATATGGGACAACTAAAATATCCGCACCAAGGCGATCAGCCATGCCAGAAATTCCCAAACTGAGATTTTTCATAATCACGCTACCGCCAAAAAGTGTGGCAGAAAACAACATAACAATGATAATCAAACAACAACTCCGAAATGGCCGCCGTTGAATGTTTTGCCAAGCCAAATTAGCCATGGTAATGGGTTGTTCTTGCATGTTTAGATCCTATTTTTTATTAAAGATTGTATATCTTTAAAATATGCTTCTTCTGGCCGCTTTATTAAGATAGAAAGTATTCACCAGCGCAATAATAAATAATAACAATGACAATAAGACGAGCGCTGGTTTAGCACCCATATTGCAGCGCATCATTTGATTATCACATACGCCAATTAAAATGGTCGGAATAGCCAAAGCAAATAATGAAATGCAAGCAATCGCCATACTTAATCCCATTCGCAGAAAAATTTTACGACAAAATAGCATTAAGGTGCCAATTGCAATAATCAAACTGCCCACGCCAACTTCAGCTCGGCCTGTCCAAAAGCATTTCATAATTTTACCAACACCTGTATGCACATGTTCTACTTGACCTTGCATTGTTGCAGTTGATAGGTTAACGGTTTCATGTGGGCAGACGGGTAAAATATACAGAGGAAATAAAATAAATAATATGCCAATAATGATATAAATGAGTGATGAAACAACACGATTTTGCATAATTTAAAACCTTAAATATTAATTATTAATTACTCGGGCAACCTTGCCATGTTCAAGTACAACGGTTGTTTGAGCATGTTTTGATACTTCAAGTGAATGAGTCACAACAATAATAGTACTCCCTTCTTCGTGCAGTTGATGCAGTAAATTCATAACCATTGCTTCATTATTTTCATCTAAATTACCAGTAGGTTCATCGGCTAAAATTAATTTTGGATAATTGATTAAGGCGCGGGCAATGCATACACGTTGCTGTTCCCCGCCTGATAACTGATTTGGCAAGTGCTTAGCGCGGGCAGCAAGTCCAACCCTTTCCAGCGCTTGCATAGCTTCTTTTTCATCGACCATGCTGTGATAATATTGTGCAACCATTACGTTTTCGAGTGCGGTTAGATAAGACACTAAATGGAATTGTTGAAAGATAAGACCGATTTTATCACGGCGGATTTCGGTTAATTCGGGTAGAGATAATTGGGTAATATCTTGTCCATCTAAAATGACCGAACCTAAAGATGGTTTATCCATACAACCAATAATATTCATCAAGGTCGTTTTGCCACTGCCCGATGGTCCCATAATGGATAACCATTTGCTCTCTTCTACAACTAAATTCACATCTGATAAGGCATGAAGAGAACCATAAATCTTAGATACATTATTAACTTCGAGTATATTCATACTTTACATCCTATTCGCCACGCAATACTAATGCTGGCTCTACATCTAATGCACGTTTAACCGGAATTAAACAGGCAATTACCGTCACAATTGCTGATATTAAAATGGTACTTGGTATCAAATAAAATTCAATAATAATTGAACGACCAAAAACATTAGAACTGATTACCTGCGCAAAAATAAGTCCACAAATTACCCCAATAATCCCTCCAGTAATACCAAGAACTAATCCCTCGGCTAAAAACTCTTTAGCGATACTTTTATTATTAGCTCCAATGGCTTTTTTAAGACCGATTTCTTTACGGCGCTCCATTACAACCGTCATCATGGTAGTTGCCACGCAAATCATAGTGAGCACTAAAACCACAAGGGTCACTAAATAAAGGAGTGATGACAGTTTACCTAATACTGAGGTTTCTGATTGTGTCACCCATTTAATTAAATGGGGTTCGATTGTGGTTGATTGACTTTTAATGGTATCTATATAGTCCTTTAACTCATTTTGTGATGCTGTGATGCTGACTTCAACAACTTCAGCTTGATCACTCTCTTCAAAGAATTGTTCTAAATCATGCAGATCGACAAAAATAAAATTATCTTCAGCTCTACCTGTTTTAACTATACCGGTAATAGTTAACTCTTCATCAAAACGAGAATCTTGTTTAGATTTACCCGAAATGGATATTTCACTGCCAACGTATAAATTGGCAAAGTTAGCTATATCGGTCCCAATCATCACTTCATGTGTTTTTTGTGGCAAACTGCCTTCTATATGCCAATAAGGACTTGTTTTGGTAACTTGGTTAAAGTTAGTACCGACAATGGTATAAGGATGCTGATTAACGCGCACTGCGCCGTAGCGAAACGGTGTGACACCAAGTAATTTGTCTTGTGGTAATAAGCTTACTGCTTTTTGTACATCAGTCATTGACATAGTTGGCTGATTATTCGCGGGCATTAATAATAAATTCGCTCCATAAGAACGAAACTCCTGCCCCATCTGTCTTGGAATGTCAAAACAGAGCGTAACCATGCCTAATAATACCGTTGCGCCAATCGCCACGCCTAAAAGTGCAATGATAATGCGAGAGCGACGACGAATGAGCGAACTCAATATGGTTTTAATAATAAAGCGTCGATTTTTATTAATCATCAGATTTACCTTTACCCTTATCGACCATGCAGTACATCAGTAGGGCGTAAAAACATCATAATACGCAGCGCAGGTAAGCTACCTAAAAATGTAATTAAGGTAACCATTATTAATACTAAAGGAACAATAATCATTTTAGGTTCGACAAACGAACCGAATACGGTATGACCAATAATCTGCGCAAAGCCAAGACCAATAAAGTAACCCAAAATACCGCCAATTAAGGCAATAATTAAGATTTCGGTTAAAATGAGCAAGGCAACAGCACTATTCGTTGCGCCGAGTGCTTTAAGTAAACCAATTTCGGTACTGCGTTCTATCACATTTGCGGTCACTAAATTTGAAATAGCTAATGCGGAACAAATTAAAGATAAAACGGTTAACAATAGCATCAATAACTGCGTTTTTTGTAAAATAGAACCTTCTGAATCCGCCACTTGCATAATGGCTTTAACGCGAACATCAGGCATTAACTCTTCTAGTTGATAAGCAATTGAACTAATATAAGCAGTGCAATACCATGTATCCCACTCGGTGCGTGATAAGCTGTTAGGATCTTGCGCGGCCTTACGAGCCAATTCGTTTTCAGGGGTGGTTAATGCACTTACTTCAACACGTTCAACCAGTCCATTTTTATCAGCTAACTGCTGTGCAATTGGGAGGGATACAAATAATTGTGAATCTTCAGCGCCACCACTGTGGAAAATATTGTGCACGGTTAACGTGATTTTTTGTTTCGTTAGAACAGATGTAACCTCAATACTGTCACCTAATTTTAAATTCCACTGTTTCGCAACTGATTCACCGACCATTACGCCTTGCAGATTATCATCAGTCATCTTATCGCCTTCAATTGTCCACCATGATTTCATGGCTAACATACCTGTATCAACCTCATCGCCAGTCGGAATTTTAAGGTGTTTATTAAACCAAGTTCCGACAATTGTAATGGGTTTATCATTTAACATTGCTGGGGCATTAAGATAAGGCGCAAAATCGACAATATTATATGCCCAAAAGATCATCTTAATTTTAACGAGATCATCCTGTTTGATGTATTGCACTGCTTGTTGATTATCATTATTATCCAACTGATACATTTCACTTACTAACGCAGTACTTTTAGGCACAATATTTAGATTAGCTCCATACGCTTTTAATTCTTGATTGACTTTATCACCAACATCAAACATGACATTTAACATGGCAGTGGCTAATGAGACACCTAAGGCAACAGTGAGCGCGATTAAAAAGAGCTTCTTTTTTTGGCGTACTAACACGCTTAGTAACATTCTACGAAACATACTCTATTCCTTGGATACTCTTTATTTAAAACGACCTTTTTCGGCTTCAAGATGCGCAGGGAGAATCACCATATTGCCGTCAATAATTTCATATTTAAGTGGTACTGGATTACAACCCCCAGCAAAACCAATGGTGGCAATGTTCATTACTACATCACACAAAATACAGACGACTTGATTACCACGTTGGTAATACCCACTTGCACCACAAATATCACAAGCATCAAAGCCTACACCATAGGCATTTTCGCTTTTTTTAATCACAATAAAACGAACTAAAGTACTATCGGTTGCTTGGTAGCCGTAACGATGCAAATTACCATCATTGATATTATCAAGAGGGATAACAATTAGATTGTCTGCGTTGGCTGTAATCGGTTCGGCTGGCGTAAGTTCTACCCCTTTTTCAAAAATATAACGTGCGCGTGTCACTGTATAAGCCGTAATAGCAACGCCAGCCATCAAAAATAGTGAAGTTCTTCTGTCTCGAAGTAATTGCGATTTAAGTTTACGGATTTGAGCTGGATTGCTACCCACTAACGAGGTTGTTTTTGATTTGATATAGAGCACTATCGTCAACAGCAGTAGGATTGCCATAAAAATAAATGTGAAAAAATTGACATGACCTAAAATAAAAATCACCAATTCCATCATCCATTTCTGTGAAGCAATGAACCGTCTAACGATTAAAATTTGCATGATATTAATACCATTTTGAATGGTAAAAATAATGATTGAAAGCGTTGTGACTATTGTAACTAGCCTATTGGATAACCTGCCACAAAGTCGATATGTAAATAAACCAATTAAGACACAAACCAGTAGAGCAAATCCATACCCAACCCATTTGAACAAATATTCATTATTAAAAATCGACTCCATTCCGACAGCAAATTCGAACGGATAGAGCATTAAATTCGGTAAACATTGTGCCGTAATTAAACCACTAGCCAGCACAAATAACATTATAGATAAAACCTTAATCAAGGTTTTATGCCAAGATTTTTGCATCCAAATGCAAACTAATAAAGGTAACGCAATAATGACCCAAGGTATAATTACACCAAGATCATAAAATTCACGCACCGCAAATCCAGTGTTACGTTTTAAAATGGCATAAATTAAAGCTGCAATAAATCCTAATAGAAAACCAACGGAAACAATTTTTTTATGATGAAAGCTATTTGATTTGGCAATTACTGCACTGAGTAGTGCAATCATGATTACAGGAATAAAAGTATTGTCGGTAATTTTGATAAGATATTGAAGCATAATCTTTGCCTGGTTATTACAACATAAATTGGCGAGCCTAATACTCGCCATAAATCATCCTAATTATAAAAAGCATTATACTGCTTTTTTTGCAAAAAATTACCATGCACGAGGGATATAATCAAAGTCCCAAGAAACTTCAATAGGTTTACTCCAGAAACGACCTTCAACACCCGTCTCTTTATCTACATGTAATAGATAACCTTGTTTCTCTGGGTTTTCAATAATAAAGGTTACTTTATATTTACCAGCACCTTCAAGTTTGATGTTATTACCATAATGTGGACCATCAGAGGCACTCATAGGCATAAAGTTACCTTCGATAGCTTTATTGCTGCCCTCTTTTTGGATTTTATATTTTACCGTTAGATAAGGAACAAAACTGCCCACTCCATAACCTAATTTATTACCTTCCGCAGCTGAAATATCCGCTTCAATATGCATATCCGATTTTGATGCTGGTAAACCACCAATACCAGCTGGCTCCATATCAACAGGTTGGAAATATACTGCACCAATATGTAATGGACCAACTGTCACTTCGTCACCAATCGGAAACTCTTCAAAACCTTTTTGTTCGCCTGGGGCTGGTGCTGCTGCATGAGCAAATGAAGATAATGCAAGTATTGATGAAACACCGACAGCTATAACTAATTTTTTCATTGAAAACTCCTTTACAATTTAAATAGTGGTTTAACGATCTTATTGATCTCTTTTAAACTACTTTTGATTAACTACCTGTTATTACCTGTTGGTAACAGCTCTATTGCTTTTTAGTACATCTTTTGCGTAGTCAAAATGTGGGCAACTAAAAATAGCCTGTTACTTTTCCACCTTTACCATTCAATCATAAGACCTTAACAAGGTGGATTTTGATTTATTGCTCTTTTTTATTATTTTTACCTTTTTTGTAGTACATCACAGACAGTACTACAACAAGAACCATAATTACTTGCGGTATCAATGTTTCGACGGTTGGGTAAATGCCTAAAATTTCAACCGAGTGTATAAAATCAACTGGTGTGACAGGGATAATATCCGCTTCTTGTAACTCTTTTACCCCACCGCCAGCAAAAGCTATCGCCATTAAATACATGAGCATACTTGTGCAAATAAAGAATGGTTTAAGTGGTAATCTAACTGCACCAAAACGAATGACAAGAAAGATAAATGTTAAAATGATCGTTCCAACACCCAGACCATACCACACCATATCCATATGTTCTTTGGCATCAGCTAACATTGCTTGATAAAAGATAATGGTTTCAGCCCCTTCTCTAAATACAGCTAAAAATGCAGCAAATCCTAAAGCAAAACTGCTGCCTGTTGTAACTGCGGTTTGAACTTTATCTTCCACATAGTTTTTCCAAGCTTCGGCTTCAGCTTTTGAAACCATCCAGTTACTGACAAACAACAGGACAACAGTCGCCAATAACATCGCGCTACCTTCCATAATTTCTTGATTAGCACCACTTAAACCTACAACAGTATGCAAGGCAATGGCTGCAAGAATGCTTGCTAAAATGGCTACCATTGAGCTGATATATACTACTTTTAACATTGGTTTGTTATTGGTACGCACTAAATAGGCAGAAATGGCGGCAATCACTAATATAGCTTCTAAACCTTCACGGAAAATAATAATAAATGATGCAAAAAAGACACTTAAACCACTCTCTTTTTTACCATCCAATTCGTTTGCATCTTCATGTAACATTTTTAAAATCACATCAATTTCAGCACGAACGGTTTTATTTGGTGCGCCATTGGTCATTAATCGCTTAATTTTAGCAAATTGATACTCGGTATCCGTTCCGCGTTTTCCTGAAATATAAGACATTACTGCACGTTCAACGCCATGCTTTTCATAAAATCCAAAATAGGCATTATTGACTCGTGCTTTGGCTCGTTCGGCGTCTTTCATGAAATAGATATCATAGGCATCATTTAAGATAACATCCATTTCATCAATAATTTCGTTCCAGCTTTTGTATTGTTTTTCATTGGCATAAGATGAGGGTGCGAAAGCAACCAAGCTAGCAATGAGTAGTAAAGCTAGCGTAAAAAACTTTTTCATAATGTCCTTTACCTTTTACTTTCCTAACAAAATCATACCTAACGGTACA
This sequence comes from Gilliamella sp. wkB7, assembly GCF_001693435.1. Taxonomy (NCBI): domain Bacteria; kingdom Pseudomonadati; phylum Pseudomonadota; class Gammaproteobacteria; order Orbales; family Orbaceae; genus Gilliamella; species Gilliamella sp. wkB7. Next base: position 976,347 of record NZ_CM004509.1, read on the forward strand.
TCGTCTTTTGGTAATTGTAATTCTTGACTTATTGTTTCTGATTTAATGGAATGGATATAACGAGCACTTAATTTTAATGCGGCCGCTGCTAAATATACGTTTTGGCTCATAGCACCAACTGCGGTATAACTGAAGTTTGTGACTTCGTCTGGTTTAATATCTGTTAATGCATTTGCATCTGACACAAAGATTAATGAATAAGTGGCACGTTTGGTAAAGCTTTGCTGACCAATATCACCTCGGATATCTTGATTATTGATTTCACGCAGGTAATGACCATCCCACTCATATAAAAAAGTCCCCTTTTCACTTGCAACGTAAATACGCACATAAGGAGCTTTGCCTTTCGCCATTGGAACTGTCCAACCTGTCTTACCACGGTTTAATCCACTTGCAGCCCAAAGTACTGTTGATAATTCATCATCCGTTACTTGTCCTGCAGGGAAACCACCACCTGGCGTTGATGCGCGTTTTTTTAGACTTTCAAACAGACTCATTCCATCTTTCGTTTGCGGTGTCGGTAAGGTAATATCGGCATAACAAAATGATAAAGAAAACAATGATAAAAATAGAACAGCAACGGTCTTCCGTAAACCCCAAGGCATAGCATACCTCTAACCTTTTGGTAATAATGTGGTGATATCTTATTGCTAATGATCACAATTATCAATATCAAATAATAATAATTATCATTTTTAAGCTAAATTAAAATTATTATAATAATCAATACGGTTATCGTTAGCGAGTAATGCACTAACATCAACTTTATAGCATTAATTAGCCAGTAATAAAAATACCTGTTAAATCAAAACAATTTGCTTAAAAACAATCAAAAAGTTGGTAAAATTTTAATTCTCCTATTTTAATTATAAAACAAAAATTTATAATTAGAGTGTTCCCTGTATATACAGGGATAAACCGTTTGGTTAGATGTGAATTTGATTGATCCAGATCGTGTTCCCTGTATATACAGGGATAAACCGTCGATGTGTTAATATTACATAGCATTTTTTGCTATTCAAAAATCGCAATTCTATATTTTATTGCTGACCATTTTTTAACTACATGAAAAATATAAATTTATCGGTAGAATCCCGTAGAATCTAATTTTAACTTCCATTAATTTTAATTAATTTAATAAAAACATATTGTTATATATTATGATTTTGATGAAAAATATCCCAAAAAATCGGTAGAAATTTGACGGTCAATATTTTAATTATAAAACAATATGTTATAATTGGTATGTTCCCTGTATACACAGGGATAAACCGTCATGCATAACCTGTGAAAATTACTGTGATAAATGTTCCCTGTATACACAGGGATAAACCGCGGTGCGTGCTGGTGCTGTAGTTTTTCGTGACATGTTCCCTGTATACACAGGGATAAACCGAGCAATTGCCACTTCATTTAAGAATTTATTACATGTTCCCTGTATACACAGGGATAAACCGAAATTAATAAATGACCTATTGAATAGCATAGACATGTTCCCTGTATACACAGGGATAAACCGGTAACGGCTCGGAAAACGTGGACACAGATCCAGTGTTCCCTGTACACACAGGGATTTTTCTTTTATGCAAGATTTTGCTAATTTTTGTTAAAAAGTTTCAGGTTATGCCTACGTTTCAGTATAAAAATATATAAAATTAATCTAGTTAACTGATCAATTATCCGATGCACAGTAATACGTTATCAAGAGACATAATAACTAATGTATTAAATCCATACCGCAACAAAGTGAACGGTTAAAGTAAGTCTTTGTTAGTTCTTGATGTTCATTAGTTATCTTCGTACAATAAAAAAAATTTTTATTTTGGTTTGTTATGCAATTACATTTAGTGGTTAATACGTTTGGATCCGATTTGCAGCGTCGTTATGGAGAAAAGATCTATAAATTAACGTTACATGGTGGATTTAGTTGTCCAAATCGTGATGGTACTCTTGGTGTTGGCGGTTGCACTTTTTGTAATGTTGCGTCAATTATCGATGAATCTATCCAAGTTAAATCTATTTCTGACCAGCTTGCAACTCAAGCGCATCAAATGAAAAAATCAAAGCGTTATCTTGCCTATTTTCAAGCTTATACCAGCACTTATGCCGAAGTTGAAATTCTTAAAAAGATGTATCAAGAAGCGCTTAACAGTGCCGATATTGTTGGCTTATGTGTTGGTACTCGCCCAGATTGTGTACCTAAAGAAGCATTAGATTTACTTGCTCATTATCAAGATCAAGGTTACGAAGTTTGGCTAGAACTTGGTTTGCAAACCGCTAATGATAAAACATTACATCATATTAATCGTGGGCATACATTTGACGATTATCACCAAACGGTACAAAAAGCCCGTAAACTTGGTATAAAGGTATGTACCCATTTAATTATTGGTTTACCAAATGAGAACAAGCAAGATAATTTAATTACGCTTGATCGCGTGTTAACAAGTGGTGTTGATGGGCTAAAACTGCATCCTTTGCATATTGTTGAAGGCAGTATTATGGCAAAAGCATGGCGAGCGGGACGCTTAACAGTATTGTCATTAGAGGAGTATGTGGATATTGCTGGTGATATTATTCGACAAACTCCCGCTAATATTTTATATCATCGAATTTCAGCCAATGCCAGAAAACCAACTTTACTCGCCCCTGATTGGTGCGAGAATCATTGGCAATCCATGAATGCTGTCGATAACAACTTACGCCAATTTGGTGTTCAAGGTAGTGCGATTGGTGATACTTATCAATTTAAACGATAAAAAAATAACATTGATATAGTTAAACAGATACTAATTAATTTATTAATGAATATTTTGACATTAATTATCCACAAAATGTCGATGTAAACCATTAGGATACAGTGAATTGATAGAACATATAGGTTTACTTCGCGTAAACTGTCAAAGAATTGGGTGTTAATATTGATGCAATTGCTGAATTATGAAATCAAGTTTATATACACCAATTTATGAAAGTAATAAAGACAGATAATAGAGTTAGTGAATTTGAAATGTTTGCTTTATTTAAAAAGCAAAATAAAAAAATTATCTTCTGCCCTTAATTAACATGTCAATTACATGGTAACAAAAACAAAAATGCTTATCTTTTAGTTCAGCCCGACTTAATTAGCTGATGGCATGAGCATTAAAAAAAATGCTGATATTGGACATTTCTATTTCAGAAAAAAATCAAACATCAAAAAATATAATTTTCTAAAGTAAAGAAATAATCCACTATCAGCAAGACCGACTTATAAAACAAGTCCAACTGTAAAATTTAATTTATTACAATAATGAATTGTTTTATTCAAAATTACTTTGATTTTTTCATCAAAAAATTTATTCAAATCTGTTTTATTAATATCTTGAATTAAGCAATAATTTAATTCATCATTCATTTTGTTCAACGTCTTTTGTTCAAAAAAAGGCGCGCAAATGTGATAGTGATTCCCTGAACGCTGCATAATTAAACTTCATCCAAGGGAATAACAGGGATTGCTTAAATTTATAAACAACCAATTACTATCCACCCCATTTCAACATATTAATAATTTGTAATTTATCGTAATAAACATTCATATTTCACTAATAAGATGAACATAGTATCACATTCATTTTTTAAGTAAATTTAATTATCTTTATCGATTATCGGTTTTATAGAAAATAACATCGCGATAACTTAAGGCATTTTTAGATTTTTATACACTATTTATACGAATTTAGTGAAAAATATTAATTGAATCAGCGTATTTTTGTACCTTTGTTAACAACAAGTATATAATGACGTTTTATCATTTGAGACAATCTGCATGCAACTGGCTTTTTGTATTTATAAATTTTTCCCTTTTGGTGGTTTACAACGTGATTTTTTGCAAGTTGCTACTGCTTGCCAAGCTCGTGGACATCAAGTTCGTGTTTATGTATTAGACTGGCAAGGTGATAAACCAGCAGGGTTTGATATTATTATTGTTCCTAAAAAAGGGTTAACTAACCATAGTCGTAATCAAGCTTATTACCATTGGGTACAAGCGCATTTAAAAACTAATCCCGCTGATTGTGTCGTAGGATTTAACAAAATGCCTGGGTTAGATGTCTATTTTGCAGGTGATACTTGTTTTGCTGAAAAAGCAGCACACAAGGGCTTTTTTTATAAACACTCTAAACGTTGCAAACACTATTTATCCTTTGAACAAGCCGTTTTTGACCAAAGTTCAAAAACTAAAATCATGGTGTTGACTAAACAACAAACTCAAGATTTTAAAAATTATTATCATACTCAAGATGAACGATTCTTTTTATTACCTCCCGGAATTGCTTTAGATCGCAAATACAGTGTTTATGCCCCAATAAAGCGTGAACAATTTCGGCAAAAAAATCAAATTAACCATGATGATTTTGTGATAGTTCAAATTGGTTCAGATTTTAAACGTAAAGGGGTAGATCGGTCATTGAAAGCCATCGCTGCTTTACCTAATGAATCAAAACAAAAAGTCACCTATTTGGTTGTTGGGCAAGATAAACCTGAACCTTATCAAAAATTGGCTGAAGAATTAAATATTGCAAAACAAGTACGATTCTTTTCGGGTCGTGATGATATTCCAGATTTTTTATTTTCAGCCGATCTATTAATTCATCCAGCCAGACAAGAAGCGGCTGGTATGGTATTGATTGAAGCATTAGCGGCGGGTGTACCAGTAATTGTTTCAGGTATTTCTGGATATGCTTATCATATAAACCAAGCTAATGCAGGCATTGTGTTAAGTGAACCTTATCATCAAAATGCTTTAGATCAAGCATTGGCGAAATTAATTAACGATAAAGAGCAATGGCTAAGTTGGCATAAAAATGCCATTGCCTATGGTAATAGTGAAGATTTATATCATTTAGCGCAGCGTGCAGCAGACATTATTTTAGGATGTCATCATGAATGAAATTATACTTAAATCACCTTTTGAGCAGTTATGGCAACAAAAAGATCCGTTTACTGAAGTTGAATTAATTTCAGGTAAAGTCTATCGCGCAGTCAAACAGCGTAAAACTTTAAACTTTCAATTAGAAGATGAATCATATTTTATTAAAATTCACCGCGGTACCACAGTTAAAGAGATTGTAAAGAATCTAATTTCACTACGTTTACCTGTTTTAGATGCCAAACAAGAGTGGGATGCGATTCATCGTTTAGAGCAAGCTGGCGTAAATACTATGGATGGACGCGCATTTGGACGAAAAGGATTAAATCCATTGACACGTCACTCGTTTATTATTACCAAAGATCTTAACCCTACCATTAGTTTGGAAGATTTTACTAAGCCATGGCTAAACCAGCCCCCGAGTTATCATTTAAAGCGTTCATTGATTATTTATTTAGCCAATATGACCGCTAAAATGCATGCAGCTGGAGTAAATCATCGTGACTGCTATTTGTGTCATTTTTTGCTTGATATACCGTTATTTGAAAATCATCAGCAAATTAAATTATCAGTAATCGATTTACACCGAGCCCAAATTCGCGATAAAGTACCTACTCGTTGGCGCGATAAAGATCTGATTGGACTTTATTTTTCATCAACTAAAATTGGCTTAACAAATCGGGATATTTGGCGATTTTTGAAAGTTTATTTTAATAAACCAATTAAAACAATTTTACGTGATGAGCATAAATTAATCACCAGCGCACAACAAAAAGCAGAACGAATTAGTAAACGGACACAGAAGTATCAACTTTAACATAAGGAAATACTATGTTTATTGAACAAATTGATATTACAGGATTTCGAGGTATTAGCCAATTATCTTTGAAATTTAACGCAAGTTCCAGCGTACTAATTGGCGAGAACCGTTGGGGACGCTCAAGTTTAATTAGTGCGTTGACGTTATTATCCCTCAACAATAAGTTTTATCAATTTGTTGATACTGACTTTTATCATGACCAAAATCATGTTTATGGAGATCACATTAGCATCAAAATTACTTATTGTGAATCGTCCTTAAACGAGCTAGATAAGCAAGCTTATCACTCACTCATTCCAGTTAGCTTTAATTCAGAACAAGATAAGTTGCGTCGCATTACTTACCATATTAGTGCCGATAAACAAGATGATAATATTATTAGTGAGCATGTGTTGGTTGATGCAAACGGTGAGCCCTTTAATATTGAAAATCATAAATTGTTGATTGCTAATTTAATTGAACTCAATCCAGTAATGGCACTAAAAAATACAATTAACAGTGACGATTTACCCATTACCAATCAACCCTTGTCGCAATATTTTGTTGAGCAACTGTCAAATCAGTTAAAGACACATTCTTCACAATTAAGCCAAAATGAATTACAACGCGGTTTGCAAGCTGCTCGTGCACTTTTAGAATATTACTTTGTGGATCAGCAGCATCGCTATCATTATAAACAAGTGGCCAAAAAAACGAGCCCACGCAGTGAAGATTGGGATTCACTTGAGCGCATTAATAATATTTTGGATGATTTAGATGATGATTACTTACGTGCAACCTTGTTAGGGGTATTTGGGTCGCTCATTAATGCCAAAGGCAATACTGCTCTTTCACAAAGTTCAGTACCCATTTTAATTTTAGAAGAGCCTGAAAGCCAAATCCACCCTATCATCTTATCAGTTGGATTTCGGTTACTTAAACATCTACCAACGCAAAAAATTATCACCTCTAATTCTAGTGATTTAGTATCACTCTTTCCATTAGATACAATTTATCGCTTGATTCGTCTACCAGATAAAATCATTGCAAAATACATTGCGCCGCGTTCTTTTGGAACTGATGATAGTCGTCGAATTTTGTTTCATATTTTCTATCGACGTGCCAGTGCCATATTTGCCCGTTGTTGGTTATTAGTGGAAGGCGAAACCGAAGTTTGGTTACTGCGAGAACTTGCTGAACAGAGTGGTTATCATTTAAGTTCGGAAGGAGTACAGTTAATTGAATTTGCTCAATGCGGTTTAAAACCGTTGATAAAATATGCCAATCGAATGGGCATTCATTGGTATGTAATAACCGATGGAGATATGGCAGGTAAAAAATATGCTGATACAGTGAAATCACTATGTCCTGAAGGCAAAAATCCAAGTGATTATTTAACTGTTTTGCCTGCACGAGATATTGAAAACTTCTTGTTTAAACATGGCTTTAGTGATGTTTATAAATTAGCAGCGTATAATACTGTGCAACATATTGATATGCCTGTACCTAAAATTATTCAAAAAGCGATTCATCGCAGTTCTAAACCCGATTTAGCTATTGCTGTTTGTGATGATGCAAAATCCCGTGGCGTAAGTGCTATACCACATTTATTAACTGATACATTTGCTAAAATTGTTAAAGCATCAAAAAATTTTGCTTAAGCACTTATTGAATACGTATTATTAAAAAGATTTGTTAATGGGATAGATTGAATGATTATTTAAAAATGTCAGTTGTAGATATAGCGATTCTGTATAGTTATTTTTTATTTATTAATATTCCGCCGAATCATTATCGGCGGATAATCTTAATTGACAATATCAACTATTTCGTAATACGTTTGTATTTAGCACGTTTTGGTTCGACAGCTTCTGCACCTAAAGTACGTTTTTTCCACTCTTCATATTCAGTAAAGTTACCTTCAAAGAACTCAACATGCCCTTCGTCTTGGTAATCCAAAATATGAGTAGCAATACGGTCAAGGAACCAGCGGTCATGCGATATAACTAAAGCACAGCCAGGAAACTCTAACAACGCATTTTCAAGCGCACGCAATGTTTCAACATCTAGGTCATTGGTCGGTTCATCAAGCAATAACACATTGCCACCAACTTGTAATAATTTGGCTAAATGTACTCGCCCGCGTTCACCACCTGAAAGTTCACCAACACGTTTTTGCTGATCAACGCCTTTAAAATTAAAGCGACCTACATAAGCACGGCTTGGAATTTCGAAATTACCAATACGCATAATATCTTGTCCATTGGATATTTCATCCCAAACGGTTTTTTTATCATCCATACTATCGCGGAACTGATCAACCGATGCTAATTGTACTGTATCACCTAAGGTGATAGTACCTGAATCTGGCTGCTCTTTACCTGATAACATTCTAAATAGTGTTGATTTACCCGCACCATTTGGACCAATGATCCCCACAATTGCCCCTTTTGGAATAGTGAATGAAAGATTATCGATCAGTACGCGATCACCATAAGATTTACTTAAATTGCTTACTTCGATAACTTTGTCACCTAAACGTTGCCCAGGTGGAATAAAGAGTTCGTTTGTTTCGTTACGTTTTTGGTAATCGTTGCTGTTTAACTCTTCAAATCTAGCTAAACGGGCTTTACTTTTCGCTTGACGACCTTTTGGATTTTGTCTTACCCATTCAAGTTCTTTCTCAATCGATTTACGACGTGCTGATTCGGTTGCCGCTTCTTGCGCTAGGCGCTGATCTTTTTGTTCAAGCCAAGATGAATAGTTGCCTTCCCATGGAATACCCTCACCACGGTCAAGCTCCAAAATCCATCCCGCAACATTATCTAAGAAGTAACGGTCATGAGTTACAGCAACAACGGTTCCTTCATAATCATGTAAAAAACGTTCAAGCCAAGCTACAGATTCAGCATCCAGATGGTTAGTTGGTTCATCAATTAATAACATATCTGGTTTTTCAAGCAATAATTGACAGATAGCAACACGACGACGCTCACCACCTGATAAATTTTCAATTTTCGCATCCCAATCAGGTAAACGTAAGGCATCGGCTGCACGCTCTAATTGGTTATCTAAATTGTGGGCATCTTGCGATTGAATAATTGCTTCAAGCTCTGCTTGTTCTTTGGCTAATTTATCAAAATCGGCATCAGGATCAGCATAAGCAGCATAAACTTCATCTAGTCGAGCGAGTGCTTTTTTGGCATCACCAACAGCCTGTTCAATCGCCTCACGTACAGTTTGCTTAGGATCGAGCTTAGGTTCTTGAGGTAAATAACCGATTTTAATATCGGGTTGTGGGCGAGCTTCGCCTTCAATCTCAGTATCCACACCCGCCATAATACGTAATAATGTAGATTTACCTGCACCATTTAAACCGAGTACCCCAATTTTGGCACCCGGAAAAAAACTTAAAGAGATATCTTTTAAAATATAGCGTTTAGGGGGAACAATCTTCCCTACGCGGTTCATGGTATAGACATATTGCGCCATAAAACATCATCCGTTTAATTAATTAAAACTAGCAACCTATTGTATTGCTATGTGATTGATGGCGTATATTGTAATGATTCTATCTGTATGGTCTAGGGTTATTTTTTTATAATGTCAAATTTACACCAGAACAACAACAAATGACTGAAGATATATTCTTAAAATCTGACAATTATTTTCAAAAATAGTACCGGTCTTTTTAAATTATCCCACCCATTATTGGACGGGATAATTATAAATATTACTCTATTTTAATATTTATAAAAAAGTAAAAATCTGTTCTTTTGGTAGACGTGATTTAGGGCGATGCGCATTACCGTCATTTTCAGATCGATAACCTAGAGTCGCAATCACTAAACTTTTTAATCCTTTTGCTTTTAAATCTAAAATCTCATCCATTTTTTCACAATCAAATCCTTCAACAGCTGTTGAATCAATACCAATAGCAGCAGCTGCAAAAAGCAATTGCCCTAAAGCGAGATAGGCTTGTTTACCCTCCCAACATTGCTGAGATTGAGATGTTGAGCTATTTAAATTAACAAAATAACGTCTACCTTGATCCTGAGCATCTTTTAATTCGGCTGTTGGTATGCGCCCATCTTTTTCTTCTTGTTTTAATAAATTAACTAAATGCGCTTCATCTAATGGCGTTTTAATACAAAAAACTATAGTGTGCGATGAGTCTGTGACTCGAGGTTGATTAAACTCAGCAATTGCCGGTAAAATTTTATTTTTAACGGGATCATTATCAATCACAAAAAAATGCCATGGCTGAGAATTGACTGATGATGGACTGTTTCGTAAAACCGTTAATAATTGTTCAAGTTTCTCTTTAGGGATTTTTTTAGTTTTATCATAATGTTTGGTTGTGTAACGGTTTTGGGAAATCTCGACAATATTCATATCATAACTCCATCTTAATGATTGTTAATGAAAGGTAACTTAAAGATTTTTAAAATTAGATTAATTAGATACTCTTGTCAAATTTATGAATTGGATAATAATTAAATTAACTAAAGTATTGAGTGTTTTTTAATAAACATTGCTTGATATTGTGCACACATTTTGCTCAATTACAATATAATTGTTGCTTAAATGATATCTCTTTAACAGGTTTACATAAAAATCCATTAAATAAATAAACTAACATGACTATTAATAATGAACAATTGTTATTAACGCATACAAAATTTTTACCAATAATTAGTATGTTAAAAGTAATATTCTATAAATATTAATCTTGACATTTAAATTATTATTTGATAAAACTAATGACAATATTTTGACCAATTTAAACTAAATAGTCAGAGAATTTTAATGATTAAAACAAATTACCTTTTGCTCACACTCCTCCTCGCATCTTATTGCGCGGATATCTTGTGTGTAGAGTAAAGATAATTTATTAAATAACTCGACTAAATTAACAAGAACCCGCGCTAAAGTGCGGGTTTTTTGTTTTCTTAACTTGAAATATCGCAATAGTGCTAAAATATAAAAAGGATAAAACAATGAGCGATCAAGTCATTATTTTTGATACAACATTACGCGATGGCGAGCAAGCGTTACAGGCCAGTTTAAGCGTTAAAGAAAAATTACAAATAGCGCTTGCGTTAGAAAGAATGCATGTTGATATTATGGAAGTTGGTTTTCCTATTTCATCTCCTGGTGATTTTGAATCAGTGCAAACTATCGCAAAAACAATAAAAGATAGTCGTGTTTGTGCACTATCTCGTTGTATTGACAAAGATATTGATGTTGCAGCAGAAGCCTTAAAAGTTGCTGATCAATTTCGAATTCATACTTTTATGGCTACTTCAACCTTACATGTGCAAGACAAATTAAAAATGACATTTGAAGATGTCATTGATAGGGCTGTGCACTGTATTAAACGTGCACGTAATTATACTAATGATGTGGAGTTTTCTTGTGAAGATGCAGGCCGTACCCCAATTGATAACTTATGTCGGATTGTTGAAGCAGCAATTCAAGCAGGGGCAACAACGATCAATATTCCGGATACTGTCGGTTATACTGTCCCTTATCAATTTGGTGGCATTATTCGTACCTTATTTGAACGTGTCCCGAACATTGATAAAGCGATTATCTCTGTTCATTGTCATGATGACTTGGGCATGTCGGTGGCTAACTCGATTAGCGCGATTCAAGAAGGCGCTAGGCAGATTGAAGGCGCGATGAATGGTTTAGGTGAACGAGCAGGCAACACAGCCTTAGAAGAAGTGATTATGGCGATTAAAGTTCGTCAAAATATTTTAAATGTTCACACCAATATCAATCATCAAGAAATATATCGTACCAGCCAAATCGTAAGCCAAATTACTAATACACCAATACCGTCTAATAAGGCGGTTATTGGTAGTAATGCCTTTGCACACTCATCAGGAATTCATCAAGATGGGGTATTAAAAAACCGCGAAACTTATGAAATCATGACACCTGAATCAATTGGATTAAACCAAATTCAATTGAATCTAACTTCACGCTCAGGAAGAGCTGCTGTGAAACACCGTTTAGAAGAACTTGGTTATCATGATAAAGACTATAACTTAAATCAAGTCTATGAAGCATTTCTAGAACTTGCCGATAAAAAAGGACAAGTGTTTGACTACGACCTTGAAGCACTTATCTTTATTAATCAACTAAAAGATGACAAAGAGCATTATGTTTTGGATTATTTTAATGTCCAATCTGGCTCAACAGTTGTCTCAACAGCTTCGGTTAGCCTAATCGTTGGGGATAAAAAATTTTCCGATGCTGCAACGGGTAATGGTCCTGTTGATGCGGTATATCAAGCAATAAATCGAATTACTAATGAACCTATAGCAATTGTTAAATATCAACTCGCGTCCAAAGGGCAAGGCGAAAATGCTTTAGGTCAAGTTGATATTGTTGCAGAATATAAAGGGCGCAATTTCCATGGTGTAGGATTAGCTACTGATATTGTTCACGCATCGGCATTAGCATTAATTAATGTTTTAAATAATGTTTATCGAGCAAATCAAGTAGCACAAGAAAAACAAAAATTACATCTTGTTTAATATTATCTTGTGATTTAATAATCAAAGTTAATCAATTCATTAAATTGTTAAGGAATAAGAAAATGACACAAAGTTACCATATTGCAGTACTACCCGGCGACGGTATTGGTCCAGAAGTAATGAAACAAGCCTATAAAGTACTTGAAGTCATCCGCAAAAAATATAATTTAGCTATAACAACCAGTGAATATGATGTTGGTGGCGCTGCAATTGATATTCATGGTTGCCCATTACCCAAAGATACGTTAGAAGGCTGTGAAAAAGCCGATGCAATTTTATTCGGTTCAGTAGGTGGGCCTAAATGGACTAATCTACCGCCAGATCAACAACCAGAACGTGGTGCTTTATTACCATTACGTAAACACTTTAAATTATTTGCTAATATGCGGCCTGCCCGTTTATACCAAGGTTTAGAAGATCTTTGTCCATTACGAGCGGATATTGCAGAACGCGGATTTGATATTTTGTGTATGCGTGAATTAACAGGTGGCATCTATTTTGGTTTACCTAAAGGCCGTGAAGGCAGTGGTGCTCAAGAAAAAGCTTATGATACCGAAGTATATCACCGCTTTGAAATTGAGCGTATTGCTAAAATGGGCTTTGAAGCTGCGCGTTTACGTCGTAAAAAAGTGACTTCTGTTGATAAAGCCAATGTACTACAAACCTCAATTTTATGGCGTGAAGTTGTGACAGAAGTTGCAAAAAATTATCCTGATGTTGCACTTGAACACATGTATATTGACAACGCTACCATGCAATTAGTAAAAGATCCTTCACAATTTGATGTAATTTTGTGTTCTAATTTATTTGGTGATATTTTATCGGATGAATGCGCAATGATTACTGGTTCTATGGGAATGTTACCATCTGCAAGTCTTAATGAGCAAGGTTTTGGATTATACGAACCTGCTGGCGGTAGTGCACCAGATATTGCTGGTAAAAATATAGCTAATCCTGCCGCACAAATTTTGTCATTAGCGTTGTTAGTTCGTTACAGTTTAAAACGCGATGATATTGCTACAGCGATTGAAACGGCCGTTAATCAAGCATTAGAAAAAGGCTATCGTACAATTGATCTTGCCCAAAAACAGCAATCGATTTCAACCGATGAAATGGGTGATATTATTTGTAAGCTTATTTAATAGTTTTTGATCAATCCGATTAAGGGATATTCGAGTATTGGTGGCTTGTCACTTTTTGATATCCCTTTCAGGTTTTAATGATTATTTAACTGTTAGAGAATGATATATGTTAGTTAATTTTTTAGTACCCGTTATAAGAAATAACAAGGAAAACAGCAATGTCAAAAACACTGTATCAAAAATTGTATGATGCACATGTCGTTTACGAAGCGCCTAATGAGACGCCTATCTTATATATCGATCGTCATTTAGTTCATGAAGTTACCTCTCCGCAAGCATTTGATGGTTTGCGAGCCATGAATCGTAAAGTACGACAACCTAATAAAACTTTTGCGACGATGGATCATAATACTTCAACTAAAAGTAATGATCTTAGTGCTTGTAGTGAAATGGCTCGAATTCAATTAACCGAACTGGATAAAAATGCCAAAGAATTTGGGGTTTCATTATATGGTTTACAAAGCCCATTACGCGGTATTGTTCATGTGGTAGGACCAGAACAAGGAATGACTTTACCAGGAATGACCATTGTATGCGGAGACTCTCATACAGCTACACACGGAGCTTTTGGTGCATTGGCATTCGGTATTGGTACTTCGGAAGTTGAACATGTGTTAGCAACCCAAACGCTAAAACAGGGTCGAGCCAAAACCATGAAAATTGAAGTTAAAGGGCATGTTGCCGATGGTATTACCGCAAAAGATATTATTTTAGCAATTATTGGTAAAACAACGAGTGCTGGTGGTACTGGACATGTGGTTGAGTTTTGTGGTGAAGCAATAAAAGCCTTATCTATGGAAGGCCGTATGACATTATGTAATATGGCAATTGAAATGGGCGCGAAAGCGGGCATTATCGCACCCGATGAAGTTACCTTTGAATATTTGAAAGGTCGTCAATTTTCGCCAAAAGGTGAAGACTTTGACAAAGCAGTCGCTTATTGGAAAACATTAAAAACAGATGAAGGTGCCCATTTTGATACCATTGTAACGTTAGAAGGTAAAGATATTGCGCCACAAGTAACATGGGGTACTAATCCTGGTCAGGTAACTTCGATTGATGCTCAAGTGCCAAACCCTAATGATTTTACTGATCCTATCGAGAAACATTCAGCAGAACGTGCTTTAGCTTACATGGGATTAACAGCTGGAACTAAAATGTCGGACATAAAAATTAATAAAGTCTTCATCGGTTCATGTACTAATTCACGTATTGAAGATTTACGTGCTGCGGCTCAAATTGCTAAAGGTCGTAAAGTTGCCGATGGAGTGCAAGCATTGGTCGTTCCTGGATCAGGGCCTGTTCGAGAGCAAGCAGAAGCTGAAGGGTTAGATAAAATTTTTATTGAAGCTGGTTTTGAATGGCGTTTACCAGGCTGTTCAATGTGTTTAGCGATGAATGATGATAAGTTAGCACCGGGCGACCGCTGTGCATCAACCAGTAACCGTAATTTTGAAGGACGTCAAGGTCGTGATGCCCGTACGCATTTAGTCAGTCCTGCTATGGCAGCAGCGGCAGCTATTACTGGTCATTTTACTGATATTCGCAAATCATTTTAAGGAGGCTTGTCATGGCTAAATTTACAAAACATACCGGACTAGTCGTACCTTTAGATGCGGCTAACGTTGATACTGATGCAATTATCCCTAAACAGTTTTTACAAAAAGTAACCCGTACTGGCTTTGGTAAACATGCATTTCATGAATGGCGCTTTTTAGATGATGCTGGTCAGCAACCAAATCCCGATTTCGTACTGAACAAACCACGTTATAAAGGCGCAAGTATTTTATTAGCACGCGAAAATTTTGGTTGTGGTTCATCACGTGAACATGCGCCATGGGCACTTGCCGATTATGGTTTTAAAACCATCATTGGTTCAAGTTTTGCTGATATTTTTTACAATAACTCGTTTAATAATCAGTTACTATTAGTTAATTTATCAGAAGAAGATGTTGATGAATTATTTAAAATTGTTGAAGCTAACGAAGGGATAGAATTTACTATCGATCTGGTTAACGAAGTCGTGATTGCTGGCGATAAACAATATTCATTTAAAATTGATGCATTTAAACGTCACTGTTTATTAAATGGTTTGGATAATATTGGATTAACCTTACAGCATGAAGATGCGATTAGCACATTTGAAAACAAAATTCCAACCTTTTTAGCTTAATTATTTAAGGCGCCCTTTTGGCGCCAAATTATGGGAAATCGCTATGGCAACACATCACGATCATGTAAAACAGCAATTTGGTGAACAAGCTAATGCCTATTTGACCAGTAAAGTTCACGCCCAAGGTCCCGATCTACAATATTTATCTAACTTGCTTGCTAACTATCCTGAAGCTCAATTACTTGATATGGGTTGCGGTGCAGGTCATGTTAGTTTTATTGCCGCACAGCATGTAAAACATGTTATCGCTTATGATCTATCCGATGAAATGTTATCTGTCGTTTCTCAAACAGCTAAGGAACGAGGTTTAAATAATCTAACCACAGTACAAGGTTATGCCGAACAGCAACCTTTTGCCGATAGTCAATTTGATATTGTTGCAAGTCGCTATTCCGCACATCATTGGCACGATGTGGGTAAAAGTTTACGTGAATTACATAGGATCACTAAACCAAATGGCAAATTGATAATTATGGATGTGGTATCCCCCGGACATCCAGTATTAGATATCTGGTTACAAACCATTGAAGCGTTGCGTGATACATCACATGTTCGTGACTATACGCCAGGTGAATGGTTAACATTTTTGACCGAAGCTGGTTTTACTATCGATAATATTGCTCGTCATCGTTTAACACTCTCTTTTGATACATGGGTTAAACGCATGCGTACACCAACGCAATTAGTGGAAGCAATTAGAGCTTATCAAGAAACAGCTGCTAGTGATACAAAAAACTATTTTGAACTGCAACCTGATGGCTCATTTACTACAGATATGATGATTATTGAAACCAGCAGAATTGTTTGATTTCTCAATTCAAATGGTTATATAACAGCTTTGTAATTAGTCTGTCGCTCAAAGCTGTTTTCGCTGACTCGATGGTGGAATTGACAAACTTTCGCGATATTTGGCCACTGTCCTTCGAGCAATAATAATCCCTTGTTTTTCTAACATTGATACTAATTTACTGTCGCTCAATGGTTTTTTACTGTCTTCTGTGGATATATATTTTTTAATTAAAGCACGAATAGCAGTAGACGATGCCTCGCCCCCAGACTCAGTATTAACATGGCTTGAAAAAAAGAATTTTAGTTCAAATATTCCTGCTGGACACTGTAAATATTTTTGGGTAGTCACACGAGAAATCGTTGATTCATGCATATCAATCGCTGTAGCAACATCCGACAGAATCATCGGTTTCATATATTCTGCACCATGCTCAAAAAATTCTTGTTGGTGTTCAACTATAAATTGGCTGACTTTCAACAAGGTTTCGTTACGATTTTCAATACTTTTAATAAACCAATTGGCATCTTGCAAATGTGATTTTATATATTGACTATCGCTTTGACTGGCAATTTTTTCCATTGCTGCATATTGCTGATTAATGCGTAAAGTCGGCATGGTGTCATTATTTAAATCAACAATCCATCGCCCATTCATTTTTTTGACTAATACATCTGGAATCACATAATCTGGGGAAGTGGTATTAACCGAATCACCAGGGTAAGGCTGTAAATGCTGAATAAAATCGATAGATTCTTTAAGTTGTTCATCTGTTGCATTCAACATTTTTTTTAATGTTCGATAATCGCGAACCGCTAATAAATCAAGATAATTATCAATGATTTGTTTAACAAAAGTTGGCGGTGTCAAATATTGGATTTGGATAGATAAACACTCTTGCAACGTTCTGGCACCAATACCGATTGGGTCAAAATGCCAAATTCGTTTTAAAACGGTTTCAACTTCTTCAAGTTCAATCTCATCATTACCTTGTTCTTCCAAGATTTCATCTAATGAAACAGTCAAATAACCTCTTTCATCAATAGCATCAATAATTGACACAGCAATGGCACAATCAATTTCGCTAAAAGGGGTTAAATCAAGTTGCCATTTTAAATAGTCATGTAATGTTTCATGGGTTTCCCCTTGGTAAACTGGTAACTCATCATTACAATAATCAGAATGAGTTCCAGAAGGCGTACCTGCCGTATAAATATCATCTAATGATGCATCAAGTGGGATGTCGTCTGGAATTTCTCGGCTATCCAAGGCTTCACGAGTGTCAACATTTTCATTTAAATCAATTTTCTCAATATTTACTTCATCATATTGATCTGCAATCTCAAGTAATGGATTATTTTCAAGTGCTGTTTGAATTTCTTGCTGTAATTCTAACGTTGACAACTGCAACAATCGAATCGCTAGTTGAAGTTGAGGCGTCATTGACAACTGTTGGGAAATTTTCAGTTGTAAACTGGGTTTTATCATAATCTAAATTCATTTCCTAAGTAAACGCGTTTAACATATTCGTTACTTAAGATATCACTTGGTGAACCTTCAGCAATTAAATGTCCTTTATTTACAATATAAGCACGTTCACAAACATCTAACGTTTCGCGCACATTATGATCCGTGATTAATACGCCAAGTCCTCTATCACGTAAATGCTTAATGATATTTTTAATATCAATAACCGATATAGGATCAACCCCAGCGAAAGGTTCGTCAAGTAAAATAAATTTAGGATTAGCCGCTAACGCTCTAGCAATTTCAACTCTACGTCTTTCACCACCCGATAATGATTGTCCGATACTGTCACGTATATGGGTGATATGAAATTCTTCAAGAAGTTCTTCTGCTCGTTCGATTTTTTCACTTTTATCAATATCATTGCGTGTTTCTAAAATGGCCATAATATTGTCAATAACCGAGAGTTTTCTGAAAATTGAAGCTTCTTGCGGTAAATATCCAATTCCCTTTTGGGCTCGTTCATGTAAAGGCAATATACTTATATCATGATCATCAAGAAATATTTTACCCGCATTTAAAGTTACAATACCTACAACCATATAAAAAGTGGTGGTTTTACCCGCACCATTAGGTCCTAATAAACCAACAATTTCACCTGAGTTTACAGTTAAACTGACATCTTCAACCACACGACGTTTCTTGTAAATTTTGGCTAAATTTTCCGCTTTTAAAATTGACATTTTATTTATTTATCTCTTTAACTTGGCTAGGAATAATAGTACTTTTTACTCGACCATTTTTTGGTTGGGCGAGTATCAACTGTTGTTTTACATTATAAGTAATGATTGAACTAACCACGTGATTGTCCTGCTGAAATAATTCTGCATTATTCTGTAAGGTGACCGTATTTTGTTTAACATCATAGATAATTTGCTCTGAATGCCCTGTCACAACTTTATTATTTTGAGGTAATATTTGTTTAAAATTTACTGGATTACCATACGCTGTAATTTTCTGTTTTGTGGAATCCTGCATATCAGTCACTATCACTTTATCAGCTAAAATAGTTAAACCATCTTGAGTTATTTGCACATTACCACTAAATGTTATGATATTTTTATCAATATCAATCTGCTGATTATTAGCATCTATAGTAATAGGTTTATTATTAACTAACATCTTTTTATCATGTTGTTCTTCGGATGCTGATGTATTTGGCTCATCGGCAAAACACCCATATGAAATAAATAACATAAAAAATAATGGATAAATAAACCGTTTTTGCAATCTCATTTTTTTATTTTGCCTCAGTGTTGTAATAAGTTTTTATATTTTCAAGTATATTTGCGGTTTTTGTCCGTAGATTTCCAATTAATCCTTGTCCCGTTGAAAAAAAACCAACCCCTTTAATTGTAACAAGATCTTTAGAGGTGACATTTTGGGTCGTTAAGTCAATAATAGCATTATCTGTTAATACATGCTGTAATTGAGCATCAGTAGTTAAATTGTCTAATTGAACATTTTGATTAAGATAAATCAGTTTATCATTGGTTAACGTTGCTTTTTGGGAGTGAATATTCCATGTAGCGGAATGTTCTCGATCATAAATTGTCAAATTGGGTAAATCAAATTCAGTATTATTTGATTCATCAAAATGTCTAACTTTAACTGATTCAATTTTATAGATGATCTCTCCTGATATGTCATAAATATTTGTTATCATATCATCACTTTGATATATCGGCGTATCAGATAAGCTGATTGTTGACATTGAATCTGAATCATCATCTTTCTGATAATTATAATAAACACCAACCACCACAATGATAAGTAAGATATAGATTAAATTTTTTTTATTCATAGCATATTTTTATCACACGAATAAGTTTAATCAATAACAAGGATAAATCGTTATTTTTAAGTTCTGTAATTTGGTTATTTTACTTTATTTTTTATTAAATTAATATCTGACATTAAAAGAAGTTAAGTAATCTCAAAATAATAATTGAAAATATTGATAATTTACTTATAAATTTTCTTTTTACTATAAAACAGATAACTTTTAATGATAATATATAACACATTCAAGGATTAGAACATTCTTCATTTTTAAGATAAAAAGATATGTAAAAGGGACCCCAGATGTTATTAAGCTTTAAAAAAATTATTTTTTCAATAATTGTTTTATTAATGTTATTGGGTCTTGGTTTTCATCATTTTGTTTATGCTGATTTAAATGTTGATGAAAGTAAAATTGGCATGGTTGTTGATGAACTTAATGGTGTTAAAGTTTATTATAATGGTACAACAAATCATGTAAGTGGTAGAAATGTAGCAAAAGATGGTTATAATTTAGGATTGAAGTATCAGTGTGTTGAATTTATTAAACGTTACTATTACGAACGGTTTAATCATAAAATGCCTGACAGTTATGGTCATGCTAAAGATTTTTTTGATGATTCGATACCAGATGGATCTCTCAATCCTAAACGGAATTTACTTCAGTTCCATAATGGCTCCCCCACTAAACCTCAAGTTGACGATATTATTGTCTTAGATTGGTCTAGATATGGTCACGTAGCCATCATCAGTAAAGTTACTGACACTGATATTGAGATCATTCAGCAAAATCCTGGCCCTACTGCCAGTAGTCGCGCAACTTTTCCACTAATTTATAAAGATGGGTTATGGAAAATAGATGCCTTTCGTGTTTTAGGTTATTTACGTAAGCGTTAAAAGCAAATTTCATAATATTTTATATTAATTAACCATCTAAGTATTATTTAGAAAAACTGGGTGACTACCATTAAAAATCATCTAAGATTAACTTATTTAAATAAATTAATATCGGATATTAAAAGAAGTTAAATCGTTTTTAGGTGCTAATTCACAAATATTAATATTGCTAATGCGGGCAGACGAAGGTCCCCCTTGGTTAAGCCACTCAGTGAATTTAGTTATTTGTAAACTATCTCCTTGAATAAGAATTTCAACATCACCATTATCCAAATTTTTAACGTAGCCAAATAAACCCAGTTTTTTTGCTTGTTGATGAGTAAAAAAACGAAATCCAACCCCTTGTACCCGTCCACTCACTTGAATTTTTACTTGTTTAATCATATTACAACCTTACCTAGGTTTTTCAAATCAAAAAACATTATAGCGTGATAATTATAACCAGTAATTTTATTAATTTTTTTTAACTAAATAAGCTAAAGATATGAATATAAAAATTAATAAATGATCAGGTTTTACAATCAAAAAATACAAGATAATATCAGTATTAATCAACAAACCATTCATTTTTTTGTTGCGATACAATTGTTATAGTTTGTAGAATCGCTGACAAATGCTCATGTAAAGCCAGTACTGCAAGCTCTGGATCATGATTTTCCAGTGCAATTAAAATTTTTTCATGTTGTTTAACTAGATCTTCCGGTGGAGAGACATCTTCTAATGTTAAATATCTTACTCTATCCATCATTGCTTTGATATTTTCAACTGTTTGCCATGCCATCGGGCAATCAATTACATTCATTAATATTTGATGAAACTCGTCATCTTTTTCCAAAAAATAACGTATATCTTTACGTTCATTAGCTTGTTTTTGTTCCGCGAGATTTTTTTGCAATAATGAAATATCTGATTGACTGATCTCTATAGCGGCACGTTTGATGATGGCGCATTCAACTGCTTCACGAATAAATTGCCCATCCATCACTTTCTTGATAGAAATTTTCGTTACAAATGTGCCACGTTGGGGAAGAATTTGTACAAGACCTGCTTCAGCTAGTTTAATAAATGCTTCACGAACAGGTTGGCGAGAAACATTGAATTGACTGGAAATTTCTTTTTCTGAAAGTAAAACACCCGGTAAAACATAACAGGTAATAATAGCTTTTCGTAATGTACGATAAATTTGTTGATTAACTGGTTCAGAAATATTTAAGTCGATAGATTTAAACATATACCATCTTATTTAAAAGAATAAATAATTAAGAATAGTAGGTGATTTTTAAGTATAAGAAAAGTTTTTTTGATAAATACCCATAATAACAAATTAGGCTCTGCTTTATATTTGAACAATTAGAAAAGTGTAATACCATTACTGGTTATTACACTTTGATTTTATTAATTATTGTTAGTTGTGTTAAAAACTCTGTGCTAATTGTTGGACAGTCTGTTTAGCGCCTTTATCCCTTAAAGATAAATAAGCGTTGGTAACTTGAATGATAAAATATTGATTATTAGATAAATCATTTCCAAAAACATGTGTCAATGATAATAATGCTTTGACTCGCTCTTCATTATCTGGACTGTTTGATACCAACTCTTTTAGTTGCTCTGCGGCCGGATCACTAACTTCAATATCTTTACCATTATCGTCGATACCACTAACGTATCGCATCCAAGCGGCAACACCTAAAGCTAAACAATCAAATGGTGTATTATTGACTAAATGATAACGAACAGAATCAAGCATACGTTGTGGTAATTTTAAAGTACCATCCATGGCAATTTGCCAAGTACGATGTTTAAGACCAGTGTTACGATAACGATCAAGTAATGAATCCGCATAAGCTGATAAATCAACCCCTTTTACGCGTAAGGTCGTTGCTTGTTCTTGTAACATAAGGTGACGAGCCGCTTTTACATAATAGGGATCTTGCATACATTCATCTATGTGTAAATATCCTGCCAAATAACCTAGATAGGCAAAAAAGGAGTGACTACCATTTAGCATGCGTAATTTCATTTCTTCATACGGTAGAACATCATTGACTAACTCTGCACCAGATTTTTGCCATTCTGGACGACCTGCGACAAAATTATCTTCAATTACCCATTGCTTGAATGGCTCACCAGCAACACCTGCAGGATCGTCAATTCCCCCCAATTGCTTTTGTATTTTTGCTATTGTATCTGGCGTTACTGCTGGCACAATACGGTCAACCATAGTAGATGGGAAGCTGACATTTTTTTCAATCCATTGGGATAAGTTTGCATCCCTTATTTTTGCTAAAGCTAAAACTACATTACGTGTTACATGTCCATTTTCTGGCATATTGTCACAAGACATGACCGAAAAAGGTTTTAAGCCTTTTTCTTTACGGATACGTAAAGCCTCGACAATGACCCCTGGTACACTTTTAGGATTAGTTGGATTGTCAATATCATGTTGAATAAGTACATTATTGATATCAATTGATGCTGTCGCGGGTAAATAGCAATAACCTTTTTCAGTGACAGTTATTGATATAATTGCGATTTCTTGACGCGTCATAACCTCTAAAATTTTTGCTATACCATCTATATCTGCATGTAATGCTTCTTTGGCGACCCCCACCACTCGGGTAGACCAGTTATCATAGGACATTTCACAAACACTAAATAGATAATTTTGTTCTTTAAGATCAGCGATTTGTTTTTCACCACCAATTAAATTAACTTCACAGTATCCCCAATCACTACCATGTTCGGCAGCTAAAATATCGGCAAATACAGCTTGATGAGCACGATGAAAAGCACCAAAACCAAGATGAACGATTTTAGTTTTAAGCTGATTTCTATCATAATTTGGTACAACTACCGCTTCAGGTAGTTGTGATAAAGTTTGATTTGATAATTTCATTATTTTTCCTATTTTTTATTTATTCAGCTGCATCTTTTAAATCAGCTAAATTACGATCTTTTACCTCAGGCATTAAAATCGCAGAAACTAAACCAATACAAGAATAGATAATAATCATAACAACAATTGGCCACCAATCGTTAACCATATTACAGAAAATTCCCGCTAATATTGGACCAAATCCTACCGCAATAAGTCCACCCGCTTCTTTAGATATCGCCATTTGAGTAAATCGATTACGCGCGCCAAACATTTCTGCCATTGTGATGTTTTCTAAAGCAAACAGTCCCAATACCGCAACGTTATGAATAACAATCAAACATAACATAATGGTACTCACTGAATGATTTTTATCAACAATAAAAGATAACATTGGATAAGCAAGAATAATTGCTGATAAAGTCATAATTATATAAGGTACACGACGCCCAATCTTATCGGATAACCAACCTAAGAAAGGAATTGTGAAAAAACCAATAATTGAACTGATCATTAAAGCATCAGTTGGTACGCTTTTTTCAAATAACAATGCTTGTACTAAGTAACCAGCTAAAAAAGTTTGGATTAAACCAGAATTTCCAGCTTGACCAAAGCGTAACCCCGTTGCTAACCAAAAGGATTTACTTTTACACATCTCTAATAATGAAATATGTTTAATTGATGGTTCTTTATTAATTGTTTTTGCTGTTGCATCATTTACATCATCAAAAACAGGACTCTCTTTTAAATTCATTCTGAGCCAAATGGCAAAGATCATAACAATGACACTAGCAATAAATGGTACTCGCCAACCCCAAGATATGAGTTGATCTTTATCTAGTATAAAAAACATAATTGCCCAAATTGCTGTCGCACTTAAAGTACCACAGTTAGTACCCATTGCGACAAGTGAAGAAACAATTCCTCGTTTACCTTTTGGCGCATACTCTGCGAGCATAGTGCCAGCACCAGAAATTTCTGCACCAGCACCTAATCCTTGAATAATACGCAAAACAACTAACATTAATGGCGCTAAAATACCGACTTGAGCATAGGTGGGTAAAAACCCTATCAATGTGGTACAAATACCCATCATAGTGATAGTGATAAATAATACTTTCTTTCTACCAATTGCATCACCCATGCGGCCAAAAACAAAAGCGCCAACAATACGTGCAACGTATCCAGCGCCGTAAGTTCCCATCGCTAATATCAATGCCATAATCGCTGATTGTTCCGGGAAAAATATTTCATGAAATACAAGTGCAGCACCTAAAGAATATAATTGGAAATCCATAAACTCTAATGCGGTTCCAAGCCAACCAGAAACAGCAGCTTTAACTAAATCTGAAGTATTTCTTTCACTTTTATTATTTCCTATCTTATTCATATCTTACTCGCTCTCACTTATCATTTAGTATATAAAAATTGACCTAACTAAAAGTCAATAAAACCTTACAACACTGTTTCTGATCTTTTTCGAAAGTTTGAATAGCCTGAACCACATCCGTATAATCAAATCGATGAGTAATCAGTTTTTTAGGATCAATTAATTTTTTGTTTAACCAATCAATGACGATTGAGAATTTGTTTGCATTAAGTCGTGAAGAGAAAATAGAAAGCTCTTTACTGGTAATACCTTGTTGTGTTATTTGACATGGATCGCTTGAAAAACCCATAATGAGAATTCTTGCTGCTGGGGATGCAATTGTAATTGCTTCTTGTAAAATTGAAGGATGACAAGCGGCATCAATGATTACCGTTGGTTTGATATTCAATTTATCTAATTCATCTTTTAATGATAATGATGTGTTATTAATAGTCCGATCAGCACCACTACTTTTTGCCATAGCTAAACGTTCATCAATACGATCGACAACAATAACTTCTTTAACGTTATACACACCTTTCAAGGCTTGCACTGAAGTTAATCCCATTGGACCTGCGCCATAAATTAATGCAACATCATTTTGGGTCGGTTTTAGTTGTGCAGTTGCATTAGCAGCTATTGTGAAAGGCTCTATCATTACGGCAAATTCATCATTGATTTCATCTGGTATCACGTAAGCATTTTTACTTGGTACAACAGCATATTGACTGAATCCACCATCACGATGAACACCCAAAACAGTTAAAGAGGAACAAACATTAGGACGACCAACAGAACAAGGGTAACAACATCCACAGCTAATTACAGGATCAACAGAAACACGCTCACCGATTCTAGATTGATCAACACCCTCTCCAACAGCATCAATCACCCCAAAAAATTCATGCCCAATTACTCTTGGATATTTAGCAAAAGGATTATGACCGCGATAAATATGACTATCTGAACCACAAATGCCGGCTAATTTTACTTTTACTCTAACTTCACCTAATTTAGGTTGAGGAACTTCACGTTCCTCGATTACTAGTTCATTAGGTTGTTTTATTACAATACTTTTCATATAAACTCCTTTAACTTACCAATTCCATAAAGTGCCATCTTCTAAACGAGCAATTGGCAAATAAGCGGGATTGTATGGATATTTAGCTGCTAGTTTTTCATCAAAATCGATACCTAAGCCTGGTTTATCGCTTGGATGCATATAACCATCATTGAAAGTCCAATTTGGAGAAAAGACTTCTAACATCTGCTCTGAGTAACCCATAAATTCTTGAACACCAAAGTTAGGCACCCACATATCAAAATGTAGTGCTGCGGCATGACAGATTGGTGATAAATCAGATGGTCCATGAGAGCCAGTTCTAACTTGATAAAGCGCAGCAAAATCAGCTATTCGACGCATATGAGTAATACCACCAGCATGAGTTATTGTGGTTCGAATGTAATCGATGAGTTGTTCTTCAATCAGTTGTTTACAGTCCCAAATACTGTTAAATACTTCACCAACAGCAATTGGTGTTACAGTGTGTTGACGAATTAAACGGAAGCATTCTTGATTTTCAGCCGGTGTAGGATCTTCCATCCAAAATAGACGATAATCTTCAATACTTTTACCAAAACGCGCAGCTTCAATTGGGGTTAAGCGATGGTGCATGTCATGCAATAGATGCTCGTTAAAACCGAATTTGTTTCGCACTGCTTCAAATAATTTTGGCGTAAAGTCTAAATATTTATCCGTTGCCCAAAACTGTTCTTCAGGATAATTGCCACGCGTAGCGGGTTCGTATGCAAGATTTTTCCCTTTACTTTGACCATAAGTCGTTTTCATTCCGGGTATACCGCATTGGACTCGGATTGCTTTGAACCCCATCTCTTTATGTTTAGCATAATCATCTAACGCTTCTTCGATATCTTTACCAGTGGTATGGCAATACACCATTACGCCTGTACGTGAAGCACCGCCCAATAATTGATAAAGTGGCATATTGGCAACTTTACCTTTGATATCCCATAACGCCATATCAATTGCCGATATAGCCGACATTGTCACTGGACCACGACGCCAATAAGCTCCTTTATAAAAATATTGAAAAAT
This sequence comes from Gilliamella sp. wkB7, assembly GCF_001693435.1. Classification (NCBI taxonomy): domain Bacteria; kingdom Pseudomonadati; phylum Pseudomonadota; class Gammaproteobacteria; order Orbales; family Orbaceae; genus Gilliamella; species Gilliamella sp. wkB7. The sequence goes on from NZ_CM004509.1 coordinate 1,003,271, forward strand.
ATCTTCAATTTGATGAGGATCACGCCCAATAAGTTGAGGGCAAAGATGATCTTTAAGATATGATGCTACTGATAATTCTCGCCCATTAAGTGTTGCATCACCAACACCATAAACGCCTTCATCTGTGGTTATTTTTAATGTGACAAAGTTTCGACCCGGACTGCATACAAAAACTTCTGCTTTTACAATTTTCATTGAATACCTCGTTAATAATTAGTGCAGCATCAAATTAATCGATCCAATACTACCATACAAGTAGATTAGAATGTTTTTGTGAGAAAGATCACACTAAGGAGGAGAGATCGTAAAGAAATTGAGGTTTAGCAAATGTTTTAACTATAGATTGGAATGCTGAAAAAATAGTTAATTAGATAATTATCATTAGATTATTAAGTTGATTTTAAACAAGATTATCAAAATTAATTATTGATATATTTGGGATAGATAAAAAAATGTAGTATTGAATCAATATTACATTTTTTTATAAAAATATTTATAAATATCAGATTTGATAGAGGATCTTATAGATAACAATATTTATCATGAACGAAGATGTATCTCCTCATAATTGCATTATTTATCTCGCCACAAATGTTCATATTTATGACCAGTAAGATTTTCAACAACTTTACGTGTCTGTTCTGAAACATCATTTTTTGAACCATTATTTTTTAAACGTTCTATTTCTGCGACCAAAATTGTGTGAGTTTGTTTATTTAACTTAAAAGTTAAAGCATAAATTAACGCAATTAATAATAAACCAACGGTACCACCAACAAATAAAATACTTATGGTATTTATTGCTTCAGCACTTTGTTGAGTACTTCCTTGTATAAAGCCACCTTTTTGTAGAATTAATCCCACAATAAACGTTGCGATAGCAACCGTTGTTTTGCGACCAAATGTCATTACCGCCGCAAATAGACCTTCTCGACGTTGTCTGGTGAGCATTTCGTCAATATCAGGAATAAATGGGAACACATTCCATGGGGTAAATTCTAAAATACAACGACCAGCTTGATAACAAATCGCTATAATATACAACCACCAGATTTTGGATGACGGATCGACTATATATACTGCATAAAAACCAAGAATACAGATGATCATAGTTGTATAAGAGAAAACATACAGCTTTCCTGGACCGTATTTTACCATTGCAACACCAGCCAATAATGTTATTGGTAACCCTATAATACTTAACGATAATAATCCACCAGCAAATGACGAAGAGACACATAAACAATAGACACAAAAGAAGACAAAAACCGTATTAAAAATATCTTTTGCTGTAAATGAAAATAAATAGATAGCTAAATGGCGACGAAAAGCTCTAATATGAAATGTAGATAAATAATCCTTAACTAGTTGTTTAACAGTACTAATTTTTTCAGAAAAACTCTTTTTGTTCACACCTTGTTCTTGATGCTTTAACATCTCTGGAGTCAGTTCCCGTTCCCACGTTACTTTATATGAAATAAATACACAAACAGCAAAAATAATCGCGAAGAAAAGTCCATTAATAAAATAAGCGTAAGCGTTATTTTCACCAAAATTATGAATTAAAATACCCGGCACTAAAGTTGCTAAGAAAGTTCCACTTGCAGATAAAAACATCCGACCTGTAGATAATTTAGTTCGATCATTATAATCTTTAGTCATTTCTGAGGGTAATGTCTCCCAAGGAATCAATACAATAGCTGCAACAATTTCAAATACTAGATATACGGTTAAATAAAACCAATAATTCATCCCTGTTATCCAAAGTAAAACATAAATCAACATAAGAGGAGAACCAATTAGTAAGAAAAACCGTCTTCTACCAAATTTTTGTCCTAATTTGTATTTGTAAAAATTATCGGTAAAACTACCCATAAATAAACTAACGATTGCATCAACAATTCGTGCAATTGCCACAATAGATGCTGCCTCAATAGGTGTTAATCCTACAAAGGTGGTATAAAAAAAGAGTAACCATGCTCCAATGATGGTAAAGGCACCACCACCCATAATATCCGTTAAACCATAACCGATAGCGATTGGAATCGTCACTTTTTTCTTGTCACTAACCGCATTATTCATATCCTATTCCTTTTTAATCAATTCTTCGTTTGGCGTAAAAATTAATAAGTTGCTATATATTTTTTAATTATTAATTTTGATTTCAGCTAATTTGCTAATGAAACAACTTCACGCCACACTTCAGTATCAACAGGAATACCATTGGTTAGATGATCTTTACGTGTTTTTTTTGATAATTCACCTGGATAAAAAACTGCTTTTTGTCCTTCAGCTGGTGTTGATGTATTAACATATTGAGTAATACTATTAACCATCTGTTCGTTAAATTCTTTTCCGCCTAATTGAGATGGGTCAAATACCATAAAAATCTGACTAGCACCGGTACAGCTTCCTTTTTGAATCTTATCAATTTCATTAGTTGGATTGCCCATCGATAAAAGTGCAGCCATTGCATCTAATACGATAGCCATACTTGACCCTTTCCAATATCCAGTTGGTAGAATTCGCATTGATTCCTCTATTGATCCTGGATCATCAGTTAATTTTCCATCTTTGTCATACCCACCTGGAAACGGAAGTTTCTCACCTTTTAAGCGAGTGACTTGAAGCTTACCATATGCATATTGTGACATCGCCATATCAACAACAATTGAACCATCTGAACTAGGCACAGCCATCACGAATGGATTATTGCCTAAACGTGTATTTTTTGCTCCCCACGCAGGCATACACGATTCGGTATTCGTCCAACATATTGCTGCAAATCCCTTTTCTACAGCTTTCCAACCGTAAGTTCCGCCTCGCATCCAATGCGTTGTATTACGTAATCCAATAATGCCAACAGCATTTTTTTTAGCTAATTCAATTGCTTTATCTAAAGCAAATAGTGCATTTGTTATTCCGATCCCCTGATTTCCATCATAAACTTCAAGCACACCCAGTGATTTAACTAAACTAGGTTTAGCGTTAATATCTACCCAACCTTTATTTACATAATCAACAAAACGAGCGACACGATTTAACCCATGGGAATAAACCCCGTCAGAAGTAGATTCGGTATGTATATGTGCACATATTTCTGCTTGTGATTCAGATAATCCAGCGTTAAGAAATGCTTTTTTTATAGTCGCTTTCATTTCTTCAAATGTTATTTTTTGCATATTTTTATCCTCAAATAAACAGACCTGTCGAAACTTTTATTAATGTTTAGTTTTGGTGAGTTTAATAATTCAATCAAAAAAGGAGTCATAAAAACGTCTAATTTGTTTGTTATTTTTATTAAATAAAGTATATGTTGATTGAATTTAGGGAAAATATAATAAAATATACTACCATACAAGAATAGCTATAGGCTTTTGTGAGAGTTATCACAAAAAGAAGGTTTTTTTGTCAAAAAGTTTCAGGTTATGGGTACGTTTAAGTAAAAAAATAGGAATAACGTAATATTAAGTTAGTAATCATCTCTTATTAGTACTTCTTGCTTGTATAATGGCGTCAATAATGGCTGGATTTAAACTAAATCTAGCTTGATTAATCAAAACAATGAAATGAAATTTCTAATCATAATGTCGGCAATGGTGACTTGTCATTTATAATGATGATTTCCATAATCACCAAGTTGACAAAAAATTCTTTTTTTAATTAACGGAAGATATTTTGATACTATTAATAGATAACTATGATTCTTTTACGTTCAATATTTACGATTATTTATGCCGATTAGGTGCAAAAGTCCAAGTGATAAAAAATGATGAAATGACCATTGAACAAATAAAAGAGCTAACTTTTTCTAAAATAATTATTTCACCTGGTCCGGGAACGCCCGATAATGCTGGAATATCACTAACAGTGATTGCCGAATTTGCCAATTGTTGTCCAATATTAGGTATCTGTTTGGGTCATCAAACAATTGCACAGTATTATGGTTATTCCATTTGCAAAGCACCTATGCCTATGCACGGTAAAATCGATGAAATTATACATGATGGTCAAGGATTATTTAGAGGCATTAAAAACCCTCTTTCTGTAGTTCGCTATCACTCTTTAATTGCTGACGATAATTTATCTCAAACAAAGTCACCTCTCATGGTTACCGCTCGTAACAAACAAGGATTAATTATGGGATTACGACATAAAACATTACCCATTGAATCCGTGCAATTTCATCCAGAAGCAATTAAAACAGAATCAGGTTTACAAATGATTCATAATTTTATTTATGAGTAATATTAATATGAAAGTTTATATTGATTTTGAAGGTCAACAGAAATGTTTTTCTGATCCTATTACGATTTTGAGATCCAACGATTACACCACGGTTAAACAACAATTAGATGCAATCGAAAAGTTCACACAGCAAGGTTTTTATGCGGTTGGTTATCTTGCTTATGAAAGTGCAATGGGATTTAATCAAGCAAATAAAACCAAGAATATTCAAAAATCAGACAATGCGCTACCTGTACTACTATTTGGTATTTACCAAGATTATTCAACAGTTGATTCATTAACAAAAAGTGATTACAAACCTTGTCATTTTGATTTAAAGTGTGACACTTCAATCGAAGAATATAACCAAAAAATTGACTATATTCGTGGGCAGATTGAATCGGGAAATACTTATCAAACCAACTACACGATCCAATTTAGTGCACCATTTAATGATAATGCCTTTGATTATTACAAATTTTTACAAGAAAATAACCAAGCGAGTTATTGTGCTTATCTTGAATTTGAAAATTATCAGATTTTATCGATTTCTCCTGAACTATTTTTTAAGTTAGATAATCAAACTATCACAACAAAACCGATGAAAGGAACTGCCGCTCGAGGTTTAAATATTCACCATGATAATCAACAGTTAGAGACATTATTTTCTGAGAAAAATCAGGCTGAAAATATGATGATTGTTGATTTACTACGTAATGATTTAAGCCGAATTGCTAAAGCTGGCTCGGTCGTTGTCCCAAAACTATTTTCTGCCGAGAAATACCCTACCGTTTGGCAGTTGACCTCAACCATTCAAGCCGAATTGGCTGAACAGGTCAGTTTATATCAAATTTTTCAAGCATTGTTTCCTTGTGGTTCAATTACTGGAGCTCCTAAAACAAGCACAATGCAAATCATTGCAGACACTGAAAATTCACCTAGAGGTGTATATTGTGGAACCATAGGTTACATTACCCCCTATATGAAAACTGCAATATTTAATATACCCATTCGTACATTAACAATTCACAATCAGCAGATGCATTATGGTGTTGGAGGTGGGATAACTTGGGATTCAACATCAAACGATGAATATAGTGAAATCTTAGCAAAAACCGCTATATTAAATCGCACAGCAAGGATCCCCCAATATCTTATTGAATCATTACTGTTAGAAAAAGGGCAATTTTTATTGCTTGATGAACATTTAACTAGACTTGCTAATTCTGCATGCTATTTTGATTTTAAATGTGATATTGATTCCATCAAATTGCAATTGATTAAATTAGCCAGTGCAGAATGTGAAAGTATTTATAAGGTCAGAATTTTACTACAACAAGATGGTCGATGTGATATTAGCAAAGACATTATTAACGTACCAATGGAAATCAATGAAATCACACTCGCACCACAATGTGTGAATAATAAAGATATCTATTTGTATCACAAAACATCAAACCGTGAACATTTTCCGCAACTAACGATAGGTAAAGAATATATTAATTTTAATCAAAACAATGAAATAACTGAATTTGTTAACGGTAATCTTGTGCTGTTAATTAATAATCAATGGGTTACACCTAAAATTGAATCGGGATTATTGGCTGGTACTATGCGACAATTTTATTTGGATCAAAAACAAATAATTGAAAAAACAATTTTAATCAATGAATTATTAAAGGCTGATAAAATTGCTTTTATTAATAGTATTCGCAAATGGGTTGAAATTGATGATAAGGTATTTGATCGGTTCAAGCAGATGTTGTGATCTACTATTATTGAAACATTCCGCCAGAATGGTGGCGGAATGTTTTATTAATTTAATATCTTATAGAATTAGCAAAATCTTGCTCTTCTTCTTGCCATCCTTTTGACAACGCTTTAACTAAAGCATCATAACCATTTTTGGCTAATGGAATATGTCGTTCAAATGGTTTTGTTTCGATATGGTTTTTATTGTTTGTAACAATCCAACGCCCCTTTATAATCGCATCTCCATTGTAACCACCATGAAAACCATCAATAAAAAGTTTAACGGTTAATGTTGGAGTTGCTAGCGACTTACTCGAAATCAAATAATCTGGCAGTAACAAACTTAAATCTTGTACTAATCGTTCTTCAAGCTGTTGAGAAAGCGTCGAAACCCATAGATTATTTATAGCGGTAACATACTTGATATCTTCTGTTTGCAAAACAATACCAGATTTATTTAAGAAACTGGCTACATCAATGGAATCGATCTTTATAAAACGATTAGTTGATTTCATTGTTTTTGGTGTTTGAACAGGCAAATTACTAGCTAATTGGAAATAACTTTTGTCTTGCGTGTTTGCTGAACAGCCAACGAGTAACATAAATGCAGTTCCACAAAATGTTATAAGGAAATTTCGCATCATTTTATTCATTACTTTTTACCTTTCGCTTTCGGTTCTTGGTCTTTCTTATTTGGAGCAGAGAAAATCAACGCATTACTTTTATCATTAAGTGTATTAAGTAATGGTGTTAATTCATCCATCATTTGTTGAACTTTTTGCAGACTTTCATTCATTTGCTTATTAAGTTCTGAACCTGGTTGTATACCTTTCAGGGTTTCGTTTAACGTTCTTAACGTTTCTTGTAGATCGCCAGGCATATTTTGCATTTCATTACTTGCCATAATTTGATTTAATGAATTCATTAAGCGCTGAGTTGAAGCTAACGATTTATTAAATTCCGTCATGGTATTATTCAGTGGTAAATTATTGAAATTGTCTAATAACTGCATCACTTTGGCTTGAATCTGTGCAATACCTGTTGATGTTGTTTCTATAGTGTCATAACCATAAAGACTGCTTGATTTGGCGTTATATTTATTTTTTAATTCAGGATAAAAATCAAGATCAATAAAAAGCGCGCCTGTAAACATATTTGAAGTTTTTAAAGAAGCTCTTAAGCCATTTTTTTGCTCATCCATAATTATGGTAGCAATATCAATCTTTTCATCAACCAACTCAGATAAGCGATCGGGCTCGATCCTAATTAATACGGGTACTTTTTGATTTAAAATAAATGTTTTATTTAACATTTCAGCTGTATAAAATGGTACTTTAGATACCGTACCTAGTCGAATACCATGATACTCAACAGGCGCACCTTCAACCAATCCAGATATGGATTCAGAAAGCATAATCAGAAACTCTTTATATTCTGTATATTGTGAATCTTGAATTGATTTTTTATCCTCATATAATTTATATACAGCATGTTGCTCAGCTGGTGCACCTAATTTAGAACCATCAGGTAAATCAAAACTTATGCCGCCGGACATTAATACATCTAAAGAAGGCACGTTAAGACTGGCACCCGATGAAGAAAATGCTAAATCAATGCCTCCTTCTTTCCAAAAACGAACATTTTGAGTTACTAAAGCATCATAAGGTTTGGTGATAAAAATTTGATATTTCATTTTACGCGAATCAATATCAAATTCTGAAGTTTCAACATTACCTACACGATAACCATGAAACATCACAGATGCTCCACGCGGAATCACACCGTTTTGATCACTTTCAAGATTAACTCGAATGCCTTTAATACTTGGGTCTGATAATGGCGGGTTATCTGATAGTATAAATGGATTATTTTTGAAACTATGTGTATCGTTGCCGGATGCTAACTCAATATAAACACCAGATAAAATAGTACCTAAACCTGTTACACCATCACGACCAATCTCTGGTTTGACAACCCAAAAAATAGAGTCATTTTTAAGAAGTGGTTCCATATCATTATAGATTCGACCTTTAATGACCACTTTTTCAAAATCTTTTGATAACGTTACTTCATCGACAATACCGATATCAACACTGCGGTTTTTAATAACGGTTTTACCTGCAACAATACCACTTGCATCTTTGGCAAGTAAGGTAAAAGAAGTCCCTCTATCAGCAAAATGAGAATAGATGATCCAAAGACCAACAATTGCAGTAACGATCGGAATAATCCATATCGCCGAAATGGCTCTAATTTTAATGATTTTCGCTAATTTACTTGATGTTGCCATAGTGTTCCTATTTATTATAACTTTTATTTGGAGAATGATCCCAAATTAAACGCGGATCAAATTTTTGCGATGCAATCATAGTGATAATCACAACAGTTGCGAAAAATGTAACACCTATATCAGGATAAACCCCCATCATTTGTTGATTTCTAACTAGTGAACAAACAACTGATACAACAAATATATCAATCATTGACCATTTACCAATAAATTCTACCGCTCCATATAGTTTTTTCATTTTTAAGCAATTATGTTTATTTTTCTTTTTCACAGCTATTGCAAAATAGCAAAGCCAACTTAATGAAATTATTTTCAAAATTGGAATAACTATGCTGGCAATAAAAATAACTAATGCCACAGGTACATCACCCGCCTGCCACATATAAATAACACCATCCATAATTGTCGACGTTGACGGTGAACCAAAAACGACTGTTATCATGATCCCAAATACATTTGCAGGAATATAAATAATTAGTGAAGTGACCAATAATGCTATCGTCCATTGTATTTTGTCACGATTTCTTACGGCACTTTTTTGTTTACATCTTGGGCATTTAGCATAGGCGATTGGCATCATAGCATGACAACAACCACACAGCTTCAAATTTTGACTAATTGCCGTCTTACCAACTTTTAATGGTGCTTGAGCAAAATTATTGGTATGAATCTCTTCCCAAATTGTTTCAGGTGAAAAAATTACTTGTGCTTTTATATAAAAAAATACAAATAAACAAAATGCCCAAAAGGTACTTGTAACACCTATACTGCCATAGCTCATTAATTTTACAAAGCTAACCAAAATGCCTGTTATAAATATTTCAGGCATACACCAATGTTTAAATTTTTCATAAATAATTAATAAATCTCTTTTGCGATATTTTGACATTGTAAACTTGGAACAAAGCAAACTAATAATTAATAGATTTATTATGGGAAAAATTAAAACAAATAAAATAAATAGCGCTGAAATATAACTATATTTATCATAGAAGAGCGTCTTGGGTATATCTAAAACACTTACACCATTAAAATTACCGACTAGGCGAATATCAATAAAAATAAAACCACAAGCAACAATAATCATAATGAGTGAACAAAAAGCATACATTGCGGCTCGAAATTTCATATTAATGCTTTTTTTGGCTAATGTGGTATTACAACGAGGACATATAGCTTTATGCCCTATTGTTATATCGGATAATTCTATGATCAAATCGCAGTGTGAGCATAAAACATATTGTTGCTTATCAACAGCCATTATTTCCCTTTAATTTGATAATTATTTTAAATGTAAAGATGTTTCAGATTAGCATAACCTTTAAGTAAATAATTGGTAAATTACTTTTACTCAATTTCAAGTGGGATAACTACTTTTAATATACAACAATGACTAAAACTTCTTCTTTACTAATCATATCAAATGCCATTTTTTTATGAAAGTATTACCTACCCTCATTAGCATAATTTGATTATTTGATTTTGAGTATTTCAGTTGGTTGAGCAATATTTTCTACAAGCTAAATTTAAAATCTCATCTCAAAGATAAAATGCATAAAATCTCATAATAACCTTATACAAAATTATATCACTATTGAATCCATTTATCGGTTTAAATTTAATCTTGAATATTATCGTTTCGTCACCATTTGTTACAATCAAACAAACAATAACCAGTAATATTTTGAAAAAAATTGTGAAGCATTTCCCATTATTAACTAAATGATTATTGGATATAAAAAAAACTTGATACTGTATAACAATACAGTATAATGTATATCAATATACTAACTCATTGGAATTTTATAATATGAACGAAAACAAACAACGAGCACTTTCAGCTGCATTAAGTCAAATAGAAAAACAATTTGGTAAAGGTTCTATTATGCGTTTAGGGGATACCCAAACGTTAGATGTTGATTCTGTCTCTACTGGATCTTTAGGACTCGATATTGCATTAGGTATTGGCGGCTTACCAATGGGTCGAATCGTTGAAATTTTTGGACCAGAATCATCAGGTAAGACAACATTAACTTTATCAGTTATCGCCCAAGCGCAAAAAGAAGGTAAAACATGTGCATTTATTGATGCTGAACATGCTTTAGATCCAATTTATGCGGCTAAACTAGGTGTGCAAGTTGATGATCTATTAGTTTCTCAGCCTGATACTGGTGAACAGGCACTTGAAATTTGTGATGCCTTAGTTCGTTCTGGTGCTGTTGATGTTATTATTGTTGACTCAGTAGCGGCATTAACACCTAAAGCAGAAATTGAAGGCGAAATGGGTGATTCTCATATGGGATTACAAGCTCGCTTAATGTCACAAGCTTTACGTAAATTAACTGCAAATATTAAAAATGCTAACTGCTTAGTGGTATTTATTAACCAAATTCGTATGAAAATTGGTGTAATGTTTGGTAATCCAGAAACAACTACTGGCGGTAATGCACTTAAATTCTATGCATCTGTTCGTTTAGATATTCGACGCATTGGCGCAGTAAAAGAAGGTGAAGATGTCATTGGTAGTGATACACGTGTAAAAGTTGTGAAAAATAAAGTTGCTGCACCATTTAGACAAGCTGAATTCCAGATTCTTTACGGTTGTGGTATTTCTAAAGAAGGTGAATTAATTGATCTAGGTGTTAAACATAAATTAGTTGATAAAGCAGGTGCTTGGTATAGCTACAATGGTGAAAAAGTTGGTCAAGGCAAAGCGAATTCAATCAAATTTTTACAAGAACATCCAGAAATAGCCAAAGAGCTTGAAACAAAACTACGTGATTTATTATTAAATAGTCCTGCCGTTTTTGCTGCGGATGACGTAGATACTACATCGGAAGATGAAAGCTTTGAATAATGGACAAAAAACTCAATAAATTAATCTTAAATAAAGCTGTGCAATTACTTGCACAGCGCGATCATTCATCCTACGAACTAACGAATAAAATTATCCAATTTTTTACAAAGAAAATAAAATGTTCAGAGGATGAATACTATGAGCAATTAAACCAACTTAGAATAGAAACCGCTGATGTAATTCAATATTGTACAAATCAAAATTGGATGAACGATACACAATATATTGAAAAATATATTGTTATGCGTGCTAATAAAGGTTATGGAAGATATAAAATTGCCATGGAATTAAAACAACGCGGTCTATCCACTGACTTAATCCATGAACTTTTACGTATATTAGATATAAATTGGTCGTATAATGCCCATAAGCAATTATTAAAAAAATTTAAACAAGTTAATGTTAAAAATATCTCGGAAAAACAGAAAGTAATGCAATTTTTAGTTACTCGAGGTTATACTCAAGACGATATAAAAGATGTGTATATTTTATTGACTTAAATTTTGATAATATCTAAAATACACGAGAATTAAATTATTCAATACCCATTAGTTAAGCTCACTAAATCAATTTATTTTTCCTTTTATTTGCATGTAATATTAGCTAGACCAACTGTATTATAAAGAATATTTTACTTTTCTTTACTTTTCAACTTTAGTTGTAACAGGTATATTACTATGTTTAAAAATTTATCGTTTATATGGATGCCTAAATGAAAAGCACTGCAGAAATTCGTCAAACTTTTCTTGACTTTTTCAATAGCAAAGGACATGAAATTGTAGCAAGTAGTTCCCTTGTTCCTCATAATGACCCAACGCTATTATTTACCAACGCTGGAATGAATCAGTTCAAGGATGTATTTCTAGGGATAGAAAAACGTCCTTATACCAGAGCAACAACGGCACAACGCTGTGTTCGCGCTGGAGGTAAACACAATGATTTGGATAATGTGGGTTATACTGCTCGACATCATACTTTTTTTGAAATGTTAGGAAACTTTAGTTTCGGTGACTATTTTAAACATGATGCGATTCATTTTGCTTGGGAGCTATTAACCAGTGAAAAATGGTTTAATCTTCCTAAAGAGAAATTAACCGTCACTGTTTATGAAACAGATGATGAAGCATACACAATTTGGGAAAAAGAAATTGGTATACCCAAAGAACGTATCGTGCGTATTGGCGACAACAAAGGGGCTCCCTATGCTTCAGATAACTTCTGGCAAATGGGTGATACAGGACCATGTGGACCGTGTACAGAAATTTTTTATGATCATGGTGATCATATTTGGGGAGGACCTCCAGGCAGCCCAGAAGAAGATGGTGATCGTTTCATTGAAATTTGGAACATTGTCTTTATGCAGTTTAATCGTCATCCTGATGGCACAATGGAACCATTACCTAAGCCATCGGTCGATACGGGTATGGGCTTAGAAAGAATTGCTGCTGTATTACAACATGTTAATTCCAATTATGAAATCGATTTATTTAAGAAATTAATTCATGATGCAGCACAAATAATTCAAACGAAAGATTTAGAAAGTAAATCTTTACGTGTTATTGCTGACCATATTCGTTCTTGTGCATTTTTAATTTCTGATGGTGTATTGCCTTCTAATGAAGGTCGCGGCTATGTTTTACGTCGCATTATTCGACGGGCTGTGCGTCATGGACATATGTTAGGTGCTAAAGGAATATTCTTCTACAAATTAGTTAAGCCTCTTATTGATGTAATGGGAAGTGCAGCAGTTGAATTAGCGAAAAATCAAAAAATAGTTGAAGATGCACTTAAAATTGAAGAAGAGCAATTCTTAAAAACATTAGAACGAGGATTGTTTTTACTTGATCAAGAATTGGTTAAAATCACCGATTCGGTATTACCCGGCGATGTTGCATTTAAACTTTACGATACATTTGGTTTTCCATTAGATTTAACCGCAGATGTATGTCGCGAAAAAAATATTACCATTGATGAAGATGGATTTAATCAATGCATGGAAGAACAACGTAAACGTGCTCGTGAATCAAGTGCTTTTAGTGTTGACTATAGCAATGTGATTAAACTTGATGATAAAACCGAATTTTTAGGTTATCAAGCTACCGAAGCATCAGGGAAAGTAATTGCCATTTTCCAAAATGGTAAAAAAGTAGAAAGCGCCAATGCTGGTGAAGAAGCTATTATCATCTTAGATAAGACGCCATTTTATGGAGAATCAGGCGGACAAATTGGTGATAAAGGTTTATTAACTTCTGCAAACGCCGAATTTACTGTTTTAGATAGCCAAAAATATGGCAAAAGCATTGGCCATATCGGTAACCTTGTTAAAGGCTCCCTTAAAGTTGGTGACTTAGTAACAGCGGCAATTGATATTGAGTTAAGAGAACGTATTAGACGTAATCATTCAGCTACCCATTTATTACAAGCTGCATTACAACAAATTTTAGGTAACCATGTTCATCAAAAAGGTTCTCTAGTGAATGATAGTTATCTACGTTTTGATTTCTCGCATAATCAAAGCATCACGCAAGAACAAATTGTTGAAATTGAAAATCTAGTTAACCAACAAATTCGTTGTAATCTACCTGTTGACGTTGAACTGATGCCAATAGATGAAGCTAGAAATAAAGGGGCAATGGCGCTATTTGGTGAAAAATATGAAGAGATTGTTCGTGTTCTAACTATGGGCGATTTCTCAATTGAATTATGTGGTGGTACTCATGTAGATAGAACGGGCGATATAGGTTTATTTAAAATAATATCTGAATCAAGCATTGCTTCTGGAGTTCGCCGTATTGAGGCAACCTCTGGGCAAAATGCGATGGATTTTATACACCATGAAGCAAATTTATTAAACCAAATTGCACAATTGGTTAAAAGCGATAAATCAGCAGTTTTAGTTCGTGTAGAGCAGTTGCTTGAACAAACTAAACTACTTGAAAAAAACATCGAGCAATTAAAGGCGCAAAAAGCTAGCCAACAAAGCGCACAATTAATTAATCAATGTGAAAAAATCAATAATAAAAATTTACTAATTGCTAAAGTTGAAAATGTCGAGGCAAAAGTATTACGTACTATGATTGATGATCTTAAAAATCAATTAAAAACAGGAGTAATTATTTTGGCTGCTGTTAATAATGACAAAATCAACTTAGCCGCTGGCGTAACAAATGATTTAATCAATATTGTCAAAGCTGGCGAATTAGTTTCCCAATTAGCATTAAAAGTAGGTGGTAAAGGCGGTGGGCGGCCTGATTTCGCCCAAGCAGGTGGAATGGATCTCTCAGCATTACCAGAAGCATTGTCTTCAATGAAAAAGGAAATCAGTAATAAATTACAAGCAAGTTAGCCAGATATATTCCAGTATTGGTTAATAAGATATTTATTAATCGAATATTTGAATATTTCTGTAAAATTCCGTCTTTCTGTCTTATTGATGGGGGGCTGACGAAGCTATATCTTAAAATTGTGATGTATACTTAACTGATATTAGGAGATCTAATGTTAATTTTAACTAGGAGAGTAGGTGAAACACTAATTATTGGTGATGATGTTGTTATTACTATTCTTGGCGTGAAGGGTAATCAAGTCAGAATCGGTATTAATGCACCTAAAGAAGTCTCAATTCATCGAGAAGAGATATACAATAGAATTCATCAATCTCAGAACAAAAATGATGAATTACCTGAGCCCAAAGAGTAATATTGGGCACGAAATAAACAACTAGCACGCGTAAGCAAAAAAATTGTTTGACTTATTTTTTGTAAAACGTAATATGTGCGCCACGACATTATGATTTTGTTGTTCAAGCAAAGTCATAATGTTTTTGGTGAGATGGCCGAGAGGCTGAAGGCGCTCCCCTGCTAAGGGAGTATGCGGTCAAAAGCTGCATCGAGGGTTCGAATCCCTCTCTCACCGCCATTTTAAAAAATTAAAATATGCATCCGTAGCTCAGCTGGATAGAGTACCCGGCTACGAACCGGGCGGTCAGGGGTTCGAATCCCTTCGGATGCACCATTTTAACAAATTCAAAACGCATCCGTAGCTCAGCTGGATAGAGTACCCGGCTACGAACCGGGCGGTCAGGGGTTCGAATCCCTTCGGATGCACCATTTTTTTACGAACTTACACGCATCCGTAGCTCAGCTGGATAGAGCACTCGGCTTCGAACCGAGCGGTCAGGGGTTCGAATCCCTTCGGGTGCGCCATTGCGGTTGAATCCCGATATAATTCTAGTATACTAAGCTCACAAAATTTAATATCTATAATCAATCTACTTTTTGATTTATATGTTTTGTTAACTATATTAGAATAACTGTTAAAGTAGAAAGATATTTCCTTATTAATGAGAATGGACGTTATTTATGTTGGATCCGAATTTACTCCGAAATGAATTAAATGTTGTCGCTAAAAAGTTAGCTCGTCGTGGATTTAAATTAGATGTTGATACTATTAGTCAACTAGAAGAAAAACGCAAAGTACTGCAAGTTGAAACTGAAAGCTTACAAGCACAGCGTAATGCTCGTTCTAAAGCTATTGGTGAAGCTAAGGCTCGAGGCGAGGACATTACAGCCGTACGTGAAGAAGTTAATAAACTCGGTGAAAAACTGAATAATGCTAAAGCTGAGCTTGAAATCTTACTAACTAAAATAAAAGATATCACCTCTACTATTCCGAATATTCCTGATGACTCTGTACCTGATGGTAAAGACGAAAACGACAATGTCGAAGTTTCTCGCTTTGGAACCCCAAGAACATTTGACTTTCCAATCCAAGATCATGTTGCATTAGGCGAACGTTTTGGAGGTCTTGACTTTGCTGCAGGTGTAAAACTTACTGGTGCACGTTTTGTTGTTATGAAGTCACAGATAGCTCGCCTACATCGTGCTATCACACAATTTATGTTAGACCTTCACACAGAGCAGCATGGTTATGCTGAAATTTATGTGCCCTATCTTGTCAATCAGGCCACTTTATTCGGTACAGGACAATTACCAAAATTTGCAGGTGACTTATTTCACACAAAACCACTAGATGAAGAATCAGAAAGCAGTAATTACGCCCTTATTCCAACTGCTGAAGTACCCGTAACCAATTTGGTTCGTGACGAAATTATTGATGAAAGCGCGTTACCTTTGAAAATGACTGCACATACTCCATGTTTCCGTTCTGAAGCTGGTTCTTATGGTAAAGATACTCGTGGTTTAATCCGTATGCATCAATTTGACAAAGTAGAGCTTGTGCAAATTGTTAAACCAGAAGAATCCATGAAAGCTTTAGAAGAGTTAACTGCACATGCAGAAAAAGTATTACAATTACTAGAATTACCGTATCGTAAAATTGTATTATGTGCAGGTGATATGGGCTTTGGTTCCTGTAAAACATATGATCTTGAAGTGTGGGTACCGGCTCAAAATACTTACCGTGAAATCTCTTCTTGCTCTAATATGTGGGATTTCCAAGCACGCCGTATGCAAGCGCGTTATCGCAATAAAGCTGATAATAAAACTTATTTAGTACATACGTTAAATGGCTCTGGTTTAGCTGTAGGACGCACGTTAGTTGCAATTATGGAAAACTATCAGCAAGCAGATGGAACAATTAGAATTCCATCCGTATTAGTACCTTATATGAATGGTGTTGAGGTAATTGGATAAATAAAATTTATCCCATTTCATTACATATAGATAATAGCGCTAATCATTAGCGCTATTTTTTATTAACAAAGGTGAAAAAATGATAAAGGGCGTTGCGCTTTCAATATTTGCATCATGTCTTTTTGGTTTACTCTATTACTACCCTGTTCTATTACAACCATTGTCAGTTGTTGATATTTTTTGTTGGCGATTATTAACCTCCTTTCCTGCAATAATTATATTAATTATTGTCGAAAAACAGTGGTCAGCTATTATCAATCTATTTATGCGAATTAAACAACAGCCACTGATTTTAATTGGTCTAATATTTTCTTCATTTTTGTTGACCATCCAAATGTTAATTTTTATTTGGGCTCCAATCAATGGACATGGATTATCAGCTTCATTAGGCTATTTTTTACTGCCATTAACGATGGTCGTTTTCGGGCAAATATTTTATAAAGAAAAGCTAAGTATTTTTCAAAAAATAGCAGTCGTGCTCGCCAGCATAGGTGTTGTTTTGGAAATTTATATAACTGGCGCTTTTTCGTGGGAAACAGCCGTTATTGCATTGGGTTACCCAATTTACTTTATGACGCGCCGTAAATTGCAAATAGAGGGCATTTCAGGGACATTTTCCGATTTCTTTTTTATCTTTGTAGGCTGTCTTATTTATTTTATTTTACACTATTCCTTTAATCAGGTTATAAGTGACCTATCTCACTTTCATATTTTTATTCCAATGCTCGGTATCATTACTGCCATTGCTTTTGCCATGTATTTTGTTGCTAGACGATTATTACCGCTTGGTTTATTTGGATTGCTGGGATATGTTGAGCCAGTACTGCTTACTCTTGTTTCGGTGTTATTTTTGCATGAATCGGTATCTAAAGAGCACATCGTTCCATATGGGCTTATTTGGTTATCCGTTTGTGTTTTGGCTTTAGAAGGTGGCATTTATCTATTACGTGCGGTAAGGCGCAAAAAATTAAGATAAATGCAAATAAGGCACCATTATAGGTGCCTATTAAGTATTGGTAGGTTATTACTTACTGAATGTTACTGGTTGACCATAACTTTCTATAATCGCTTGGATTCTATCAAGTGTTTCACGAGGAGGCGCTTCTACTCCTTGTAATTTGTATTCATCCCCCATGGTATCCCATTTATAAGCGCCCATCTTATGATAAGGAAGTAGTTCCACTCGTTCAATATTATCCATACCTTCAATAAACTTACCCAGTAAATGTGCTGAGTCGTCATCGTCCGTCCATCCAGGAACCACTACGTAGCGGATCCAAGTCCGTTTATTAATTTTTTGTAGATGTTTGGCAAATTCAAGCACACGTTTATTAGGTACTCCAACAAGTTTTTGATGGATTTCATCATTAACTTGCTTCAAGTCAAGCATCACTAAATCTGTGACTTCTAAAAGATCATCAACCGTTTGGTCTAACTGTCTAGCATAACCATTAGTATCTAAACATGTACTGATACCTTCTTCATGGCAGGCTTTAAACCATTCTGTGATAAATTCAGATTGTAAGGTAGCTTCGCCACCTGATGCTGTAACACCACCGCCATTAGGCATGATAAAACTTTTATAAGAAACAATTTCTTTCATCAGTTCTTCAACAGTGACTTCTCGCCCTGCTTTTAAATCCCAAGTGTCACGATTATGGCAGTACAAACAGCGCATTAAACAGCCTTGAAAAAAAACAATGAAGCGAATTCCAGGACCATCAACGGTACCAAAGGATTCAAAAGAATGAATACGACCTTTTATAGGTAGTTTCGTTGTCATAATAATGTTTTGTTCCATAAATATTCTCTAATAATTACTCACATTGCTTTTTGCTTTATATTTTTTTTCTTATTCTAACTCAGATAATACTTTGTATACACCAATTGCATTAATTGATATGTTTTGTTTTTCACTAAATTATAGAAAAATAACAACCATATTTAATAATGCTTGCTGTACTACGATTTTGTTAACTTTAAAACAACTATTTTTGCTACTTAATAAAAAAATAGCGCCTTAAAGGCGCTATTTAAGTTTAGTTTTTCAGTTAACCAAATTACATTGATTGAGTGAAAGTACGTGTAATAACGTCTTTTTGTTGCTCTTTAGTTAATGAATTGAAACGCACTGCATATCCAGAAACACGAATTGTTAATTGTGGATATTTTTCAGGATGTTCCATCGCATCTAATAATGTTTCACGGTTTAATACGTTAACATTTAAATGCTGACCACCTTCAACAGTAGCTTCATGATGGAAATAACCATCCATTAAACCTGCTAGGTTACGTTTACGTGCATCATCATCTTTACCTAATGCATTTGGAACGATAGAGAAAGTATATGAAATACCATCTTTAGCGTAAGCAAACGGAAGTTTAGCAACAGATGTTAATGAAGCAACCGCACCTTTTTGGTCACGTCCGTGCATTGGGTTAGCACCAGGTCCGAATGGAGCACCAGCGCGACGACCATCAGGAGTATTACCAGTTTTCTTACCATATACAACGTTTGAAGTAATGGTTAATACTGATTGAGTAGGAATTGCATTACGATAAGTTTTAAGTTTTTGAATTTTCTTCATGAAACGTTCAACTAAATCAACAGCAATATCATCTACACGTGGATCATTGTTACCGAATTGTGGATATTCACCTTCGATTTCAAAATCAGTTGCTAAACCATCTTCATCACGGATCGTTTTCACTTTCGCATATTTAATTGCAGATAATGAGTCAGCTGCAACAGATAGACCAGCAATACCACAAGCCATAGTACGAATAACATCACGGTCATGTAACGCCATTAATGATGCTTCATAGCTATATTTATCGTGCATATAGTGAATAGCATTTAAAGCTGTCACGTATTGTTTTGCTAACCAATCCATAAAGTGATCTAAACGAGCGAACACTTTATCAAAATCAAGATATTCGTCAGTGATTGGATCTTCTTTAGGACCAACTTGCATTTTTAATTTTTCATCCACACCGCCGTTGATTGCGTATAGAAGAGTTTTTGCAAGGTTAGCACGAGCACCGAAGAATTGCATTTGTTTACCAACGATCATTGGACTTACACAACACGCAATTGCATAGTCATCGTTGTTAAAGTCTGGACGCATTAAATCATCATTTTCATATTGTAATGATGAAGTATCAATTGATACTTTAGATGCGAATTCTTTAAATCCACTTGGTAAGTGTTCTGACCAAAGGATAGTCATGTTTGGTTCTGGTGATGGACCCATTGTATATAAAGTATTTAAGAAACGGAAAGAAGTCTTAGTTACTAATGTACGACCATCAACACCCATACCAGCGATAGATTCAGTTGCCCAAATTGGATCACCAGAGAATAATTCATCATATTCAGGTGTACGTAAGAAACGAACCATGCGTAATTTCATCACGAAATGGTCAACAATTTCTTGTGCTTCTTGCTCAGTGATTAGACCTGCTTCTAAATCACGTTGGAAATAAATATCAAAGAAAGTCGAAGTACGACCTAATGACATTGCTGCACCATTTTGAGATTTAACTGCAGCTAAGTAACCAAAATAGGTCCATTGAACAGCTTCTTGTGCCGTTGTAGCTGGAGCTGAAATATCAAAACCATATTTCGCAGCCATTTCTTTAATTTGACCAAGTGCACGATGTTGCTCAGCAATCTCTTCACGACGTTGCATAGTCATTGGTAAATCAACGCCATTTTCAAAGTCAGCTTGTAATGAAGTGAATTGAGCAAATTTATCTTGCATTAAGTAATCAATACCGTAAAGTGCCACGCGACGGTAGTCACCAATGATACGACCACGGCCGTACGCATCAGGAAGACCAGTAATAACACCTGATTTACGACAACGAAGGATATCTGGAGTATAAATATCAAACACACCTTGGTTGTGAGTTTTACGGTATTCAGTAAAGATTTTTTTGACTAATGGATCTAAAGTTCTATCGTAAGCTTTACAAGAGTTTTCAATCATCTTGATACCACCAAACGGGATAATAGCTCGTTTTAATGGTTTTTCAGTTTGTAAACCGACAATCTTCTCTAAATCCTTTTCGATATAACCCGCATCATGAGCAGTGATAGTAGAGATTACGCTTGTATCAAAATCAACTGGTGTATGAGTGGAGTTTTCAAATTTGATGCCTTCCATCACTTTGTCCCACAATTTAGTGGTAGCATCTGTAGCGCCAGCTAAGAAAGATTCATCACCCTCATAAGGTGTGTAATTTGTTTGAATGAAATCACGAACATTGACATTATTTTGCCAATCACCTTCTTTAAATCCTTTCCAAGCCTTTGCTTGTACTTCGTTTAAATTACTCATAATTATTAACCTCAGGTTTACAAAAATATCTATTTATCCTCTCCTAATATGAGGATAAATATCATAAAATCAATGTGGTTTACGTAAATATAAAGCCCAATATGGTAGCGCAACAGCTAAACCACCTAAAATATTCCCTATTGTTACAGGAATTAAATTATTTAAAACAAAATGCTCTACAGTTAGATCTTTAAATGTATCAGGTGATACCCCTACTGCAGTCCAAAACTCAGGAGATGCAAAATTATTAATTACAATTCCCATAGGGATCATAAACATGTTTGCAATGCTATGTTCAAAACCACTTGCAACAAACATTGCTACAGGTAAAACCATAATTAACATTTTATCAAGTAAGCTACGTCCAGCATAACTTAACCAAGCTGCCAAACAAACCATCAAATTAGCCAATAAACCAAGAAAGACGGCTTCAATAAAAGTATGGTGTAACTTATGATCCGCTGTTTGCAGGACATTTAATCCCCACAATCCATTAGCAACCATATATTGACCAGAAAACCAAATAACTGTTACAAACAGTATAGCACCAATAAAGTTACCAACATAGACTAAAATCCAATTACGGATCATTTTCTTCCACGTAACTTTATGAGTCATTTTAGGTAATATCGTTAATACAGTTGAAGTGAACAGATCAGCACCACAACAAACAACCAACATTAATCCTAATGAGAAACAGATGCCACCAACTAGTTTGGCTAAACCAAAAGCAACAGTTGCGGTGCCAGTTGTTACGGTAATATAAAATACGAAAGCTATAGAGATAAACACACCTGCAATAATAGCAGATAAAATCGTACTACATGGGTGTTTACTTAATTTGTAGTTGCCAAGATCTTCGGCAATTTGTGTCATTTGTGCGGGGGAATATGAATCCACAAGTTTATCGGTACTCAAACTAACATCCTCAAAAAAACTAGGGTTTTATGAGACGCATAGTATACTCAAAATTTGAAGTAGATCACGTTTTTTTTATTAAAAAATTTTTAAACCACAAAAATCTTATTTTTTTAAAGATATTACTGCCGATAAAACTATAATTTCATTCTTGGTTCCTTATCTTATCAGTGATAGCTATTATTATTTAACATAATATTATCTGTTATCTAATATATTACTTACTTTTATCAGATAGTTACGTGATTCTTGAGAAACATGTGATGTGACTAATTTTCGAAAAACTTGTTGTGGTGTCATTGAATTTATAATATCAATTGCGCGATCACGATCATTAGAAAATGTGCGCAATACACTACCTGCTCCACCATTATAAGAGGTAATCATTGCATACCTTAAAGATACAGGATTATTAATACCTGCCAAATATTTCGTTTTTAATAATGATAAATAAGCGGTACCCATATCGACATTATTACGAGGATCAAGTAAATATTTCCTAGTCGGTTCTCCTGATTTACCACGTAATTGGAAAATATCACGTCCTGCAGTATGCTGCTGAACTTGCATTAACCCAAGCGCGTCTGAGCGACTTACCGCATAAGGGTTAAAAGCAGACTCGACTTCCATAATTGCTAAAATTAAACGCTCATCAATGAAATAACGGTTTGAAGCTTCCGTCACCAATGGCAAGAATTTTCTTGCTCGTTCACTAATGTGATTCGGAACCAATTTAATTTCCACATAAGTAATGCTGTGCATGCCTGATGGACGAATTTTCAAGTTATTAGCCAACACATAATCAGCAAAATTATTCGCTCGACCACTCCAACGAATAGGTTGCCGTTCTTGGTCTAATACTTGATTGTATAAGAAAGGCTCTTGTGATAAATCTTGACTAATTTTATCATGACGTATGATATCGACAGGTTCGGGCATTAGTAATGTTGAAACTATTGCTTCTTTTAACGATTCTATGGGAGAATCAGACAAAGTTTCAATTGTTATCACACCAGAAACAAAGTTGATATGAACTCGAGTTTGTAAATTATCCTCATACTGAACATAATCTTTTGGACCAGCGATAAGGACTTCCTGAGGCCCCCAAATTTCTTCTATATTATTCGCATATTGACCAATTAAAATATTGAAAGCATTGGTGTCTTTAATGTAAAAATCTTCATTATTCTTAGATGAATTACCACCTGAACATCCATTTAAAAGGCTCATTGCTATAAACAACGTAATGATCTTTCTATTGTTTTTCATGTTATACCTCAGTTTTGGGGTTTATATCCATCAATAACAACTTCTTCACCTTCAAATAAAAATTTAATCATTTCCGCTTCAATCTGCTTACGATGCTCCGGATTCATCATATTAAGTTTATTTTCGTTAATTAACATGGTTTGCTTTTTGAGCCATTCTTGCCATGCAGGCTTTGATATTTCATTGAAAATACGTTTACCAAGTTCACCAGGATAAAGCTGAAAATCTAAACCGTCTGCTTCTTTTTTTAAATAATGGCAATAAATAGTACGACTCATTTTTAACTCTTTTAGATGCAATTAACCAACAGGATTCGATTATACCTGAAAATAATTAAAGAAAAGAAGTAAATTATTGAATATGTTTTGAATTTAAAATTTTTTTACAGATGAATATTAATTCATTATATTTGAATAATTATTTACTTTACTCTGCTATTAATTAGCATAAAATAAATGGTAATTTATTCAATAAAAACAGATAAGGATTTAACAATGCAGCCAAAGATCACACGCCAACTATTTGATAAGATCATTTTACCCGTTTATGCGCCAGCCCAATTTATACCAGTTAAAGGGAAAGGCAGCCGAGTATGGGATCAAAATGGTGAAGAATATATTGATTTTGCTGGTGGTATTGCAGTCAATGCACTTGGTCATTGCCATCCTAGACTAGTTAAAGCATTGCATGAACAAAGTGAAAAAATATGGCATGTTAGTAATGTTTTCACCAATGAGCCAGCCTTAAATTTAGCACAAAAACTTATTGATAATACTTTTGCTGATCGCATCTTTTTTGCCAATTCTGGAGCAGAAGCAAATGAGGCGGCTTTCAAATTGGCTCGCTATTATGCTATTGAAAAATACAATCCTTATAAAACTAAAATTATCGCCTTTCATCAATCTTTTCATGGACGAACATTTTTTACAGTCTCTGTCGGTGGTCAAGCTAAATATTCAGATGGTTTCGGTCCAAAACCTGCTGACATTATCCATGTTCCATTTAATAATCTTGATGCAGTAAAAGCAGTAATAGATGATCATACCTGTGCCGTTGTACTAGAACCTGTACAAGGTGAAGGTGGATTAACCTGCGCATCACTTGAGTTTTTACAAGGTGTTCGCGAACTTTGTGATAAATATCACGCCTTACTCATTTTTGACGAGGTTCAATGTGGAATGGGCCGAACTGGAAGCTTATATACTTATCAACAATATGGTGTAACACCTGATATTTTGACTTCTGCTAAAGCGCTTGGTGGTGGATTTCCAATTAGTGCTATGTTAACAACAGAAGAAATTGCAACAGTAATGCATCCCGGCGTCCATGGTACAACTTATGGTGGTAATCCTTTGGCCTGTGCGGTTGGTTGTGAGGCATTCGATATCATTAACACGACAGAGGTTTTAGAAGGAGTCCAAAAACGTCGTGCAATCTTTATTGAACAACTTGAAAACATTAATGATAAATTTAGAGTATTTCGGGAATATCGTGGTAAAGGTCTATTATTAGGTGCAGAGTTACAGCCAGAATTTTACCATAAAGCTCGTGATTTTTTAAATGTTGCAACAGAATTTAAAGTGATGATATTAAATGCAGGACCAAATGTGTTACGTTTCACTCCATCGTTAATTATTTCGGAAGAAGAGATTCGAGAAGGCATGATGCGATTTACAAAAGCCGTCGAAAAAGTTGTCAATGCTTGAGTTTTTCTATACAGTAGCGGCATTTAAATCAATTAAGTGCCGTTAAAGCATTTAAAGGATACTTTTTATGACTGATATTCGCCCATTAAATTATGCAAAAACACATTTTATTTTAAGTGCTCCAGATATTTCTCATTTACCCAGTGATAGCGGTGTAGAGGTAGCATTTGCTGGTAGATCTAATGCAGGAAAATCCAGTGCACTCAACACATTAACTAACCAGAAGTCTTTAGCTCGTACGAGTAAGACACCTGGGCGAACTCAATTAATCAATCTTTTTGAGGTAGAAAAAAATTGCCGTTTAGTGGACTTACCGGGTTATGGTTATGCCCAAGTTCCTGAAGCGATAAAACGCCAATGGCAAAAATCGCTAGGAGAATATTTACAAAAACGCGAAAGTTTATTGGGACTAGTTGTTTTAATGGATATAAGACATCCTTTAAAAGATTTAGATCAACAGATGATTCAATGGGCAGTTTCGGTTGAAATTCCAGTCATGTTGTTACTGACTAAAGCGGATAAACTCGCTTCTGGTGCTATTAAGAAGCAAGTTAATATGGTAAAAGAAGCCATCTTACCTTTCCAAGGCGATATTACTGTCGCACCATTTTCATCACCTAAACGAGTTGGACTTGAAGCATTAAAACAAAAACTAGATGAATGGTTTAATCAACAATAATTAGAGGAATCATTTAATGGATAGATCAGCATTTTCATTTCAATTATTATCACCCGATCTTATTGTCGAGAGTTTGGCTTCAATTGGCATTTATATAGATTCAGGTTTAACTGCTTTAAATAGTTATGAAAATCGCGTCTATCAATTTCACGATGAAAAACATAAACGTTATATTGCAAAATTTTATCGTCCCCATCGTTGGAATCGAAAACAAATACTTGAAGAACACCAGTTTACTGAACAATTATACCATGCTGATATTCCAGTAGCGTCACCACTCGTAATTAATAGTAAGACATTACATGAATATCAAGGCTATCTGTTTGCTTTATTTCCTAGTTTGGGTGGTAGACCCTATGAAATGGATAATCGAAATCAAATGGAATCGGTTGGTACGATGATTGGTCGTATACATCAAATCGGTGCAACTCAAACTTTTTCATACCGTCCAACTATTGGGCTTGAGGAATATGTTTATCGTCCGCAAGAGATCTTATTATCCTCAACCTATATTCCTAATAGCATTCAACTCGATCTCAAAACAGTATTGATCAAACTGATCAAAACGATTGAACAATATTGGCATGATGATTGGCAACCAATACGATTACATGCTGATTGCCATGTTGGTAATATTTTATGGCATGATGATAATGCTATATTCTTAGATTTCGATGATTCACGCAATGGTCCAGCAATTCAAGATCTTTGGATGTTGCTTTATGGTAACCAACAAGAACAATGCCTACAATTAGATGAGCTACTTGAATTGTATCAAGATTTTCATGATTTCGATAAAGGACAACTTAAATTGATTGAGCCTTTACGAGCAATGCGAATAATTCATCATCTGGCATGGATTATTGAGCGTTGGCAAGATCCAGCTTTTCCTATTGCTTTTCCATGGATAACTGATATGGATTTTTGGAAACGACAACTATCTGAATTCAATCAACAAATAAATGCCCTTAAAGCGCCACCATTACAATTGATGTCGATATTCTAAATATTAACTGATAAAGTAAATAATAAATCCAAATAAATTGTGGTTATAAATTCAAAGCTTTTTATAAAATTAATTAGTCGATTATTGTTTGAGTAATGTTAATAAATTAGTTAAGTCTGGAGAGTTTGCAACCAATTGTTCTTTTTTCAGCTTGGAAAGTTGTTTTATACGATACTCTAATTTTAAAGCGGTAGACCTGTCGCCAACTTTTATTTGATAAACAACATAAATATCTTTATGGCCTTTTAGATATTTAGCGCCACGACCATTTTGATGTTGCTGTAACCGCCTAAACACATTTGTTGTAATTCCAGTATACAATGATTGGTTAGATGTTCTAATAATATATAAAAACCATGTTACAGAGTTATTTTGCATAAATAATATTTTTTATAACTAAGATACAAATTGGGTATGATAACATTGATTGCGTATAAATATATTTTTAATGCTTTAGTTATTAACTTAATCTGATGTATTTCTTTTAAAAGAAGTCGAGAAGTTTACAAACATTATTAAAATGATTGTAGTTGATGCCAATTTGTTGAACCATGACTGATAAAGCAAAAATTGATATTTTTCACTCTAAAAAAATCATTATTAATTCTTTTTAGTAGAAAAATAGTTTTTTAGACTAATTGATTTAGTGACATAAATAAAGAGTGAAAAATAGATTAGAAAGTAGATCATGTTATTACTAGTTCCTATTTCTTGGTAAGACAGATAAGTAATTTCTGCCATAGTGGTAATTAAGCAAAGAACGAAATAATAAGATAGAAAAATCGGCGTCTTAGCATTTTTTTTAATGATTAAATTGATTAAAAATATGATAGACGACAATATCACTAAATAGAGTAAAGTTGACAAAATATCAAATTGATATTGAGTAAAATTTAAACATAAGGCATAACTAATAGAAAAAAAATTAAACAATAACACGGTTAAAATCATAATAATCGGTATCTTTTTCATCGGTGCTACCTTACATTAAATTTTACTCATTTCATAAGTTGAAAAGTCTAGTAAATATAAATAACAATACTGCTCTAAATTTCAGCTTTGATAATAACTTTTAATACTGGCTGCTCAGGATTCGTTGATATATCAATAGCTTCGCTCAATTTTTTTAATGGATAAACATGTGTTATCATCTCTTCTGTGTTGAGTTTCCTTTTTTCAAGCAGATCTAACGCTTCTGGAAACTCATACGGTGTAACGGAATAGGTTCCAATAATGGATATCTCATCTTTGAAAAAACGACTGACATCAAGTGTGACTAATTTATTTTTATCAAATCCTGAAAATACAATTATTTTACCAGCTCTTCTCACCATATTAACGGCATCTGCAACTAAAGAGGAAACACCAGCAGCAATAACTATTACATCGACACCTTGACCATCTGTGATTTTATTCACCTCATCTATAATATTTTTTTCCTTAATATTTATTGCATAATCACAACCAACTTTTAGTGCTTTTTGTAATTTAAATTCTGACATATCACTGACAATCACTTTATTGGCGCCTTTAATCTTGGCTAATTGAGCATGTAATATCCCAATTGTTCCTGCCCCCATGATTAAAACACTATCATTTGGTCTGATATCTGCTTGTTTTAATCCATGTAAACAACAGGCAATAGGTTCGATTAATGTAGCTTCTTCATCGGTTACATTATTTGAAACTTTATGAGTTAAATGATTCAAATGTAATTCAGGAATACGAATAAACTCAGCAAATCCACCCGGATCGATATTATTGGTTCTAAATTGTTCACAAATCGTATAGTGTCCTTTATTACAATAGTGACAAGTAAAACAAGGAACATGTATAGCAGTGATCACTCTATCCCCTATCTCAAACTTGCTAACATTTTTACCTTTTTTGACAATTTCACCGACAACTTCATGTCCTAAAACTGTAGGTTTATTGACTGAATCACCACGAATCTTTTGAATATCAGTACCGCATAAACCACATGCAAGCATTTTTATTAATACTTCATTATTGGAAATTTCAGGAATAGGAAGATCTTCTGTTCTTAAATCATTTTGCTTATAACACACTGACGCTTTCATTTTAATTACCCTTTTTTCGATGGAATTCTAATTGAGTTTTTAAATCATAAAATGGTTGATAATAATTATTAAATACTTGGCCATAATATTGCGTTATTTGTTGATTAGGCATATATCTGACTATTTGATTTTCAAATTGATTATCAATATCTTTATCTAAATAATGATTTTGATACCCCGCTAACATAACCGCCCCTTTACACACGGCTTCTTTGATATTACAAGATATTATTTCTCTTCCAAGAATATCAGCCTTTAGCTGTAACCAAACTGGATTTTTTGCAGCTGCACCTATCACTTTTATTATTGGATGATGGGTAGAGGTTAGTTTCTCAATAGTTATAAGTATATTTTTTAGTTCAAAACATAATCCCTGAAAAATAGCCAACAATGTGTCTTGTAAAGAGCTGTTTTCAGCAAAACCATACCATAAGCCTTTAGAATCAATATTACGTTTAGGAGGGCCACTACCACGTAAATGTGGAATGAAAATATTTAATTTCTGCTTTATATAGTTAATATCGGAGAGTTTATTAAATAGTGATTCGATAAGTAGATCAAAATCTTCATTACTTACACAATAAGTCCGTTTAAACCATTCAATACTATATCCAGCCGAAGGAAGAGATGCATAAAGAGTATATAAATCATCAATTACATATTGACCGTTTGACAAATGACTGTCTAAAAAGCTTTTATCAAAATTAGCTTGTTTAAGTAAAAGCAACAATCCTTCAGTAGTACCCGTCGAATTAAGTATTTCTCCTGATTTAAGTCTAGCGGCTATAGAACCACACATATGATCATGACCACCAATTGATACATAAATAGGCTGACTACAATTAAGTTTACTTGCTAATGATGACTTTAATTTCTCAATATTTTTACCTGATTGAACAAAATCAGAAAATAAGTTATTAATTTTAAAAATTGACGAAATTTTTTCTGACCAACAATGGTTTTTTAAATCATAAACCAAGGTTCTTGATGCTAATGAAGGTTCAGCTTTTTTAACATCAGTTAATTTATATGCAATATATTCGGCTATGCATAACCATTTAACTTTATTGAGGTTAATATCACAGTTTTCTTTTATCCATAAAATTTTAGTTAAACTATAATTACTATGAATAGGAATACCTGTAATGGTATAAAGTTCGTCATCACTAAATTTTGTATTAATATCCGCGAGATTATTTTTTGTCCTTGTGTCATACCATGTGATAGCAGGACCTACAACATCTCCTTTTTCATCAATAAGAACACCAGACTCACCCACACTAGCAATCGCAATATTTTTTACTTGTTCAGGATCAGAAAGTGAGCCAATTATCTCAATTATCCCTTTTTCTAATTGATTGTATAACGCTGTAATATCAAAATCAGAACCATATTTTGTGATTACTTTTGGTGTAACAAAAGAAAAGCTATTTACTAGTTTTAAAGATGGCAATTCAAAAACACACAATTTACAATTTGTCGTCCCAATATCAACGCCAATTGAATACATATTAACCTCCTTATTTACTCTTTTTGTCTATTATTTTCAAGCAAATCAAATGTACACCCAAAATAAAAAATTCAATTTATTTATATAGTTGAAACAACTTATCTTTAAAAAAATTGTAGCTTTCCCTATTCAGATAAGTTAACTTATCTGATTTAATACATTGATTAATAATATGGGTGTACGTTATTTTTTAGGCTATATCCCAAGATTTCTTTGTATGACGATACAATATGAAACAAGTCACAAATATTATTGGAATTAAAGCTAGAGCAATATAATTTCCTTCAAATACTTTGACTGCCCAAAAACGATAAGGATTGCCACCATCTAATAGACTTGAAAATTCACCGTCGGTTTTTACTGGAAAATTAATACTTTTTGCAATATTAGTAATAATTGGTGCTACAGATGAAGCAACATAAAGATTAGCAATTAAACAAGGTATACCTATGATAAATGATCTGACGATATTACCACGACAAGCTAATACCACCATTGATATAGGCACCCAAATATTTGTTAAATCACCTAATGGTAATAGTCGGTTGCCAGGTAAAATAATTGATAAAATCAAGCCGACTGGAATTAATAATAATGCAGTGGAAAGTACGGACGGATGACCAACAGCAACAGCAATATCCAAGCCGATGTATAAGTTTTTTCTGTTAGGAAACTTTTTATTCAAAAATTGTTTTACCGCATCAGACAATGGCAATAATCCTTCCATTAACAATTTAACCATTCTCGGCATAATTAACATTACAGCACCAAGATTGATAGCTAAATTTAAAATACCTTTAACATCATAACCTGCTGCAATTCCTATTGCCCCTCCTATCACAAATCCAATCATCATCGGTTCGCCAAATATACCAAATCTTTTTTGAATAGTTTCGGGATCTGCATGTAATTTTTGCAACCCTGGTATTTTATCTAATATTAGATTGCCTAATACACCGATAGGGAAGAAAATGACAGAAGAAAGTGTCGGTAATGATATACCCGGTAATTCAAAATATTTTTGAATCATAGGGGCACACCAATCAGCAAGAATAAAGGTTATTACTGCAGTTATGCCTGCTATAATTAATCCATACATAAAACTACCAGTACTGCTGTAAACTAATGCACCAACAAAGGTAAAATGCCAAAAATTCCACAAATCAATATCAACTGTTTTAGTCCAATTTAGGGTTAACATTACAATATTAATAATAATGGTCATTGGTATTACAAAAGGCGCAATCGGAGATGCCCAAGCAATTGCTGCCAATGGAGGCCATCCCAAATCAATTACCGGTAAATGAATTCCTGCATGTTCAACTAAGTCTGAGGTGGCACTGCCTAGGCTCGTACCCAATAGGTCGAAGATAACAAAAATACCAACAAAACCCATACCAATGGTTAATGATGAACGAATTGCTCGACCTATCTTTACACCTAAACAAAGTGCCATAATAAAGATCACAACAGGCAACATGACGGTCGGACCAAAACCTAATATGTATTGAACAATTTCCAGTAGTTTGTCAGCCATAATCAATCCCCTTTCAAAATCCTAACGATTTCGGCTAGGACATCTTCTTCACCTATTGTAGTGATTAAAGGTACTCCATTGATAATTGGTGTTTTTTCTAACTTATAGGATACTTTAGAAGTCACAATAATTAAGTCAGCCATACCATCTTGAGATTGAACCGTTGCCACATCTGACTGAATGTTTTCGACTTCAATTCCGTGTTCAGCACAATAATTTTTGACTTTTTCCGTTGCAATAGTTGAAGTAGCAATACCGCTAGTACAGGCAAAAATAATTCTTTTTTTCATAATGATGCTCCTTATTTCAAAATATCTTTTAAAATATTTTTAATTTCAAATTTGTTATTACTTTCAACTATCTTTTGCAAAATCATGTCATTACTGAACGATGATGCTAATTTCATTAAAAAAGTTAAATGTGTATCGGATTGTTTAAGTAACAATCCAAATATAATATTGACGGGTAGATCCTCATCAGTCTCTGCATTTTTAAAAATAATGCCTTCTTTACTGGTTACAACAAACATGCCATCTTTTTTAACAAATTCGCAGTCTACATGAGGCATAGCAACATTTAGTGTTTTCAACTTAAATCCTGTAGGATGTTCATTTTCCCTTTGAATAACTTTTTCTAAATATTGCTCAGTCACATAATTGTTATCTAATAATTCATGACTTATAGATTTAAACATATCTTCTCGACTTGAAAAGTTTTTGTTTAAAAATATAATATTGTCATCCAATTGTTCTAATTCCATAATGACCACCTATTTTTATTTTAATGATGGATGTTTAATAAATTCATAGATAATATTTTGTTGTAAACTACTTGCTGAACATCACCTTTTGCTTTAAGTAGTACTTTAATAAGATTGTATTCATTATTATTAGCAACATATTGTTTACCAATTGAACTAATATAAGCTCTACGCAAATCACCACCAATATTAAGTTTGACTACATTATATTGACTAATTTTTTGTAAAGTTTGATCATCAATTCCTGAACCTCCATGAATAACTAGTGAGACTGGCGATATATCAGATAATTTACCCAGTAAATCAAAATCAATTTTCGGTTGTTGTTCAAATCCATGAACATTACCAACTGATACGGCAAGTGTTGCACAGCCAGTTCTTTTCACGAACTCAAGGACTTGATTAGGATCTGTTTTACGATCCGCTTCATTAACCTCATCATCTTCTTTTCCAGTAATTGCACCTAATTCAGCTTCTACAGGGATATTATATCCACCACAAAAGTCGACAACTTTTTTCGTCAATTGAATATTTTCTTCAAAAGGTAAATGAGAACCATCAATCATAATTGAGGTAAATCCAGCTTCCACGGCTTGCCTTACATCCTCAAAAGTTTTTCCATGATCTAAATGTAAACAAAAGGGTGTTTTCATCGTACTAGCTCGATTACGTACCATATCTACAATATATTTGTAACCAGATAACACAATGTTTGTTGGTGCAATTTGAACCATACTTGGAATATTACTTTCCTCAATTGCATCTAATATGGCTAATGTTGTTTCCAAATTTGTTGTATTAAATGCGCCAGCTAAAGTTTTCTGTTTTTTAGCTTCACCTATTAAAGTATACCCATTGACTAATGCCATAATTTACTCCTACTTTCGTCTAAGTGTTGTCCCCAAGTAGTTAACATTTGACTTTAACCATACATTACCAAATTCAATTGGCTGACCATCATCAAAGTAAACTAATTGTTCTAAATGAAGAACTGGAGATATATCGCTAATATTTAATATATCTGCGCGTTCTTTTCCTACCACTCGGGCAGAATAACGACATTCCGAGTGATCTATCTTCTTATGAGTAATCCGCTCTAATTCACTAAATAAACTATATTTTGTAAAATCTATCTGCTCTATTTCTGGACATAAAGACAAATTGATTCTATTTTCAATAAACATAATTTTTTCGCCATTAACGCTTCTTACCCGTTCCATAAAAAAAATGTTCGAATTAACTGGAACTTGTAATTTTCCACTAATATATTCGTTTGCTCTTTCAACTCTTTTAGTAATAACTTCGGTAGTGAACTTAACATGTTGCATCTCTAACGATTCTGCAAATGACTGTAAACCATAGCCTAATTGATAAGAGATATTTTCGGCTTTTACATAAGTTCCTTTTCCTTGAATTTGTTCCAAAACAGATTCATTAATCAATAATTCAACCGCTTTTCTAACCGTGCCTCGACTAACAGAAAGTAGACTCATAATTTCATTTTCAGAAGGAATTCTATCTCCAGCTTTCAAATCATTACGATATATTTGATTTCTTATCCATTCTTTCACTTGTACATAAAGTGGTGTGCTAGAAAATTTGTTTATATTCATTGGTTACCCCAAAATATCGGTTAAGTTAAATATACATCCATAGACAACTATGTACAACTATGGACAACTTGTTTTTAAACAAAATGTGAACCTAATCACATTTTATTGTTAATTGATAATATTCAGAACATGAACAGCGTTTAGCTACCTATCTAATAAAAAATGATTTGTAACTAATAACAATATGGAATTGTTGAAGAAATAATTTTTTTTTGCAAATAAAAAGTATTAATTTTGACAATTATCCAAGACAAATTTATTACGAATCGTTAACAAAGCCAACATTTTTAAGCTTATGCAAAAATCAATGTCTCGTATCTCAATTTAGAAAATTTAAATGGTTAGGTATCATCCTAAACCAACAGACTATTTAAAACTGGTTCTTTATTTTGTCAGTTTATATATACTTTCCTATTAATTTTAAATAGCAGAATTCAAAGTTATTTATTGATTTCTATTGTTTATCCTAATTTGTATTTCCTTAAAAATTGACAGTTTCATTTACTTTAAGCTTGATAGTGTTTAAGATAAACCAATTTTTTGATGTATCTTGGGACTTAAAATTTGAATAACTTTGCAAACATTATTGAAATTGAACGCGGCGATATGAAGTTCGCTTATGTAGAAAATAATGAAATAAATTATTTAGACCTTTTTGATCAGTTTTTAGCAGAAGAAGGACATCATGAGTTACTTGATCCCAGCGATAAATTAGAACGATATACTTATCTAATTAATCATAATCAAAGCAAATTTATTTTTAAAATTGATGGTGGAGTAGAAGAACGTTTAGAGCGTCGAATTATTGCTAAAATTACAGGTGATTTTTATTTCAATTTAATTCATAAGTTAGCAAAAATTTCACTTGATAAATGCGACATCGCTTATGAGCTTTATTTGGTCGCATTTGATAAAAAAACCAAACGTCACTATATGATATTCAATTTTGTTGAAGGTCGTTCCTTGAAATGGGAAGAAATGAATAAATATGGCGATCAAGTAAAAGATTGTATTGAAAAATTACATAGTTATAATTTGGTTTCGAATGATGTACATGGTGGTAATTTTATTTTAACGCCAGAAGGAAAGATTAAAGCAATTGATTTGACCAATTCGGGCTTTATTTGGTTAACTAAGGCCAATGATGCTATTGAATTAAAAGAACGTTTCAATATCAAAATTAAAGTACCCATTATGGCAATGGCAATTAAAAAATTTACTCACGGATTTAAAAAATTATCTCGCAAATTACGAGGTAAAGAGGTCTAATATAACAAATGAGAGAAATTTTATTTCTCTCACATTTCTAATTTTCACTTTAACGGTATATCTTATTGAATTAATATCAATAAATGTTCTATTTTTGATTAATAATCTTATTCCTTATGCAAACACTAGCAAATCAATACGTAAACAGCTAGAATTAATTAGCTTATCCTAAAAAGGGCGTTATATGAAAAAGTTACTTGGAATTTTTACAATATTTGCTTTGCTAACTGGCTGTACATCTCAAAAAATGATGTCAATTTATCAAACTGAAGGAGTAGAAATTGGTCAAAACTCGTCAGGCATAGATATATTGAAGAAATATAGTACATCAAGACCTATCACCATACTTCGCTCTTCATTATCACTCTGCATCGCTCAAGAACTTGATAATAGTCCAGTAGTACTTACTAATGAAAATTATTATGGTTCACATTGGTGGTCTTATTACAATATGAATAATCATCAATCAATTACTGTCAGTGGTGGAGATACAATAAAACTTGTTGAAGGTAATAATGTTGTTGCTAATGCTGTAACGGATTATCAATATTACTCAAAATATTTTATAAGTTATACTTTAACAACTACTCGTAATAAAAATGGTATCAATTACCTATTTAGTAATATTAAGCAAGCTCAGCAATATACTGGTTCATCAATAAATGATGGATTTGAGTATATCAAAACAATTGAAAGAGCTCATCCTGACTTGGTTATTGAGGCTCTAAATAAAGAAGTTGATAAAATTCAAGAGTGTTTAGTTCGTCAATAATATAGCATAATGTATAAAATTTTGTAAAAAAGTTTGAGGTTAAGCATACGTTTGAGTATATTTTATTTAATTATCTAACTGTTTTTCTGTAATATAATAAAACTATCCAATGCAATATATGGTTAGTATAATTATTATTGTTGTAAATTATACTTACTTTCTATTGTAAATCAGGTGACACCTACCCCAATCCCTCCCTCTTATTAAAGTTCTTGTTACATTATTAAAGAAATCATTAGCATCATGATTGTTGTCATTCTATTACAAGCTTAATCAACATTAAGTATGTTGTTTATAGTGATGCCATCATTTAAATAATATAGCTGTTTAACAAATTTATCGCAGACTTGAATATTACAATAATTAATCTAACAGTCGAATTATTAAATTTTAATGATAATGACTAAATTATTATTGATAATGATGATTATTATAATATTATTTATGACTAAATATTCATCATTTAATAAAGAAGGACAAGATAGACATGGATAAAAAAAAGTTAGTTGGAATTATTATTTTTAGCAGTTTATTAATTGGTTGTGCTAAAGAGTCATCACAAACCATCGTTTCCCCAACAGTCAATAGTTATAATTCACAATATAACGGTGTGAAAACCAGTATTGCTGTAGGTAAATTTGAAAACCGTTCTAATTATCAAAATGGTATATTTTCAGATGGAGTTGATAGGTTAGGTAATCAATCAAAAACATTACTCATTAGTCATTTACAGCAAACTAATCATTTCAATGTACTAGATAGAACAAATATGGGAGAACTGGCTGCTGAAGCAAGTTATAAAAAACAAAAACAAAACATAATCGGCGCCAATTATATTATTTCTGGTGATATCACTGAGTTTGGACGCAAAGAAGTTGGAGATCATCAGTTATGGGGAATTCTTGGAAAGGGTAAACAGCAGATTGCTTATGCTAAAGTTAATTTGAACATCATAGATATTAATACATCTCAAGTGGTTTATAGCGTGCAAGGCGCGGGTGAATACAGTTTATCCAACCGTGAAGTTATAGGTTTTGGTGGCACAGCTAGTTACGATTCAACTCTCAACGGAAAAGTATTGGATCTCGCTATTCGAGAAGCGATTAATAATCTAGTTAATGGATTAAATAATGGCGCATGGAAACCTGTAACAAAATAAAAAATTAAAAATCAATTATTAAAGGATTATCATAATGTTAAAAAAACAATATATTACCTATTTATTGTTTTCAGGAGTTTTGTTGTTATTAAGTGGCTGCCAATCTTCAAAGACAATCTATTATTGGGATGGTTATCAAGAAAATCTTTATAACTATAATCAACCTGATAAATCAAGCTATTCTGAACAAATCGTAGCTTTAGAAAAATCCATTGAAAAAGCAAAATCAGTCAATAAACCTATTCCCCCGGGGTTACATGCTCACTTGGGATTATTATATACAACTCAAGGAAACAACAATAAAGCTATGGAACAATTTGAATTGGAAAAAACACTTTTTCCAGAATCCAAAAACTTTATTGAGTTTGTTGAACGCAAATATCGAGGACGTTAATTAATGAATAATAAATTTATTGCTCTATTAGGAACTTTATTCACACTCTTTATGCTAGTTGGTTGTTCAACACAAAAAGAAAACTACGATTACACTGCATTTAAAGAAAGCAAACCAGCTTCTATATTGGTCTTATTACCAACCAATCAGTCAAACGAAATTAATGCCAGCTTTGGGGTTTTTTCACAAGTAACATTGCCACTATCTGAAGCTGGATACTATGTTTTTCCAGTTAACTTAACTAATGAAGTATTTAAACAAAATGGATTAACCGTTGCTGATGAAATTCAATCGGTTAGCCTAGAAAAAATTCGACAAATCTTTAATCCTGATGCCGTTTTATATATCAATATCCAAAATTATGGAACGAATTATCAAGTCATTCAAAGTGACACACGGGTAACATTAGACGCAAAACTAGTCGATGCCCACTCTGAAAAGATTCTTTGGACTGGCTCTGCAACTGCTTCAAGTTTAGAAAATCAACAATCTAGCAATAGTCTAATTTCGAGTTTAATTTCTGCTGCAATTACACAAATCACCGATACTGTCAGAGATCACAGTATTGCAATTTCAGGAGTTGCTACGGCACGATTATTTACACCAAATCCAATAAAAGCAAATGGAATATTATATGGACCTTATGCAACGACTAAAGTAGAAAAATAGGTTATTTTAAATTAAGTCCATATAAATTGATTAATTTATAGCAAACTCAAGGCGGTATTAATTACCGCTTTTTTATTAAGAAAGTAATTTTGTATTTCATAGTCATTATTAATGATTAATTTTTTATTCCAATTAAAACTATCTTTTTATCCAAACCCAATATCATTGCTCTGATCAATTATTTTACTTTTCCAATTGCTAATAAAAAGACTATTCGTTATATTAAAAATAATATAACGAAAATATATCGTTTATATGATGAGTTTTTATGGAATGCGCGAAAGATGAAAAAAAGTACAACCCTCTTACACAAATTACTATTATTATCAATTTTCCTTTCATTTATAACTGAAGCAAAACAGGTAACAGACCAGCTTAATCGACAAGTAACGATTCCTGATAAAGTCGAACGAGCAGTAGTATTACAACACCAGACACTAAATTTAGTAGTACAACTTAACCGACAAGATACTATTGTAGGTGTACTATCTTCATGGCAAAAGTTACTAGGCAAAAACTATATTAGATTAGCGCCAAATTTAGCCAATATGCCAATGCCAGGCGATCTAACTTCTGTGAATATTGAAAGTCTAATAGCTCTCAAGCCACAAGTTGTATTTGTTGCAAACTATGCCCCAAAAGAGGTGATAGAGCAGATTGAGAAACTCGATATTCCAGTTATTGCGATTTCTTTGCGTAAAGATGTCGCATCACAAGCGGATAAAATAAACCCTGTTATGAATGATGAAGAGACAACTTATAATGAAGGATTAAAAGAGGGTATTTTGCTAATTGGTGAAGTGCTTAATGCACAAACTGAGGCAAAAAACTTAATCGATTATACCTTTCAACAAAGGCAGTTAGTTACCAGCCGTTTAGAACATATTAATTCAGAACAACGTATTAGGGTTTATATGGCTAATCCTGATTTGACAACTTATGGTTCTGGTAAGTATACCGGTTTAATGATGCAAAAGGCTGGCGCGATTAACGTTGCAGCCACAACAATTAAAGGATTTAAACAAGTTTCCATAGAAAACGTTATGCAATGGAATCCCCAAGTAATTTTCGTTCAGGATAGATATCCCGAAGTTGTGGATCAGATTTTAACCGATCCTTTATGGGAACATATAGATGCAGTTAAACATAAACGTATTTATTTGATGCCCGAATATGCTAAAGCTTGGGGGTATCCAATGCCCGAAGCCTTAGCTATTGGAGAATTGTGGATGGCGAAAAAACTTTATCCGCAGTTATTTAAAGATATTGATATGCAACAACAAGCCGACGATTATTATCAACGCTTTTATCGTACTAATTATCAAGAATTATAATAGATTTTAATTGTGTATTTATCATATCGTAATTTACTTATTGCGTTCATTACGCTAACAATGATGTTAATATTAATTTCATTGGCTATAGGGCATTATTCAATTTCAATTAGCCAAGTTATTAATATATTATTCATATATTTAAATCAAAATACTAATCAAATACCAATACTGGATCAACAAGTAATTTGGCAAGTCAGAATTCCTCTAATTTTATTAGCATTTTTATCAGGCGCAGGTTTAGCATTGTGTGGAGTGGTATTGCAAGGGGTTTTTTATAATCCACTTGTTGATCCGCACGTTATCGGTGTTAATTCAGGAGCAGCTTTTGGAGGAACTCTAGCAATAATATTAAATTTTTCCACATTCGGACTGATTGTTTTAGCATTTCTATTTGGTTTATTAACTTTAATATTAATCTTCTCATTTATCCATTCTATTAAACAAAATAGCCTTCTTATGCTGGTACTTATAGGATTAATATTAAGTGGTTTTTTTAGTGCATTAGTAAGTTTAATGCAATATCTTGCCGATACTGAAGAAAAACTACCCAATATCGTATTTTGGCTTTTAGGTAGTTTTGCCACTGCAACTTGGAATAAGTTAATTTTATTAGCTATTCCTATCATCCTTGCTAGTTATTTATTAACTACCTTAAGCTGGAGAATTAATATTCTATCTTTAGGCGATAATGAAGCTAAAAATTTAGGAATATCAACTCCATTTTCTCGTTGGTTAATTTTGTTATTGTGCACCTTAATTATTTCCATTCAAGTTGCGGTGAGTGGCTGTATTGGTTGGATTGGCTTAATTATTCCTCATGCAGCACGATTGATAGTTGGAGCAAATCATCAACGTTTACTTCCTATTACATTCTGGTTAGGGGGATGTTTCATGATTATCGTCGATGACATTGCACGTTTAATTAGTTCTGCAGAAGTCCCTATCGGAATTATCACCGCACTACTTGGTGCACCTTGTTTTGTATTGTTGCTACGACAACAAATTTTGAAGAAATCTTAATATGGCATCATCAATAATAACAACTCATAATCTAGTTTGTGGTTATCATTTTAAAAAACCCTTAACCCCTCCTATTAATATAACAATTCATTCAAACGATGTCATTGCCATCCTTGGTACTAATGGGCGAGGTAAAAGTACGTTACTCAATACGTTAATGCAAACTCATAAACCTTTGTCAGGAAGTCTATTTAACCAATATAGCTGTAGTTTTGTTCCACAAAGTTTTTCGACCAATATAGATTATATGGTATGGGAAATCATTGTTATGGGGAAAGCTAAACAGTGGGGATTATTTGGTAAGCCAGATAAAAAGACATTACAGTTAGCTAAAAAATACCTAACACAATTAGGTCTAGAAGATTATTATCTAAGCCCTTTTTCATCACTATCAGGTGGACAAAAACAGCTAGTATTGATCGCGCGAGCTCTGATGAGTGAACCTAAAATTTTATTATTAGATGAACCCACTAACGCTCTAGATCTTCATAACCAAGATAAAGTTTTGAAAATATTATCATCCCTTATTTATAAACAAAATCTGACAATTATTTTCACCACTCATGATCCTGCTCATGCATTAAGTATTGCAAACAAAGTTTTAATATTAGATGAGGAAAGTTATCAATTCGGACTAGCCCAAAGTCTATTAACCGAGGAGCGACTAACCCAATTGTATAAAATTCAAATGAAAAAAATAGTTTTATCAGATTCTCATACGATTATTCCTATTTATAAAAGTGAGCTATAGCATATGACTACCCTTAATATTTATGCCGCAGGTAGTTTAAGACTTGCATTACCTGCAGTAGGTGAACTTTTCAAACAATTTCATCCTATCAATCTAAATATGCAATTTGCACCAGCAGGACTATTATGTGAGAGACTTATGCAGTCAACATCTACATGCGATATTCATCTATTTGCCTCGGCAAATACACATCATCCTCAAACTTTAGTTGATAATGGAAAAGCAGTATCTCACCACATTTTTACTCATAATCGATTATGTTTAACCGTTCGTAATCAACCTCAATGGGCTAACCATGATGCGATCTCATTATTACAAAACCCTCAAAATCGCATTGGTATGTCTACTCCGAAAAAAGACCCATCGGGAGATTATACTTTTATGCTTTTTGATAAAATCGAAGCACTTTATCCTAACATGGGGCAACAATTGAAAAAACGTGCTAGACAACTAGTAGGAGGGTCATTTATAAGCAATATCCCAAAAGGAGTATTACCCGCTCAATACTTTCTATTAAATAATACTATAGATGTTTATATTGGTTATGCCAATTATGCCCCCTTAATACAACAAAATGCCCAATTAGCGGTTATTGAAATACCTAATCACCTTCTTCCTACTATTGAATATAGTATAGCCCTACTCAATCCAACAAATATTGATGCAAAATTATTTATCGATTTTTTACAAAATAAGCAAGCGCAAGAGTGCTTACTTAGATACGGTTTTTCCTAAATGACTATTATTTAAAAATTTAATGTTTTGAAAGATAGTTAAATGACTTACATTAATTACATA
Organism: Gilliamella sp. wkB7; assembly: GCF_001693435.1. Classification (NCBI taxonomy): domain Bacteria; kingdom Pseudomonadati; phylum Pseudomonadota; class Gammaproteobacteria; order Orbales; family Orbaceae; genus Gilliamella; species Gilliamella sp. wkB7. The sequence continues at coordinate 1,045,642 of NZ_CM004509.1, forward strand.
ATTAGTTATATAACTTTCTTATTCTTCTGAATTTTTCATCAACAACTATACTGTTTAAGATTCCAAAGCGAAGTTAAACAACAAAAAGGTTGAGTTATGAGCATGACGAAGGATTTCCAAATTAATAAAATTTACATAGGATCGCTACCCTTACCCATTTTTGCGATTTGTTCAATTATTGTGATTATTGCTGCCCAATTAGATATGTTGCCAAAAACACTGATCGGGGGATTTGCTGTTATTTTACCATTAGGTTGGTTTTTAGGAACCGTAGGTCAAAATATACCTTTTTTTAAAAAATTTGGGGCACCCGCAATTTTATCGTTAATTGTACCGTCACTATTAGTTTACTGCGGTGTTTTTGATGAAAATACTTTAACAGCAACCAAAATGTTAATGAAAGACTCTAATTTTCTACTCTTTTATATTGCAAGCTTAGTGTGTGGTAGTATTTTAGGTATGCATAGAGTCATTTTAATACAAGGTTTTATTCGTATGATGATTCCGATGTTACTTGGTATGTGCCTAGCTGCTTTTGTCGGTGTCTGTGTTGCTGTTGCTTTTGGTGATACTTGGGAACATGCTTTTTTCTATACTGTTTCGCCCGTTATGGCTGGAGGAATTGGTGAAGGCGTATTACAACTATCTAACGCTTATAGTAATATCCTTGAGCAAGATTATGATAAATTTGTAAGCGCATTAATTCCTGCAACCGTAGTAGGTAACTTTTTTGCAATTACTTTTACCGCCATAATGAGCCGAATTGGTGAAGTCAAACCTCATTTAAGTGGTCATGGTCAACTGGTAAAAATTGAGTTTGATGGATTAGCAGATGCATTAAAAGAAGATAAGACTCCATTAGATGCCAGAGCAATGAGTGGGGCTGTGATGATTTTAGCCACACTATTCATATTTGGTATGATTTTGGAAAAGATAACTCATTTCCCTGGTCCCGTATTAATGATTATTGCCACTGCATTTGTTAAATATTTCCGTTTATTACCTGAAAGTGTCGAACGTGGTAGTCAACAATGGTATAAATTTATCTCAGGTAATTTTACTTTTCCTTTAATGGCTGGTTTAGGTCTGCTATATATTGATTTAGGCAGTGTTGTAAATGTTTTAACTATTCCTTATTTTATAACCATTATCTCTGTAGTATTTACCGTATCAATGACAGGTTTTGTCTGTAGTTTTTTCCTAAAAATGTATCCTGTTGAAGCTTCAATCATCTCATCATGTCAAAGTGGTATGGGTGGAACGGGTGATGTAGCGATACTGTCAACGGCAAATAGAATGAACTTAATGCCATTTGCACAAGTTGCAACAAGATTAGGTGGGGCTTTAATGGTGATATGTACCACAGCATTATTAAGATACTTACATATGTAGTTGCACAAATTTATAAAAGTAATGAAGATATATGATTTTAAAAGTAATTAATACAACATAAACAACAAAAATATTAGTTATTAATTTAATAGTTTTTAAGTGTAATCAGAAAGGAATAATCATGACAACAGTTCAAGAAAAAGCTTTAGCCATTAGTAAACAAATGCATGGTAAATTTGAAATCAACTCAAAAGTACCCATTAATTCAATGTCTGATCTCAGTGTTGCTTATACGCCTGGAGTGGCAGCGGTTTGTACAGAGATCGCACAACATCCTGAATCTGTTTATGAATATACAAGTAAACGTAATTTAGTGGCAGTGATTACCGATGGTTCTGCGGTATTAGGACTTGGTAATATTGGACCAGAAGCAGCTATTCCGGTTATGGAAGGTAAAGCGATATTGTTTAAACAATTTGCCAATGTAGATGCAATTCCTTTATCGTTAAATACTCAAGACCCAGATGAACTTGTTAAACATATCGCTGCGCTTGCACCATCCTTTGGTGGCATTAATCTTGAAGACATCAGTGCTCCACGCTGTTTTGAAATTGAAAAACGTTTACAAGAAATTTTAGATATTCCTGTTTTCCACGATGACCAACATGGTACTGCAATTGTTGTTTTAGCTGCATTATATAATGCCCTGAAAGTTGCAAATAAAAAACTTGAATCAGCCAAAGTGGTAATAAACGGTGGGGGCGCGGCGGGTATTGCTATTGCGGATATGCTATTAGCTGCTGGGGTAACAGATCTAAAAGTAGTCGATAAAATAGGAATTTTATCTGAAGATGATAGTTCTTTACCTTCTCATCATATGGCAATGGCAAAAAGAACTAATCGTTCAAAACAACGAGGAACCTTACAAGATGCAGTAAAAAATGCAGATGTATTTATCGGTGTTTCAGCACCAGGTGTATTAAAACCTGAATGGGTTTCTACAATGGCAGAAAAATCGATTATTTTTGCTATGGCTAACCCAACACCTGAAATCTTTCCAGAAGAAGCCAAAGCGGCTGGAGCTTATATTGTTGGTACAGGGCGTAGTGATTATCCTAACCAAATCAATAATGTTCTAGCATTTCCGGGTATTTTTAGAGGGGCTTTAGATGCAAGAGCCAAAAACATTACGTTAGAAATGCAATTAGCCGCAGCCAAAGGTTTAGCAAGCATTGTATCAAATGATAAATTATCAGTAGATTACATTTTACCTAATGCCTTTGAACCAAATGTGGCAAAAATAGTTGCAGAAAGTGTAAAAAATGCAGCTAAATATTAATTGACCATTCTGAAATTATCTAATTTATTTCAAATATACCTACTAATAATTTTTATTATTAGTAGGTATTTAATACGTTAGGACAATGATAGTATTAGTAAATTGAATAATAAAAATGAAGTATCTCTTTAATCGATTAACACTAAAAGTTAAACTCATTAGCTTAATTTGTTTAGTATTTATACTTTCAGTTATTGCACAAAATATTTATATTATCCATGTTGTAAACGATGAGTATTTAACCCATTCGCACCAACAAGTTGAAAATATAGCTAATATAATTTCAACTTCAAATGATTTTATTGATAAAATACAAAACCCGACCCCACAAAATCTAGATTTTATTCAAACAAATACTGAGCAAGTCCGAAAGTTGACGCAAGTTGATTTTGTTGTCATTTTCAATATGCAAGGTGTTCGTTATTCTCATCCTGATAAAAATAAAATAGGTCGATTCGTTGTTGGGGGGGATGAGCAAAGAGCATTAAAAGGTGAGTCTTATACATCAATCGCTAAAGGAACATTGGGTGATTCTGTTCGTGCATTTAGCCCTATTTTTAATGAGCATCATCAGCAAATTGGCGGAGTACTAGTAGGTCAAACCTTAAAAAAAATTGACCATTTAGCAGCAAGGACAAGTCAACCTATTTGGTTATCATTAGTTGCATCCCTAGTCATTGCCATCATTTTAGCCTCATTATTATCCCGTAATATAAAAAAAATCCTATATGGACTTGAGCCATTAGAAATAGCGCAGCTTTTTGAAGAGAGAAATGCAATCATTAGAACGGTTAAAGAAGGCATTGTTGTGGTTAATCGTCAAGGGTATATAACCCAAATTAATAATGAAGCAAGGCGCATATTACGTATTAGTAATAGTAAAGAGGATATCATTGGACAACAGATTGACGACATCATTCCCAATACTCGATTATATGAAGTCATGATGACGGGTGTTGCTCAATATGATTGTGAGCAAAATATCAATGGTGTCGTGATTCTTACCAATAGAACCCCCTTATTTGTAAAAGAATCTTTAGTTGGAGCCATTGCTTCATTTCGGGATATGACTGAGGTTCGACAATTGGCCGAAAATCTTACTGGAGTGAATCGATATGCTGATGCATTACGTTCTCAATCCCATGAGTTCAACAATAAATTGCATGTAATTTATGGTTTAGCATTCAACAATAATAAGCAAGAACTAATTGATTATTTAGAAGAAATAATAGGAAATAAACAAGCCGAATCAAATGTGATTAGTCAAACAATAAAAGATCCTATTATTGCTGGTTTTTTAAATAGCAAATTTAGCAGAGCGAGAGAATTAGGTGTTTGTCTATCTTTAAATGTGGATGGTGAATTAAAACTTATTCCCAATACCTCCGTGACTCATAGTTTAATAACAATCCTTGGTAATCTTATTGATAATGGTTTAGATGCTGTTCAATTTTTAGATGAGAAACAGATAAATGTAAATTTAATTATATCCAATAATACCTTTCAAATAGAGATTATTGATAATGGAAAAGGTATTTCAGAAGAAGATACACAATACATTTTTCAAAAAGGATATTCAACTAAAGGAGATAATCGAGGTATTGGACTTTATTTAGTTTTAGCAAGCACCGATGAATTAAATGGTCATATTCAATTATGTGATGTAGATAATAAAAAAGGCGCCTGTTTTAAAGTATTATTGCCTCTAAAAGAGATCTACAGGGAGAAAGAAATTCATGATAGAAGTTTTAATAGTTGAAGATGATCCTATGGTTGCTGAATTAAACAAAAAATATTTACAAATGATCTCAGGTTTCAATTTAATTGCCAATGTCAATAATGGAGAACAAGCATTACATTTTATCCATGATAACCATATTGATCTTATTTTACTTGATGTCTTTATGCCAAAATTAAATGGTCTTGAACTTTTACAACATATACGTATTAGTTATCCACAAATCGATATAATTATGGTTACAGCCGCATGTAATACTGGCGATATCCAAACAGCATTACGGTTAGGTGTAATTGATTACATTGTTAAACCTTTTACTTTTGAACGATTAAGAACAGCATTAATTTCATACCAAGAACGAATTCGTTTATTATCATCATCAAAAATACTTAATCAACATCAGCTAGACGATCGTATTTTTGCAAAACCAACTATTCATTATAAAAATCTACCTAAAGGTATCGATAGCCAAACATTAAAAAAGGTTAGAGAGGTAATCATTAGCTATAATAATGAATTCTCAATGAGTGATATTGTTGAATTAATTACTTTATCAAGAATATCATTAAAAAAATATCTTGATTATTTGGAAGAACTAGGCGAACTTGAAAGTTATTTAACTTATTTATCAATTGGCCGACCTGTAAAACGTTATATCTATCAAAAGTAAGTTTTTTGTTATCAAATAAGTAGATATTAAGCTGAACCAATAAACGTACAACTTGAAACTCATTGATTATCATTATCAATAGTTTATTATTTTATTTCCTTATAATAATTTTTAAATAAAACAATGAAAATCAGACTTATTTCTTTTCTAATAACAACGGTATTTGGCGCAAGTTATGCTCAAGCATATAATTATGATGCATCAACAGATATAAAGTTGCCCTTTAACCAGATCAATGAACGCTATTTTCTAACAAACACCAGTAATCTACCTATCAATATTACGACATCTGATAACTTGACCGTTAATAGTGAAGGATCATTTCATCTTGGTTTTACCGGTAAAACCGCAACAGAACCTGCTTCGATTGCTAACGGTGATATCAATATGAAAGTTAACGGTAATTTTCATATTTATAATGATACTTGGATTGGCAAATTCGATACAAAGTTTTTTACTGAGTATTTAGGGTTACATGCTGATTTTCCATATGATCCTGTTGATCATAATATTGATTTGCATGTAACTGGAGACATTAATGTCGAATTAGGCGCTGACAAAAAAAGAGGCGGACTCATGATTTTATCTGGTAATGTCATGGGAACAGGTCCTATAACTACTGGAAAAACAACAGTGAAAGTAGATGGTGATACCAATATCCGTAGTGGTGATAACCATTTAGCGGGAACATCATCATCGCCAGCAAAACTAATTACACGTAGTTTTAATATAACGGGTGGCGATATAGAAATTATCGGCGCTAAAACAGTATTAGAAACGACTAATAATGATATTCAAAAATCTTCTGTTGTAATAGGTAAAACCGGAAAAATGATCATTATGCGCGGAGGTACTGTTGATTTAAGTCATGGTGGTAACTTTGATGTTATTGATAAAGGTATATTAACTGCTAGTAGAGGGGATGGTTTTGTTAAACTTTCATCTAATGGACAACTTAATATTGATAAAAAAGCCACAATTGAGTCAACTAAAGGTTCGCTATATATAAGCGATCAACATAATAATACCTCTCATCTGAATATTGCTGGAACCATTAATTTTGGTCTATCAGATACCAAACAATATAATACTATTCATGGAGATAATGTTAATATTCTATCTTCCGCTAAAATCTCTGCAACTGATGACTTTATTAAAAATAGTCTTAAATACATTTCCTCTGAAATAAATGCCACCGTATTATCTGCAAATAATTCCTTAAATATTTCTAATATTAAAGATGGCGAAACTAAAGCGCTAATTCAAAATATTTATGGTGACCTAAACTTTAAAAAAATTGGAAATGAACTCAAATTTGTTAATGCAAATAATGTCACCGACTTTAGTAATGTACAAAATGCCAAATTGGCAGCAGAACGACAAATTTCTCGTTACTACGAGCAAGTTGGAACAAAAGTTAAAAATATTGCCAAAGGTTTTGCACAAAATTTAGCAAAAGTATCCTACCAATCACTTTACAATACATCCACAAATGGCAATGTAAGTTCGGATAAATCTTTAGCTGGAGATTTAAATTGGGATATTCTAGCAGCCATAGGAAGAGGAAATTTGGCTATTGAAAATAAAAATACTCCATTATATTTCAATCGGAATTTAGCAGGATTATATAATAATAATCATGGGTTGCATTTAACAGAAATCGCAATGAGTTCGTTTAATTATACTCGAAACACATTAAATAAACATATTGAACAATTTGATCAAACTAACAAAGGAATGGAGGATAATCTTTGGATAAATTTAATTAATCATCATCAGAGTGCAAATAATTACCAAGGTATCTCAGGATACAAATATACTTCTAATGGTTTCATCGTGGGATATGATAAACAAATAATAGATAATTTTTTAGTTGGCACAACATTTAGTTATACTTCGGGTAAATATAAAGATAAAGCGGCATCCTCAAATGATTCTGATATAAATAATTATCAGATCCAATTATATTCTGGTTATCGTTTTTCTAATAATATTACTACTTCTGCTTATGTTGGCTATACTTATGGAAAAAATCACCTAGATTCCCATGATAATTATTATTCAATTAATGAAAAATTCCACAGTAATACTTGGAATGTTGGGAGTACTATTGGATATAATTGGCAAGTCCAAGAAAAGTTAACTTTAATACCGAGTATTAGTTTAAATTACCTTTATACTGAAAACAGTTCCCATAATGCTAGCTATAATAAAATTGATCTGGTTAAATATGGTAAAGCGTCGAATTCGGCATTTTTAATACCAATGGATATGACAATTGATTATTCAATTTTCAAGGATCAGGATAATCAAATATCATTAAGAGCTAAAACAGGATATATAGTAAATTTAAGTCATAATGAATTTGATAGTGATATCACTATCAATGGAGTGAATGGATTAGCAAAAATGAGTGCCCATACCGCCAATCGCTCTAACAATCAATACAATCTAGGTCTTGGACTAACCTATCACTATAATCTTTTTGATTTTAATATTGACTATCAATATTATGGTGAAAGCAAGAAAAACTCAAACTATATTACCGCACTTGCTAAATTCGGTTTTTAATAATTTAAAATAAAAATATGATGCTACATATATATTATTTATGAGCATCATAGATCTCAATATTAAATTTTTAGATATTAATAATGTATTAATTATCCATGGTGATCTCATCTAAAGATAATTTGAAACTAGGAACAAACACTTCTAAAAAATAGTCCATTTCAGAACTATTACGTTCTGATAAGGTCTTTTTTAAACGCTGTTCAGCTAATCTAAATTCGTTATTACCAGCACTCAGTTCCTCAATCGTCTTTAAATACGCACATAAGGCATCAGCTTGTTTTACTATACTTTTTTCTGCTTCATCGTAATAGTCATCATCGATCAATAATTTAAAATCATCCCGTAACTCTTCAGGAAGCATATTAATAAGTTTATGTTGTGCTATTTTTTCAATCTTTTTATATTCAACTGTAATTTGTGGGTTGTAATATTTTGTTGGTGTTGGTAAATCCCCTGTTATCACTTCAGAAACATCATGATACATAGCTAATAATGCAATTCGTTCTGGATTAACATTGCCATTAAATTTTTTATTTTTGATAATCGCTAAGGCATGCGCGATAAAGGCAACTTGCAAACTATGTTCAGATACATTTTCAGTTCTTACATTACGCATTAATGGCCAACGATTAATTAATTTTAATCGTGATAAGTGAGCAAAAAAATGGCTGCCGTTCATATAAAATTCTCTTTTTTAGAAAATAAAAACGCCTCCATTAAATGGAAGCGTTCAATTGATTAAAATTATATTGATTTAGAGTTTTATGCTAAAACAAGTTGTTGTGTACCTAAAGCAAGCGGAACGCTTTGCTCTTCAGTAAATGTCACGTATTCCCATGCTTCTTGTTTTGCCAATAATGCTTGTAATAATTGGTTATTTAAAGCATGGCCTGATTTATAACAAACAACTTCACCAATCATGTTATGACCGCTCATGTACAAATCACCAATAGTATCAAGCATTTTATGACGAACAAACTCATCTTCAAAACGTAAACCATCTTCATTAAGTACTTTGTAGTCATCAACAACAATAGCACAATCCAAACTACCACCTAAGCACAAACCTTTTGATTGTAACGCTTCAATATCACGCATAAAACCAAATGTTCTAGCACGGCTAATCTGGCGAATAAAAGATTCAGAAGAAAAATCTAATTGATAACGCTGTGAGCTACTATCAATAGCCGGATGTTGGAAATCGATAGTAAAATCTAATTTGAAACCATTATACGGTCTCAATTCAGCCCACTTATCACCATTTTCAACTCGAACGGTTTCTTTAACTCGCAAAAATCTTTTTAATGCATTTTGCTCGGTAATACCTGCATCAAGCAATAAATAAACAAATGGACTTGCACTACCATCCATAATTGGAATTTCTGGCGCATTAACTTCAATAATAAGATTATCAATACCAAGACCGGCTAATGCTGAATTAATATGCTCAACAGTTGAAATGCGAACATTATCTTCATTCACTAGACATGTACAAAGCATAGTATCACGCACAGATTTAGCATCAACAGGGAAATCTACATACGGATTTAAATCAGTACGACGATAAATAATCCCTGTATTTTCAGGTGCGGGACGTAAGGTCAAAGTAACTTTTTTGCCAGTATGCAAACCTACACCTGTCGCTTGTATTGTCTTTTTTAATGTTCTTTGTTTCACTTTGCACCTACTATTCTATTTGTTTTTACTGTCGTATTAGACAATAAAAACTCAACTAAGTTCAATACTAATTTGCCTGCTTACGGATAAAAGCAGGAATATCTAAAATTTTATTTTCTTCAAGAGGAGAAATACCTTGTTCATTCACAACTTTAGCTAATCTCTCTTCTTGTTGTCCTAAGTTACTAGTTTGACCAAATAACGGATTTTGGGTCATTGGTTTAGCTATTTTTACTTCTGGACGTTTGTCCATACCAATACCTGTTGCTACAACTGTAACACGAATTTCATCGGACATGTCTGGATCAAAAGTTGTACCAACTACAACAGTCGCATTGTCAGAAGCAAAAGCTCTAACTGTACTACCCACTGTTTCAAATTCTTCTAATCCAAGATCTAAACCTGCTGTTACATTGACAAGGACACCACGTGCACCAGATAAATCAATATCTTCTAGTAGTGGACTAGAAATTGCCATTTCAGCTGCTTCCTCAGCGCGATTATCACCACTAGCACAGCCTGAACCCATCATGGCATATCCCATTTCAGACATCACAGTCCTAACGTCAGCAAAGTCAACGTTGATATGACCTGGTTTAGTAATCAGTTCAGCAATACCTTGTACCGCACCTTTTAACACACCATTAGCCGCGGCAAAAGCATCAAGTAGTTTAACACCACGACCTAACACTTTTAATAATTTATCATTTGGTATAGTAATAAGCGAATCAACATGTTTTGCTAATTCAGCTATACCTTGCTCAGCAAAAGCCATGCGCTTTTTCCCTTCAAAACCGAAAGGTTTAGTCACAACAGCTACAGTCAAAATACCTAACTCTTTAGCTATTTCGGCAACTACTGGCGCTGCACCTGTTCCAGTGCCTCCACCCATTCCAGCTGCGATAAACACCATGTCAGCACCTTCAATAGCACTACGAATTACTTCACGATCTTCCTCAGCAGAGTTTCTACCCACTTCTGGATTAGCTCCAGCACCAAGTCCCTTAGTAACATTGGTACCGATTTGGATAGTTTGACCTACCTTAATTCTTCGCAATGCTTGTGCATCTGTATTTGCCGCAAAAAACTCTACACCTTCGATATGTTCAGCAATCATATGTTCGACAGCGTTACCGCCGCCACCACCTACACCAATAACTTTAATGACTGCTGCTGGTTCATCATCTGCAACCATAGGCTCAAACATAACTTATCTCCAAATTTACGCTCTATGAACATTGTACAGATAACCGCCTGCAATGTCCACGAAGTTCTTGTAATATATTAGCTAAAATTCTTTTTTAAACCAACCGGTCAAACGTTTAGCTATCCCTTTTAATGATGATTTATCACTATCTTTCGAATCATCATTTAATAAACTTTGTTTTCCATAATGCAATAACCCTACTGCCGTTGAACAATAAGGTTTTTGTACATAATCAGTTAACCCCGAAATATTTAAAGGTTGACCTATACGCACTTGATTTTGAAAAACTCTTTCAGCACATTCAACCATTCCCTTAATTTGTGCTGCACCACCTGTTAATACAATCCCTGCGGCTAATTGATATTTGACATTTTGTTTCTTCAGTTCATCTTGTAAAGTAAGCAACTCTTTTTGTACTAATGAAAGTAGTTCTGAGTATCGAGGCTCAATTACATCAGCGAGAGTTTGTCTTTGCAAAGAACGTGATGGTCTTCCACCTACACTTGGCACATCAATCACTTCATCTTTACCAATTAATGAACCTACGGCACACCCATAACGGATTTTAATATTTTCAGCATCCATAGGCGGCGCACCAAATGCATAAGCAATATCACTAGTAACTACATTTCCTGCATAAGGTATAACAACGGAATGTCGTAATGCGCCACCTGTATAAACAGTCACATCCATTGTACCTCCGCCCATATCAATGACGCAGACACCAAGTTCTTTTTCATCATCAGTCAATACAGCATAGCTAGAAGCTAAACCAGAAAAAATAAGTTGGTCAACTTTTAATCCACAGCGTTCAACGGCTTTTACAATATTTCTTGCCATATCGTTATGGCAAGTAACTAAGTGTACTTTTGCTTTCATTCGTACACCGGATAAACCAATTGGATTTTTAATCCCTTCCTGTAAATCAATAGAATACTCTTGGGCAATCACATGTAATATACGGTGTTCATCTAAAATTCGAACTGATTTCGCTGTATGCACAACATTTTCAACATCTTCTGCTGTCACTTCTTCTTCTGCTATTGGCACCATACCAATCTCATTTTGACAACGAATATGTTTTCCTGAAAGGCTTAAATAAACGGAAGATATCTGGCAGTCAGCCATTAGCTCTGCTTGATCAACTGCTCGTTGGATTGATTTTACTACCGACTCTAGATCGTTAACACCACCTTTATCAACACCTTTTGATGGGCAATGACCTACACCGATAATATTAATAATACCATCGGGAAGAACTTCACCAACGAGAGCAAGTACTTTAGAGGTACCAACTTCTAATCCAACAACCAATTTTTTTTCTGTTGCTTTCATATTTCAGCCTTTATTGATTCCTTACTGCGCTATTTTCTCTGTTTGTACTGAAATACCATTTTCATAACGTAAATCAGCGACCGTTATTCTTTCATCAACCGGTGTTCTTAACTGAATTTCAGGAAACAATTTAATAAATTGTTCATAACGTTCTTCAATGTGTTTATTTCCCAACACTAATTTTATTTCCTGATTTTCATCGCATACACCAGCTATACATCGTGTTACCATCAGTTGTACAGAATTACGCTCATCTGATATTGTAGCGTTAATCTGTAATGCAAACTGATTATTAGCTAATTTTTTAGAAAGATTTTCTAATTTAGAATAATTTTCAAGTACTGATTTAGCTTTACCTTCAGGACCATAAAGCCTTGATAACTTTAAATCAGTAATCCGATCCGATGGCACACTAAAAACATTCCCTTCTTCATCAAGAAAAAACAAGTCATTCCAATAATATGCTGGCTTATAGTCTTCTACATAAACAATTAACCTATCTGGCCACTGTTTTCGCACACTTGCTTGCTTAACCCATGGAAATCTCATTATTTCTTGCTGAATATCAACAACATCTTGCCCAACATAAGTATTAGGCAATCCTAATCCTAAAATGGCTTCCCGAAGATCATCTTCTGTTGTAAAAATGTGTTCACCACTTAATGTTAACTGTGACAGTACCATTTGTTCGGGATCATCCATCCAGTTTTTAACACTTTGTACAATCCAAGCACTTATTAGAATAATCGTAATAAAGAACAAAAATCCTATCAATTGTTCCTTACTACGAAAAATAAGCAGCTTTCTTCTAGTTTCATCTCTTCTATGTGCTGCTTGTCTAACTTGTTTCATAAAATTAGCCAGTTAAACTGCTGCTAGTTGTAATATTTGGCTAACTAGTTGATTAAATGACCAACCATGTTGTTTAGCTGCCATTGGCACTAAGCTATGATCCGTCATGCCCGGAGCAGTATTAACTTCAAGTAAATATGGTTTTTGATTATCATCAAACATAATATCGACTCGCCCCCAACCTCTGCAACCGACAGCTTTATAAGCATCTAAAGCTAATTTACGAATCTCTTGTTCTTTTTCATCGGATAATCCACTTGGACAAAAGTATTGAGTTGTGTCTGATAAATACTTTGCATCATAATCATAAAATTGGGTAGATGGCTTAATGTAAATTGAAGGTAAAACTTCATCTCCGACTATTGCTACTGTAAATTCCGGCCCTGCTAAAAATGATTCAACCATCACAACACTATCATATTTAAAAGCAACCTCAAGGGCAGCTTTTAATTCCGATGCCTGATTAACCCTAGTCATACCTACACTAGAACCTTCATGACTTGGTTTGACAAACAATGGTAAGCCCAATTGTTTAACAATAGCGTCAATATCAAATGATTGTGTTTTTTCCACCATTACATAATCAGCGACAGGTAATCCTAATGATTTCCAAACTAATTTGGTTTTTAATTTATCCATCGTTAATGCTGAAGCCAATACGTCACTACCAGTATAAGGAATATTTTGATAAGTCAGTATTGCCTGAACAATACCATCTTCACCACCACGCCCATGCAAAATAACAAAAGCCTTTGTGTATCCTTCTTGTTTTAAATTAGTAATAGAGTGATCTTTAGTATCAACAAGATGTGCATCAATACCATTTGCTAATAGACCATTTAATACCGCATTACCTGATTTAAGCGATACTTCTCGCTCTGCAGAGGTACCACCATATAATATGGCAACTTTATCAACCATTTATAATTCCTCTTTTGTAAATAATTGAGTATTGGCCAACTGACGTGCTACTCGACCAACACTACCTGCACCTTGTGTCAATAAAAGATCACCACCTTTTAATATTTCTTGCATAATTTCAGGTAATAAATTTAAATCAGACACATAAATTGGATCAACTTTACCTCGATTGCGAATAGTACGACATAATGAACGACTATCAGCACCAGCAATTGGTTGCTCACCAGCAGAATAGACATCTAACATGACAAGTGCATCAACTTGTGATAATACTTGTGCAAAATCATCAAATAAATCTCGAGTACGTGTATATCGATGTGGTTGGAATAACATTACTAATCTACGATCAGGCCAACCATTTCTTGCTGCTTGAATTGTTGCATTAACTTCACTTGGATGATGACCATAATCATCAACCATCATGATATCGCCTCCATCCGAATTAGGGAAAATACCTAGTAAATCAAAACGTCGGCTAGTACCTGCAAATTTAGCTAATGCTTTTACAATCGATTCATCATCAATACCATCTTCAGTTGCAGCAATAATAGCGGCCGCTGAATTTAGGGCATTATGTTTTCCTGGTGCATTTAACTCAATTTGTAAATCTTCACGGTCAGGACGACAAACGGTGTAATAACTTACACCTCTTTCCTGACGATAATTTTTAATAACGACATCTGCCTCTTCATTGAATCCATAAGTAATGATTTTACGTCCAACAATCGGCAATAATTCACGATTAATGGGATCGTCATAACACATAACAGCTAAACCATAAAACGGAAGATTACGCAAAAACGAAATAAATGTCTGTTTAAGATTATCAACACTACCGTTATAAGTATCCATATGGTCAGGCTCTATATTTGTTACTATAGATACCATCGGTTGTAAATGAAGAAATGAGGCATCACTCTCATCTGCTTCTGCAATAAAATAACGGCTACTACCTAATCTTGCATGTGTTCCAGCGGCTTTAACTAAACCACCATTAACAAATGTGGGATCAAGTTTTGCCTCAGCATAAATGGCTGTCACCATTGCTGTTGTTGTGGTTTTACCATGAGTACCAGCGATTGCTATACCATATCGAAAACGCATCAATTCAGCTAACATTTCTGCTCTTTGAATAACAGGTATACGAGCTTCACGAGCTGCGATTACTTCAATATTATCTTGTGAAATGGCTGAAGAAATAACGACAACACTTGAATTAAGAACATTTTCAGCAGCATGCCCAATAACAATTTTTGCGCCTAATGTTTTTAAGTGTTGAGTAACCGCATTTTCAGCAATGTCTGAACCACTAATTTGGTACCCTTCATTAGCTAGAACCTCAGCAATCCCCCCCATTCCTGCGCCACCAATTCCAACAAAATGGATATGCTTGACACGTTTCATTTGGGGAATAATTGCCCTTAATTCAGCTAATTCCTTAGTATTCACAATTTAACTCCTAATCATTTTATTTAGTGTCTATCGTCAAATCTTTATTGAAAATTGAAATCATAATACTAATTTTTAAATTCAATTAAACATTTATCCCAACACTTTAAATTAACCAAAACCATTACATAACATTATGTAAAAACTATTATTTTACCACTGAACAAATAGTTTCAGCCACTTTTTCTGTAGAATCGACAATAGATAAACTTTTTGCTTTAACGGCCATATCTATTAACTTATCACGATTGAAATTTAATAATAAATTTGATAACGCTTCAACATTAAAATTTGGTTGTTCTATAATGTGCGCCGCACCGACATCAGCTAAGGATTTTGCATTCCAATATTGTTGACGATCTTTATGCATAAATGGAATAAATATTGCTCCAATACCTACAACTTCAATTTCACTCACAGTTAATGCTCCGCTACGACAAATTACGATATCCGCCCAACTGTAAGCTTCGGCTACATCAGAAATGAATTCAGTAACCTTAATCTTTGTCATATCACAATTTTGATAAGATTGAATGACAGAATTCAACATACCTTTACCCGTTTGATGCCATACCTCAAAGTTATCGGATAGTTTTGTTATCGCTTGAGGTACTATGTCATTAATAACTTTTGCTCCCTGACTGCCTCCCATCACTAATACTCTAATAGGTCCATTTCGATCTTTAAATCTGTCCTCAGGTTTAGCAATAGTTAACAAATCACTTCGCACTGGATTGCCAACTACTTGAGCATTAGGAAATGCTGTTGGAAATGCTTGTAACACTCTTGTTGCAATTTTTGCAAGGTATCTATTTGTTAAACCTGCTATACCATTTTGTTCATGCAATACCACAGGTATACCAAGAGTTTTAGCGGCTATACCACCTGGACCAGAGACATATCCGCCCATACCTAGAACAACATCAGGACGATAAGTTTTTAAGATTTTTCTGGCTTGTAACACTGCTTTTAAAATTTTATAAGGAGCTTTTAATAATGCCATTACCCCTTTACCACGTAGTCCTGAAATCTCGATAAAATCAATATCAATACCATTTTCAGGTACAAGGCGTGCTTCCATTCTATCTGCAGTACCTAACCATTTAACTTGCCAACCTTGTTGCATCAAATAATGCGCAACGGCAATACCAGGAAAAACATGGCCACCTGTACCGCCTGCCATAACTAACAATTTCTTCATTACTTTATAATCCTTATTCTTGCTTGCGCTTGTTTTTGTCTAAATTCAAAATCAATTCTCAATAATATTGCTACAGCAATACTCATTACAATAAGACTTGAACCACCATAACTAATAAATGGTAATGTTAATCCTTTAGTTGGTAACATACCTGATGTAACGCCAATGTTGACGAAAGTTTGAAAACCAAACCATATACCTATTTCACAAGCTAAATATCCGGAAAACAAAGAACCATCATTTAACGCTCGGTATCCAATGGCCAATGCTTTAAATGTCAAAAAGAAAAGTAAAATTAATAAAGTAATTACACCAACATAACCAAATTCTTCAGAAATAATTGAAAAAATAAAGTCAGTATGACATTCTGGTAAATAACCCAATTTAAGAATAGAATTACCCATTCCTTGACCGGTGATACCGCCACTACCGATTGCCATTAATGATGCAACTAATTGATACCCTGAACCTGTAGCATCTTGCCAGGGGTCAAGAAAAGTTAGTAAACGAGTTAAACGATAAGCCTCAAACAATATCAAGCAAATTACCGCACCGACACCAGTTAATAAAATAGCAATAAATTGCCATAATTGGGCTCCAGCAATAAATAGTATGCCGATTGTTACCATGAATAATACAATAACTGTCCCTAAATCAGGTTGTTTAAGCAACAAAATAGAAAGAACAGTCATTACGACCATAGGTTTAAAAAATCCCCAAAATCGATTTTGCACTTCATCTGACTTTCTTGATAAATATCCTGCTAAAAAGATAA
The DNA here is from genome assembly GCF_001693435.1 of Gilliamella sp. wkB7. Classification (NCBI taxonomy): domain Bacteria; kingdom Pseudomonadati; phylum Pseudomonadota; class Gammaproteobacteria; order Orbales; family Orbaceae; genus Gilliamella; species Gilliamella sp. wkB7. The sequence goes on from NZ_CM004509.1 coordinate 1,062,712, forward strand.
ACAGAGATAATTTAGCTAACTCTGCTGGTTGAAAATTAAATACACCTAATGGAATCCACCTTGAAGCGCCATTAATTGAAGCTCCTATACCTAAAACTACAATTAACATTATAATGGCAATAATTAATAATGCAGATCCGAATTGTTGCCAGCGTTGCATAGGAATATATAAAGTAATAATCATTAATAACAATGAAATTGTTATTTGAATCAATTCACGCTGCGTGTAAAAAAAAGGATCGTTTTCACTAAATGACATTGATGCAGATGTTACCATTATCAAACCAAATACCATTAAACTAATCACAGTCCAAAGTAATGAATTATCAAATGGTATATTTGGATTAACTTGTTTTCTTATTCCAAAAAGTGTCATTTTTCACTCCTTAGAACATACTGTTTGGCTAAATTGGCAAATTGATTTCCTCGTTCAATATAATTTTTAAACTGATCTAAACTCGCACAAGCCGGGGAAAGCAAAACTACATCATTTGATTGTACTTTCTGGGCAATAATTTGTATAGCCTCTGCCATTGTTTCTGTAACAGTAGTTAAATTAGGCGCTAATTTAGCTAGTAAATCGCGGTCTCGACCAAAACAGAAAATTTCGAGATTTTTATTTTGTAAATAAGGAATTAAAGGTGAAAAATCAGCTGATTTACCATCTCCACCTAATAACAAATATAATTTTCCATGACAGACAACACTTTTCAATGCGGCTTCTGTACTACCAACATTTGTTGCTTTAGAATCATTAATCCATTTCACACCGTTTTGCTCTAAAACTAACTCAAAGCGATGCGGTAAACCTTGAAAGTTCATGATTGTAGCTAAGCTGGATTGCCTATCTATATTTAATTTATCAGTAATAGCTAATGCAGCCAAAGCATTAAGATAATTATGACTACCTGTCAGTTTCATATCTTTAGTTGATAATACTGCATGATTTTGAGCAATTAAATATTCACATTGTTCATCTAAATGGTAATCACCTTTTTTTAATCCAAATGAAACAGTATAATGATTTTTAGATATTGGAAAGGTTAATTGATCATCATGGTTAATTATGCAATATTTTGCATTATGATAAATTCGTTGTTTAGCCGCTGTATATTGTTTTAGACCTAGTGGATAACGATCCATGTGATCTTCGGATATATTTAAAATTGTTGCTACAGTAGCTTTTAGACTGCTTGTTGTTTCTAACTGAAAACTTGAGAGCTCAAGTACATATACTTCACAGTCTTGATTCAATAAAGATAATGCTGGCTGACCAATATTACCCCCAACCCCTACTTTAATACCTGCAGACTTAACAATTTCACCGACTAAAGTCGTCACCGTCGTTTTTCCATTCGCACCAGTAATCGCGACAATCTTTTTATTATTTTGTAGATTCACTTCACGACAAAATAACTCAATATCACCAATAATCTCAATACCTTTGTCAGCGGCTTGTTTTAATTCTGGTGTGAATAGCGCAATACCAGGACTGACAATAATTAAATCAGCAGTTAATAGCCAATCAATTTTTAATTCCCCTAAATGGTAATCAACACGTTTATCTAATTGTTCTAATCCTTGTGGATGTAGACGCGTATCAATGACTTTGGGAATAACATTTTGAGCAAGGAAATAATCAACACAAGATAAACCTGTAATGCCTAATCCAATAATAACAACATTTTTGCCCTGATAGTTAACCATGATTCAATCCTGATATTTTGATTAGCGTAATTTCAAAGTTAATAAACCAATTACAACTAACATTAATGAGATTATCCAAAAACGCACAATAACTCGAGGCTCTGGCCAACCTTTTAATTCATAGTGATGATGAATAGGTGCCATGCGAAATATTCTTTTTCCCCGTAATTTAAAGGAGCCTACTTGCAATATGACCGATAACGTTTCAATAACAAAAATACCACCCATTATCAGTAATAAAAATTCTTGCCGTAATAACACAGAGATAATGCCAAATACTCCACCTAAAGCTAATGAACCAACATCACCCATAAATACCATGGCAGGATAGGTGTTAAACCATAAGAAACCTAGCCCTGCTCCAATAATAGCGGTACAAATAATCATTAATTCACCACTAAATTTTATATACGGAATATGCAGATAAGCGGCAAAATTGACATTACCTGTCGCCCAAGAAACCAGTGCAAAACCCGCGGCTACAAAAACAGTTGGCATAATCGCAAGTCCGTCAAGACCATCAGTTAAATTAACGGCGTTACCTGCCCCTACAATGACAAAATAAGTAAGTAAAATAAAACATATACCTAATTGTGGCATGACATCTTTAAAAAATGGTACTACGAGCACTGTGACTGAACTATCTTTACCATAAGCATATAGAACAAACGCTACAATTAAAGCAATAACCGATTGCCAAAAATACTTCCATCTTGCAATCAGTCCTGCGCTATTTTTACGAATTACTTTTAAATAATCATCAGCAAAGCCAACTATTCCATAACCAATTAATACAAATAGTGTTATCCAAACATAAGGATTACGAAGATCAGCCCATAGAAATACGGATAACGAAATAGATGCCAAAATTAAAATCCCACCCATAGTTGGAGTGCCTTTTTTACTTAAATGAGATTCTGGGCCATCATTACGAATGACTTGACCGATTTGTAATTTTTGCAACCAATCAATGACTTTTTGTCCCATAATTAACGAAATGGCTAATGAAGTTAATAAACCTAGAATAGCTCTTACCGTTAAATAAGAGATAACATTAAAAAATGTAAAATATTTAACTAAATATTCTGATAATAAAACCAACATAATTTTTATCCTGACTCACTATTGTTTAAATTGTATTTTTTCGATGAGTTCTTCCATTTTTGCACTACGCGAACCTTTAACAAGCATAGTTAATTTTGGATACTGACGAAGTAAAGTTAGTAAATAGCTAACCGCATCTTGTTTATTACTAAAATGGTGACCTACACCACTAAACTCACTAATACTCTGACTGAGTTTTCCAACACTTACAACACAATCAATTTGCTCTTGTTTAGCTATTTCACCTATTTTTTGATGATATTTTTCTGCTTCGTATCCAAGTTCAGCCATATCACCAACGACAAGCACTCGATACCCTTGTTGGCTTGCTAAAACTTTAATCGCAGCAGACATCGATCCAACATTGGCATTATAAGTATCATCTAAAATTAATTGTGTTTCATTTAATTTTATTGGAAATAATCGCCCCTTTACAGGGTTTAAAGTAGATAAACCTTTAACCACTTGTTCAAAATTAGCGCCTACCGAAATAGCTAAAGCTGAAGCTGCAATAGCATTAGAAACATTATGCTGTCCAATTAATGGTAATATAATTTCGCATTCGCCATGAGGGGAATGTAAAATAAATCGAGTATGTTCTGAAATATGAATATTACTAGCATAAAAGTCTGCCGATGAATTATTCAATGAAAAAGTCCAGACAGTTTTATTCGTTAATTGAGTAATCCATTTATCACTGCAACTATCCAAATTAATTATTGCAATACCATCTTTAGGTAACCCTTGAAAAATCTCTCCTTTAGCTATTGCCACACCTTCAAGTGAACCAAAACCTTCAAGATGCGCCTCAGAAATATTATTAATTAAAGCTGTTTGAGGTTTAACAATATTGGTTGTATAGGCGATTTCACCGATATGATTAGCGCCTAATTCTATTACAGCAAACTCATCTTGTTGTGTTAAACGAAATAGCGTTAATGGTACACCTATATCATTATTGAAATTACCTTGTGTATAAAGTGTTTGTCCGCAATTTTGTAAAATCGAAGCGGTCATTTCTTTAACTGATGTCTTTCCTGAAGAACCAGTAAGCGCTACAATTTTTGCTTTACTTTGTTGACGAATAAATGCAGCTATTTTGCCTAAAGCCTGATGCGTATCGCTTACAATAATTTGTGGTATTTCATGATCAATTTTATGATTAACAATCACTGCTATAGCGCCATTTTTTATCGCTTGCTCGGCAAATTCATGTCCATCAAAATTATCGCCAATAAGCGCTATAAATAGTGACTTATTAGAAATTTTACGCGAATCGGTACTAATAGATTCAACTACCCAATTTTCATTATCAATATGATAAGATTTTCCATTTATCAGTTGCTTAATTTTTTCAATACTTAATGGGATCATAATTGACTCTCAATTCCTAAAAGCTGTCTGACTGTTTCCTGATCTGAATAGTGATATTTTATTTTGCCAATAATTTGATAATCCTCATGGCCTTTTCCTGCAATTAATATCACATCATTTGGCTTTGCTTGTGCAAGTGTTTGTGTAATAGCTTGCGCTCTATCTGTGATCACTTGTATCTCTTTATTATCATGGAAACCTTGCTGTATATCATGAATAATATTCATTTCATCTTCTGTACGAGGATTGTCATTAGTTAATACTACTTTGTCAGCAAATTGCTCAGCTATTTCTGCCATTAAAGGTCTTTTGCCTGTATCTCTATCTCCACCACACCCAAAAATTACCCATAAGGATCCTTTACAATGAATTCGACTTGCTTGTAACGCTTTTTGTAATGCATCAGGTGTATGGGCATAATCAACAATGACTGTTGGATTATTGTTTGAATGTATGACTTCCATTCGTCCACAAATTGGTTTAAGAAAAGATGCCATATTAATTACAGCAAAAAATGGATAATCAAGCGTTAATAATGTTGCTATAGCTAACAATATGTTAGACACATTGAATTCACCTAATAATCGACTGTTGATAATGGCATTACCCCAAGTAGACTTCATATGAATTTTGGCACCTTTATCATGATATTCAATCATAGATACGCCAACATAAGGAGTATTTAACGCTTTTAATCGTCTTAAAGATTTAGGTTGACAAGATACAGCCGTCACTTGTGAAAGCTTCTCAATCCAACGTTTACCATATTTGTCATCATAGTTAATAATTGACTTACCCGAGTTTGAAACGTGTTTTTCTTTTTCATCAGGATTAAATAACGACCACTTTGCTTTAGCATATTTACTCATGGTTTTATGGTAATCAAGATGATCACGACTTATATTAGTAAATACCGTTGCGGCACAATTTAAGCCTTTTACTCGATTCATCGCAAGTCCATGAGAAGAGATCTCCATCGCCACAACTTTAACATGTTTTTTCACAAAATCAGCTAATAATGATTGAACATCTATAGCGGATGCCGTTGTATTAATTGATGGTTCTAGATGATTATAAATTCCGTTTCCAATGGTACCTAATATAGCTGTTTTATCATTAAGCAATGTTGTACATTGAGCAATAAGTTGCGTAATCGTAGTTTTTCCATTCGTACCTGTTACGCCAATAACCGATAATTTTTTTGATGGAGAATGATAAAAATCATTTGCAATAACAGATAAGCGCTGTGAAAGTTGAAAAACACTGATCTGTGGTATAACCGATTGATCATCTTTTTTCAAATAATCAATTTTTAAATCATTCGATTTTCTATAACTTTCAATTAAAATAACAACAGCGCCCGCTGAAATAGCTTCAGAAATAAATTTTCGCCCATCAACTGAATAACCTTTAATAGCAACAAATACATCATTTTCTTTCACTTTGCGACTATCAATTCGCAAATTATTAAGCGGGAAATCTTTTAATTTTAGAGTTTCATCCCCCCCTAATAATTTAAATAATGTTTTAAATGTGCTTGTAGCCACCTTTTACCACCTATTAATAAATAATCGTTTGACCGTCTACTTGCCGATCTGGTTTAACATTCATAGTTCTAAGTACTCCCCCCATAATACGGCTAAAAACTGGGGCGGAAACAGAACCTCCGTAATATTGACCAGCTTTCGGATTATCAATAATTACGACCAACGAATATTTTGGTCTTGTTGCTGGTGCAATCCCTGCTGTGTACGCCAAATATTGATTGACATAGCGCCCACTTGATAATTTTTTAGCAGTACCGGTTTTAACCCCGACACTATAACCAGGCACTGATGCTTTTGCCCCACCACCTGAAACAGCTACCGCTTCCATTAATTGAACAACTATTTTCGCTATTTTTTCTGGTACAACTCGCTGACCTTCGATAGGTTGGTTAACTTTTAAAATAGAAACAGGTCGATAAACTCCATAACTACCAATTGTTGCATAGGCTCTTGCTAATTGTAGCGGTGTCACTCTTAATCCATATCCAAATGCAAATGTTGCTCTTTCAATATCAGCCCATTTTCTGGTTCTATCTGCAGCTATTGATCCATTGACTTCCCCACCTAGTCCGAGTCCTGTTGGCTGTCCTAAACCGAAACGACTATAATACTCAACAAGTTCGCCAGATTGCATTTGCAAAGCCAATTTACTCACACCTACGTTACTCGATTTTTCCAAAATACCTGCTAAATTTAATGATTTTTGGTATGACACATCTTTAATCTCGTAACGATTTACTAAAAAAGGTCTAGTATCAATAACAGTATTCAAATCTGCGATTTTCTTCTCTAACGCAGCCATTACAACCAAAGGTTTTACTGTAGAACCAGGTTCAAATGCATCCGTTACAGCACGATTACGTAGCAAATTATAATCAATTGATGATCGATTATTAGGATTATAAGATGGGCTAGTAGCCATTGCTAAAATCTCACCTGTATGTACATCAATTAAAACGGCAGTACCGCTATCGGCTTTATTAAATGCAACAGCCTGACTAAGCTCGCTATAAACTAATGATTGTAACCGTTCATCAATACTTAATACTAAATCTTCTGCTGTTTCACTCTCTGTTCGTTCTATTTCTTCAATGACGCGTCCTACTCGATCACGTCTAATAACTCTTTGTCCTGATTCACCCGTTAACCATTTATTAAAACTTTTCTCGATACCCTCAGCACCTTTTTCTGTACCATTTTCATCAATATCCGTTAAACCAATAAGCTGAGCAATGTTCTCTGCTGCTGGATAGTAGCGTTTTGACGTTTTTGCAAAGGAAATCCCTGGCAATTTTAACTGTTTTAAATAATTCGAGATTGTCGGTGTTATTTGTTTAGATAAATAAACAAAACGCATAGACGGATTACTCAGTTTTTGCTCAAGCGTTGACATTGGAATATTCAGAGTTTTTGCTAACCCTTGCCACCTTATATCATCAGCTTTTACACCGCCTTTTTGTACAACAATTTTTGGATCAGCCCACACATCAAACATTGGTACACTTACAGCTAAGGCTCGCCCATTACGATCAGTAATCATAGCTCTTGGCGCATCCATTTCTTGGTGTCGAATTGATCGTTTATTACCTTCTGCAATAAGTTTATCAGGTTCTATGATCTGCAAAATTGCCATTCGGATAATCAAACAAACAATAGCAAAGATAATAAAACCATATACAACATAAAAACGATTAGGTGTAAAAAACTGTTTTTTGTTATTCAGTTTATTTACTTTAGTAGTCTTTAAAACCTTTTTAGATTTATCTTTATTATTTTTTTTAACAGGTTTCATTATTTACTCTTTATCACAATAACGGTTTCATTTTCTGATGTCACATAAGACATACCTAATTGATTTTTTGCTCTATATTCAACACGTTTCGGATCTGCAAGTACATTTTCTTCGATGACTAAATTACGCCATTCACTCTCTAAGACATCCTGTTCTAATAAAAGTTGTTCACGTTCAAATAGCTGTTTACGAACCTGTTGAGTTGTGATTAATACAGCACCAGCCGACAAAATTATAAGAACTAGTAATAGTAATGAAAATTTTTGATTCTTAATCAGATCACCAATAATTAGACCAAATAGACTATTTCTTGGCCTTTTTTGGCTATCGATTTCAGCATATAAGTTATCAAAATCATTACTTTGATTACGATTCATTTTTCCTTTCAGCTACCCTTAATATTGCACTTCGTGAACGAGGGTTGTGGTTAATCTCATCAGCACTTGGCTTAACTTTACCAAGTGTTTTTAGTTTAGCCCCACCATATTGTTTAATTTGTTGTTCTGTTAGTGGTAATCCAGCAGGAAGTTCTGGTCCTTTGCTATTTTTACTAATAAACTGTTTAACTATTCTATCTTCTAAAGAATGAAAACTAATTATTGCCAATCTACCTTTATCGGTCAGTACTGACAAACTACTATTTAATGCCTGTTCAACTTCTTCCAATTCACTATTGATATAAATACGAATCGCTTGAAAACTCCGAGTTGCAGGATGTTTATATTTATCTTTTTTAGGTGTGGCTTTTTCAATTAAATTCGCCAATTCTAAGGTTCGAGTTATTGGCGCAATTCTATTTTGTTCAACTATTGCCCGAGCAATACGTTTAGCAAACTTTTCTTCCCCAAATGTTTTTAGCACCCAAGCAATATCAGCTTCATCGCTAGTTAATAACCACTCACTTGCAGTCATACCTTTATGACTATTCATTCGCATATCAAGAGGGCCATCTCGCATAAATGAAAATCCCCTTTGAGGATCATCTAATTGTGGTGATGAGACACCAAGATCTAATAAAAAACCATCAACTTTACCGAGTAATCCTAAATCATCAATATATTGATAAACATTAGAAAATTCTCCACGAATAAAGGTAAATCTAGGATCTTTTATTTCAGCTGCGGCTTGTTGTGCTAACGCGTCACGATCAATAGCAATTAACTTTCCTTGCTCTCCAAGTTGTTCTAGTATCAGACGAGAATGCCCACCTCGACCGAAAGTTCCATCAACATAAATGCCGTTTTTTTTTATATTCAATGCTGTTACGGCTTCATTTAATAAAACTGTTGTATGTTGATAGCTCATTAATTTTTTTACTCTTTGTTAAATAGTTAAACTTTTCAAATTATCAGATAAATTTGCAATATCAGTTGATAATGCTGCAATATCATCACTAATTTGTTGATACCATATTACTTCATCCCAAATCTCGAATTTATTAGATTGTCCAACAAACATGATATGTTTTTCTAGTTTGGCATATGTGCGTAACGTTGGCGGTAACAAAATTCTGCCTGAATTATCCATTGGACACTCAATTGCATAACCTAATAATAATCGTTTAACTCTACGTTCAGCCTCAACCACAGTGGAAAGTGTCGAAAGTTGTTGCTCAATTCTTTTCCATTCAGACATGGAGTAAAGAGTAAGACAAGGATGGTATAATCCAATAGTACAAACCATACCTTCAGACAAAAATTCACGGTAGCGAGTAGGAATAGCCATCCGCCCTTTACTATCTAAAGTGACTGAAGTTGCACCGCTGAACATAAAAGCACCGTTAGTTATAAATTTTTAGTATTTTTTATTTGTTAATAATCAATTAGTTAAATAATTATGACTTTCTTGCCACTTAACCCCACTTTTTACCACAAAAGTCACAAAATTAATAGGCATTTAATTAATTAATTTCTCATTGTTTAACAACACAGTTCTATTTTATTTTTTAAAAATAAACTAAAAATCACCAAAGTTTTTATTTTAAATAATAACAAAGTGTTAAAGATAACATTCGAATGTTCATGCTACTTTTGAGTATAAAAATCACACAAACCGATTAACAATATGGGGCTAAATGAGTAGAAATATTTGCTTTAGTAATGATAAGAATTAACAAAATATTACAAAGGATTAATTTATCTGAAAATAATTAGCCGACATTTGTCGGCTAACTTATGTAATTTAGGAAGCTGACCAAAATCCAGTTACTTTAACTTTATTTTGCTGCAAAATGGCTCGAATTGGCATTTCATTAACATCATCGCCATTTTCTGCTTGCTCTAATACAGCCATTTTACTTTCTCCAACTAAATGCAAATAGATATTTGTACTATTCAAAATAGTCGGTAAAGTCAAGGTAATACGATCAAGAGGAGCTGTTAATGGAGTCATACCAACAACCTTACGACCTGATTTCATATCTAAGCCCGCTTGCAAATTAGCTGCACCAGGAAATAATGAAGCTGTATGACCATCTTCTCCCATACCTAAAATTACTACATCCAATGGCATTGGTACTTTATCTAAAATTTTGTCGGTAAGTTCAGCTCCATCAAATGGATTGTCATAACTATTTTTTAGTCCTATAAAATTAGCTAATTTTGCTTTATTTTGTAACAAGTATGTCATTACTAATTTTTCATTACTGGCATCATCAGTATCATCAACCCATCTATCATCAACTAATGTGATAAAAACTCGATTCCATTCTAGATCTTGCTGACTTAGTAAGGTAAACAATGGAATAGGTGTTTTACCTCCAGAAACAGCAATAGAAGCATGACCTTTTTTTTCAATTGCTTGTTTTAAAGCATTAACAATATGTGAGGTTAAATCTTTAATCAACAACTGACTATTTTCATATTTGTTTAACGTAAACATATTTAATTTTCCTTTATTCAAATTCATGCCATGAATACCCATCTTTAGTGATTAAGGCAACCGATGCAACCGGCCCCCATGTACCTGCCTGATAAGTTTTTGGTGACTCTTTGTCTGATTCCCAAGCGCTAATAATCGAATCAACCCATTTCCATGCGGCTTCGACTTCATCACGATGGACGAATAGAGCTTGTCTTCCTCGCATAACCTCCAGTAATAATCGTTCATAAGCATCAGCACGATGTTGATGAAAAGCCTCATTAAAACTGAGATCAAGCTTAGTTGTTTGTAACGTATGCGTACTATCTAATCCTGGGACTTTATTTAAAATTTCAATATCCATTCCCTCATCCGGTTGCAACCGAATGGTTAATTTATTTTGTGGTAACTCTGGATAAGATTCACTAAATAAATTAAGTGGTAATGGTTTAAAATAAACAACAACTTCGGAGCATTTGCTTGGTAAACGTTTACCTGTTCGCAAATAAAAAGGTACTCCAGCCCAGCGCCAGTTATCAATATCAACACGAATGGCTACAAATGTTTCGGTATTACTCTCTTTATTTGCTCCATCTTCTTCTAAATAACCAGGGACATTAATACCATTTACAAATCCTGCCGTATATTGCCCCCTTACAACTTTCTCACGAATATTTGTTTTATTTATTGGTCTAAGTGCATCAAGAACTGCTATTTTTTCATTACGTAAGCTATTATCTTCTAGGTTAGCAGGTGGCGACATAGCAATCATAGTTAAAATTTGTAATAAATGATTTTGCACCATATCACGCATTTGACCAGCTTTATCAAAATATCCCCATCGACCCTCAATACCAACTTGTTCGGCTACCGTTATTTCCACATGATCGATCGAATTTCTATCCCAAAATGAGGCAAACAGTGGATTAGCAAAACGTAATGCCAATAGATTTAGAACGGATTCTTTACCTAAATAATGGTCAATACGATACACTTGTGATTCACTGAAATATTTTGCCACTGAATCATTGATTTCACGCGATGATTGTAAATCAGTACCCAGCGGTTTTTCCATGACGATTCGATTCTGATCTTGATTTAATCCAGCTTCAGCTAGACCTTGACAAATAGTACCAAAAGCCCCTGGATGCATCGCAAAATAAAAAATAGTAGGTCGAGTTTGATCAAGCTCATTTTTGAGTACATTAAAACCTGAAAGATTATTAACATCCAATTTATGAAAGTTAAGCCTTTGGCTAAATCTTTGCCAAATATTTTCATCCAATGGTTCTGACATAAAGGTGGTTAATGCATCTTTCGCAACTTCAACATAAGCGTCGTGATCCCAATCTGCACGTCCGACACCTAAAATTTTGGTCTGTGTTGGCAATTTTCCATATTTTTCTAATTGATATAAAGACGGTAATAATTTGCGTCTTGTCAAATCCCCTTTAGCACCGAAAATAACTAAATTGCAAGCTGGGATATCAGACATGGTTCTCTCCTAAGGTGGTAGAATATACTTTATTCTATTCTGTTGTATTACCTATGTATACCTAGTTAATGGGGTAAATCATAATAATAGGCATTTGCCTTATTTTTTCTAAAATAAAAGGTCACCATGTAGGTGACCTTTATCTTAAATCTTTGATTGGATAATATCCAATTAAAATATAATTATACGCGAACAAAATCCATATGAACTAGTTTTGGCTTGAACGGGTGACGTTGTACCGCCTGCACTTTCGCTTTAACGGCTTTACCATCAACTTCAATAGTTAAAACTTCAGAATAAAATTCTGGTTTTTCTTGCATATTGAAGACTTGGTTGTGATCAAGCACAACAGAGATTGCAGGTTCAGTTCCACCATAAATAATAGCTGGGAATTTACCAGCGTGACGCAGGCGGCGGCTCGCACCCTTACCATGCTCTTTTCTAACTTCTGCTTTAAGTTTAAACATTTTCATTTCTCTTAATTATTTTAAAATAAAAACCAATTACAGGCGACCCAGTAGTTGGCTATAAAATAGGTGCTTTAAAAAGCGCTAGCGATTATAAAGTTTAATCCGATTAAACGCAATCAAATAATACTATCGACTTTGTATCATATTGATTGCGTGTACAACTATAATCAAAAAATAATTAAATCAATTCTATCTTGAAACCATAATTTGATTGTTCATTTAGTGACAATTTTAACGGTTTATTGATACGTCCTGCTTCAACGCAAACCATAGATTGATATTCATCATCACCAAAATCAGCCATTGCTTTAGCTTTATCTATCCATGGATTCCAAGTAACAACATCACTTGCATTAGTAGTGGTAAGCTTAATAGTTCGAACATTATCATTAATAGTTATTTCAGTATTGGCATTTGTATAAATACGATCAACTTCTTGATTAAAAGTCATTTGACCAACAGTAACTGGTTTATTTTCAACAGTAAGTCGGTCTTGATAAGTATCACCTAATCCACTAACAACAACATGACTAATATTGTCAATGCCAAAATAAGTATGCAGTGCACTGGTTGCTTCAAAGTCGCCTGAGCAGCTCAAAGTCACCTCGCAAGTATTACCTAAATGGATCTTTAAAGACACATTAAACGGTTTGTCAAAATAAGGTTTTATTTGTTGATTATTAGAGAGTACCAATACAAGATCGACACCGTTATCATCTTCGTTACATGAGTCTAAAGTCCATTCAACAATACGAGCAAAGCCATGAGAAGGTGTGCCTAAAGGTCCAAACCAAGGCCAACAAACTGGCACACCGCCACGAATTGCGATACCTTTTTCAAATTTTGATTGTTTACTTAACCAAATAACAGGCGTCTGCTCAGTTGAAGGTTGCCAGAATAATAAATGTGCACCTTGCAAACTAACAGCAGCATAGCAACTTTTATGTTGAATAACTAAAATAGGTAATTCACCAAATTTTGTCTGTTTTACAGATGAGCTTAATAATTTTGATTCTGTAGTACTAGCTAAAATTTGTTTATAAATATTCATATTGACTCCTATATTTAACTTGATCGACGATCAATGTCTAAAAAATTAATTTAAATACTGGTATTGATTTTACGCTTTTTGAGCGCATTATAAAAACGATATAACGTAAATAAGCTTTTTTTAGTTAATTAGAGTAATATACCCCCGCACTCATTAAATCATCATTTATTATTTGTCAAAAAGTTTCAGGAAATGTATATGTTTCAGTATAAAATCCCAATAAGCCTATATATTCATATGCCATGGTGTGTGCAAAAATGCCCTTATTGTGATTTTAATTCACATACTGTGAAAAAAATCCCTGATTATGAAGCGTATGTTGATAATTTGATTAAAGATCTGCAACAAGATATTGTTCTGTGCTCTGATCGTTCAATTCACTCAATTTTCATTGGTGGCGGTACACCAAGCCTGTTTTCTGCTGAACTAATTGCTAAACTTTTGACAAAGGTTAACCAAATCATTCCGATAAACAAGGATGCAGAAATCACAATTGAAGCTAACCCCAATTCTGTTGATGTGGATAGATTTAATGGTTATCAACAAGCAGGAATTAATCGAATTTCAATTGGTGTTCAAAGTTTTCAAGCCAATAAACTTAAAAACTTAGGGCGTATACATAATCCAGAGGAAGCCATAAATGCAGGTACGCTTGCTCATAACCTAAATTTACGTAGCTTTAATTTAGATTTAATGCACGGTTTACCTAATCAAAGTGTGGATGATGCTTTATATGATTTAAAACAAGCAATTGAAATTGCTCCTCCCCATTTATCATGGTATCAATTAACGATAGAGCCCAATACATTATTTGGTTCTAAACCACCAGTATTACCAGATGACGATAATCTATGGGAAATTTATCAACAAGGTCACCAATTATTAACGGATCATGGATACCAACAATATGAAACTTCAGCTTATGCTAAACCAGATTTTCAATGTCAACATAATTTAAATTATTGGCGTTTCGGCGATTATTTAGGTATTGGTTGTGGAGCTCATGGCAAAATTACGCGATCGAATGGTGAGATTATTCGTACAATAAAAACACGTCATCCTAGAGGTTATTTGGAAGGACGTTATTTAGATAGATCTTATGTTGTTGCAAAAGAAGAATTACCATTTGAATTTTTTATGAATCGTTTTCGGTTATTTGAAATTGTACCTAAACATGAATTTGAGCAACGAACTTTTTTACCTCTACAGACTGTAAACAAACAAATTAATTTTGCTATTGAACAGAATTATTTAATTGAAAATGAACTGGGATGGCAAATAACTGAACGAGGTAAACTATTTTTAAATTCGTTATTAGAAATATTTTTATGAATAATTATCTAATAAATTTAAAGTTATTAAAAAGCCTTTTGTGTTTTACATTTATTTAACAATATAAATACTAACCATTTAATTAATAATTTAGTTATTTTTACATACATTTTTGGAAAAAAAGTGCATACTAACGCCCGACAATGCATTTATTTCATTGTTTTCCTATTCCTTATGTTTTCCCAATAACTTTGTTATTGGGATTTTTTTACCTAAATTTCTTTTTTAATAATACAATACTTTCATTTATTGCTCATATTTAGCTATAAATTGTTTTAATTCAGCAAATGTAGAAGTTCCTTCCATTGGGCCTGTTTTCGATACCGCTAACGCACCACTTGCATTAGCATATTGCAATGCCTGCTCAACTGAATACCCTGCTAACATCAGACTGATAAATGTCGCACCAAAACAATCTCCCGCGCCAGTTGGATCAACCGGTGTTGTAATAAAGCCGTCAACATGCAATGTTAATAAATTATTGTTATCGTCTCGACCATAATAATTAGCACCTTTACTACCTTTTTTTACCACAATGTGTTTAATACCCTTATTGAGCAATGCAAACATTGTTTGATCTTCACTTTCATCGTTACTACTAGCAAAATAACTGACTTCACTCTCACTTGGTAAAAATATATCAGTATATTCCATAATATAGTCAAAAGATTGCTCCATCTCTTGAATATTAAACATCTCCTTGCGTAAATTAGGATCGAACGAAATTGTACCACCCTTACTTTTAATGATATCAAGTGCTTTACGCATCGCATCAATTGCCCGAAAAGAATATAGTGATGAGCCCATAACATGTAAATGATTACAGTCTTTTAATAAGTTCTCATTGATATGATTGAACGAGAGTAAACCACATGCACTATTAGGAATATTGAAAATAAAGTCTCTATCATTTGAACCTTTATAAGTTACAAAAGCACTACCGGTATTCGCCTTATTATGAGTAGTAATACCATCAATAATAACCCCATCTTGCTTAAGTCGCTTAATACACATATTGCCAAAGGGATCTTTACCTATACAGCTAAAAAAAATGACAGGAAAACCTAATTTAGCTACTTGATCGGCAAATATTGCAGGTGCGCCACTTGGGAAAGGCCCAATAAATTCACCAGTTTGATCAAAACGTTGATTTTGCTTTTTTGCTAAAAACTCAACAAGTAATTCTCCAATAGTACAAATTTTAAATTGCATATTAAATTACCTTTGAATTGTGATAAGTTATGCAGTATTTGTTTATAGCACGTTGCTTAAAATCTGAATCTATTAATTGTTGATGATATTCAGTAACAGCTGCTTTTGATAATATTACGACATCCATATGTTTTAATTTTCCAATACTATAGTTATCAGGTAATAAAAATCGTTGAGGCAAAACACCGATGGTGTGATCAGCATTTTTAAATATCTGTTGATAAGTATTTTGTTGTTCACTATTTTCAATAATCAAATGATTATTATCATTAATAGCTGCTAGTTCAAAAATGAAATGCGAAATATGAAATTGATTAAGAATAGGAGTTAATGTATTACTATTTTGAAGAGTATTTCCATCTTGTAAAACACCCCCAACAAGAATAACTTCTGCATCAGAAAATTCTTTAACTAATTGAGCGTTATTAATGTCATTCATAATCAATCTTAATGACTTTTTGTTATGCAAAAAAGGAATAAGTTTTCGAATCAAATTACCATGACTTAAAAAAAGAGTATCGCCATCATTAATATAGTTTAAACAATTTTTTACTAAATCTATTTCACCTCTTTCCATACCTATATTAGTGTAATTTAGTGGCTCAATAGTTGTATGATTAATCAAATTCTCAGGTGAAATATAAATCGCTCCCCCAAAAGAACGTTTTAGATATCCTTGTTGTTCCAAATAAGTTAAATCTTGTCGAATCGTAACATTCGAGACTCGAAGCATGTCAGATAACTTATCCACTTTTACTTCACCTTGTTTGCGTACGATTTCGGCAATATCTAATCGTCGTTTTAGTAGGGCTGAAGACGCTCTAGCCAAATTTTACTTCCTATATAACTGATAATTATTAAAACAAAGATAATAAAATTTATCATACTAGTGGTCAATATCAATTGATCGAATAATTACTTAATTCTTTAAAAAAATCAAGAATAATTATATTGTTCTTACTACCTAATCTAGGTAGTAAATAGTTAACCGCCAAAACTAAATTTTGGCAACAAATTTATTATTTTTTGAATATTAAAATCCATTTTTGTGATCTTTCTCACTTTATTAACACTAGTATAACTTTCGTTTTGCAATCATAATTTTCATCAATAACTTTCAATTCGAAAATTAATGTATTTTAAAATTTATAGAAATTTAAGGAGAAAACACATGTCTATCATTTCCAGTAATAACATGTTAAAAAAAGCACAAAAAGAACATTATGCTGTTCCTGCCTTTAATATCCATAATTTAGAAACGATACAAGTTGTTGTTGAAACAGTTTCTGAATTACAGTCTCCAGTTATCTTAGCTGGTACACCTGGTACCTATAGTTATGCTGGTACGGAAAATATCATCGCCATTGCTGAAGAGTTATCGAAAAAACACAATATTCCTTTAGCTGTGCATCTAGATCATCATGAAGAATATAACGATATCGCTTACAAAATTAACGCTGGCATAAGATCGGTAATGATCGATGGTTCACATTTTCCATATGAAGAGAATATTGCCATCGTAAAACAAATTGTTGAATATGCTCACCGTTATGATGTCAGTGTTGAAGCAGAACTAGGACGCCTTGGTGGTATAGAAGATGATCTAATGGTCGATGTTAAAGATGCCTTATATACAAATCCAAAACAAGCGGTAGATTTTATTGAAAAGACAGGTATTGATTCACTTGCAATTGCAATAGGCACAGCTCATGGGCTTTATAAATCTGAACCAAAACTTGATTTTGAGCGTTTATCAGAGATCCGTTCTATGGTAGATATTCCACTGGTACTACATGGCGCTTCAGGTGTTCCTGATAAAGATGTTCGTGAATGTATTAAACGGGGTATATGTAAAGTCAATGTAGCAACAGAATTGAAAATCGCTTTTTCTGATGCATTAAAAGAATATTTTATTGAGCATCCAGATGCTAATGATCCTCGTCATTATATGAAACCCGCAAAAGCGGCAATGAAAGAGATTGTTAAAAAAATTATCACTACTTGTGGATGTGCAGGTAAATTGTAGAGGCCAATATAATGATCTATACATTAACACTTAATACTGCGATTGATATGAATATACATTGCCAAGGATTAATTCCATATTCTGTCAATCGTACATCACATACTGAATACAGTCCAAATGGCAAAGCAGTCAATGTTTCAATAGTGTTGCATAAATTTAACAAACCAACGTGTGCATTAGGATTTTTTGGAGGATTTACCGGTAAATATATCGTTGAAGAATTAACTAAGATGCAAATTCAAACAATGCCTTGCTTTATTGACGATATCACACGTATTAATGTTTTTATTAATGATGGACAGAAAGAATATAAATTAGTTGGTAAAGGACCCTTTGTTCCAGATAACAAAAAGGCAGAAATGCTAAATATTATCCGTAATCTTGAAAAAAATAGTTATTTGGTCATTAGTGGTAGTTTACCAAATAATATTGAATCTGATTATTACCAATCTATTATAGAGTTATGTCATAAACAGAATATACAAGTTATTTTAGATATCAGCCATCCAAAATTAAAACAATTACTCACTTATCATCCTTTGTTAATTAAACCAAATGATGATGAATTAAATGATATTTTTGGATTAAAAACCCAAACAATTGAACAAGTCATTGCAGCTATAGAAACAGTGCACTCATTCGGTGCTCAAAATATTTTATTAACGATGGGATCTAAAGGTCTCTATTTTTCAAATAGGCAACACATTTGGTTTTGCGATGCCGTTACAATCAAATTGGTTAGCTCTGCTTGTGCGGGTGATGCATCACTGGCAGCTTTTTTAAGCGAGTGGTTACCAGAACAAGGAAATATTGAGAATGCAATGAAAAAGGCTTCCGCAACGGGCGCTAATGTTGCCGAATCAGATGGCTTAGGTTTACTTGATAAAATCTACGTCTATATGGACAAACTAGCAGTAACCAAAATTAAATAAAAGGGGAATGTTATGAAGAAAATATTAGCCGTTACAGGATGCCCAACAGGCATTGCCCATACTTATATGGCAGAAGAAGCGTTGAAAACTGCAGCCCAAAAAGCAGGAATAGAAATAAAAGTTGAAACAAATGGTGCTGGAGGTGTTGATAATGCTATTACTGATGCTGATATTGCAAATGCCATTGGCGTGATTATCGCAGCAGATAAAGACGTCAATCCCGATCGATTTAATGGATTACCTGTTATTGAAGTTCCCGTTAAAGATGGTATTCATAAAGCTGCAACATTAATTGAACAAATTACTTCTGGAACGATTCCTATTCGTAAAGGGGCGCAAAATAGTACTACTAACACGACATCAGCAAATCAAATTGTAGTAAAAGAGTCGATTGGACGTCAAATCTATAAACATTTAATGAGTGGTGTATCAAACATGTTGCCTTTTGTGGTAGCTGGTGGGGTATTGATTGCTTTATCATTTTTATGGGGAATCTATTCTGCCGATCCCAATAATGCTCAATACAATGAGTTTGCAGCGTTATTGATGAAAATAGGTGGACAAGCATTTGGCATAATGGTACCAATCTTTACTGGTTTTATTGCTTACTCAATAGGCGGAAGGCCTGCGATGGTTGCTGGGTTTGTTGGCGGATTAATAGCCAATGTTACTGGTGCAGGATTCTTAGGCGGCATCATAGCTGGCTTTGCTGCTGGTTATTTGATGCTTTTTGTCAAAAAATTACTTGACGGACTACCTCGTTCATTTGAAGGCCTTAAATCAATATTTATTATGCCATTAATTGGTGTATTTGTAATTGGCGCTGGTATGTTCTTACTGGGTGGTCCAATAGCAGATATTAACAATGCAATGAAATCATTCCTCGAGTCATTACAATCTGCTAATCCTGTTTTACTTGGTATGGTTATTGGAGCAATGTGTTCATTCGACTTTGGTGGACCTGTTAATAAAGCTGCCTATGTAACAGGTACGATGTTATTAGGTGAGGGCAACTTCTACTTTATGGCGGGTGTTTCGGCTGCTTGTATTGTTCCTCCTTTTGTTATCGCTTTTTCCACTACTATTTTTCGAGGTAAGGCTTTTACTGAAGAAGAACGTGCCGCAGGTGTAGTAAATTATATTTTAGGAGCAACCCATATCACCGAAGGAGCCATTCCATTCGCAGCAAAAGATCCACTGCGCGTAATTCCTATTATGATGTTATCTTCAGCTATCGCATCAGTATTAACATTTATTAGTCAGATACAAGTACCTGCACCTCATGGGGGTTTCTTAGTACTTCCGTTAGTCAATAAACCATTTTTATGGGTCGGTTGTATTTTTACTGGAGCATTAGTTGGAGCAATATTGTTAGGTTTATTGCGTATTCATCAAAACCAACAATTAGCGACTAAAACACCTAAATAATTAACCAGTTGATATATCATTTAATATTCTATTTATCTAAATCAATAAGGAAATAAAATGAGCAATTTAAAATTAACAGCCGATGATATTTCAATCATTAATGGATATTATTCTAAATCAGAAGCAATTCAAGCTGTAGCAGAAAACATGATTAAATCTGGTTTAGTCAAAGATGACTATACTCAAGCCATGTTAGACCGTGATGCACAAATTTCCACATTTTTGGGTAACGGTATTGCCATTCCACATGGTACTACAGACAAACGAAATAGTGTCATTGAAACTGGTTTGAAAGTAATATATTATCCTCAAGGCATAAAATGGGATAAAGATAATAATATTGCTTATGTCATAGTCGGTATAGCAGCTAAAAATAATGAGCATTTAGATATTTTACGGCAATTAACGCGAGCGGTTATTGCTGAAGATACAATAGATCGAATTCAATCAGTTAAGAAAACAGAAGACTTATTAACAATCCTTCAAGGAAACTAATATCATTATCCCATGAGAAAAAATGATCTGAACTCATGGGAGTTTACCTCTATCTGATTGACGGTTGATCAATTAAATCGGTTAATACAGTTAGTTTTTAAACTATGCGAAGAATATTAGGTATAAAAAACTCCAGACGATTATTGATAATTGTTTTATTGTTAACCATTTCAAACGAGACTAAAATGCCTTCCCAAGTAATACCTAGAACAATTAACATGTCTTCAAAATCGTAATAATAAAGCATATAATCTTTATTATAACTACCATCTTTAAATCTATAATTATGGTTAAATTCATCAGTTAACTCAAACGGTTGACCAATCTTAAAATCAAAACCAAGGTAACTTAAAATTTGATTAGCTTTATCAATTAAAAAAGTGTTATCCATAACTTCTTGAATTGATAATACCTCAACATGATCTAAAATATAAAAAAATTCAATTTGATAACCACCTTTTAGTATTCCTTGGACATCAGCATAGCTGAAATCTTCAATAGTTTGATATTGTTCTGAACTAAAAAAATCATCAATATTGAGCATACTAAATTTTGTTTTATCATACATATCAATTAAATCGCTTTTCTATTTCCAGTTTTCATCTTATTGAACTATGATCAAGATAGAAGTTTACTTTCTTTTTAAAATAATCCTTAAATCATCACCTATTGCTTTTACGGATTCAAATTGAAATTGAGGTGCTAAGGATAATTTTTTAAGATTAGGTAATACACATAAATCTTTTGCATTATGACCTAGCAATTTAGGCGCATAATAAATAATGAGTTCATCAACTAAATCTTGTTCAATCAACGCACCAGCAAGATGTGCCCCCGCTTCAACCCAAACAGAATTAATCTGATTTTTACCTAATTGCTTTAATAATTCGACTAGATCTATGTAATTTTGAGATGAAGATTCAATCATCAACTTGGTATTTGGTTTAATAATTGGGATATTTTGTTTACGCACGATCCATGTCTCACCAGATTGACTGAAAATATTTTCATCCCCTGTTAATCGATTTTGACTGTCTATGATAACGCGAATCGGTTGTCGAATATTTTCTGGCGAATAGATTTTTCTAATCTCATTAGGTAATTCGCTATATCTAACCGTTAAACTTGCATTATCAGCTTGAACCGTTGCTCGGGTACTTAAAATACAACTAGCTTGAGCTCGATATTGTTGTACATCTTGTCTTGCTGTACTTGAAGTGATCCATTTACTTTCGCCTGATGCCATAGCAATTTTACCATCTAACGAGGAAGCGAGTTTAAGTTGGACATAAGGTATGCCTGTACGCATACATTTTAAAAAACCTTTATTAATAGCTTCAGCTTGTTCATATAAAACACCAACAATAACTTCAATTCCAGCATCTTTTAATCGTTTAATACCGTTACCCGCAACATTGGGATTAGGGTCTTGCATAGCAACAACAACACGAGTTATCCCTGCTTTTATCAATGCATCAGCACAGGGAGGGGTTCGACCAAAATGACTACATGGTTCTAATGTCACATAAACGGTTGCTCCTTGTGCCTTATTGCCAGCCATTTTTAGCGCATAAACCTCTGCATGAGGTTCACCAGCTTTTTGATGATAACCTTTGCCAATTATCTGATCATCTTTAACAATAACACAACCGACATTGGGATTGGGAGGAGTAGTAAAGCGTCCGAGTTTAGCAAGCTCAATTGCTTGCTGCATATAAAATTGATCTTTATCGCTAATCATATCACGTAATTATTTTTGTTGTAGTTTAGCAATTTCGTTACTAAATTGCTCAATATCATGAAAACTAAAATAGACTGAAGCAAAACGGATATAGGCAACTTTATCTAGATCTTTTAGTTCTTCAATAACATAATTACCAATAAGTTTAGCTGGTATTTCACGTTCACCGGTTGCTCTAATTTTTGATTTTATACGCGTAATTGCGTCTTCAATTGCATCAAGACCAACTGGGCGCTTTTCTAATGCGCGTTTTATACCATTACGTAATTTATCTTCATTGAACGGCTCACGAACTTTATTACTTTTGATAACATTAGGCATAATTAATTCAGCAACTTCAAATGTAGTAAAACGTTCATTGCATTCTACACATTGTCGACGACGACGAACTTGAAAACCCTCACCAACAAGACGTGAATCAATCACCTTGGTATCATCAGCATTACAAAACGGACAGTGCATAAAATTATCCTAATAATGTCACAATTAACACTACAATAGCTGAAAATATCAATTAAAACAAGGTTTCAATAATGAATGGTTGTTACATTAATAATTTTATGATTCTATTCATTTTAAACATAACTAAAATTAAGAAATAATCTTCATTAATTTATTAAAAAATTTTATTATATTAATGAATATATACATTATTATTCGCATCATTACATTTATTGCCACTATGCTATAACATTGGTAAATGTATAAAAGTTGCAACTTTTTTAGTTATAGTTTTAAGGCTGTATAATAAGAGGAATTAGAAAGAATAAAGTAAAAAAATTAAATAATTATAACCTAGATCAACAATAATAATTGACAGTAAACACATCAACAGAAACGAAAAATACGCAGACACATAAGATCATAATTTTTTTTAAAATAAAAAAACTCGTGGTAAGTCGAAATTGGCATTACCTAATCTAAACTATTAAGGAAAAATTTTTAGCTTCAATATTAATATTAGAAAGGTATTAAGGACTCATCAATTATAATAAAACTAAACAATAATCCAATAGATTAGGTTAATAAAAAATAATAAAACAAAAATTCCGTCGCCAAATTAGCGACGGAAATAAAGATTTACCAATCTAATTTGATTAAAAAATCACGCAATTTAGCAAAATCATCTGGCATATAATGGGAAAGTAATGTCATATCCGCGCGTTCTGCGAGTGCTTTCGGTAGAGGAATTGATTTACCAAGAATGTCTTCTACCACTTCTTTAAATTTAGCTGGATGTGCAGTACCTAAAAATAATCCGTATTCCCCTTCTTGTAACTGATCACGTAGTGCACGATAAGCAATTGCACCATGGGGTTCAGAAAGGTAACCTTTTTTGTCAAGTTCCCGCACCGTCTGTTTGGATACTTCATCAGAGACCGCAGCATGACCCAGTGATTTAAGCGCCCACCCTTCTCTTTTATAAATCTCTTCAATTCGAGGCCAATTATTAGGTTGGCTAACATCCATAGCATTGGATAGCGTTGCTACCGTTGCATGAGGTTCCCACTTACCTGTTTCCAAATAGCGTGGCACAGTATCATTGGCATTAGTTGCAGCAATGAAACGTTTAATTGGTAATCCCATTGTCTTAGCAAGTAGACCAGCTGTTAAGTCACCAAAATTGCCACTTGGTACCGAAATCACTAATTGTTCACGTTGTGCTGGAGTTAACTGAGCGAAAGCTTCAAAATAGTAACAAATTTGTGCTAATAATCGACTGATATTAATAGAATTAGCTGAATTTAAGCCAATGGCTGTTTTTAAATCTTCATCATCAAATGCCTTTTTAACTAACGCTTGGCAAGCATCAAAATCACTTTGTATCGCTATAGTATGAATATTATCGCCAAGCGTACAAAATAGCTTTTCTTGTAATGGGCTGATTTTTCCTTCAGGATATAAAATCACTACTCGAATATTCGGTAAATGATAAAATGCATGAGCAACCGCTGCTCCAGTATCGCC
This sequence comes from Gilliamella sp. wkB7, assembly GCF_001693435.1. Classification (NCBI taxonomy): domain Bacteria; kingdom Pseudomonadati; phylum Pseudomonadota; class Gammaproteobacteria; order Orbales; family Orbaceae; genus Gilliamella; species Gilliamella sp. wkB7. Next base: position 1,087,245 of record NZ_CM004509.1, read on the forward strand.
AGATGTCGCAGTTAGAATCGTAATTTGTTTATCAGCCGCAACTTGCACCAAAGCCTGAGCCATAAAGCGACCACCAAAATCTTTAAAGGCTAATGTTGGGCCATGGTATAACTCTAATGAACCTATATCTTTTTCTACTGATTTGACTGGAGCAGGAAACTGAAATGCATTTTTTACCAATCTATGCATATCGGTATCACCAATTTCATCACCAATAAAAGCAGATAAGATCTTGGCACTACGACTGACAAAATCTAATTTTAATAATGCATCAATTTCATTAAGCGAAAATTTTGGTAAATCTTGAGGAAAAAATAGACCTTGTCCTCTTCCTAATCCTTGTTGTACTGCTTGTGCAAAGCTAACTTGCTGTGAGTGATCTTTTAAGTTGTACAATTTCATAATATTTTCCGATTATCTTTATGCTTATATTGTTTACTTTATCTGTTAGTCATTTGTTGACCTATCGATAAAGCTTTGGAAACTTTCAAGCTTTCTATCGTAGATAGGGTTATATAACTCTTGTGCCTTGTTTGTCTATCTTACAAATATGCGTAAAACCTTCCTCATTTTGTAAATAGCAATTTTTCAATAGCAACTCAATTTGCTGCGCAGTTTCAAGTTTGTCAGCAATGACAAACATTGTCGGTCCTGAACCTGAAATACCCGATGCTAGAGCACCAAGTTGTTTTACCCGATTTTGCGTTTCATCAAAGTTAGGTAATAGTTGTTTACGATAAGGTTCTGCAATATTATCGCGCAGCATTGTAGCGGCAAGTTTTGGTTGATTTGTATAACAAGCGTGAATAAAACCACCAACATACCGACCATGAGCGACGCAGTCCGCTTTCTGATATTGTGCAGGCAAAATAGCTCGTGCTTGAGCTGTCGATACCTTTATACCTGGATAGGCCATCACCCAATACCAATTGTCAAAATGTGGAATGGATTCACTAATAATTCCCATTTCATCAAGGATAAGTTGCATTCCTCCCAAATAACAGGGTGCAACATTATCGTAATGGACGCTTCCAGAAATCCGACCTTCAAGTTCTCCCATCATAGAAAGCATTTCAAACTCACTAAATGGCTTATCAAAAAATTCATTTAAAGCAACCAATGCACCTACTACTGAACATGCACTGGATCCTAATCCTGAACCAATAGGCATATTTTTTTCAAGTGTCATACTAACTGGAAGGGTTTTACCCATCGCTTCACAAAAACGCTGCCAGCATTGATATACAATATTGTATTTAGGATCGCGTGGTAACTTCTGAACAAATATTCCTTTACAAGTAAGAGAGAATTCTGTTGCGGTTTCAACTGTGATCAGATCACCCAACATCACACCACTAATCGGATTAATGGCAGCACCTAAAATATCAAAACCAACACTGATATTCGCCATTGATGCTGGCGCATATACTGTTAAAGATTTATGACTCATTTAACCTCCGATTTTACCTGATGTAGTGCGTAAAATATCAGCAAAAACACCCGCAGCAGTCACATCATTACCCGCTCCATAACCACGTAGTACTAATGGGATTGGTTGATAATAACGAGTATAAAATGCTAAAGCATTTTCGCCATTCTTAACTTTATAAAGAGGGTCTTCACTATCAACTGCTTCAATTTTAACACTACATTGATTATTTTCGATACTACCAACATATCGTAATACTTTCCCGTTTTTGGCTGCTTGTTCAGATTTTGCTTTAAATTCAGCATCTAATTGCGGTAATTTAGTCATAAACTCATCAATATTGCCTTGGGAATATTCAGCGGGTAAAACAGATTCAACATTAATTTGATCAAGTTCAAGCTGTAATCCAGCTTCTCGCGCTAAAATAAGTAATTTTCTAGCAACATCTGTTCCAGATAAATCATCTCGAGGATCTGGCTCAGTAAAACCTTTCTCTTTAGCTAGTTTAGTTGCTTCAGACAATGACATTCCTTCATCAAGCTTACCGAAAATGAAAGAAAGCGAACCTGATAATATCCCTGAAAATTTAATAAGCTCATCACCCGCATTTAATAAATTTTGTAAGTTTTCAATTACCGGTAAGCCTGCACCTACATTGGTATCATATAGGAATTTGCGTTTACTTTTTGCAGCTTCTTGGCGTAAGCGTAAATAATAGGCCATAGAGCTGGTATTTGCTTTTTTATTTGGAGTAACCACATGGAAACCATTAGCTAAAAAGTCAGCATATTTGTCGGATATTTCGCTACTTGAAGTACAATCGACTAAAATTGGGTTTAGCAGTCGGTTATTTTTGGCAAATTCAATAATACTATCTAATGTGTATTTCATTTCGCTCTGTTTGATTTGTTCACGCCAATTATCAAGAATAATACCATCTCGATTAAGCACGCTATGTTTTGAATTAAATAAACCGCATACCCGTAAATCAATCTGTTTATTTTTAAGCCATTTTTGTTGGCGACCAATTTGATCGACAAGTGCGCCACCTACACCACCAACACCAATTACAAAGACATCAAGCATTTTATCTGTTCCAAATAGCATTTGATGAGCAACTCGAACGCCCATTACCGCAACATCATTATCAACCACAACTGAAATTGAACGTTCAGATGATCCTTGTGCAATAGCGACAATGTTAATATTTGCTCTAGCTAATGCAGTAAAGAAATTAGCTGATAATCCACGTAATGTGCGCATACCATCGCCCACAACTGAGATAATAGCCAGTCTTTCAATAATTTCAATCGGTTCAAGTAATCCATCTTTTAATTCTAAGAAGAATTCATCACTTAAAGCTTCTTCTGCACGATAAAGTTCAGATTGTGGTACACAAAAACTGATACTGTATTCAGATGATGATTGTGTAATAAGAACAACAGATATACCTGCGTAAGACATCGCCGAAAAAACCCGAGCCGACATACCAACCATGCCTTTTAGACCAGGACCAGAAACATTAATCATCGCCATATTATTTAAATTAGTAATCCCTTTTACAGGAGTGGTTGAATCAACAACATTGGCGCCAATAAGTGTACCTGGTGCATCAGGGTTATTGGTATTTTTTATTAAACATGGAATTTGGAACTGTGCAATAGGTAAAATAGTTCTAGGATGAAGAACTTTAGCGCCAAAATAAGAAAGTTCCATCGCTTCTTGATATGACATAGTTTTTAGTAATTTAGCATCAGGAACAGTGCGAGGATCACAAGTGTAAACACCATCAACATCGGTCCAAATTTCACAGCTATTGGCTCTTAAACAAGCAGCAAGAACAGCAGCCGAATAATCAGAACCATTACGACCAAGTACAACCAACTCCCCTTTGTCATTACCCGCTGTAAACCCAGGCATTAAAATAATATTTTGCTGTGGAATGCACATCTGTGCAATTCGATGACTTGATTCGGGAATATCAACCGTAGATTCTAAGTAGCCACCTTCCGCAATAAGCATTGCAACAGGATCAATTACGGTAATGGTGTGACCTTTCGCCTTAAGCAGCTCTTGCATAATAGTAATTGACAGTTTTTCACCACGACAAATAATTGATGCATTAATACTATCTGGGCATTGACCTAATAAGCGAATTCCTTCCAGCAATTGCTTAATATGATTTAATTCATTTAACGCAAAACGTTTCATTTCTTCATAAGCAAAATTAGGTTGTACTTTTGCAAGCCCCGCTAATAAATCAGCAAAAATTTTTTCCGCATCATAAATATTGTTTTTGATTTCTTGTCCGGCAACTGTTTTTTCAACCATTGCAACTAAATGATTAGTGATTTTAGCAGGTGCTGATAAAACAGTCGCTGTTTGTTCTTGTTTAGCATTATTTTCAATTATCTCTGCTACTCGCAAAAAACGTTCTGCGTTAGCAACAGATGTTCCTCCAAATTTTAAAACTTTCATATCACACCTTACTTATCTTTTTTATTTATGCCATTACGATTCAAAATACAATTATTCGACTTTTTTACATCGATAGGTATTATGAAAACCCTTTAGTGTTATAACATTAGTTATAATTTTATTTTCAAACTATAGTTAAATTTTAATAAAAATATTTATTACACAATAAAAAAACCCGCCTTTTAGGGGCGGGTTTTTTATATTTTTTGGGAAAAATCAACCCGCCCTAGATCGCGTAATAGTACCTAAGGTGCCAATAATGCCTGTCATACGGATTGAAATAATCATTATTTTTCCTAAAACTTTTTCACTTAAACTCTAAACAAAACAGCCCGACATTTTCATGTCAGGCTGTAATTCTAAAAAACTTTTTTGCTGTTTTCGTACTCATTAACAACTTTATTCAAAGCTTGATATATACTTTGCGCATCTTGTTTATTTAATGCTTCATCAAGAATATTGAGGTACGACAACATTAATTTTTGATTGTCTTCGGCAAACTGCGGTGATACTTCCTGATCTTCATATAACATGACATAAGTACGGGCAAATCCAAAGATCAAAAAATAGACCGATGCATTTTTCGGATCTTCTTGAATTAATGCTCTCATTGCCTTGCGTAGTTTTACATAGCTATCCGTACCCGGCAAACTTGTCGCAAATGTTTTCGTTACTTCAGAAAATGTCATTGCAATAAACCCCAATCAAAATCACAAGATGAAAGGATAGCAACCCGTCAGCAGAAGTGCAAGTGTATTTTGTTTATTAAACATAGTTTTTTACTTTTAATAAACAGCATATGCCAATTAATACTTAATAAGTTTATTATTATAAATCCTTGCAAACAGATAATCCGGCTGAAGCTTGTGCAACAGGCATTATCTCAATTGAGTTAACATTAAAGTGCGTTGGTGTATTAACTAACCAAGATACGGTATTTGCTATATCTTCGGGCGTGATATAATCTACGCCTTTATATACTTCCGCCGCTTGTTCATCATTTCCATGAAACCGTACATTTGAAAATTCTGTACCACCACACAAACCAGGCTCAATATTGGTAACTCTAATTTTTTTTCCTAAAAGATCTGTTCGTAAATTTGCACTAAACTGCTTAACAAATGCTTTCGATGCACCATAAACATTACCGCCTTTATAAGCATAACTACCAGCTACTGAACCAAGGTTAATAATATATCCAAAATTACGTTCGACCATTCCTGGCAAAATTTGGTGAGTTAAATGTACTAAGCCTATTATATTGGTTTCAATCATGGTTTCCCAATCATTATAGTCTGCTTGGTATGCTGGCTCTAATCCTAAAGCTAATCCGGCATTATTAATTAAAATATCAATTGGTTGGAACTCTTTAGGAAGTTGTAACAAAATTGATTCCACCGCATCTTTTTTTGTTACATCTAAAGACAATGGTAAGAAATTTGAACCTAATTCATCAGCTATTTTCTGTAGTTTATCGGTTCGCCTAGCGACACCAATAACTTTATAGCCATCGGCTATTAGCTTGCAGCAAATAGCTTGTCCAAATCCAGAGGAAGCGCCAGTAACTAAAGCAATATTCATAGTAAAACTCCTTATAGGCTTAAAGATAATATAGATACGAGTATATTCTCATAATCAATATGATAATTATGCAAAAAGTGGTAAATACATAATTTTACTTAAACGTATAGTTAACCTGAAACTTCTTGACAATAATGCAAAACAACTCTTATAAAAAACCCGCTAAAAAAGCGGGCTAATATTTAAATTTCATTTAGCAAGTTCTTCTGATGGTTCTTCGTCTTTCAATGGAACAATCAATGTATCAATATGAGTATTATTGATTAATTGACGTGCAGAAGACATTAACTTACTCCAAAAATCCTGATGATGACCACACACAACAAGATCAGCGCCATATTCGTGAATCGCTTCAATCAATACTTGACCAAACTCACCATTTCCTGAAAGTGTGTGCGCAATAGGATATCCAGCATCATCAGCCAGTTTATTTAAAGCAATGTGCGCATCTTCTGTGATTTTGTCTTTCATATCATTCATATTAATATCAACTAATCCTGTATATAGATCAGAATAGTTAATACCAACATGAATCAAAGAGATTTGAGCATTATATGGCCTTGCCATAGAGACCGCTTTTTCGACAAGAACTTCACTTTCAGGTGATAAATCCACTGCGACTAATATATGTTTATAAGCCATGATATTTTACTCCTTCCTATTTTGACGCTCAGGTTAAATTTTGAATTTATACTCTCTTTTTACTACTAAATTAATTTTTGAGCAAGCCAAAAAAGTGACCCAGATAACAAAATTGAAATCGGCAATGTCAAAATCCATGTTAATGCAATATTTTTAATCGTTTTGCTTTGTACACCACCACCATCAACGATCATTGTTCCAGCCACTGATGATGAAAGGACTTGAGTAGTTGATACTGGCATACCCGTATAGCTAGCAATACCAATTGAAAGTGCTGTGGTAATTTGCGCCGAAACACCTTGAGCATAAGTCATCCCTTTTTTACCAATTTTTTCACCAATGGTAACAGCAACCCGACGCCATCCAATCATAGTACCAATAGCAAGCGCTGAAGCCACTGAGATGATGATCCAAATAGGTGCATATTCAATTGTTTTAAGTAAGTCATTATTGACCGATTTTAAATATTGTTTATCTTCTGATGAAATATTTGGTTGTTTAGCAACATGTGAAACAGTATCGGACAAGCAAAGTAGTATACGTCTAGCTTGTGAACGTTGCTCAACAGTAAGAGATTCATAATCATTCATTTTATTAAATAGATTATTAGCAATATTTAATGTAATAAAAGAACGCGAATAATCACAATGATATTGATTTAAATCGCTGATAGGCACGTTAGAGTCAACTGTAGATTGAGAGCCAATTACAGTTGTTAAATCTTGATTATGAGTAACAAAATAGTCTTCAATATTGTGGATAGCATTGCGAGTATTGGTAATATCATAAGTTGAAGCACTCATATTAACAATAAAACCTGCGGGAGCAATGCCCATTAGCACTAACATTAATAAACCAATTCCTTTTTGCCCATCGTTAGCGCCATGTGAAAAGCTTACACCGGCTGCTGATATAATAAGCATTATGCGAATCCAAAATGGAGGCTTTTTCTTACCATAGAGTTTTTCACGCTGCTCTGGTGTCATGAAAATACGTTCTCTTTTTTTACTACTTTTTTTGCTTTGACTTTTACGTGTCCAATATTTACGTAGTAAAAAAATCATTAAACCAGCAACAACAAGACCAATTACTGGTGAAATAATTAATGATAAAAAGATTTGAATCATCTTTGGAATATTAAGCGCATCAATAATTGATGTATCCATAATAAAGGCATTAGCAAGTGCCACACCAATAATGGAACCAATTAAGGTATGAGAACTTGATGCAGGGATGCCAACATACCAAGTTCCTAAATTCCAAATAATTGCTGCGAATAAAATAGAAAATACCATTGCAAGCCCATGTGTAGAACTTACATTGAGTAATAAATCGGTTGGTAATAAGTGCACAATCGCATAAGCAACACTAAGGCCACCAAGCAACACACCGAAGAAATTAAACACTCCTGCCATAAAAACGGCAAGTTGCTCTTTCAATGCTCTGGTATAAATAACCGTTGCGACAGCATTGGCTGTATCATGAAATCCATTTATAGCCTCGTAAAAAAGCACAAATAACAATGCAAAGACTAATAATACAATAGTTGAAAATTCTAAATCAGAAAATAGATGAAACATAATAGATCTTTCTGTTGTTAATTAACGACTCTATTATCCTTTAGAATAGGATAATGAGCAAAACAAATTTTACATTTTTCGTTTAGCATAGCGGGCAGCTAAAAAAGCACAGATCATTAATTGAATCTGATGAAAGATCATTAAAGGTAAAATCATAATCCCCATAATCGACATTGGAAAAATAACACTGGCCATGGGAATACCACTAGCTAAACTTTTTTTTGAACCACAAAATACGATTGTAATTTCATCTTCTTTGCTAAAACCAAATAGTCTTGCACTATAGGTCGTAATCAATAAAACAATAACTAATAATACAATTGAGAAAAATATTATGTTTAATAACGATAAAAGGCCAACTTGTGCCCAAATGCCATTAATAACTGCATCACTAAAAGCAACATAAACCACTAATAAAATTGATAAACGATCAGTTTTAGAAATGATATTTTTGTATTTTTCTATCCATTTTATTATAAAGCGACGCGATAAATGACCAATAATAAAAGGTAACATCAATTTTAACATTATTGAGGTAATTGCATCGACTATATCCATTGAAGCAACAGCTTGAGTATTCATTAGTAACCCAACTAAAATAGGAGTAATAAAAACACCCAATAATGTTGATGCTGAGGCACTACAAATTGCAGCAGCTACATTACCTCTTGCTATCGAAGTAAATGCTATTGCTGATTGTACTGTTGCAGGTAAAACACAAAGGTACACAAAGCCTAAATAAAATTCTTGCGATAAAAAAGTTGGCACTAAAAATTGCATCATAACGCCTAAGATAGGAAAAACCACAAAAGTCGTTGCAAATATTAACAAATGTAATCGCCAATTTTTTATGCCAATGATAATGGATTGAAAAGAAAGTTTAGCGCCATGCATAAAAAATAACAATCCAATGGCAAAAGTTGTAAGGTGCTCAAAGAATATTTTAGTTTGTCCCTTACAAGGCAAAATACTTGCAGTAATAACAACACAAATTAAAGTCAATAAGAATGGATCAATCTTCAAACGTTGGAGTATATTCATAGTTACCAATCTTTTTTGCTAAAAAAATCGCCACAATAGTGGCGATATAGTTTACGTGTAAAAATACTTATTCTAAGAAGCTACGAAGAACATCCGAACGACTTGGATGACGTAATTTACGTAACGCTTTAGCTTCAATTTGACGAATACGTTCACGTGTTACATCAAATTGTTTACCAACTTCTTCAAGCGTATGATCAGTATTCATATCAATACCAAATCGCATACGTAATACTTTTGCTTCGCGTGGCGTTAAACCAGATAAGATATCACGTGTTGCACTGCGCAAGCTTTCAGATGTTGCTGCATCTAATGGTTGCTCTAGTGCGGTATCTTCAATAAAGTCACCTAAATGTGAATCTTCATCATCACCAACTGGTGTTTCCATTGAAATTGGTTCTTTAGCAATCTTCAACACTTTACGAATTTTATCTTCTGGCATTTGCATACGTTCAGATAACTCTTCTGGTGTCGGTTCGCGACCAATTTCTTGTAACATTTGGCGTGAAATACGATTTAACTTATTGATCGTCTCAATCATATGTACTGGAATACGAATTGTTCTTGCTTGGTCGGCAATTGAACGTGTGATAGCTTGTCTAATCCACCAAGTTGCATAAGTTGAGAATTTATAACCTCGACGGTATTCAAACTTATCTACAGCTTTCATTAGACCGATATTACCTTCTTGAATCAGATCTAAGAACTGTAATCCACGGTTAGTGTATTTTTTTGCTATAGAAATAACTAAACGTAAGTTTGCTTCAACCATTTCTTTCTTAGCGCGTCGTGCTTTTGCTTCACCAATAGACATACGACGATTAATATCTTTAATTTGCTCAATAGAAAGATTAGTTTCCGTTTCAATTTGTTGCAACAAGTTAACTTGTGCAGCAATTTGCTCCTCGAAATCTTTTAAATTAGCCGCAAAAGCACTTTTCGAAGTTAATGCTTTATTATACCAATCCATGTTATTTTCATTTCCAGTGAAATAATTCATAAATTGTTTTTTCGGCATCTTACATTGTTCAACGCAGATCTTCATAATTACACGTTCGTGTGCTCTTACACGATCCATCATACTTCTCATATTGTTGACAAGTATATCGAACTGTTTAGCTACTAAACGAAATTGTTTGAAAATCTCTGATAAATTTTCGATCTCTTTTTGTGCTTTTTTGTGACCTCTTCCATATTTTTTAATAGCTTCAGAAGTTTTATTATGCTGTTCTTGTAATTCAGCAAATTTTGCTCTAGCTACTTCAGGATCAATCGAAACATCTTCATCTGCAGATGAATCACCATCCTCATCTTCATTTTCATCGTCACTATCGTCGATTTCGATCTCGGTTTCACTATCTTCTAAATCTTCAGGTAATTCTTCTGTTACTTCTTCCGCATTTGGATCAACAAAACCAGTAATTAAATCAGATAAACGAACTTCTCCACTTTCGACTAAGTTATATTGCTCAAGTAGGTAAGTAATCGCCTCTGGGTATTCAGACACTGAAGTTTGAACCTGATTAATGCCATCTTCAATACGTTTGGCAATATCAATTTCACCTTCACGAGTTAAAAGTTCTACCGCTCCCATTTCTCGCATATACATACGAACAGGATCGGTTGTTCGACCTATTTCTGACTCAACATTAGATAATACTAATGCTGTTGCTGCTTCAACGGCTTCTTCATCAGGGACATTATCTGAAAGTAATAACTCATCAGAATCAGGGGCTTCTTCAAGAACTTGAATCCCCATATCATTAATCATTTGGATAATATCTTCAATCTGATCTGAATCAATAATCTCTTCAGGCAAGTGATCGTTGACATCAGCATAGGTTAGGTATCCTAGCTCCTTACCACGAATAATTAGGAGTTTTAGCTGTGATTGAGAATTTTGCTCCATAAAAGGTATCCACTTTTAGTTATTTGGTCATGTGTATATTATATATGTAGAACATTAGCTGTTATCTACGTATACCCTATATATTTAGTCTTTTTTTGATAAAACAAGTATTAATGTCGCTAATTCTTTTTTCTCTGCGGTACTTAAGCCGGAGACTCTCTCTTTTGCGATTAGTTCATCTTGTCTTTGGGCGAGTATATTATCATATAACTCTTTTAAAGTATGTTTAAAAATAGATTCTATATCATCATCTTGGTAATGAAACTCCCAGGTTGATAAACGACTAATTTGCTTATAAAACGGCCTTTCTAAACACTCAGTTAATATTTGTGCAGTAGTTATATTAGGATAGCGCTGGCATAATTCAAGTAGTTCAATAAAAATATCAATACCAGCCATTTTCACTTGACCAATAGCATTAATATCGGAAACAAGCTGCGCAAGATTAGGATATTGAAGCAATAAACCAATCAAAATACGCATTGTTGTTAACTTCATTTGTGCTATTGGTACAGTTTCTGGGACCTTACTTTCATATTTTTGGCGATTAGATTGCATCAATTGCTCTATTTGAGACAAATCAAGCAATCCTAAATAACGCCCAAGTTGTTGTAATAAATTTAATCGGAAAGCCTTTGCTTTTATTTGATCAAGTAAAGGAAGCGCCAATGAACTTAATTTAGCTTTCCCTTCCGGTGTTTTCAAATCAACTTGTTTTAGTAATTCATCAAATAAAAATTTAGACAAATTTGGGGCGGTTTTCAGGTAATCTTCAAAACCTGTTTTACCGACTTTACGTACAAAACTATCTGGGTCTTCATCTTGAGGTAAAAAGGCAAAGCTTATCTCTTTACCATCAATCAAGCAGGGTAATAAAACATTTAGTGCTCGCCAAGCAGCATTCCTTCCTGCATTATCTCCATCATAACAAAAGATAACAGAATCTGTAGCTCTAAATAGAAGTTTAATATGTTCTTCTGATGTTGCTGTCCCTAGAGCTGCTACCGCATAATCAATACTATATTGGGCCAGAGATACAACATCCATATAACCCTCTACAATTATTAATTGTTTCGGGTTACGATTGGCTTCCAAAGCTTCATAAAGTCCATATAACTGAAAACCTTTATGAAAAATAGGCGTTTCTGGTGAGTTTAAATATTTTGCCGAGTCATTAATGATAGTTCTTCCCCCAAAGGCGATCACATTACCTTGTCTATCACGAATTGGGAACATGATTCGCCCGCGAAAGCGATCAAATCGATTACTTCTATCATTATTAACTGACATCCCTGCTTTATCATATAACTCTGCTTCGTTTTTTGTCTTTACAATAGTTTGAAAAGCTAATTGGCTTGAATTAGGTGCGTAACCAATTTTATACCTAGCTATAATTTCCGTATTTAGTCCACGTTGTTCTAGATATTTATGTGCATCAATCGAGGTTGATAATGCTAATTGCTGTTGGTAAAAATTGGTTATTTTAGCCATTAACGTATACAGATCACGGCGAATATTTCGAGATTCAATCTGTTTTGATTGATCTATTTGGTTATTCTCATTATCCGTATAAGGAACTCGAATTCCTTGCATACTAGCTAATTCTTCAATAGCTTCGGGAAAAGACAAACGTTCATATTGCATTAAAAAATTTACAACCGAACCAGATGCCCCACAACCAAAACAATAATAGATCTGTTTTTTTTCATTCAATGAAAAAGAGGCAGTTTTCTCATCATGGAAAGGACAACAACCAAAGTAATTATTCCCCTTTTTTTTCATTTTGACACGTTTGCTTATCACATCAAGTATACTTGTGCGAGCAATCAAGTCTAAAATAAAATCGCGAGGAATAAGACCTTTCATGATAATTCAACCGATATTGGCACTATACGCAAAGACAACAAGCCGTATGTATATGTACGGCTTGTAAAAATTTTTTATAAAAAATAGATAAAATTGAATTTTATATCAATTTAAACTTTTAGTATAAATATTAATATAGACGAGTGCGACGAGCGTTTTCTCTTTCTAATTTTTTAGCATGACGTTTAACAGCAGCTGCTTTTGCGCGTTTACGAATAGTAGTTGGTTTTTCGTAAAATTCACGATTACGAACTTCAGCTAAAACTCCTGCTTTTTCGCAAGAACGTTTAAAACGACGTAATGCTACATCGAAAGGTTCATTTTCACGTACTTTAATTACTGGCATGTGCCTCTCACCTCAAATTTGTTTAATATCACAAAGGACTAAAAATTAGTGCGCAATTTTACCTCTAATAGATATATGTTGTAAAGTAAAATATCCAATTATTGTATCATAACAAATTAATTTGCTAATCTCCCTACTCAATTAGATAATAAAACCATTTTTATTAATATAGATAGGTATTTTTATGTCATCGTTTATTACCGGTCAGTACCCCAAGCGCCGCTTACGCCGCAATCGTGTTTATGATTTTAGTCGCCGTTTAGTTGCAGAAAATCAGCTAACGATTAATGATCTAATTTATCCTGTTTTTATCGTTGAAGGAAACAATATCACTGAACCTGTTTCATCCATGCCAAACGTTAATCGAATGAGTATTGATATACTATTAAAAGAAGCTGAATATGTAGCGAAACTAGGTATCCCTGTTCTTTCATTATTTCCAGCCATTGAACCAGCAAAAAAATCATTACTCGCACAGGAAGCTTATAATGAAAATGGATTAGTACCCAAAGCGATTCGAGCATTGAAAAAAGAGATTCCTGAGTTAGGTATTCTAACTGACGTAGCCCTTGACCCTTACACAACACACGGACAAGATGGCATTATTGATGAACATGGTTATGTGCAAAATGATATATCTGTCGAAATTCTTGTTAAACAAGCTTTAATTCAAGCCCAAGCTGGTGCAGATATTATCGCGCCAAGTGATATGATGGATGGACGCATCGGCGCAATTCGTGATGAGTTAGAAAATCATAATTTTGTTAATACACAAATCATGGCGTATTCAGCTAAATATGCTTCAAGTTTTTATGGTCCGTTTCGTGACGCCGTTGGATCAGCTCCAAATATAAAAGGCGGAAATAAAAAAAGTTACCAACTCGATCCCGCCAACAGCAATGAAGCTTTGCAAGAAATTTATCAAGACCTTAGCGAAGGTGCTGATATGGTCATGGTTAAACCAGGTATGCCTTATCTTGATATGGTTAGAAGAGTAAAAGAGACCTTTGCCGTTCCAACGTTTGCTTATCAAGTTTCTGGAGAATATGCTATGCTGTGCGCAGCAATTGAAAACGGTTGGTTAGATAAACAGTCCGTAATTATGGAATCCTTACTTTGCTTTAAACGCGCTGGTGCAGATGGAATATTAACTTATTTCGCTAAACAAGTAGCTGAATGGTTAGTTCAAAAACAATAAGATTTAATGAACTCACAATAAAGTCCCCATATTTATATAGTGGGGATATTTATCAAAAAAGTAAAAGAATTCATTTATTTTATCGGATTTATTCATTCTGTTTTTTTGTAAAATTAGCTATTAAGTGTAAAAACTTTTCAAGCTTCCCCCAAGTGACTAACGGTATTCTAATTTTATTATAATGATTTGATTTTATAGCATCACTCTTTTCATATTTATATTGTCTATCAATTGTGAAATATTAATAATTAAAATTATTTAATGCCAATATAAAATTAACGCCCCGTATTTAGTAAGGCGTGTAAAAAAGTTTCAGGAAAACTATGTGTTTATGTAAAAATATGTTAATATTTCATCATATTAGTGACAAGGGAATGAAAAATGATTTATGAACTCATACCGATAGAATTACATAAAGAGCTTAATGATTTTCGTAATGATTTAGAGAGAATAGCTTCACAACATGTTGAAGTTTGTCCTTTTTGTGACAAAAAGGAGTTTTATTTAATCCGTTCAAATCCAACTACTACTTACCGTTGTAAAGCTTGCTATAAATATTTTACGGCAGCAACTAATACACCTTTTAACCGTCTAACGCCTTTTAATTGGTTAGAAACCATTTTTGTTTGCCGTATAAAAAATTACACTTATCAAGCAATAGCAAATATATTTGACTGTTCAACTGAAAAAATAATGCGTCGTGACCATGCTATAATTAATTACTTAAAGCTATATTATTTATCATTATATCAATGGTATATTAATAGACAGCAGACAACCTTAAATCCAATCTTAATCCAACAATATAATTATATCAAATCAAAAATAAATACTTTACTTAATACGCAAACACCCATTTGTTTACACTGTAACTCAACAGAAACAGTCAAAATAGGCAAACGAACATGTTACCGATGTAAACGATGTCGACATAGTTTTAATGTTTTAAGTAATACTAAATTAAACCGTTTACCCAAACCTGAATTATGGTTGAGCTTTGTTGATTTACTTATAGCTGGAGAAGGCAATACACAAATAGAAAAAAAACTAAAACTGACGAGCAATACCGTAAGGCGATGGCGAGCGGTATGGTGTGAAATGATGATAAAATGGAATTGTGAAGCCCTATCTATTTGGTGTAAAGGTCATTAAAACAGTAAACATAGCATGACTAATTATAGTCTCATGTTTTACTGTAAATATTTTTAAACAATAATATTAATAATGGAAGATAATGTTATGAAAAAATATATTTCTCTTTTATACATAAGTTTAGGCTGTAGTATATTATTAATCAGTGGTTGTGATGACAAAAAACCAATTAATAAAAACTTAACTCAAATTGCGATTATTAACAGTTATCTTTTTCATACAGAACCAGAATTATTACCAAATAATAAACTATTTAAACAGCAAAAAATTGAAGGTTCATCGAATAAACTAATTAACTACAATAATCTAGGTTATGTAGCTAATTATAATTTAGAAGGATTATATGGTGAAATCAATTATGATAAAGCTAAATACATTTACGGAATGAAAGAAACTAGAAATGAATATGGAATTACTTTTGACAATGCAAAAAACATTCTTGGCATGAAAAATAGTAATGGAGATATCGTTGCTATTTCCGAATTTGACGAGCAAGGCCATTTAGTTGAAACAACTTTATCTCACTTTGCAGAAAATAATATTATTTTTAATAGCAAAATAATTTATGAACAAGATCGAGTTGAGATGGTTTTATATAACGCTTATATTCCAGTTGATGAAAAAACCAAATTTCCTGTATTAGTACAAGAAAAAGATATTATTTACAATGATAATAATCAATTAGAAAAAACTATCACTAAGTCATTTAAACTATCATCAAATGGTGACATCATAATTAATGACCAAAATGAACAAGAAGTTGAAATAACTGAGACTTGTACTTATTCTGATTATAATGAAAACCGAGATTGGACAAAAGCAATCTGTGTAACGAATGGCGATAAGTCAAAAACCATTAATTTAATAAGAACCATTGAATATCAATAGATTTATTTATTACCTTTTAATACCAAAGAGAATATGATTAATCATTACCGTACTCATCATATTCTCGGCAAAGTACAATGGTATCTTCAATTAAACGCCGAGCAATAGTCCCATATTCGGGAATTTTAGGTAACTGAGAATAATGATACCAATTTGCTTCAACTAATTCGCTAGTATCTACTTGAATTTCACCACTTTCATAATCTGCCAAATAAGCCATCATTAATGAATTAGGAAACGGCCAAGGCTGCGATCCTATATAACGAATATTTTTAATTTTTATTTTTGCTTCTTCAAATACCTCTCTCTTAACAGCCATTTCCATAGTTTCACCAATTTCAGTAAAACCAGCTAACACAGTGTATAAACTATCTTGATTATGTCTAACATGTTTTGCCAATAATATTTTATTTTTATTGCGAATAGCGACAATGATAGATGGCGAAATTTGTGGATAATAGCGTTCATTACAGTTGTGACACATACAACACCATTCTGTTGTACTAATATGCATTTCGTGACCACAATAACCACAATATTTATGAGAACGATAGAACTCTGATAATTGAACGGCTCGTCCAGCCATATAAAATAATGATTGTTCATTATTACCAAGCAAAGATCGAATTGAACTCATTGCTGTTTTCATTTCACGACAAATAAGCCAAGCTGTTTGTCCATTCCACTCACCAATAGGTTGGGCAAGTAGATTTGTAAAACCCAATTGGCTGGCATTACCAACAGGAACTTCACCATTTGGTAACCATAGTCGTCCATTTTTACTGACAAACCAATAACCTACTTCATTACCATTCAAATTTATTTGTTGCTGTATGTTCATATCAATTTACACCAAAAACAACGAAAAAGGAGGGTTTTAACCTCCTTTATTATCAATATTATTTCTTTTTCTTCTCGTGTAGTCCTTTTTTCTCAAGTTCCCAATAAATGATACGTTGCTGGGCAATTGTAAATAAGTTACTTACGATATAGTATAAAACTAAACCTGCTGGAAACCATAAGAAGAATACCGTAAAGATTAATGGCATATAAGTCATTAACCTTTTTTGTAATGGGTCAGCCGCTGGTGTTGGAGACATCATCTGAATTAAGAACATTGTACCGCCCATTAATAAAGGAAAAATATAATAAGGATCTTGTGCAGATAAGTCATAAATCCAAAATGCAAATGGAGCATGACGTAGCTCTACAGCATTACCTAACATATAGAATAGTGATAAGAAAATTGGCATTTGAATGAATATTGGCAAACAACCACCTATTGGATTTACTTTTTCTTGTTTATAAATCGCCATGGTTTCCACACTCATTTTTTGCTTATCATCACCATAACGTTCTTTCAATGCTTCTATACGAGGTTGTAATAACTTCATTTTTGCCATTGAACGATATTGTGCACGTGTTAATGGGAATAAAATACCACGGACAATAAAAGTAATAATAATAATTGCAAAGCCCCAGTTACCAACAAAACTATGAATAAATTTTAATAAATAAAATAGTGGTTGTGATAAGAACCATAACCAACCATAGTCAACGGTTAAATCAAGATGATTGGCAGTCTCTTTCAATTGGTTTTGAATTTCTGGTCCCAACCATAATTTTGCACTAATAGTTTGACTATTACCTGGTTGAATAATAGTTGATTCACCTTTAAAACCGATCGTTGCTTGAGATTTGTTAGCTGTAGATCGAGAATAAAATAAATTATTTTGATCCTGAGCTGGCACCCATGCTGTAACAAAATAGTGTTGTAGCATTGCAACCCAACCTGTTTTGGTACTCACATCTAAAGCTTTATCTTTTATATCATCAAAACTATATTTGCTATAGTTAGTGTTAGAACTAGAATAAGCTGCACCACGAAAAACATTTAGGCCTAATCCTCCGCCACCTTCAGTCACAGTACCTTTAGGTAACTCTATAGTTTGTTTTAACTGACCATACATCGAAACATCAATAGGACTTCCACTTTGGTTATTTATGTCATATTGAACATCAATAGCATAATTACCACGATGCAATATATAATATTTAGTATAGCTAACACCATTAACCTGATATGTCAATGGTACACGCAATTCATCTTGTCCATCAGCTAATACGTATTCGGTTTGTTCTGTTTGATATACTGGTCGTTTTGATCCTTGAATTGCATTATCAGGGCCATCTTTACCAGTTAGACCGCTTTCAGCAATATAAACAAAATCAGGAGTTGATGTTAATAATTGGAAAGGTGTACCTGAATGAAGCGTCTGATCATATTTTAATAATTGAGCAGATTGCACATCGCCACCATAAGTATTGATAGTAAGTGATAATACATCTGATTTTACAGTAATTGTTTTACCAACCTCAGTACTATCTTCACCTGCCTGTTGTGTTAACTGGTTAATCACAGGCGGCTTAGGAGCATGATCTTCTTCCCATGCTTTCCAAATAAAAAAAGATACAAAAAGTAAAGCAATGACTAAAATATTACGTTGAGATCCCATTAGTGTTTTTCTCTATTGGTTTTAATTTTTGGAGGAACAAAATCTTCACCTCCTTCATGTAAGGGGTGACATTTTAATACACGTTTAACCATTAGCCAACTACCTTTTATTAATCCAAAGCGTCTTAATGCAATTACAGCATATTGTGAACATGACGGCGTAAAACGGCACTTTGGACCAAATAAAGGACTAAGGATACGTTGATATATACGAATAAAAAAAATAAAAAAATTAATTATCAATAAATTAAATGCAAAAACATGCCTTTTTATCGTTAATTTTATTTTATTTAAATTTTTTGCTTGGCTATGATTCGTTGGCATAGTTTATCAAATATCTCGACTATTTGTTGATTATTTAAGTCAATAACAGGAGATTTAGCCATCAGAATAAAATCAATATTAGGGAATTGATGTTGATGATAACGAAAATATTCTTTCACAAGCCGTTTGATACGGTTACGTTCATGGGCACGTTTTACCTGCTTTTTAGCTATGGCAAATCCCAAACGAGCATGTGTTAAATTATTTTTACGTGAAACAAGCGTAAGAAAAGGTGATCCAGCTCTGATGGATTCTTGGAAAACATAACTGAAATCAAAGGGAGTTAACAATCGCAACTCCCGAGGATAAGTGAATTTAATCACTCAACTTTAAATCAGCTAGCAACAGTTAAACGAACACGGCCTTTAGCACGACGGCGAGCAAGAACTTGACGACCGTTTTTTGTTGCCATACGAGCACGGAAACCGTGAGTTCTATTGCGTTTTAATACTGATGGTTGAAATGTGCGTTTCATGACGATTTATATCCAAATCTAATTTATCAACAAGGTTGTAGAGTGTAAACTCCACAGCATTAATTAAAGAGGTCGAAATTATAGTGTTTATTTCCTTTGTCGTCAATGAGATTTTAACAGATAAATTTTCAAGAAATCCATTAACACCTAATTAAGATACAATTATATAAAAAACCGATATATACACTATTAATTTAAGCATGTATTTTAATCCATGTTGTCAATAAATAATCAGCAAAATAATAGTTTATGAGATTAATTTATCTTCTTTATAGATTCATATAATGTATCAAAAACAGCTTCAAAAAAATGGATACGAAAATTAGATTTCTTAATCACTAAATGTAATGACACGCTTACTTTTTTCACCACCTATTTCACGCGCTAGTTTAGGCACCAAATACCCTGAAACTTGAGCTGCTAGTTGTTTCATTATTTGTTTGGCTTTTTCATCATTTACCATAAAGTGAGCAGCTCCTTGCACCTTATCAAGTAAATGGATGTAATAAGGCAAAATGCCGATATCAAATATCTTATTACTTAATTGTGCTAGTGTTTCGGCTTTATCGTTAACATTTTTTAATAAAACGCTTTGATTAAGCACAGTTACACCCTGATGTTTTAATAGTGAAATAGCTTTAGCTACATTTTCATCAATCTCATTTGGATGATTGATATGAGTAACCATGATAATTTGTAATCGACTTTTAGCAAATAGCTGACAAAGTGTTGATGTAATTCGTGATGGTATCACAACGGCTAAACGAGTATGAATTCGTAACCGTTTTATGTAAGGTATCTTTTCTAATTCTTTTATCAAAAATTCAATCTCATGATCTTTAGCCATTAAAGGATCTCCTCCAGAAAGAATAATTTCATCAAGTTCTGGATGATTGGCAATATAATTAAGCGCAATACTAAGATTCTTTTTATTTCCTTGGTTTTCATGGTAAGGAAAATGTCGCCTAAAACAATAACGACAATTTATAGCACAAGCCGTTTTAGTAATTAATAAAGCACGATTATGATATTTATGTAGTAATCCTGGAATAGTATTTTGTTGTTCATCCAAAGGATCATTACTATATCCATCTACATGAATCATTTCATGCTCATCACAAAGAACTTGTAATAACAATGGATCTTTATAATCCCCCTTTTTCATTCGATTTATAAAAGCCATAGGAACACGAAGCGGAAATTGTTTTTTCGCTTGTAACATAGGAATTGAAATGGAATTAGTATCTAATTCTAAATAAGAATAAAGTTCCTTAACATCTGTCACGACATTGTTTAGATCTAATATCCATTCATCTTTATTATTTGGTAGTTCAATTTTTTGCTGTATAATATGGCTCATTTTTGTAATTCAGAATGATAGTTGGAGCTTTTATGGCATCTTTTAGTACAAATGAGTTTAAAGCTGGTCTTAAAATAATGCAAGATGGCGAGCCTTGTGTAATTGTTGAAAATGAATTTTATAAGCCTGGCAAAGGACAAGCAATTAACCGAGTAAAAATTAAAAAACTACTTTCAGGCAAAACAGTTGATAAAACTTTTAAGTCAGGTGAATCAGTTGAAGCCGCTGATGTTGTTGATATGAATTTAACATATTTATACACTGATGGTGAATTCTGGCATTTTATGAATAATGATACTTTTGAACAACTATCTGCCGATGCTAAAGCCGTTGGTGATAATGCAAAATGGTTAGTTGATCAAGCTGAATGTATCTTAACATTGTGGAATGGTCAACCTATCGCTGTTACACCTCCAAATTTTGTTGAACTAGAAGTTATTGAAACCGATCCGGGCTTAAAAGGTGATACAGCAGGAACAGGCGGAAAACCAGCAACTTTATCAACAGGTGCGGTTGTTCGTGTACCATTATTCGTGCAAATTGGTGAAGTGCTTAAAGTGGATACTCGTTCAGGTGAATATGTATCACGTGTTAAATAATTATGGACGTTTTATACCTATATATTATTAAACAAAAAAAGAGGTTACATTAACCTCTTTTTTGTTTTAATTAGTTTTCAAATGGCATATATTTAATTCAATGATAACAGATTCAACATTTATATTAATTATATTAATCGTGATAACTTAATTGTTAATAATGAATTAATTAAATTGTTTTGCACCAAAATAATTTAATTGGCGCCATGATTCATAAACTACAACCGCAACAGAGTTAGATAAATTCATACTTCGACTATTAGCTAACATAGGAATACGAATCTTTTTATCTTGTGGTAATGCATCAAGAACTGATGCTGGTAAACCTCTAGTTTCGGGGCCAAACATCAAAAAATCATTATACTTAAAATTCGCTTCACTATGAGATTTTTGACCTTTAGTCGTTAATGCATAAACTTGCGTAATTAGGTCAAGTTGGTTTACCTCTAAAAAATGAGTAAGATTTTTATAACGCGTTACGTTGACAAATTCTTGATAATCAAGACCTGCTCTTCTCAGCTTTTTATCATCCCAAAAGAATCCCATTGGTTCTATAATATGCAAATTAAAACCTGTATTAGCACAAAGACGGATAATGTTACCTGTATTAGCTGGAATTTCTGGCTCAAATAAAACGATATTTAAGGCAATATTTGACACAATACTTTCTCTTCTATTGTTTATATTTCTGAATTGGTAATACTATCACAATTCTAAGTCCACCAAGATGACTTTTCTCTGCTTTAACATTGCCATGATCTCGCATGATAGCATTAGCAACAATAGCCAGCCCTAAACCTGTTCCTCCGGATTGACGATCTCGCGCTTCACTAGTACGATAAAATGGTCTAAAGATTTGCTCAAGCTCCTTGTCAGCGACACCAATCCCATCATCGTCAATACTAATTATTATCTGATTTTGCTGCGCAATAAAGTTAACAACGATTTTATGATTAGAATAACGGAATGCATTACGTATAACATTTTCAAGAGCACTACATAAAGCCATAGGATAACATAAAATAGTATGACTAGTTGGAGGATTAGTCACTAAAAACTTTTTCCCTATTTGTTCTGCTTCAAATGTCGCATTATCAAGTACTTGTTTAAATAGTAAACTAATTTTCTTAAATTGACGAATTTCATTATTATCATATTGTTGTCTTGCTAATAACAATAAATCACCAATCATAGAATCAAGCTTTAATGCTTCATTATTGATCCTTATAACTTCATTACTTTCACCTTGTTTATGTCGTAATAAAGAAGTTGCAAGTTGTAAACGTGTTAAAGGAGTACGTAGTTCATGAGAAATATCAGAAAATAGGCGTTGTTGTACTTCTTGCATTCGCTTAAGTTCTCTTAACATATGGTTAAAGCTAGCGCCTGTTGCTTTATATTCAGTAGAACCTATTTTTTCTAGCTCTGGCCACTCTTGTAAATTACCTTTAGCAACTTGATCTGCTGCTTTTTTTAATCTTCGTGCAGGTTTAGCAATACTCCATGACAACCATAATAAAAAAGGGGAACTGATTAACATCATTAGTGTTAATAACAATAGAGGATGATCAAAAAGTAAATTAACAAATTGAGATTGAACATCGGATGCTGGTTGTAAAACGTATAATTGATATGGTTCATCAGCATAATGAACCAGAAATGGTCCTATAATCTCTTGAGAATCATAAATTTTTTTAGCTGGATCTGAAATATTATGTGATATTTCGCTAAAGTTTTTAACTAAATCAATATTCTTGGTATCTGCAGTAATGTATTGCCCACTTGGAGTTACAATAAATAAAAATTGACCAGATTTTTGGTAAGTATCCATTACAACAATAAAACGCATCCACCATCGAAAGCTATCTTTAGGTACATTAGATAGATCTTTTTCTATTTGTTTAGCTAATTCATTGCCTGTTTCACGCTCTTTATTTGCAATGTAAGTTAAGTTTCTAGAATCTAAATTTGGTAATAAAATGATTAATGCCAAAAAAAAGGCTATCGTTAGAAGGAAGATAGTGAAAATTCGAACAGTTAAACGATCAAAAATCCACATATCATCACACCTAATTTAAAACTATATTGATGTTGTTATACATCATTACTGCTATCAATAACAAATAAATATCCTTTAGAACGTAAGGTTTTAATCCACGGTAAACCATCACTACGAGGAGGAAGTTTTTTTCTTAAATTAGATACATGTACATCAATTGAGCGAGCAAGTGGAATAAATTCCTTACCTAAAACTGTTTCGCTTAACGTATCTCTAGATATGATTTTACCACCATTTTCGAGAAATTTAAGTAATACTTGAAATTCCGTACCAGTTAATTCTATATATTTACTATCATAATAAACTGACTGCTGTTTTCGATTTAATACCAACTTATCAACTGTATACTGTTGAGGAAGATCATCTGTTTCATTAACTAAATTATCCCAGCGCGTTCTACGTAATAGTGCGTTGATTCTAGCTATAAGTTCTCTATCGTTGAAAGGTTTTAGAATATAATCATCAGCACCAAGTTCAAGTCCAATAATTTTATCATATTCATTATCTTTAGCCGTTAAAAAAATAACAGGGACAGTAAATTTGCTTCTAAGCTGAGATAATACATTTAATCCATTCATTTCAGGCATCATTATATCGAGCAGAATCAAATCAAATGACATATCAAACTTTTCTAAAGCTTGCACACCATTATTCGCCGTTTCAACTTCAAATCCTTCTAGTTCAAGAAGCTCGGATAACAACGAGGCGATTTCTGGATCATCATCCACTACAAGTAATTTGTTCATTACAATCCTCTGTTTACTCATATATCATATTTATTTTTATCGAATTACATCAAGATTTCACACTTTGCCAAGTTATTATATATGCAAAAAATACTATCAATACTAACAATATAGTAAATAATTGTTAAGTTCTACAATTTTAATACTTTAACATTAGTAAAACCTTGATCAATAAGATAAAGTGCTTGTAATTTACTCATCACTCCACGGTTGCAATAAAGCAAATACTGCTTACTTTGATCCAAATCACTAAATTGAGAAGCTAATTTATAAAAAGGAATTAATTTAATTTCAACATTATCGTCTAATATTAAAGGATCATCCTCTTGTTCATCTGAAGGGCGAATATCAATAATAATATGATCATTATTAAGAGTAGATACAGTTTCAACCTGTTGAATTGTTGTGTCTGATTGTTTAGCTATTTCACGAATATCAATGTTTTCTGCATCTTCTATAGCTTTATTAAGTATTGAAAAATCAAAATTCAACTCTTCTGCTTCAATTTTCTCTTTAATGGCTTTGACTGTAGGGCTTTTAGAGATTACACCACAAAATTCAGGCATGGTTTTAGCAATATCTTCGGTGCCAATTTGTCTAGCAAGATTGATAATGGTTTCTTTATCGTGAGTGATTAGTGGACGTAAAATCAATGTATCACTAACATTATCAATTAAGCGTAAATTAGTTAATGTTTGACTTGATACTTGACCAAGAGCTTCACCAGTCACAAGAGCTTGCACATTATAACGCTGAGCTATTTTAGATGCGGCACGGATCATCATTCTTTTTAAGATTACACCCATTTGTCCATCATCAATTTTTTCCAAAATCTCACCAACAACATCTGAAAAATTGATAGCAATAAAACGTACTTTATGTGAACTTCCAAAACGTTCCCATAAATAGTGAGCCATCTGTTTTACACCAATTTCGTGAGTTTTTCCGCCAAGATTAAAAAAGCAATAATGAACTCGACTACCTCGTCGCATCAACATATAACTTGATACACCTGAGTCAAATCCACCAGAAATAAGTGAGATAACATCTTCTTGAGTACCAGTCGGAAAACCACCAATACCATCATGTCGACCTTTAACAAGTAATAACTTATCATTGTCAATTTCTAAATTAACCGTAACCTCAGGGCGTGTTAGCTTTACCTTAGCTGAAGGCACATATTTATTAAGTCCACCACCAACGTAACGTTCAACATCAATTGAAGTAAAGTCATGCTTTCCTCTGCGTTTAACCCTAACACAAAAAGTTTTATTTTCAATTAATGGGGCATAGTAATTTAAAGCTTTTTCAAAAATATCATGCATATCGACATAAGTTAGTTCATCGACAGCCAGAATGTGATGAATACCGGGTATTCGGGTTAGTAGTTCTAGAATCAAGGTTTCACTATTTGCTATTTTTGGACGAACTTCAATAAAATCCCAATGACGAATAACAGCAACATCTTCTATATGATGTTTTAATATATTACGAATATTGCTAGTTAATATTTTGATAAAACGTAAACGGACGGAATCACTTTTAATCGTGATTTCAGGAAAGAGTTTAACAATAAATTTCATAAAACTAAGGTGTGATCTAAATAAAAATAGTGATCATTATACTGTTTTTCTAAAAAAACATACAATTTAATCCAACAAATATTGAATCTAAAATGGATTATAAAAACAATTTGCTAAATCAATTCCTTTGAACATGTTAATTTAAAATGATATTTATTATTGTAACTTGATCATAAATAGTGTAATAAAGTTCTATTTCGTATCTAAAAATAAAGAATTTCTATAAATCAACTATCCTACCGAGTAAAAACAATAAACGAATATAATTTTTTTGTATAAAAATTAATATTGATAATAGTTTTAAAGCGTCAAAACCCAAATTATGCCAACAATACCTTAAATTTTACTTGCTTGTTGGTCTGTCTTTCGTTAATATTTCGCTTCAATAAATTCTGTTGTATAAAACATAAAATTGACAGGTTGAAATGTACGGACTTTTAATTATAAGTTATTTGATCATTGCACTAGCAATAATCGTATTAGTTTTAATTCAACGAGGAAAAGGCGCCGATATGGGGTCTTCTTTTGGTGCGGGTGCGTCAGCAACTTTATTTGGTTCATCAGGAAGTGGAAACTTTTTGACTCGCACAACAACTTTATTAGGTATATTATTTTTTGTGATAAGTATTATTTTATCTAATTTAGGTAGTCGCGCTCACATCACCTCAACTGGTGAATTTGATAATCTCGAAGATACTGCTCCGGTAACAACTCAGCAAAGCGAGAGTGGCATTACTCCGACAGCAGATCCCGTTGTTCAACCTGAACAAATAAATCCAACATCAGATATTCCTGAATAAAAACGGCGCCGTGGTGGTGAAATTGGTAGACACGCTATCTTGAGGGGGTAGTGCTCTAAGGGCATGCGGGTTCAAGTCCCGCCCACGGCACCAATTCAATAATCAGTAACATTCTTTTAAACTCAACAAAGCACACCAAACCCAGTAATAACAAGTTTTAAAGGCTATTTTATTGCCCATTAAATATCAGTAAATTTGTAACAAGCCCGATAAAATTTAGTTGACGCATTTATTTAGCATGCTTATTATAAGTATACTTATTATAAGCATATTAATTAAATAAATAAGGATTATATATGAAAAAAATTTCTATTTCTTTTGAAATTCCGACTGTGTCTATGCCTCATAAAATTTGGCCATATTTTGTTGACTTTTCATTAAGAAAACTTTGGGAAACTGATCTTGAAGAATTTACGATAACAGGTGAAATAAAAAGTGGAGTTAATGGTTTATTTAAACTGGAAAACATGCCAGCCATGAAAGTTATATTATCTACCGTATTGATTAATAGAGAATTTACTGAAAGATTTGATATTCCAGATATTGGGATTTTATTTTTTTCTCATCAAATAATCGAATATTCAGATAATAATTATGCGATAAAAGCTGTAATTGAATTAGAACCGAAAGTAGAATTATCAAATAAAGTTTGTTATGATTTTATGAAGAATATTTCAAATGATATTATAGATAAAGCATTTTTATTGAAAGATCTGGTAGAAAAATAAGTATGTCCAAAGACAATAGGTTTTCTTCTCAATTTAAGCATGATTCGTCAGAATCTATAGGTTTTGTATTTATGAAAACCTATGCAACTTGGAATAGTTTAATAAAAAATAGTTTGAAACAGTATTCAATAACTCATCCGCAATTTATTATTCTTACCACGTTGGCATATCTTTCAGAACATTTTGATGAAGTTACACAAGTAACTTTATCTCAACATGCTAATATTGATGTTGTTACAGTATCGCAAATTTTAGATAATTTAGAAAAAAAAATATTAGTTAAAAGAATTACATCAGTAAAAGATAGTAGAGCTAAATCTATTCAATTAACAGATAATGGGTATATTATGGTAAATAAAACTACTCCATTAGTAGAAAAAATTGATAATCAATTCTTTTCTTGTTTGGGCGAAGATATAACCTATTTTCATAAAATGTTATTAAAACTGTCATGATATTATAGAATAGATTAAACTTTAATAACTATCTATCATCACTAATCAATTAAAATATTATCTAATTAGTATTCCTTTCGTTGTATTATCATAACAGTTATAGAGTAGTAAATATCTACACTCAATAGCTAAAACACCGCCTTTACTCATTTCTGTGCAAAACCGCGAAATAAAAGTATTTTTTGGGCTTGTAATAATCAAAATCATAAAAAATAAATAGCCCATTATTTAGCTAATCTAGTAATAAATTTTTACATCACTAAATTATGTACAGTAAAAATGTAGAGTCATGTAGGGTTAAAATGTAGACCATACATATCACAAACCCTTATAAAATAAGGCTTACAAGAAATCATGTATAGTATGCATAGATTTTTATAAAATTTTATTTTAATGGGGGTAGTCAATTTTTTTAACACATAAATTTGGGTACTGTCTCTTTGACCAGATTTTTACATCCGCGAAAAATTAACTTTAAATCAAAAATAAGGGAGCATAAAAAATACCCAATCTTAGGGGTCACTTTTCGTTTTAGGTATACGTTTAGGTATATAAAGTAAATTTTAAATAGATAAAACACTTGTACTAAAAAGATTTAATACATGCTTTTCAAGTCCCGCCCACGCACCAATTCAATAATCAGTAATATTCTTTTAAATTCTTTAAAACATATCAAAACTAACAAACACAATGCTTAAAGTCTAATTTATTATTCATTAAGCACCAGTAAGATACATTTACAACCAAATTTTTTAGATATATGAATAGTTATACAGATGCAATATAACTAAAAATCGTGTAACTATGGTAGTATAACCATCTCGTTAATTAATATCCAAATCAAAACGTTATTTTGTCAACAAATAAAAATATATAATACTAAATTAATCATGTTATTAAACATAATATTATATTTTTTACTTAGCAATTCTCACTAATAAAACATAATATCTAAAAATTATTTTATTTAGAATAATTAATTTTTAGAATATAAACCACCATTAGTAAATTTTTGAAATATGACCTACCCTTATTTTTAGATATAAATTGATGATACTATTTATAAAGGTTTATTTTTTTGTTTAAATCATAAGAAATCAATTATTATTAAAAAAGCGAAAGAAAAATATAAAAAAGTATATATCACCTCTATTTTCGGCTATGCTATAAAAGTTCATTTAATAGTTTTTCTGTTAATCTTTATTCTCTTTTTTCATCAAAATAATTACTAAACTCATCAATGGAATATATTATGAAAAAATTAATATCAATATTATTGTTAAGTAGTTTATTTTGCAGTCATAGTTATGCTAATGAAAACCAAAGTAGTTTTCAAAAACAACCTAAGTCACAAAATAATAACCAATACACAGAGTATAAAGCTCAGTTGGCTGATAATGTTTTTTTATCATTTTTTGTCGATAACCAAGAGCAAAAGGCAATACCAGTATTATTTAAAGATGGTAAAAAATATCAACCGTTGAGTGTTGAATTTTGTGTTAAAGATTCTGATGAATGTTGGCGACAATTCCTTTATCATAATTCACTTTCCAAAATTACCTTTAACTTTGATAAACCAGAAAATAAAAAAGATTTATTAGAATGGAAAATAGACTATATTTATAACAATCAATTAGTTACTACTGATTTTATGCTTCCTCCGAAAACAGGGGCTTTACCAAATGGTGATGACGACTATGATCCTTATATTCTTTGGCAATCTGACTTAAGTAATTTCTAAAATTACCTTATGACTCTTGAATAAGATAAATAAGTTAATATAATTGAGATAATGACTGAGTTCTAAGCAGATTTTATCAATTATATTAACTTATACCTTTTGAAATAACTAAAAATTATTTATTTTTAACCAGTTATACTTAAAAATGCAATATAAAAGATCTCGCCTCTTTTTAGTTATAAATTTTATCAAAAATAACTTATTTTTTTATTTAAGATTATTACTCTTTTTGTAATAACTTTTCTTGAACCTTAATAATGCTAATTGCTCATTTAGTTCAGTTATGGTATCAATTAAAATCTTTTCTTGTTGATTAATGATAGTTAGACGTTCATCCAATGTTTCATCACCTTGTAAGCATAACTTAACATAATGTTGTACCTCTTTAATTGACATATTCGCATTACGTAAGCATTCAATCAATTTTGCCCATTGCAAATCTGCATCAGAGAAAAGTCGCTTTTCGTTCTGATCGCGTTGTAGAAATGGAAACAATTTCAATGAATCATAATACCTTAGTGTATGCACTGATAGGCCTAACATTTTAGCTGCTTTAGTCACTGTATATTTAGGTGTTTGGTTTAGTTCACCATTTTGAGCTATTGATGCAATACAGTCATTTATATTTACCATATTTATACCCATGTATTCATAAAAATCAATTAAATAGCCTATTAGTCATAATAATTTGATAAACTTGACTTAGAGTTACTCTAACCATTATAGTTCACGCCAATATTTAATAAAAGTATGGGAGAAATTAAAATGAACCCAAATAATATAAGAAATTTTTGTATAATTGCCCATATCGATCACGGTAAATCGACTTTAGCTGATAGATTAATTGAGATGACAAATACGGTCTCTGAACGTGATATGAAAGAGCAATTATTAGATAACATGGATCTTGAAAGAGAACGTGGTATTACTATTAAGCTTCAAACTGTTCGTATGTATTATAAAGCATCTGATGGTATTGAATATGAATTAAATCTAATTGATACTCCTGGCCATACAGATTTCAATTATGAAGTTTCACGTAGTTTAGCGGCTTGTGAAGG
Source organism: Gilliamella sp. wkB7 (assembly GCF_001693435.1). Classification (NCBI taxonomy): domain Bacteria; kingdom Pseudomonadati; phylum Pseudomonadota; class Gammaproteobacteria; order Orbales; family Orbaceae; genus Gilliamella; species Gilliamella sp. wkB7. The sequence continues at coordinate 1,117,801 of NZ_CM004509.1, forward strand.
TGCATTGTTACTTGTTGATGCAACCCAAGGCGTACAGGCACAAACTATTGCAAATTTGAAATTAGCTCAAGAACAACATTTAACTATCATTCCTGTTATTAATAAAATTGATATGCCAAATGCTGATACTAAAAGTGTAATTAAGGAACTTGAAGAACTTGAAGGTATAAATTTAGACAAGGCTATTTTAGCTTCGGCTAAAACTGGGATTGGAGTTGACAAAATTTTAGAATCCATCATTGAAAATATTCCTGCACCTGAAGGCAACAAAGATAAACCACTTCAGGCATTAATATTTGATTCTCACTATGATGTCTACCGAGGTGTTGTGCTACATGTTCGCATTTTTAATGGTTCAATTCGTACTGGAATGAAAATTAAAATGCTCAAAAGCGAACTTGAATTTGAAGCGTTACAAGTAGGGGTATTTTTACCTGCCATGAAATCAGTCGAAGAACTTATGGCTGGTGAAGTAGGATTTATTTCTACAAATATTAAAATTGTGTCAAATGTAAAAGTCGGTGATACATTAATTAACCCCAATAAACCTGATACTAATGCAGTGCCTGGTTATAAAGAGGTTAAACCAATGGTTTATGCTGGCCTATTTCCAATAAAAAATGAAGATCAAGAAAAACTGAAAGATGCCGTTGAAAAATTATCGCTTAACGATTCAGCATTCATTTATAAACAAGAAAATTCAATGGCACTTGGAGCAGGATTTCGATGTGGATTTCTAGGTATTTTGCATATGGAAATTATTCAAGAAAGGCTTGAAAGAGAATATGGAATCGAAATTCTATCTACATTTCCTAGCGTTGAATATCGTGTAACGTTAAAAAATGGTGAAATTATTAGCGTTAACAACCCTATGTTACTGCCTAGTTTTGAAAAGATCGAATATATTGAAGAACCATTTATTGATGCAGCAATTATTATTCCTATGGAAAATATTGGCGAGATTATGGAACTCTGTCAGGAAAAACGCGGTATTTATGTCGATATGATTTATCTGAATAATAAAATGGCCGAATTGACATTTAAACTGCCAATTTCAGAAATTGCTTATAATTTTTATGATTCACTTAAATCAATTACGCATGGATATGCATCAATAGATTATCGAGACCGAAGTTATATTGTAACTGATTTGGTTAAAATGGATATTTGGCTGAATGATGAAATTGTCGATGCCTTTTCCTTTATTTTACCACGAGATAAAAGCTTTGAACGCGGTAAACAAATAGTTCAGAAAATGAAACATGTTATACCTCGCAAACTTTACCCAATGCCAGTACAATCGGTAGTTGAAAATAAAGTCATTGCAAGGGAAGATATTCCACCATTACGTAAAAGTGTAACTGGACGTGGCTATTCAGGATCTGCATCGAAAAAGAAAAAGATAGCTAAAAATATTAAGGAAAATAAAATTAGGCAACGTAAGTTTGGCGGTGTTGATATCCCACAAGAAGCATTTCATGCGGTATTGGATATTCATTGATAACATTAATGGCCACTGTCTTAAATGCATATAATTTAATATCTTATTATTTTCTAACAAACCAGATAAAGAAAGTTTTGCTGACTATCGTTGGCAAAACTTTTTATCGTACATAATATGAATTATTTTTTAGTAATCTCATTTAACCCAATAATATCAAGTTCTCTATAGCTGAAATCAATGACGACATTATATACCTGTGGTATTAGCCACTGTGTTCTTACCATATCTTTATATTTTTATTTAGATAATTGTCATATTCTGTAGGCTTAGTATTCTGAACAGAATTAAAACAAAAAAATTAAATAACTATTTTTTTATTATTGAATTTCAGTATTCAGAATAAACTAAGTTAAATAATCTTTTTGCTCTTAATTTTGATGTACAACTTTCTGCAAATCGAGAAGTGAAAATGAGAAGCGAAAAATATCAGAAATATTACTATTGCAGAAAATTTGCTAGTTAAACATGATAGTAACAATGTTTATAGTAACTTTAAAACTTTTGTCTGCCAAAATTATAAATCACATCTTATTGTTAATAAATTGAAGTATTTTATCATCTCAAATTACTTCTTTAACTTCAAAAAACTTTATTACCTATTTATAGGTGAAAATTTTTGCTTCTCATTATTTATTTTTGTCTATTTTACTTGCTAATTTTTAACGGTTTACTGAACCAATATCAACAATACGATCAGCACTTTCTATTGTTGATTTTCGATGAGCAATAATAATACGCGTTATTTTTAATGAAGATATCGCCTTATTAATTGTAAATTCATTATCTTCATCTAGATGACTTGTTGCTTCGTCAAGAAATAATAAACAAGGTTTACGATACAATGCTCTTGCAATTAGCAACCGTTGTTTTTGCCCACCAGATAAGCTATTTCCTAACTCACTCACTAACGTTTCGTATCCCATAGGCATACTCATAATTTCGTTATGAATATTGCAATATTTTGCACATTCAACAAGCCATTCATAATTTTTTTCAGTATCGAAACTTGAAATATTATCAGATATAGAACCAGCAAAAAGTTTATCATTTTGTAATACACTACCAATAATATCTCTATAATTATTGACACCAAATTTATAAATATCAATTCCATTTATAAGAACTTCACCATGTGTAGGTGTAAGCAATCCATTCATAACTTTCATCAATGTTGTTTTACCTGAACCTGACGGACCAATAATTGCAACACTTTCACCTGCTTGAATTTTCATGTTTATATTAGTAAAAATAGGTTTAGAAAGATTATCGTATTGATAAGCTATATCGCGCAATTCAAATTCAACAGGAATATCTTTAGGAAATGAATATTTTGATTCAATATCATTTTCAGTATCGGTTAACACAATATCGGTTAGTCGTTCAGTATGTAAATTTAGCATTTTCAAATCTAATACCATATTTATCAAATTTGCAGCCTGTTCTGAGAATTGAGCTCGATAAGCAGTAAATGCGATAAACATACCTAGCGTCATCTTATCATCCATAACAAGTGCAGCACCAATCCACAATATTGATGTTTGCTCTATCATCATAATTAATGTGTTAACACCACTAAATATCATTTCTAATTTAGTAAGACGAATATTTGCGTTAGTTGTATCAATATTCATATTGAGCCAATATTGAGCCCTTGACTCAGTGAGTTTTAGTGATTTTAAGGTATCAATACCATATAAACTTTCCATAAAATGGGAATTAGCTTTTGCCTCTTTCACTATTTTTTCTTCTGATGCTTGTCGATAACGCTGGTAGGTTGCTACACGTAATATTATATATATTAGAGTAAAACCACAGACAATCCAAACCAACCAGCCCCCATACAAAAACATCATGATAAAAACACCAATTGACATCAAAATATTAATAATACTTTTTACTATATTATTAGTTAGTGTTTTACAAATTATTTCTAAGGATGAAAAACGAGACTGAATATCACCAAGTTTTCTTTTTTCAAAATAAGCTAATGGTAACTTCATTAAATGACCAAAAAGACCTGCTTTCCATTGAATATCGACTAAAGATCCCATAATTAATGATGACCAAGAACGTAACATAGCAATAAACGTTCTAAATAATATAAAAAACAGTAACCCTACACAGATTAATCCAAGTAAACTATGATCCTTTGCCATAATTACATGGTCCATGACCAATTGAGTTCCAACAGGTAGCAATAAATTAATGGATTCAATAATAAGAGATAGTGATAAAATTTTAACTAAAAACCCTTTTAAACCATCAATTTGAAAGAGCATTTTAATCAAACTAAGTTGACTACGTTCTGTGCGAGGTTTGAACTCTTTATCAGGCCACAACTCAAGCGCTATTCCACTGAAATGTTTTGACATTTCATTAAGACCTACTTCACGTCGACCAAATGCAGGGTCATGTAAAATAAATTTACTTCTTTTTACCGCAACTAATACAACAAAATGATTGAGGTCCCAATGTAAAATACAAGGAGTTTTTAGCTGTTTTATCTCATTTAAATCTAAGGAAAGTGGACGGCTTATTAAATGTACAGAAGCTGACATATTAATTAACGTGGCAAGAGTTATACCATGTGATGACACGCCAATTTGATTCCTTAGGCTAAATAAATCTACGTTCATCCCATAATAACGGCAAATCATAGTTAAACATGCAAGACCACATTCAGCTGCTTCTGTCTGTAAAATTTGTGGTATTTTTCTTTTCCAACCAAAATGTAAACTTTGAAGTATATGCTGAAACTGATTTCTATTCATTGACTGGTCCTGTAATACTTTTCTGAATATCATAAAAAGGTGATAGCATCCATTGATAAATAGGTCTTTTTTCTAAAAACAGAGTAATGTCAGCTTTCATTCCATTTGTTAATTTAATTTTATTATTAAATTTGGCCATTTGTTGTTTATCAAGCGAAACCATTACTTTGTAATAAGCTTGATAGTTAACATTGTTTTGAGATAGTGGCGAACTACTATACGTTGACATTTCTTGGCTAGAAGCAGGTACCTTAGATATTGACATAATTTTACCTGAAAACTGCCCAAATTTTTGATAGGGATAAGCTTCATAACGAATATTAATCTTATCATTAACTGAAATATAAGGGACACTTTCATTAGGTGCCCAAAGAACTAAATAATAACTATCAGTATTAGCGGGAATAAGTTGTGCTAGACTATCATCTGTTTTTACCATCTGACCATCTGTTACACTAAGTGATTCAATACGTCCATCACTAGGGGCACTAATAATTAATGTTCCTTTAGCATTTACTTCTGTTAATTGGCGTTGTAGAGCATTTAACTGAAATTGGTATTCAGATATTTTGTTATCAAAATCAGCTATCTTTGTAACTAATTCACTATTAAGTTGTATAATACTTAAGTTCTCTTGTATTATTTGATTTTGTAAAAATTGATAAGAATTTTGTTGTTGATAATATAAATATCTTTGATTATTGAATTGTTCATTATTAATAAGTCCCTTTTTTTGGTAATCAGCATAGTTTTGCATGCTTTCATACATTTCACTCATACCTTTTTCTGCATTTTTGACGAGTAATAATGAATCTTGATGAAATGTGTTGTATTCATCTATTTGTTGTTTCAATGCTTTTAATGTGATTTGTTTATTTTCTTTTAGAGTTTCAATAATTTCAGATATATTTCTGATTTGATTATTAATTGATTCGATTGTTTTTTGAGTGACATTACCTAGCTGTGTAGTTTGGCTAACATCTAATTCATAAATTGGATCGCCTTTTTTAACTTTATCACCAACTTTTACATGAGAGTTAATAATAAAACCTTGCTGCGTTGAAAATAAATTAATCGCTCTTGGTTGTGTAGTTATTTCACCAGGTACATTAATTCGTCTAGTATAAGTACCGAATATGACAGCAAGTACTAAAACGATAATAAAAACAATCGATAATAAAAAGACAAACCATGCAGAATACCCTTTTATTAATAATGCTTTTCCCATCCATTTTGCTTTCTGGTAATTAATAGCTTCTTGACGAAACAATCCATTATTTTCCATAAAATATTTTACCTGTTTGTACTTATACTTAGCTGTTTATAATTATTTTTATTATTTAATTATTTCAATAAATTATTCAACTATGTGAATTTTAATTTTTAATAAAGAAATTAGGTTTAAAATATACTTATAAGTCTATTACTAAATAATAATTTACTTAAAGTGTCAGATCCATTTCATAATATATGACCAATCAAATAAAATAAATTCTTAATTTATTTATTATCTAATTATTTAATTAATCGATCATTTATTATTTTAAAATAAAAATACTAATTTTTAGTTTTAAGTGTTTAATTTCAAATCTCTAGATCTTTTTTAAAACAAAACGAGAAGCGAACAACCGCTTCTCGTTTAACTTATATTAAACAATATCAATTAAGTGGACGAACAGAAACTGGAAAATGATGTGTACGTAAATGATCTTCAATAATTTTACCAATATTTGAGCCTAGTATATGACCAGCATTTTGAGAAGATTGAGTTGAATCATGATTTATTGCATCAATTACAGAACCAATGCCAGCACCTAAAGCACCCGCTGCATCTATAATAGCACCAGCACCAGAAACTTGTTCAACTTCAATTAAATTTAATTCTTTCATAATATGTTCCTTTTTTCCATAATAATTTTTTGCAAATTTGAATTAAAAAACACCAATTATTACATGGTATCAATTAAATTCATGTTCATTTAAACAGAAAATAAAATATCGATCAAGTCAATTATTATTACGCATAATTTTCACATGAAAAAAATGAATGTTTAATTGAACATAAATGTTTTAAAATTAATGATTATTTTTACTTAATATTAACTTTTTATAGATAAAAAATTAATGTTAGATAAGCAAAAGGAGGTTGTTATTTTTTTTGATAGTATGAGGGTAAACAAGAAAAATAATTTCATATATATGTTTCCCTTTTCAAATTAATTGATGATAAATAAGGCAATAATGACAACATTTTTACTTTCATATTCATGGATAATTTATATCTAATAAAATCCATATAGAGATAAAACCATTTAACATGTTAGTTGATATTTTAATTTAACAATTATTAATGATTTCAAAATAAAAATACTAAATTTTACCTTAAGGTATATATTTCAATTTCCTATATGATTTTTAACAATAAAACGAGAAGCAAATCATTGCTTCCCGTTTAAGACATTAATTAAGGACGAAGTGTTGGGAAAGGTAAGCCGATAATAGCTTCAACAACTTGACCGATACCTTGACCTAATAATCTACCTGAATCTTGTCCTGCAGTGCTTACGTTATGATGAGCCGCATCAACAACAGCACCAATACCAGCACCTAAAGCAGCACCAGCCTCAGCGATCCAGCCAGCACCAGAAACTTGTTCAACTTCTACTATATTTAATTCTTTCATAATGTGTTCCTTTTTCCACAATAGTTATTTTCAATGTTAGAATCTAAAAAATACCATAAATACATGGTACCGTCTAAACTCATAAATATTTAAACAGAAAATAAAATTTGAATCAAGTCAATTATGATTACAGTTAATTTTCACTTTTAAATAGATAACGCTTTGATTAATAAAATATATTTTAAATAAATTGATATTTTTTTTACTTAAGCTTAACTTTTTTAAATAAAAAAAATATATTTTTTGACAAAAATAGAACTATTTTTTGCATAAATACAAAATTAAACGATAAAATATTTTTCTACTTTAGCATACATCATATACGACTAAATTTCTTAAAAAAATAAAATATTGCTGGCAATCACCAGCAATATTATTAAGCAAAGCCTTTTAATCCAACAACATGAACATGCTCTTGATTATTAATAACTTTACGAACTAATTTGTATGTAGTCCCTTTTTCTGGGCTGATATTTTCAGGTGCTGCAATAATGAGCTGCATTTCTAATCGTTCACATAGCTCAAAAAGCGTTGCAATTGATTTAGCATCAAGACGAGCGGCTTCATCTAAAAATAATAATCGGCATGGTGAAATATCTTTATTACGCAGGCGTTTAGATTCTTCTTCCCAGCTTTGAATTACCATTAAGAGAATCGACATACCAGTACCAATCGCTTCACCAGTTGATAACGCACCACTTTCGGCACGTAACCACCCATCAGCACCACGATTAACTTCAACATCCATCTCTAGATAGTTTCGATAGTCAAGTAACTCCTCACCGATATTCTGCGCAGTGCGTTGTCCCATATCTATATGTGGATTTAAGCGTTGATATAGTTTAGCTAAAGCTTCAGAGAAAGTGATTCTATTGTTGCTAAACAGATCTTGATGTTCACTTTGCTCATCAGACAAAGCAGCTAATAATGAAGAATGGGCCTCACGAACATTTACGTTTAAACGTACACCATTAACTTGACCAAATGCCACTGCTTGTAAGCCTTGATTTAACATGCGGATACGATTTTGTTCACGTTGAATAGTTTTACGTATAATATTTGCCACGCTTTTGGAACTTATCGCTAATTGCTGCTCACGCGAAGTAAGTTCTTCAGTTAAGCGAGATAATTCGATTTCCATTTGTTCAATAGCTTCAATTGGATCATCCGTTTTCACTATATCTTGACGAATTCGTTCTCGCAGATGTTTATAAACTGCAATATAAAATTGAATTTTACGTTCAGGCCGTTTTGGATCTTCGGATAGCCTTAATACATCACGCAGATGTTCATTATCATTCACAGCCAAACGTAGTGAACCTAATGCCTTATCCGACATAGAACGTAGCTCATCAGCACTTAGATAAGCAAGTTCCCGGCGATGTAATCGACGTTCAACACTATTATCTCTGACTAATCTTAATACTAAACACCACCCAGCTTTAGCTTGTACCACTTGTTCACGTAATTGCTTGTAATCACGCAATGTTTGGGTCAAACGTTTTTGCATTTGTGTCATTTCGCCTTCACAAACAATCAATTGTTTTTCAAGTGAGGTACATTGCTGACGATTATTATTAAGTTTTTGATGAATTTCATCACGTCGTATTCTGGCACGCTCTTCGGTAATCGCATCGGCTTTTACACCAATTTGTTCTATCTCATTCTGTAGTTCATTAAGCATATCTCGCTTAGTTTCAAAAGCACTTTTTAATGAGGCAAGTGTCTGATTATACTGATTATATTTATCTTGATATTGCTGCATTTGACGACGGGATTCAGTTCTTTGTGCTTCAACCACTTCCAATCGAGAACGCAATTTTTCATTTAAATCAGTATTTTCACCTAACATACCAGCCGAGTCTTCATAACTAAAGTGAGATCGACGCTGCATCACTTCAGTTAACGCAAATATTTGTTGGCGAATAGTTTGTTGTTGCGCTTTTACGGTGTTGTATTGTTCGCGTAAAGCTTCATTTTGTTCAGGATCGCTTTGTAAAACTGCGACAATTGGCTCCAGATCTGAAACTGTATTACGGTTCCGACTGACATATTGTACTGCTTCTTGTGCTTCTGCTACTTGTTCACGCAAGTCATCAACTCGATCAGCGAGATCGTCATCAACCAATAAATGCATTTGTGCAACAAGTCGATTAACGGTAGTTAATTGTTCTTTTAAACTTAATACTTGTTGCTGATTTTGTTTATCAATACTTTCTTGAGATGATAATTGACGTTCAATTTCCGTACGCCTAGTTGCTAATTTCTGTGCTTCAGCTTCAGGATCGATATCAAAAGCTACCGCTAAATATTGACCAATAAATTGCCCAACATTTTGCTCAATTCGTTGTAACTTTTGTAAGTCAAATGAGACAGTTGCATAACGTTCATGTAGTTGGTCTCGTTCTACTGATAATTTTTCAAGATGAACCTCGCGTGCAGCCCGGCCAAATAATGGTACTTTAGGAAAGCTAGAAAAACGCCACTGACGCTCACCCGTTTTAACCAATACTGCTTTATCCATTTCTTCACAGTCAAATACGCTATCATCAAATGATGATGGGTCACCCTCAATAAAATAGATATCTTCAGGGTAATCTTCTTCACTTGCAGTAAGAGTTTCAAGTTGTGTTTTTACTAAGGATAAATCAGGCACCACAATAGCTTGCCTTGATGGACCATATACCGCTGAAAAGTAAGGTGCATCATCAATAGTAACATCTTCATAAATTTCAGATAGTAATACACCATTGAATCGTTCTGCCAATGCCGATAATCGCCCATCATCAACCCCACTAGGTTGATTAAGTTGTTCAATTTGAATATCTAGCTGATTACGTCTAAAATTGATTTGATCACGTTCAGTAACAAGTACTCGCTCCTGTTCAAGCAAGTATTGCATATGTTGCGTGACCGCTTGGCTATTAGTAAATGTTTGACCAGTTTGTTCTTGCAAAGAAATTAAGACATCTTGCGCTTTTAACCATATAGGTGCTTTTTGTCGATATTCGGTAATCTTAGCTTGTATTTGTTCCAGTTCTTGTCTGAATTCAATACGTTTTTCGCTCGATTCATTAGCCAGCTCAGCACTTTCGTCTAATTGTACTTCAAACTCTTGTTTTAACTCATCTAGATCATCGTAATTAACTTGACGACCAATACGTTTACAAAATTGGGTTAATAATGATTCAGCTTCTTTTTGTTCAAAAAAACGTTGTTCTAATTCATCTAGTTGTAATTGTAAATGTTCAGCTTGATCAGCTTGATAACATTGTGACGGCCATATCCTTAATGCTTCTTTGGCAGCAATAAATGCATCACTGCGAACCACATCACCCACTAATTTAACAACAAGTTGATAAGCTCTATCAAATTGATTGATCGCAGCATCAGAAACACTGAGTCTTTGCTCAAGTTCTAATACCTGTTCTGTTATCTCTTTTTGTTTTTCATCAAACTCTTCAAAGTGATTTTCAATATTATTAAGACCTAATTTAGGTAATTGGCATAAAGACTGCGCATTTTTAAGAGCTTGCAGTGCTTGTTGATATTGAATAGCTCGGGTTTGTTGAACATCAAGCGCTTGCTGGTAATCAGCCAGTTGTGTTTTTATTTCATCAACTTCTTGTTCTGAATGTTCAAATTGGTCTCGATAAGCTTGATATTGTTCCTTAGCTTCAAGTACTACTTCATTTTGTTCTTCAAGCTTTACATTTAAATCATCTAAATCTGCTTGATAGCGATCAATCTTTTCTTGTTGACGTAACGCCGTTTGTACAAGATTTAGATGATCATTAGCTGCTTGTAAATCGGTTTCCAAATCGCTTTGTGCTTCTTGATATTCTTTCAACTCTTTCGCCATTTCAACTTGGCGGAATTGATTACTTAAAAGCAGATCTTGTGTTTTAAACATATCTCGGCGTAAGCCTAGCATGGATTCAATATGTATACGACGCTCATTAGCATGACGCATGTAGTCAGCAGCTACATAGTTAGTCGATTCGGTAATAAGATGTTTAAACAAATCTCGATCAGATTGCGTAACTCTAATAGCTTCTAATGTCATTCGATTTTCACGTAGTGCGGCCTCCATATCTTGGAAAGCTTTACGTACACCGCTATTTTCGGGCAATAGATAATCACGTAGTGAGCGGGTAATAGCGCTTGAAATACCACCATAAAGAGAAGCTTCGATCAGGCGATAATATTTACTACGATCGGATGATGTACGCAGACGCTTTGGTAATATACCAAAGTCAAACATCACCGAATGATAGTCAGTAATTGAATTAAATTGTTTAAAAATTACACCATCCATTCCTTCAATTTTTTCTTTTAACTCAGGTAATGAAAGGATTCGTGCTTGTTTATCGTTTAAACGTTCAGTGACTAATTCTGTTGGAGTAATACCAACAGATAAACCTTGTATCAAAAAAGGTTTAATATCGACTTTCTTATCTCGACCAGCTACTTGCTGTAAACGTACTCCACAAATTATACGTTGATTACGAGAATTAATTACATCAAGCATAGAATAGCAGACACCAGGTTTTAATTTTCCGTGTAAACCTTTATCTCGTGAACCAGATGTTGCCCCTGCTTCGGTTGTGTTTCTAAAATGTAATAAAGTTAAATCAGGAATTAAAGCAGTAACAAAAGCTGCCATTGTGGTTGATTTACCTGCACCATTTCCACCAGAAAGTGTAGTAACTAATTTATCCAAATCAAAGGTTCGAGCAAAAAAACCATTCCAGTTTATTAGTGTCAATGAGTGAAACTTACCATGTCCAATCATAATTATTCTATCTCCTCATTAACATCTTGGTCTTCATTATTATCATCTAAGATAAGTGATGACTCTATCTTGATTGCTTCGCCATCACGGATTAAACGCAATTGAGCTTCTTGCGCATCATCACTACTACGGACTTCAGCACCAAAACGAAAAATTGATTCATTAATGCGAAAACGACTACTATCATTACCAACAATGAAGTAAATCATGCCAAGTCTACGTAATCGATTTAAAGCTGTTTTAACTTTATCAAATAATTTTTGACGATCTAAATCAGAACCAGTAGAACGCTGATTAACTAATTTAAGCAATTTATTTTCATCAGCTAATGAAATTAGTTCTTCAAACAACTCTTGCAACGTAAAGATCCCTTCATGTGCTAATCGTTCAGGGCTTAAATAAAGATAACAAAGCACTTTACCAACTAGCATTTCTAATTCAGATAATATTGAACGAGGAATTAACGTTGTTGAGCGAGGTCGAAGATAAAAAAATCCTTCTGGTGCTCTTATTAATTCAACGTTATACCGTTGGTAAAATTGTTCAAGTTCTAGTTGAAAGTCCATTAAAAAGGCATGATGATCAAGCTCATCAATGCCAATATGACGCCCAGAACGTAAAGTACTATCAAGCTCAGGAAAAATTGGATTTGCAATTGCTTGCGCCAATTTAACTGGCATATATTTATCAATGGATGCTTGTGAACTTGCCGCTATGCGTTCCATAACTTCATCAAGATGATGTGCTGTTTGTCGTGTTTCAAAATCGTTAGTATCTGTTGATGACATGTGCTTGTACCTTAGCTCCATAATCGTTAATAGGTTTCCATTCGCTAGGTATACCGAGCAAATCATCTTCGGCAATACCAAGTCGAATAGCCTGATCGATAAATAACCTTGCTATATCAAAATGTTGTTCGCGTGGAAATTGTGCTAAATAGCTACAAATTGCAATACCAATATCAAGTGGTTTATTTTCTTGTTTAAAAATCAATAAATTTTGTTCAATATGTCTAATAATATGTTCTTGAATCTCTTCAATCATTTCAAATTCAAGTTCTGAAGGTAATTCACCAGTAACTTCTGCGTCGTGTAATGCAAGTTCTTCATCACGCATATCGAGCAAACGATCAGCATTTGCAAACGTAAGAGACCATGGTAAATCAAAATAACTCTGAATTGATTTACGTAACCGTTGAGAAAATACACGGTTTTTATCTAAATCAATCGCTGTTCTAATAAATTTATGAACATGTCTATCATAACCTATCCAAAGGTCTATCGCTTTTTGCCCCCAACCAATAATTCGATCTAATTTACTTTGTAAATCTAGTACTACATTGTTAATTTTATCAAGTTCAGGATTATCAAGCGTTGCATCTTGAATTAATAACAAACTGGCTTGTAGTTTATCGCCTGCTGCAGCTAAAGTATCTTGCAACTCACGAAGTGTTTGTGATGTCTCTGTTAACAATCCTTCGCAACTACTAATTGCTGCTTGCCAATCTTGGCTTAATAAAGCAGATATATTTTGCTTAACTTCAGCTTGTTGCTCATCCATAACTCGTTGTGTTATATCAATACTATCAAAAATTTCAGCAACAGAATATTTTAAAGGGGCAAAGACATTTCGATGCCAATGTAAATCATCCCCTCCCTCGACTGCTGCATCTGCAGCACGTTTCAATTCTTGTGCCACAATAGATAATTGAATGGATAAACGGAGTGACGAAAACTCACGCTGTCGAATATAATAATCAGAGATCCCTATTCCAAGAGGAGTTAAACGATAAATCGAATAACCATCAGTCATTTCACTTGCAAAACGTGTAATTAAACGCTGACGCACTAAATCATTAATGGCATTATTAGCTCTTACAGTGATAGTATCTTCGCTTTGCTCAAAAATCTGTGAAACATGTCGAAAAGCATCAATTAATTCCGATTCCGTCATTTCACCATCAAAGCGCTCGCTATTTAATACAGCAATAGCCAATAAAAAAGCTAACCTTTCAACAGGTAAAGCAATTGAAAAATCATTCTTTTTTGCCCAAGAGACCAGTTCAGGTACTGATTGGGAAAAATCCATCATAGAGGTTTCCTTAGATTAACGTATCGTTTTATGTAAAAGTACCTTAAAAAGTTTAATAAACGCAATATATAGTTTTAAAGACAAAATATTACCGATTATATAACAATTTGTAATAGTTAAAAATAACCAAACTTAAGATTTATCATTAGGTGATTGAATATAAACAGTAAGTGAACATTTATTTATCTAGCTTCATTTTAGATTCTATATTGCTTTTATCAAATTTATCCTATCTATTACCTATGCTCAGCTTGACATTACCAAACATCAAAATGATAATGAGAATAATTATCATTTATATTTAAAAATAAAGGAGGTTTGTATGCATAAAATATTTTTTTTAACTCTATCGGGATTTGTTACTTGCTTTATAACTCAGGCGGTCTCTGCTCATGGTATCTGGATTGCCAATCGTGTTGATCAAAAACAGATTATTTTAGGTGAAGGCCCATTGGATAACGGTTACAACCCAGATACGGTAAAACAAATTCATGCCTACACAAATGATTGGGTGCCATCATCTATCATAAAAAAAGATCACAGTAATTATGTGACCGTTGAGCCATCCGATAAAATATCAGTGGTAACGATTGATTTTGATTACGGATACTGGACGCAAAATGCACATGGAAAATATGTCAATTTACCCATGAATCAAGTCCAAGGCGCCACTACTGGTACTCATGCCATAAAATATAGTGTAAATTATTTATCATCTGTTACTAACCCTAAAATCATTAAAGATATTCCATTACAAATCGTACCTAAAATTGATCCAACTAAATTAAAACGTGGGGACACATTACCTATTACTGTTTATAAAGACGGTCAACCTCTTGCAAATGTTCCTGTAATTATTGATGTAGTAAATAATTTAGATCAAACTATAAAAACCGATAATAACGGAGAAGTTGATATTATTGTTCCTAACCAAGGTTTAAATGTCATTGGTGTTGAAATTGGTTTTCCAATTAAAAATAGCAAGTTAGCTACCCAAGATAAATTCTTCACAACATTAGTTTTTACTTTAATACCAGAAGAGTAGAATATAAGTTTTCGAAAAACATTAAACAGCAGTAAACCAATAAAGAGACTATTTATTAAATGCACTCGGAGTTAAAAATCCTAGATAGTATTATCTAGGATTCGCTGAAAGTTTAATATTTTTTATAACTCTGCATTAATAGGTCTAGGAATTAGAAAGCTAGAAAGTAAAGCTAAAATGGTAATAATTAATCCCAATAACATACCGTTGAAATAACCCGTTAATGTATTGGCGTTTATCATTTGTATAGCGGGTAACAATGCAAAACTTAATCCTGCACCTAAATTAAATGCACCTGCATTCATGCCCGGTAAAAACCCTGGATTATTTGATGGCGATAAAACGATACCTAATCCATTTAAGATAATATTAGCCATTCCTGCATAAAAAATACCTAATGCTATAACGCAAATAGATAAAATTGTTAAGGAATGAATACCATAAAACATGATTACTAAAATACCAATAATACAACCCAATAAACCTAGTTTTAATACTTTATTATATCCCATCGTTGGAGCTAAACGACCTGAGAATGGGCCAATAAACCAACCAATTAATGCATATGGAGTAAGAAGAATAAGTGAAGCCCAATCAGGATCAAGTCCAAAACCTATTTCATGATTTTGTGCTATTGACATAACTAAACCATTTACTATCGCAAAAATACCTGTCATGGTTAATGTTGTGGTTAATAATAAAGCCCACGTCGCTCTTCTTTTTAAATGTTCGATTGTAACCAAAGGTTGTTTATTGCGTTTTTCGGTACGCCAAAATAACATAAAACAAACAATAGCAAACAATGTGAGTCCAGTGACATAAAGCCAATTGGCATTGCCAATATTACCAGCCTCATTAAGTGCTAATAGCAAAGCTGCAATAGTAAGGACAATGAATAGAACACCTATCCAATCCATTTTAGTTCCAGCTGACGGTTTTGATTCTGGAGCAAAACGATAGACAAAATAGGTAGAAATAGCAGCAACGACAGCAATAACCCAAAATACTGAACGGAAACCAAAATATGTAGCAAGTAAGCCACCTGCAATTGCATCAACACCAGCAATACCACCATTTACAGCTGTAATAATTCCCATTAACATACCATATTGTTTGGCATCTTTAACTTCATAACTAAGCATTAATAAACAGAGTGGTACAACAGGACCTGATACACCTTGTATGATTCGGGCTGCATACAATACTTCTATATTGGGTGCTAATGCTGCAAGTATGGTACCTAATGTCATAATAAGCAACATAAAGGTTAATACTTTTTTACGACCTTTTATATCACTCAAACGAGGTAAGAATAGTGAAAATAAAGCGGCAGCAGTAAAAAAAGAGGTTTGCGATAAACCAACAGCTGCATCATTGGTTCCTAACTCTTTAGCTATTGTTACTAATACTGGACTTAACATGCTTGCATTAAGTTGAAATGCAACACAAGCTGCAAGTAACGCAACCATTAATGTTATAATATTTTTCTTTTCCTTACTTTGATCTAACATACATTTACCTCACAGGAGCGTTCTAAAGAATCAAGAATTAAATCGATTGAATATTTTGAGCCTAATTGTATAGATGCTTCTGGTCGTACTTGAACATCTAATACTGAATCACTATTAATATTTAGTGTTCTGTCGACTTTTCTGACAAAGGGTTTAACAGCAATTAATTCAATATTAGGATTACCCTGTGCCAATAAAATCGCGTTAGTATCATGATGACTGGGATCACAATCTAAAATAATTTTTTTCGGCTGATTTGTCATAAATCGTTTCCTCTAGTAAATTTATTTATTAGCCATTTTTTGAAGTAAACTTTGATGAAACGGCATATTGAGAGCTTCTTCACTATTTATTGTCAAAGAAGCAAAAACAGAAGCATAACTTGCTGAGTAGTAAAGTGATTCGCCTTTTGCTAGTGAGACACAAAGCGCTCCATAAAAAGTATCTTTTGCACCTGTTATATCTAAAGTTATGGCTAAAAAGCGTTAATGTATTGATGATCTTTACCATTAAAAATCAGTGAATCTTTACTAACTAAAGTAAAAATAATGGGTTGAATACCTACTGAATATATTTTTTAAGCAACAAGTTTTGCTGTATCTAAATTAGTCACATTAAACTCGCCTCGGTGCTGTTTTGGGATAATAGTTGAATGATATTTTTAGAGTGTGGAGTAGGATTAAATACAACTTTTTCTCCTACAGATTTAGGTAATTTCATTGCATTAAAAACAGTATTAATAATATTTTCAAGTTGAACTAATAAAATATCAGATTTTTTTAAATAAGGTTCTAAGATTACAATTTTTTTATTAGTAATTGTTAAATTCCCCTAAGATAAATGGCAATAATACTTTCATCTGAAACATAAATAACTGCATTACTTATCGATTCTTTCTTAGATTGATATAAATTAAACGTATTAATTTTTGCTAGTATGAGAAGATTATGTCCAAATTAAATAAATTAAATTGTTTCAATTTAGATGACAAAATAAACTTTCTCTTTAACATAACTAATAACAAAAGATAGATTAGTATGCTTTACCAGCTTGGTTTGTCATATTTATTTAACTAACATTACTTTACTACCTTTTAATGGCTCTAAATATTAGAGCGACAATGCTAATATTAAATGCCTCAAAACACACATGCTGTTATTTACATTTTCATTTCGTTTTTTGATTTTCTTCTGAATATCTAATTTGGATTAGATCTGAATTGAATCATTAAAAGAGTATTAATTATCATATCTTATGAAGTAAAACAGAAGCAAACAGAACAAAGCTTAAATATGGTCAATTGCTTTAAAAATAGAAAAACATCTTAAAAAAGCAACAATTTTGACTTAAAAATAAACAAACAGATATTTTATATCTGCAATTGCTTTTTTACTATTTAACGTATTTATCAAAATAATCATATAATATTATAAAAAATAATAATGTGGATTGAATGATAAAAAATAAATTACTTACTCGCTCTGACGCTATTTTATGCTAGAATCAAAACACTATTACCAACTCACTTTAACATAAGGATGAAATGCAATGCATATCGGTATACCCAAAGAACGGTTAGCCAATGAAGCTAGAGTTGCAGCAACTCCCCAAACAGTTGGACAACTGTTAAAACTTGGATTTACAGTTTCTGTAGAACAAGGTGCAGGACACGCTGCTCATTTTGAAGATCAAGCATTTATTGATGCTGGAGCAACAATTCAAAATAATCATGATATTTGGCAAAATGACCTTATTTTAAAATTTCATGCACCAACAGATGAAGAAATTTTACTAATGAAAGAGGGATTAACTCTCATTAGCTATATTTATCCAGCCCAACATCAAGAACTTTTAGAAAAGCTTGCAACTAAAAATATAACTGTAATGGCTATGGACTGTGTTCCACGTATCTCGCGCGCTCAGTCCCTTGATGCATTAAGCTCAATGTCTAATATTGCAGGCTATCGTTCTGTTATTGAAGCAGCAAATCAATTCGGTCGATTCTTTACTGGTCAAGTAACGGCTGCAGGTAAAGTACCGCCAGCAAAAGTTTTGGTAATTGGTGCAGGTGTTGCAGGCCTTGCAGCAATTGGCGCAGCAGTTAGTTTAGGTGCGATTGTTCGTGCATTTGATACACGCCCAGAAGTTGCAGAACAAATTAATAGTATGGGTGCTGACTTCTTAGAGTTAGATTTCGAAGAAGAAGCAGGTTCTGGTGACGGCTATGCAAAACAAATGTCTGCTGCCTTTATTGAAGCTGAAATGGCATTATTTGCTGAACAAGCAAAAGACGTAGATATCATTATTACTACAGCATTAATCCCTGGAAAACCAGCACCAAAACTTATTTCGAAAGAAATGGTTGAATCAATGAAACCAGGTAGTGTTATCGTTGATTTAGCAGCCTTAACGGGAGGTAACTGCGAGTTAACAAAACCAGGTGAAGTATTTGAAACAGATAATAATGTAAAAATTGTTGGTTATACTGATTTAGCTAATCGTATGCCAGCTCAGGCATCTCAACTTTATGGGACTAACATCGTTAATTTATTAAAACTGCTTACTAAAGAAAAAGATGGCAGCATTGATATTAACTTTGAAGATGTGGTTATCCGTGGCGTAACAGTAGTCAAAGATAAAGAAATCACTTGGCCTGCACCACCAATTCAAGTATCGGCTCAGCCTCAGAAAAAAGCAGTTGAACCTATTGCAAAACCAGAACCAAAACCAATGGATCCTCAGAAAAAATATGGGATTTTAGCGTTAATCATTATTGCTTACTTCTGGTTAGCAAACTCAGTACCTGAAAGCTTTTTAGGACATTTTACTGTATTTGCGCTATCTTGCGTTGTTGGTTATTACGTAGTTTGGAATGTTACCCATTCTCTGCATACACCACTTATGTCTGTAACCAATGCTATTTCTGGAATCATATTAGTTGGGGCTATATTACAAGTCGGTGATGATAATGGCTTAACTACGGCAATTGCATTTATTGCTATTTTGATTGCTAGTATTAATATTTTTGGTGGATTCTTTGTTACCCAAAGAATGCTAAAAATGTTCCAACGTGGCAAATAAAGGAGAGAATCAATAATGTTAAGTAACGGAATTATTCAAGCAGCCTATGTTATTGCTGCATTACTTTTTATATTCAGTTTACGAGGTCTTTCCAATCAAGAATCAGCTAAATCAGGAAACATCTACGGTATGATCGGTATGGCAATAGCTCTTATCGCAGCAATTGCCAGCATAAATGGCGGATTACACTGGATCATTATTGCCATGATTATCGGTGCTGCTATTGGTTTGTATCTAGCGAAAAATGTTGAAATGACACAAATGCCTGAATTGGTTGCTTTGTTACATAGCTTTGTGGGTATGGCAGCCGTTCTTGTTGGTATAAACAGCTTTTTAGATCCACACACAGTTGCAGCGAATGAAATAACAATCCATTTAGTTGAAATTTTTGTAGGTGTATTTATCGGTGCAGTTACTTTCTCTGGATCAATTGTAGCCTTTGGAAAGTTAAATGGTAAAATTAGTTCAAAACCATTATCTCTCCCAAATAAACACTATCTAAATCTAGCGGCAA
Organism: Gilliamella sp. wkB7; assembly: GCF_001693435.1. NCBI lineage: Bacteria > Pseudomonadati > Pseudomonadota > Gammaproteobacteria > Orbales > Orbaceae > Gilliamella > Gilliamella sp. wkB7. The sequence continues at coordinate 1,137,796 of NZ_CM004509.1, forward strand.
TAGTTGTATCAGTTATCTTGATGTTTACATTTATCAATGCACAAACTGGTGCAGGCGCCCTAGTTTGTTTACTTATAATGACAATTATTGCGCTAGTATTCGGTTTCCACCTTGTAGCATCAATTGGTGGTGCGGATATGCCTGTTGTTATATCAATGCTTAATTCCTATTCTGGTTGGGCGGCAGCAGCGGCAGGCTTTATGTTACAAAACGATCTTCTAATTGTAACTGGTGCGTTAGTGGGTTCTTCTGGTGCAATTCTTTCATATATCATGTGTAAAGCAATGAATCGTTCATTTATCAGTGTTATCGCTGGTGGATTTGGGAGCGATGGTAGTGCAGCGAGTTCATCTGATGAAGAACAAGGTGAGTATCGTGAAATGCAACCTGCTGAAGTTGCACAAACATTAAAAGAAGCTCGTTCTGTTATCATCGTTCCTGGCTATGGTATGGCTGTAGCTCAAGCACAGGGTGCAGTAAGTAACATTACTGAAAAATTACGTGCAATGGGTATTGAAGTAAGATTTGGTATCCATCCTGTTGCTGGTCGTTTACCGGGTCATATGAATGTATTATTAGCAGAAGCAAAAGTACCTTATGACATCGTTCTTGAAATGGATGAAATCAATGACGACTTCCCTGATACGGATGTTGTATGGGTTATTGGTGCAAATGATACTGTTAATCCAGCAGCTGAAGAAGATCCTAATAGCCCTATAGCAGGTATGCCTGTTCTTGAAGTTTGGAAAGCAAAAACAGTGATTATTTCTAAACGCTCAATGAATACCGGCTATGCTGGCGTGCAAAACCCACTATTCTTTAAAGAAAATAGCTATATGTTATTTGGCGATGCCAAAGATAGTGTTGAAAAAGTGTTACAAAATTTATAATAATTAACTATTATAAAATTATTAAATGAACTGCGACTTTTGTCGCAGTTTTTTGAGCATTAATTTTTATTATTTGAAAATATATCTGACAAAAAGTTAACTACAAGACGAGTGATTTCATTATGTATTTCACTTCTTTGGCGAATTCCTCCATCTTTACAAATAATTCCTTCACCTTGTTTTTCTTGGTTTAATATCTCTATTGCATTAGTTTTACACATTTGGATAAAACTAAAATGCATTGCATCTGGAATAGTAATATAAGTGGAAGATGACTTTGCTAAAAATTGTTTAAGGTAGCCCGATTCAAGTTGAGCATTTGTATCATCTAGATCAACGCCTGCACCAATAATAAGAGAAGGTATTTTAATTTCTTGCAAGCTTTCAATTGTAAATCCTCTTGTCAAACCAGCATCTAAAGATGTGAAAGCTTTTATTCTTGGGTCTAACATACTTTTATTCAGATCTGAATTTGCTAAACCAAGTTCAGATAGCAAATGACAACCTTTCAAATAAGAATGTATCTTACAATCCTGATTAAATAAATTAGTCGAAAATCTAGCGCCAGAAAGCGCTATTACAGACCAACCACCAAGAGAATGTCCTATAGCGGCAATCTGATTAAAATTAACAATATTTGAAAATGTTTGATTGCCAATTAAAGCATCAATTGTTTTACTTAAATCTTGTGGACGTAACCATAATTTAGATGATTGTTCAATATTATGATCAAATATTGTTGTTCCTGGATGATTTGGAGCAGCAACAATATAACCTTTTAAAGCAAGTTCATTAGCAAGCCAGCTTAGATTTTGCCAACTTCCACCATAACCATGTGAAAGCAAAGCTAATGGATATTTAGTCGTACTGATTTTCGGTTCAGCATCAGGAGTAACTTCATGACCATAAAAAATAGCATTTTCAGCTATAGTAACAGCGCCATGGTTATTGTTAGTAGGATACCAGACGGCAATATCTATAGGCCTACCATCTTGTTTATCATAATGAATTTTCTTAAAACCTATATTTTCTGATGCAGAACAGATAAATGGTAAAAACAAAATAAGAAAATTAAGCAAAAAATATAGTTTAACCATTAAATTAATTCCTATTAAAATATGCAACTATTTTTAACTTTAACAATTACGCTTAATTAACGATATAATAAATTTAACAAATTGTTAATCAATAGTTTATTTTATTAGGCTACGCAATGAATAAACAGAATGGTAATTTAATTCTTGTCAAAAAGTTTCAGGTTAACTATACGTTTGAGTATAAAAACTTGTAATTAACATTTTCCTTCTTTAATTAATTCTTTGTGATAAAGATAATAGGCACCACGTGAAACCATTCGAAGCTGGAAAATAAGATCTTCGATTAATTTTTGACGTTGAATAATATCAAAATCAATCGCTTCTGCTCCTGCATTAAAAGCAATGGTTACCATCGCTTCTGCTTGTGCTACGTTATAATGATGAGGCATTTGGTTAGCATTATCCAAATAGTCAACCAATTCTTCAATAAAATGTTGAATTTCACGCGCGATGGCTGACCGAAAGGCCGATGAAGTCCCAGCTTTTTCACGAAGTAATAGTAAAAAAACTTTGGGATTTTTATCTATAAACTCAATAAACGTTGTTACTGAAGTACGCAACACGCTACCACCTTTTTCAATACGTTTTCGTGCTTGGCGCAGTAATTGGCGAAGAGTTAAACCACTTTCATCAACCATAGCTAAACCTAATTCATCCATATCACGGAAATGTCGATAGAAAGATGTTGCCGCAATGCCTGCTTCTCGAGCAACTTCACGCAAACTCAAACTAGCAAACCCCTGCTCTGCATTTAATTGATTAAAAGCTGCATCAATTAATGACCGACGAGTTCTCTGTTTCTGCTGTGCGCGTACACCACTGGTTTTAATATTTTTCATTTTAAATTTGTTGATGTTAATAAACGTTCTTTTTCAGCAAATACTTTTGGCATATGTTCACGAATCGTTTTTGCAATTGTTTCATAACGTGAACGCAAAGGTGAACCAGGTCTATAAATCAAAGCAATACTACGTACTGGAACAGGGTCAGTACATGGAATATAGCAAATATTATCTCGTATTCTTTCATTTGGAGCCGCTAGCTCAGGAAACAAGGTTATTCCACGACCAGCAGAAATCATACTACGCAAAGTTTCTAAACTGGTTGCTTTAAATTGCTTGTCTTCATCAATACCTACTTGAAAACAATATCCCATAGCATGTTCACGTAAACAGTGTCCATCTTCCAACATTAAGAATTTTTGACCTTTTAAATTAGAGAGTTTAACTGTTTGTTTATTTGCTAATTCATTATTTGCTGGAACAGCTAAAAACATTGGCTCATTAAATAACGGTAATTCTATAAATTGCGCTGTTTCTTTTACTTGTGCAATTATCGCGCAATCCAACTTACCACTTTCAAGTTGAGCGACAATATTGGCAGTCTGAGCTTCATGTAAATAAAGCTCTAATTGAGGAAAAGATTCATGTAATACGGTTATTACATGTGGTAATAAATAAGGAGCAATGGTTGGTATTAAACCGATATGCATCGGCCCAGACATTTCTTCACCTTGGCGACTAGCCATCTCTTTAAGGATTTGAATATTGCGTAATATCTCTTTCGCTTGCTCAACAAGCATCATTCCTGTTTGAGTAAATAAAACTTTGCGACTGGTACGTTCTAGTAACATTACGCCTAGTTCATCTTCTAATTTTCTGATTTGTCCACTTAAAGTTGGTTGACTCACGTTGCAAGCATCAGCAGCTTTACGAAAATGACGAAATTCAGCTAACGAAACAAAATATTCCAAATCACGAATATTCATAATGTCCCCAAAATAAGTTATCAGTTAATGGTATATACTCAATCAATTTTTATTGGCTGATTCTATTTTGAAAAAATTAACATAATAAATATAACTCAAATATTTATCATGTTATTTATACAAACTATTTCATACAATAAATTAAAAATCTTTTGAATATAAGTTAGTTAATCAAAATTAGATAGTAAAATTACAAATAAAATACATGTAAATAGATAATGTTGCTTTCTAGAGCAATATTGCTAATTGTACTATATAAAGTGCTATTATTGATAATTATGTTTAAAAATTTAAATACAATATTAAACTTGAATCCTAAAGTATTTAATTTTACTATAGTTAAAGTTAATAAATGAAGAAAAATGGAAAGTTATAAGCAATTGAGATATAATCGCGCGCAATATCACTTGAGTAAAAACACTTTCAGAGGTGCACTATTTTTAAACATGTCTCTCGCTTTTGCCGTAAAATGTTTCACATTGAAGAACAAAAAGAATCTCGATATGTTTCCATTTCTCGTAATGAACACAATATTTCACGTAAAAATATTAGTGAAAATGCATTAAAAGTTCTTTATAGATTAAACAAACAAGGGTATGAAGCTTATTTAGTTGGTGGGTGTATTCGTGATCTTTTACTTGGTAAAACACCCAAAGATTTCGATATCGCAACCAATGCAACACCAGAACAAGTGCAAAAAACATTCCGCAATTGCCGTTTAGTTGGCAAAAGGTTTCGTTTGGCGCACATTATGTTTGGTAAAGAGATTATTGAAGTAGCAACCTTCCGTGGTGAACACAGCAACCAAGATGAACAAAATAATATTGCCAAACGTTCCAAATCGGGAATGCTACTACGTGATAATGTATATGGAACAATTGAACAAGATGCCCTTCGTCGTGATTTCACGATGAACGCTTTTTATTATAGTATAAAAGATTTTACATTACGTGATTATTGTGGTGGCTTAAAAGATTTACAAAATGGAATCATTCGTTTGATTGGTGATCCAAAAGTTCGTTATCGAGAAGATCCTGTTAGAATGTTAAGAACGATTCGTTTTGCCGCTAAACTTGATATGCAAATTGAGCCTACAACGGCTGAACCAATTAAACATCTTGCACCTTTATTAAAAAATATACCGGCAGCAAGACTTTTTGATGAATCTCTGAAATTATTACAATCAGGCAATGGATATAACACTTATTTATTATTAAAAAAATATCATCTTTTTGAGCAGCTATTTCCTGTCATTGAACGGCTATTTACTCAAAATAATAATAGCTATTTAGAAAAAATGCTTGAGCAAGTTTTAAAAAATACTGATTACCGCATAACTAATAAGCAACGTGTTAATCCAGCATTTTTATTTGCTGCTTTTTTTTGGTATCCAATTATTGAACAGACACAATTAACTTGCGTTGAAAGTGGTTTATTATTTCATGATGCATTTTCAATGGCTATTAATGATGTGCTAAGTGAACAATGCCGAATTATTGCAATACCTAAAAGATTGACAACAATAATGGGAGATATCTGGCGTTTACAATTACGAATGAAAAAACGTGAAGGCAAACGTGCATTTGCAATTTTGGAACATCCTAAATTTCGCGCAGCGTATGACTTATTAGAAATGCGTGCATCCATCGAAAAAGGTGAACTTTTAGCGCTAGCTAAGTGGTGGGATGAATTTCAGCATACTTCTGTTGACAAAAGAATAGCAATGGTTAAGCAATTTAGTAAAACAAATAAGCGTAGAGTCAAACATTAATTTTTCGTTCGCACTTTTGTAAATAATCGTTATAATGCTTAGCATATAATAATCATAACTACCTTTAATCATTGATGAAAAAATTAACGCCGTCATTTATTGCAATTACCGTTACCCTTTCATTGTCTAATAGCTGTTACGCTATAGGTTTACCTAAAGCTGAAAGTAATAATCCACAATGTCTTGCCAATATTCCAAAATTTGATCGGCCTTTAGTTAAAGGTGATATTAACACATTACCAGTTAATGCCGAAGCAAACCAATTTGAAGCTATTTATCCAAATACAGTCATTTATCAAGGTGATGTTTCAATAGAACAAGGAAACCGCACAGTACAAGCGAATAAAGTCACAATTGACTCAACGAATAAAAATAACCGTATGGCGATTTTACAAGGCAACATTAATTATCAAGATAATTTGATCAATATAAAAGGCAATAATGCATCAATGAATCTTAATAATAACGATACTCAAATTAGCCCAGGTGAGTATCATCTTGTCAATCGACTTGGTCGCGGTGATGCTGATGAGATGAAACTTGAGAAGAATCGATTGATTATTCTAAAAAATGGCAGTTTTACCTCATGTCCTATCGATGACAGTACGTGGAGTATTAAAGGTTCAACAATTATTCACGATAATGACGAACAATTACTTGAAGTATGGAATGCGGTATTTCGTATTGGTAAAGTACCTGTACTCTATTCGCCCTACTTACAATTACCCACAGGCAATAAGCGTCGCTCTGGTTTATTAATTCCTAATCTAAGTTATGACAGTGTCAGTGGTATTGATTTTGCTTTACCTATTTATTGGAATATTGCACCTAATTATGATGCCACATTTACTCCAAGGGCATTGCAACGACGAGGTCTACAATTACAAACTGAATTCCGTTATTTAAATGAACTTGGTTTGGGTACACTAGCATTTGATTGGTTACAACATGATGCTAAATATAGCAAAGATAGGGATAGATTATTAAATGGTAATAACTATGATGACAATCGTCATCGTTGGCTATTCTATTGGAAAAACGATGAATTAATTAATTACAATTGGCGTTTTACTGTTGATTCGACTCGTGTAAGTGATAATCAATATTTAGCAGATTTAGATTCTAAATATACATCCCAAACAGCAGGTTATCTTACTCAGTTTTATAAACTGGGCTATAATGATCCTAACTGGGATATTACCTTGGGTTATAGACACTTTCAAGCCTTTCAGGATGGAGTTAAAGATTCGTTGTATCAAACCCAACCACAACTAAATATTAATTATTATAATTATGATTTTGGACCGCTAAAATTTAAAACATTTTCCCAAGTATCTCATTTTATAAGCTCCGGAAAGAATAATCCTAAAGCATGGCGTACCCATATTGAGCCATCAATCAATTATACTTTAACTAATTCTTGGACAATATTAACTACTTCAGCAGGTATAATGGCAACCCATTATAGTCAAGATAATATAAAAAGAAATATTGATCGATATAAACAGTTAGATAAAAATGTTAACCGCTTTATACCAAAATTTAGTATTGACGGTAAAATTATATTTGAACGTGACTTCAATTTCATTGATGGCTATACCCAAACATTAGAACCGCGCGTAAAATATATCTATATTCCATATCGAAATCAATCTAATATAGGAACTTATGATTCAACCTTATTACAGTTTGATTATGTAGGTCTATTTAGAGATCAACCATACAGTGGGTTAGATCGAATTGCTTCCGCTAATAATATAGCCACAGGGGTAACAACTCGTTTTTACGATGATAATAAAGTTGAAAAGTTTAATTTATCCATTGGGCAGATAACTTATTTTACTAAGTCAAAAACAAGCGAACATAATACTGAGTTAGATAAAAATTCGGATACTGGTAGCATCACTTGGGCATCAGATAATTTTTGGCGCATTACTGATGATATGATTTTCAGAAGTGGGATACAGTATGATACTCGAATTGATACCGTATCTCTAGCTAATGCAATATTTGAGTATCGTCCATCAAGTGAAAAACTATTACAACTTTCTTATCGTTATGCTAACCATAATTATATCAATACGGTTGATTCAAATTCTTTATATAAGAATTATAAACAAGATATATCACAAGCTGGATTTGTTACGGCGTGGCCATTGTCACAAACGATAAATGCAGTTGGTTCATACTATTACGACGTCGGCTTAGGGCAAACTGTCGATAGCTCAATAGGGTTACATTATAGTGATTGTTGCTGGGGAATGACCATACAATATGGACGAAAGTTAACAGATTGGGACTCAATAACGCGTAGTAGTAAATACGAAAATAAACTTTCAGTTAATTTTGAATTACAAGGTTTAGGGCGTAACCGTGATGCGAAAGCAAAAATGTTAAACTTTGGTAAACTACCATACACAACAACATTTTAATTTTACTTAATATAACTAAATAAATTAATGCAGTAATATTTATACTGTAATAAACAACATGAGTAGCGCAAATATGAAACTATCAAAACTATTGATTACTTTAAATTTAAGTTTAAGTTTAACCATAGGACTACTTACTCCATTATCAACCGTTGCTGCACCTAAAGTTATTGAACGAGTAGCTGCAGTAGTAAATAATAATGTCATTTTAGAAAGTGATATTAACGACATGTTAAAAACTATTAAGGCCAGTACAGATGCAAGCAATCTACCTAATGATAAAGTATTAAGAGAACAAATTCTGGATCGCTTAATTATTGAGAATTTAATTTTACAAAAAGCAGCGAAAGCCAAAATAACAATCAATGATGATGAAGTCACTAATGCTATTGCTAGAATCGCAGGGCAAAACGGTATGACGATTGATGAACTCAGAAGTAAACTTTCGATAATGGGTATTAGTTACAGCAGTTATCGGGAACGAATTCATAATGACATGTTAATTGAACAGACCAGAATGAATGAGGTTAGGCCTAGAATTAAAATCTCAGAAAAAGAAGTTGAAACATTGACTAAAAATCTTGCTGAACAACCAGCCAACAATAAAGATGTCAAAATTAGTCATATTCTAATATCTGTACCTGAAAAAGCGTCTAAACAACAAATTGATAATGCAATTAACAAAGCTAATGATATTTTTAATCGAGCACAAAAAGGTGAAAATTTTGCAAAATTAGCGGCAACATATTCAAATGATGATCTCGCTTTAAAAGGTGGCAATATGGGTTGGAATAAACTCAACGAACTACCAACTATCTTTGAAGAACGGCTTATTAGAGCACCAAAAGGCAGTATTATTGGTCCGATTCGTTCTGGCGTTGGATTACATATTTTGAAAGTAGATGATACTCGCACAGAAGCACCAAAAAAATATACTATTGAAGAAATGAATGCTCGCCATATTTTAATTAAAACAAATGTATTGGTAACAGACGAAATAGCTAAACAAAAATTAAATGATATTCGCAAATCAATAATCAGTGGTGCAATAAGTTTTGAAGCAGCTGCAAAGGCTAATTCAGAAGATCCTGGCTCAGCCGAAAATGGAGGAAATTTAGGTTGGAGTCGACCAGATGTCTATGACAGTGGATTTAGAAATGCTCTAGTTCGATTAAAAAAAGGGGAGATCAGCCAGCCAGTTAAATCATCTTTCGGTTGGCATTTGATTCAACTACTCGATACCAAACAAACTGATGGAACAAATGCAGTTAAACAAGATCGGGCTTACCGATTAATATTTAATCGTAAATTTAGTGAGGAAGCTCAAGTGTGGATTCAAGAATTAAAAGGCGATGCCTACATTAACATTACAGGTGAAGATAAGCATGAATAATCGTGTACACCAAGGGCATTTCGCCCGTAAACGATTCGGACAAAATTTTTTACATGATGACTATATTATTGAAAGCATTGTTGCAGCTATACAGCCTAAAGCAGATCAAGCTCTAGTAGAAATTGGTCCTGGACTAGCTGCATTAACTGTTCCAGTTAGTAAATACGTTGACCATTTGACGGTTGTAGAAATTGATAGAGATTTAGTTAGTAGATTGATTGATAATCCTCTATTAAATAATAAGCTGACCGTTATCGAACAAGATGCTCTGACATTTGACTTTAATGAATTAAATCAACAATTAGGTAAACCATTAAGAGTATTTGGTAACTTACCCTATAATATCTCTACGCCGTTGATGTTCCATTTATTTGAATATGCCAATATCATTACTGATATGCATTTTATGTTACAAAAAGAAGTAGTAACTCGACTTGTCGCGGCACCTAATAGTAAAGATTATGGTAGATTAAGTGTAATGGCACAATATTTTTGCCAAATTATTCCAGTATTAGAAGTACCTCCAACATCATTTAAACCAGCACCAAAAGTTGACTCTGCGGTTGTAAAGTTGATCCCATATAAAGAAAAACCTTATCAAGTAAATGATGTCAAAATACTTTCTCGTGTAACAACTGAAGCATTTAATCAACGCCGAAAAACGATTCGTAACAGTTTAGGCAATATGTTTACAGCCGAACAATTAGTTGAACTCAATATTGATCCAAATTTACGTGCTGAAAATATAACCGTTCAACAATATTGCCAGCTTGCAAACGCATGGAAATAATATTATGGCAAATTTACTCATTGGTGATATTCATGGTTGTTACGATGAATTTATGCGATTACTTGAAAAAGCAAAATTCACATCTTCAGATACTTTATGGTTAACAGGAGATCTTGTTGCCCGAGGACCTAAATCATTAGATGTTTTACGATTTGTGAAGCAACATAGCAAGAAAATTCGTATGGTTTTGGGTAATCATGATTTGCACTTATTATCAGTATATGCTGGTGTTACACTTGCTAAAAAGAAAGATAATCTAGATGAAATCATCAATGCTCCCGATTATGATGAACTTATGAACTGGCTACGTAAACAGCCATTGGTTCAAATTGATGAATCATTAAAATTAATCATGACCCATGCGGGTATTTCCCCACAATGGGATCTTGAATTACTGAAAAAATGCGCTCACGATCTAAATGTTATGCTATCTAGTGATTCATATCCCTTATTTTTAGATAAAATGTATGGTAACTTTCCTGATGAATGGTCATCAGAATTACAAGGATTAGATCGCCTACGGTATATTGCCAATGCACTTACACGTATGCGTTTTTGTTATGAAGATGGCCGGTTAGATTTTTATTTTAAAAAATTACCAGAACAAGCACCAATAAAACTTAAACCTTGGTTTTTATTACCAAGTAAAATACCCGCACAATATAGTATTGCTTTCGGGCATTGGGCTGCATTAAATGGTAAAGGTACACCAGAAAATGTTTATGCACTTGATACTGGATGTTGTTGGGGTGGAAAATTAACATGTTTACGATTTGAAGATAAAAAATATTTCAAAAAACGTAATATTGAAACGAAAAACTAACGTTATTATTAACAAGGACTTATTATTATGTCTGCATTATCTGTCATAAAATCTATTTGGAAAGTGATTAATGTAATAAGAGAAACGTTTCTTAATTTGATATTCTTAGTTATTATTTTGCTTATCTTTGGCGGTATTGGCTTAATAAATGAAGCTCAAAAACAAGATACAGTTCCTCAATATGGTTCATTGGTTTTGGATCTTGAAGGTGTTATTGTTGATAACACGAATTACAGTGATGAAATCTATGCTCTACAAAATAAAATTTATGGTAAAAAAATCAATACTTCCCGCGAAAATAGTTTGTTCATATTGACTCAAAAAATTGCCCAAGCAACCACCGATCCAAATATTAAAAGCATTATTTTAAAGTTAGATAATTTTGTTGGTGCCGATCTGAGCTCTTTACAATATGTGGGCAAGTATTTAACCAAATTTAAAGAAGCTAAAAAACCAATTTATGCCTTTGGAACAAGTTATAATCAAAGCCAATATTATTTAGCGAGTTATGCTAATAAAATCTATCTAACACCGCTTGGCTCAGTCAACGTATATGGATTAGCTGCTAACAACTTATACTATAAAACCCTACTTGATAATCTAAAAATTAATACACATGTTTTCAGAGTAGGAACATATAAGTCTGCCATTGAGCCATTTATCCGTGATAACATGTCGGAAGACGCGAGAAATAATACAACTCGTTGGTTAACTCATATGTGGGATAATTATCTTAATGATATCTCAACACAACGAAAAAAAGCCAATTCACAATTAGTACCTACACCTGAAACAATGCTATCAGAATTAAGAGCTGCTAATGGTAATATGGCTCAATATGCATTATCTAATGGCTTAGTTGATGTGATTACTTCAAGTCATCAATATGAATTAGAATTCACTGATCAACATGAAATTAGTATTTACGATTATCAACTCAAATCAGAAGATGAACAATTAGTTGGTGATAATAATAAGAGCAATACGCCACTAATCGCTGTTGTATTTGTCAATGGTACTATCACTAATGGTGAAAATAGTAATGATGTAGCAGGAAGTGAAGACATTGTTCAGCAACTAAAAGAAATTCGTAATAACCTAGATAAGCATAATATACAAGCCGTAGTGTTACGAGTAAATAGCCCTGGGGGTAGTGTTGATGCATCTGAAGCGATTCGTAGTGAATTAGAAGCTTTACGTAGTTATCAAATTCCTGTCGTTGTTTCTATGGGAGGAATGGCTGCATCAGGTGGATACTGGATCTCAACTGAATCTGATTATATTGTTGCAAGTCCAAATACAATTACAGGCTCTATTGGTATCTTCGGTATTATTTCAACATTCGAAAACTCTTTATCTCATATTGGTGTTTATAGTGATGGAGTAAGTACATCACCATTGGCAGGCAATAATTTTACTAAAAACTTGCCTGAAGAAACAAACCAATTAATTCAAATGAACATCAACAATGGCTACCAAACATTTATTTCGCTAGTAGCAAAAGCGCGAAAAATGACAACAGAACAAGTAGATAAAATTGGACAAGGTCAAGTCTGGTTAGGAGCAGAAGCAGACAAAATAGGGCTTATTGATAAATTAGGTGATTTTGATGATGCTGTTGAAATAGCTGCAACATTAGCAAATTTAACTGATTATAAAATTGACTGGCCAAAACCTGAAATAAATTGGTTTAATGCATTATATTCAGATATGATAGCTATGCTACCTCAATCAACAGCTGAGATATTATTTGAACATCTTCCCGAAGCAAAACAGCTAAAACAACATATTTCTTTATGGAATAATTTTAACGATACTCAAAATCGTTATATTTATTGCTTAAATTGTGCTGATGTTCGTTAATTCATATAACTATCCGCCATATTCATGGCGGATAGAACTTTCATTTGTTTCTATATTATTCCGTTCTAATATGTTAATGATTTTTTCTTTGACTGAAGAAATAACTCATATTTTTCATCGCTTCTTGAATATATTGGTAATTTGGTGCCTCGTTAACCTCACGATTATGTACATCCATATAACGACTAATACCAATTCTATTAACAAAATAGATATTATCTAGCGTTCTGACAGCATAAGAACTGTAGTTAGACATTAATAACCAATTACGATCAGTTATAGGTTTAAATAAATCATATCCAGTAGAATAATCCCTTATATCATTTTCAACATATAAATAATGCTTCATTAGAGATGGGACAACATCTTCATGGTTAGTTAATTTATTACTGTTATTTATCAAATCGCCTAAATCTTTCGCACCAACAATAATAAAAGGTACCTTAGTTTGCGCATCAGTATAATTGCCATTATGCCCCCAAAAACCTAGTTTATTATCATTCATTTCTTGACTATGATCACCTGTTATAATTAACAATGTATCATTTAAAGAGTCTGATTTAATAAGTTCATCATAAATATTTTGTAATAAATAATCATCATAATAGACACTTTGTTTGTAACGATTAAAAATTGGCAAAGGATCTGTATCATTGCTCAATGTCATATAGTTAAGATCACCAATAGGTTTGAATTTAACTGAGAAATCATCAGGGAAATCATACGCATGAGGTGCATCATAAAATAAAAAAGAAAATGTTGGCCTTGAAATATCTCGCGATTTATACCATTCTAACCAATCGTCAGTAATTTGTTTATCCCGTTTAGATGCTGAGCCATCTTTACTACTGATTCTTAAGTTTTCAATAGTAACAAAAGCAGTTCGATCAAATTCAGGTGCAGTAACTTTAGCGGATGTAAAAATACCAATATTATAGTTTTCTTTCTGTAAAGTTGTAATAAATAGAGACGGAATGCTACCACGTAAAAATGAATCCCAATAAGTACCTGGAATGCCATAAAAAAGACCAAAAATCCCCGTACGCGTTGCATTACCTGTCGAATAATGATTATTAAAGATCACTCCATTATTATTCTTAACAAACTGAAAAGTATTTGGGGAGATTTCATTACTAAAAGTATCATATCGCCATGAATCTAAAACAATAAACATTATATTTTTAAGTTTTTTGTTTTCTGGATTAATCACTAACGGATTTTTAGGATAATCTACAGTTGCATTAATGTTATCTTTATCATAAACAACTTTTCGCTTTCCTTCCTTATCAAAAATATTCATGATTTTTTTTGAAGTCAATGGACGATAAAGCGGAATATATTCTTTCACCACCATTATTGGAGAATAAGCATAATAAAAAGCAACCATATGTCCAAACTGGCTAATAAATAAAGAAGCAATTAATAACAGTGTGGATAATAAAATTGTCTTCGATTTACTATGAGGTTTAGATACTTTGAAATCAATAATATAGATAATAAAATATTCAACACAAAATGAAATGACAATAAGTACTAACATTAACAAATACGTTGTTATAGAAAAATCAACAACTTGACCTGATAATACCATTGATAAAACTGATTCATTAATATGGAATCGATATTGCTGAAAAACAATTGTATCAACATATAATATTATTTGAATAAAACTAAATAAAATAGCTAGAATGGCATGACATAAATATTTTCTTAACCACAGTGTTGGTATGCAGATTAAAAAAAACAATATATATAATGAAAAAAAATGTCCAAGTACAGCAAACACTGAAAATGTGCTACCAAGCCAAGAAAATGATACATCAGGAACCAAAAAGAAACGTACTGCAATAAAAGATGAAATTAAGATATTTATTAAAACAAAACAATATAATTTTTTCATAGTACTCACTATTGGACCATCCATTCACTTAACATCAAAAAAAATCTTACAGCATTTTATACTGAAACGTGGTGCTTTCCTGAAACTTTTTAACAAGTTAGCATTATCTAGATAAATACTAATAAAATATTAACAAAAAAGGGCTCTAATTGAGCCCTTTTTCTAGATTAAAACAATTATCGTCGATCGGCAAAAATTCTTAATAACATAATAAATAAATTGATGAAATCAAGATAAAGTTGTAATGCACCTAAAATAACATAACGTCTGAATATATTTTGATCGTCTTGAGGTAAACCATCACCTAATTCTTTCAATTTTTGAGTATCGTAAGCAGTTAATCCTGCAAAAACAAATACACCAATATAGGTAACAGCCCACATCAATGGTTCACTATGCATAAACATATTCACTAATGACGCAATGACTAATCCAATTAACCCCATAAATAAGAAACGACCAAAACTAGACAAATCTCGCTTAGTAGTATAGCCGTAAAAAGCCAAAGCCGCGAACATACCTGCAGTAATAAAAAACACACTTGCTATTGACGATGAAGTATAAACTAGAAAATAGATTGAAAAGGTACAACCATTTAAAACCGAATAAAGCATAAATAATGTCGTTGCGGCAGCGCCAGATAGACGATTAATCATACCAGAAATAACGAAAACTAATGCCAGTTCCGCTATTAACAATACCCACATACCTTTATATAATAATTGTATCAGTGCCATATTACTTGATGCAAACCAAGCAACTAAAGCTGTTAATAATAAACCAACAGTCATCCAGCCATATACATGACTCATATATGTTTGAACACGACTGCCAGCTTGTTCATTAATCAAACCATTCGGCGAAAAACTTGCCATTCCTTATATCTCCTAAAAATGCCATATAAACTATCATATTATATATTAAATAAGGATTAATTCCATTTTTTCAATGCATCTACATCTGTTTTTTTTGCTTCAACCCAGTTATCACCATCAATGGTTCGTTCTTTCTTCCAAAATGGTGCTTCATTTTTTAAGATATCCATAATAAATTCAGCCGCCGCAAATGAATCTGCACGATGAGCACTACTTACCCCAACAAATACGATCTGCTCATTAGCATTAATTTCACCAACTCGATGAATAACCACAACTCGACTTAATCGCCATCTTTTTCGAGCATTAGCGATTATATTAGCTAATACTTTCTCTGTCATTCCTGCATAATGTTCTAAATAAAGGCTCAATGTCTGTTTTTCAAAACAACGAACCTTACCCATAAAAGTGACAATTGCACCATCTTGAGGTAATGCTGAAAGCCAATTAATTAACTCATTATTATCAATTAAATCTTGATTTACTTTAATAATATCCATAATTTCAACCACCTGTTACAGGAGGGAAAAAGGCAATTTCATCACCTGCCTGAATAATATAATCATAATCAACCAATACTTGGTTCACAGCACATAAAATAACTCTTTCTTTGAATGCTAAAGCCCACCTATCGCCACGTTTGCTGAGTTGTTCAAGCAATTCCAAAATAGAAACTTGATTAGCATCTAAGATAATGCTGTCAATTTCAACTAACTCTCTAATTTGAGCAAAAAAAATAATTTTATTCATCTAGTTCCTTGGCAATAAAGTCTCCAGACTTACCACCACTCTTATTCAATAATCTTACTTGCGTAATAACCATATCCTTTTGTACAGCCTTACACATATCATAAATAGTTAAAGCAGCAACTGAAGCTGCTACCATAGCCTCCATTTCAACACCTGTTTGCCCGTTTAATCGACAGTTAGCTTGAATTCGAATACAACTTTTTATTCGATCTGCTTCAATATTAATTTCAATTTTACTGAGCAAAAGCGGATGGCATAGAGGAATAATATCCCAAGTTTTTTTTGCAGCTTGAATACCAGCAATTCTTGCTGTCGCAAAAACATCCCCTTTATGATGTTTACCTTCGATAATCATATCAAGTGTTTTGGTATTCATTAAAACTAATGATTCTGCGCTTGCTTGTCGCATTGTTAGCTGTTTGTTTGAAACATCAACCATATAAGCATCACCACGCTGATTAATATGCGAAAATGACTCGGGCATATTTTTGATTCCTAAAAAAATTATCAACTCTTTAGAATATATCCAAGATAGCAAATTTTTACAAGTAGCTACTCATCTGATTAAATTAATCATTATCAGAATATATAAAAAATTAGTTTGTTTTAACCTTTCAAATCATCTATAAATTTGGTATGTTTTTGCGAGTTAAATAAAAACTGCGTACAATATTACTTTCTGTAAATTATAATTGTGATTCTCAATGCTTATTGCTCATGTTGCCTTACCAGTACCACTTTATCAACTTTATGATTATAACTTAACTAAGCCTGCCCAAATTGGAATGCGGGTGAAAGTTCCATTCGGTACCCGCAATGCCATAGGTATTATTGTTAAAATAGATCAACAAACCGATATTGATGTTAAAAGTTTAAAAAATATCACAACAATTATTGATAGCGAACCTCTTTTTACTCCAGATATCTGGCAATTATTAAATTGGGCGGCAGGTTATTATCATTATCCAATTGGTGAAGTTTTATTTCATGCGATGCCTGTTTTATTAAGGCAAGGACGAGAAGCGAACAAAGCTCAAATCACTCATTGGCAATTAACTGAATTAGGTGAGAATATTGATCTGACCGCATTATCACGGACACCAAAACAAAAATTATTATTATCATCATTTAGAAACAATACTGTTGATTCTATCAACGTAAGTGCTACTGTCTATAATGAATTAGAAAAAAAACAACTAATAACACGAGTAAATGTCCAAGCAGATAATATAATGTGGCAAACGAATTTTTCTGCCAATCCAAACTTGATTAAATTAAATCAAGAACAATTTTATGCAATAGATAATGTAAACAAACAAATCCATAATTTTGCTGTATTTCTGTTAGAAGGCGTCACGGGCTCAGGAAAAACTGAGGTTTATCTCAATATTATATCTAATGTACTAGCTACAGGTAAACAAGCATTAGTATTGGTACCTGAAATTAGCCTTACACCACAAACAATTAAACGTTTTAAAGAACGATTTAATGCTCCAATAGATATTTTACATTCTGGATTAACCAATCAACAAAGACTAGCCGTTTGGTTAAGAAGCAAAAATGGAGAAAATGCCATTGTTGTCGGTACCCGTTCATCACTTTTCACACCGTTTAAAAATTTAGGTATGATTATCGTTGACGAAGAGCATGATAATTCATATAAACAACAAGAAGGATGGCGTTATAATGCTCGTGATTTAGCAATTATTCGTGCAAAACTTAAAAATATCCCTATTTTATTAGGTTCTGCAACACCTTCATTAGAAACTTTAAATAATGTTAAAAATCATAGATACCAATTGTTACAATTAACAAAACGTGCAGGTCATGCTAAACCTGTAAAGCAATCTATTTTAGATATTCGAGGTTTAACACTTTTAGCTGGCTTATCACAACCCTTAATTGAACAAATAAAAATCCATTTACACAATAATAATCAAGTCATGTTATTTTTAAATCGGCGTGGTTATTCACCTTTATTAATTTGTCATGATTGTGGTTGGATTGCGGAATGTCCTCGTTGCGATCGTCCATATACTTTTCACAACCAATCGCAAAAACTTAGTTGTCATTATTGTGATACACCAAGAGCAATTCCAAAACAATGCCCAAAATGTGGTTCAACTCATTTAGTACCTATTGGTTTTGGTACGGAGCAATTAGAAAAACAACTTGAACTTCTTTTTCCTAACACCAAAATAAGTCGTATTGATCGTGATACAGTAGCTAAAAAAGGAGCATTAGATGGTTATTTGCAAAGTATTCAACAAGGTGGTGCACATATTTTAGTTGGTACACAGATTTTAGCCAAAGGTCATCATTTTCCTGATATAACATTAGTTGGTATTGTAGATGTCGATGGGGCATTATTTTCTAGCGATTTTCGAGCAACAGAGCAATTTGCTCAAATCTATACTCAAGTATCAGGAAGGGCTGGCCGAGAAGCAAAAACAGGAGAAGTAATATTACAAACCTACCATCCTGAGCATCCATTATTAAATGTATTATTAAATAAAGGATATCAAGAATTTGCTAAACAGACCTTAAAAGAACGTCAACAAACGTTATTACCTCCATTTAGTTATCAAGCATTAATTCGTGCAGCAGATCGCAATAACCATCATGCACAAAAGTTTTTGCAACTCATTCATGACAGATTGAAAGAGTATGGTGATAGTTCTTTATGGCAACTTGGTCCTATGCCGGCAAATCAACCTAAGAAGGCGGGATATTACCGTTGGCAACTTTTGTTACAACACACAAATAGACAGCTATTACAATTAATTTTAGATAAACTTGTTATTGATATAGAAAAATGGAATGAAACATCAAAAGTAAGATGGAGTATTGATATTGATCCTATCAATAATTAATATGTGATAATCGCCGACCGATATTAAAAATCGGCGGCTTAAAATAAAATTATAACGCTATTTTACCTACATTTTTATCCAATGTTGCTTGACCAATACCGGAAACTTCTTTCAATTGTTCTATAGAAACAAACGCCCCAAATTTTTCACGATATTCAACAATTTTTTTGGCTTTACTTATCCCTATACCTGTTAATACTTTAGCTAACTCTTCTGCTGTAGCTGTATTAATATTAACTTGTATAATTTGTTGCTGTTCTTTTTTAGTTACTTCATTAGGTGGGCTATCCGCAAAACTTAAACCGGAAAAAGTAATACTTGATAATAAAATACACAAAATTGAAAATAGTTTCATTTGATTAACCTCTTAAAAATAGTTATGCAATTAATATGCTTTTTAACTATCTCATTTAATCAAATGCTAAAGGTTTATTAATTTTATAAATGAAAAAAGTCACCGAAGTGACTTTTAATTTTTGCTGAATTTTGCATTAATTTATGATTTGGATCACAAATTAGCATCTGGCATAATTTCAATCTTAGCTTTAGAACGAATATCTTCAGTAAGATAATAATATATATTATTAATATATAATGGTAATAATTCAGACGAAATATCTTTCTGTTCATTAGGTGTTTTTACACCAGTTAATACCACAATAGCAGCACTTTTATCATCTAAGTATTGAATACCAAAAACTCGTTTAGATGTAACTGATGGTACCAAATCAAAAACCATATCAACAATTTTCTTATCCAGCACTTTTGAGTTCCGAGTAAGTTTATAACTTTGAGCAAAGTTTACATTTGACGAACTACCCGTTTCGTTTAATTGTGCTAATATATTATCTACAGTCGATGTAAAACGTTCATTAGCAATATTTTGATAAAGTTTTTTATTAATTTCATCTTGGACTTCTTCAAAAGGTGCTATCCCTTCCTTACGATAATCAACAAGTTGAATAACAAAATCAATCATATCAATACCTTGACCAACAGTTATCATTTCCGAAACGTTACCTGTTGCTTGACCATCAACAATCATTTGATCACCAAATGCAACATCCCTAACTTCAGGATATCGTAAAATTGTAGTGATATCATTGTAATAAGACCAATCTGAATTAACTATATGTAAATCAGAATCTTTTGCAATAGCTTCTAATGAATTAGGGTTTTTGTTTACCGCAGCCTGAATTTTATCTTCTACAGAATAAAATATAGCATTTAGTTTTTCATCTTCCAGCTTTGAAGTAATCATATGTTTTGCAAAATCAAAATCCATAACTCTAGATTTTTGTATATTATCTAATTTAACGATAACATAACCATCATCAACTTTTATCGGCTTAGAAATTTGTCCAACTTTTTTTAAATTAGCATCTTTAAATGCTTGAGGTAAAGAATCATCCATATTAAACCATCCCAATGAACCATTCTTTCCATACGGAGAGGTATTAGCGGTCTGATTAACCGTTTTAACAATAGTATCAAAATTACCACCAGATGATAGATCTTTGATAATATCATCTGCCTGTTCTTTATCAGTGACATAAATTACACTGTAAGCTTGTCTTTCAGGGAAAGAATAATCTTCTTTATTTTTTTTGAATTGTTGTTGTACTTCATCATCAGTAATACGAATTTTATCTATGTAATTAGATTTTTTATTTAAAATATAATTAAACTTAACTCTTTCTTTCCGATAAAACTCACTCTTATGTTCTTCATAATATTTCTTTTCATCTTCAACAGTAATTTTAACATCATCCATATTTACCACTTTAGGGCTCAAAGTTGATGTATAAACTGTTCTTGTTTGATCTTTTAACTTGGCTAACTCTGAATCTACAGGTAATACAAAACTTGAGTTTACTAAAGCATTAATGACTTGTTGTTGTTGCAAAGAGGTTTTCAAGCCTGCACCATAACTATCAGGTGTATAACCGTTTGCTGAAAGGAGTTCTAAATATTTTTTATTACTAAATTTGCCATTTTCAAAAAACATCTGTTGTTTCTTGATGAATTCTTTGACTCTTTCATTACCTATATTTGCATTTAACTGCTCGGCAAATTTATAAGATAAAAAATTCGTAATTTGTGAATATAATACATTGCGGCGAAGTTGTTTGATAAAAGCAGGGTCACCTGCTGAATTTGAAGTAACTTCCCTTACTTGAGCTTCAAATTGTGCTCGATTTATCCCTTCTCCATTAACTTTTGCGATGTATTGTTGGGCATCACGCGCATTATTGCCGCCCCCAAATCCAAAAAAACCTATCCCTGTGAATATAAATGATAAAATAATTATTGCAAAAATAATTTTAACTACAATATGGTTTGCAGCTGTGCGGATTGTATCCATCATTTCTTGCGATTCTCCATATATCTAAAGATTAATTCGGCAAGTATAGCATATTTACCTAAATTGGCTATTATCGAAACGCTAAGAGATAAAAAAAGATCAACACTATGTTGATCTTTTTAAAATTAAATACAATTAATTTAATTGCGTCTGAACTGGAATTTTAGATTTTATTTGTTTAGTTGCCTTTTTAGTTGCATGTTTTAAACTAATTTTATCTTCTTCAAGTTCTACACCAAACGGATTATTTTGTAATGCTATTGTTATTACTTCATCAATCCATTTTACTGGGCAAATATCAATTTCAGCTTTAACATTATCTGGAATTTCTTCTAGATCTTTCACATTATCCATCGGTATAACAACCGTTTTAATTCCACCTCTATGTGCTGCAAGTAATTTTTCTTTAAGACCACCAATAGGTAATACTTCACCTCTTAAAGTAATTTCCCCAGTCATAGCAACATCAGAACGAACAGGATTACCTGTTAAAGTTGAAATTAATGATGTACACATAGCGATACCTGCACTTGGACCATCTTTCGGTGTCGCACCATCGGGGACATGGACATGAATATCACGTTTTTCGTAAAAATCACCATTAATACCTAACTTTTCAGCACGAGAACGAACCACTGTCAATGCGGTTTGAATAGATTCTTGCATCACATCACCCAATGAACCGGTATAAGTTAATTTACCTTTACCTGGTACACTAACTGATTCAATTGTAAGTAAATCACCGCCTACTTCAGTCCAAGCAAGACCAATAACTTGCCCAATTCGATTTTCATTATCGGTTTTACCATAATCAAATCGTTGTACTCCTAGAAAATCTTTTAAATTATCCTGGGTTATCGTCACTTTTTTCAACTTGCTATTTAAAGCTAATTGTTTTACAACTTTACGGCAAATTTTTGCTATTTCCCTTTCTAAGCTACGAACCCCTGCTTCTCGAGTATAATAGCGAATAATTCCAATTATAGCTGAATTATCTATACTAATTTCTTTTGGTTTTAACCCATTATTCTCTATTTGTTTAGTAATAAGATGCTGTTTAGCAATGTTTAATTTTTCATCTTCTGTATAGCCTGAAAGACGAATAACCTCCATTCGGTCTAACAATGGTGCTGGAATATTCATCGAATTAGCAGTAGCAACAAACATTACATCAGATAAATCATAATCAACTTCAAGATAGTGATCACTAAAAGCATTATTTTGTTCTGGATCAAGTACTTCTAACAAAGCAGAAGCAGGATCGCCTCGCATATCCGATGCCATCTTATCAATTTCATCCAATAAAAATAATGGATTTTTGACACCAACTTTTACCATACGTTGAATCAATTTACCTGGCATAGAGCCTATATAAGTTCTTCTATGTCCACGAATTTCTGCCTCATCACGAACACCACCTAATGCCATTCGGACATATTTACGCCCTGTTGCTTTAGCGATAGACTGACCAAGAGATGTTTTACCTACACCTGGAGGTCCAACTAGACATAATATAGGTCCTTTGACTTTATTAATTCGACCTTGAACAGCTAAATATTCCAATATACGATCTTTAACTCTTTCTAAACCATAATGATCTTTATCTAGAATTTTTTGAGCACCCTCAATATCTTTTTTAACTTTGCTACGTTTATGCCACGGAATTTGTATCATCCAATCAATATATCCTCTGACTACAGTTGCTTCAGCAGACATTGCAGGCATCATTTTGAGTTTATTAAGTTCAGCCAAAGCTTTTTCTGTTGCCTCTTGTGGCATTTTAGCTTTGGTAATTTTATTTTTTAACTCTTCATATTCATCTGATTTATTATCGATATCACCCAATTCTTTATGAATTGCTTTTATTTGCTCATTAAGATAATACTCTTTTTGCGCTTTTTCCATTTGTTGCTTAACACGCTGACGAATATTTTTTTCAACTTGCAATAAATCGATTTCAGATTCCATCAATGAAATAAGTAACTCAAAACGTTTTTCCAAATTAGCTGTAACCAGTAATTCTTGCTTTTGTTCTACTTTCAAAAATAATGTAGCGGCAATAGAATCAGCCAGTTGTGAAGGCTCTTTAATCAAACGAATTGAATCAACAACTTCTTGTGTTACCTTTTTATTCAGTTTTGCATAATCATCAAAATTAGAAAGTACAACTCGCATTAAAGCTTCATTTAAATCATCATTTTTGTTTTTTTCATGCAATGTTTCGATATTGGCAATAAAAAAGTCGTCTTCTTTTTGTTCTAAAATATCAACAATTTTAGCTCGTTCAACACCTTCAACTAAAACTTTTACAGTTCCGTCTGGAAGTTGAAGCAATTGTAAAATATTGGCAACAGTCCCAGTTTCATATAAATCATCAACATCAGGATCATCTTGGGATGGATTTTTTTGAGTAACAAGAAAGACTTGCTTATCCATTTCCATTGCACTCTCAAGACAACGTATCGATTTATTTCGACCAACAAAGAGAGGAATTACCATATGTGGAAATACCACAACATCACGTAATGGTAAAATAGGCATAATCATTTGTTTAGTTTGTTTTGTTTTCATTTTTTTCTCTCTAATAGTACAAACCCATTATGTTGATATTGGGATTGATTTTAGATATTCAAGCCTATTGTTATGAGTCAAATATATACTATTCCTTAAACATTTTGACAATATCTACATGTAATTAGATATAATATAAATTAGATCATGCTTGTTAAAGTTTCAACAATAACAAGCATCTTCATAGTTAAGCTGACAACTCAACATCTTCTCGGTAAATTAAAGCTGGTGCTTGTGATTTTTCTACTGTTTCTTGTTCAACAATAACTTTTTTAATATTCTTCATAGATGGTAGATCATACATTGTATCTAATAAAATATTTTCAACAATAGAACGTAAACCTCGAGCTCCTGTTTTACGTTGCAACGCTTTTATTGCAATAGCGTTTAATGCATCTTCAGTAAATTCTAATTCAACTCCATCTAACCTAAATAATGCTTCAAACTGCTTAGTTAAAGCGTTTTTAGGTTCAGTTAAAATACTAATTAAGGCATTTTTGTCTAATTCTGATAATGTACCGATAACGGGTAATCGACCAATAAATTCAGGAATCAAACCAAATTTTACTAAATCTTCAGATTCAACTTGAGCGAGTAACTCAGACTCCGTTGCCTTATTTTTACTGCTTTTAACATCAGCTCCAAAGCCAATACCAGTATTAACAGATACTCGATTTTCTACTACTTTATTCAAGCCACTAAACGCCCCACCACAAATAAACAGAATCTTTGAGGTATCTACCTGTAAAAATTCTTGTTGAGGATGTTTACGTCCGCCTTTGGGTGGCACAGAGGCAATAGTACCTTCAATAATTTTTAATAAGGCTTGTTGTACACCTTCTCCAGACACATCTCTTGTGATTGAAGGATTATCTGATTTTCTTGAAATCTTGTCTATTTCATCAATGTAAATTATACCACGTTGTGCTTTTTCAATATCATAATCACAACTCTGTAATAATTTTTGAATGATATTTTCAACATCTTCACCGACATACCCTGCTTCTGTTAATGTTGTTGCATCTGCCATCGCAAAAGGAACATCTAAAAAGCGAGCTAAAGTTTCGGCTAATAATGTTTTACCACTACCAGTTGGACCAATTAATAAAATATTACTTTTACCTAATTCGACATCATTATGACTTGCATAATTACGTAAACGTTTATAATGATTATAAACAGCTACAGATAATACTTTTTTTGCTTTTTCTTGACCAATAACATATTCATCAAGATGGTTTCGAATTTCATGAGGAGTTGGTAATGGTTTACTATTAAATTCTTCATGTGAGAGAAAACTTTTTGTCTCTTCTTTTAAAATATCATTGCATAGCCCAATACACTCATTACAAATATAAATAGATGATGGTCCTGCAATTAGTTTTCGAACTTCATGTTCACTTTTACCACAAAAAGTACAATAGAGTAATTTTTCTGAGCTTTCATTATTCACTTTTACCACCTAGCTAATTTATTATGAACGTTTACTATATATGGCATCCACTAAACCATATTCAACTGCTTTTTCGGCAGACATAAAGTTATCACGATCTGTATCTTTTTCAATTACACTAATATCTTGACCAGTATGCATTGCCAAAATATTATTTAAACGGCTTTTTACTTGTAAGATTTCTTGTGCATGTATTTGAATATCGGAAGCTTGTCCTTGAAAACCGCCTAATGGTTGATGAATCATTACCCTAGCGTTAGGTAAGCAATATCGTTTACCTTTTGTTCCGGCAGTCAAAAGCAATGATCCCATTGAACATGCTTGTCCCAAACAAATTGTGCTAACATCAGGTTTTATAAATTGCATAGTATCATAAATGGCCAGTCCGGCTGTAACAACACCACCTGGTGAATTTATATATAAATGGATATCTTTTTCAGGATTTTCAGCTTCTAGAAATAACATTTGAGCGATAATTAAGTTAGCCATATTATCTTCAACTTGTCCTGTTAAAAAGATGATTCGCTCTTTTAATAACCGTGAATATATATCGTAAGCTCTTTCTCCACGAGAGCTTTGCTCAACAACCATTGGAATCACACCCATATATGGTTCTAAAGGCATTTTTATCTCCTAATTAAACAAAATAGCCCAAACAGATAATTCTTATTTGGGCTTAAAAGTAATCTTTTTATTTAATGAAGCAGTGTATAGATATTAAGCCACTTGCTGATTCATTAATTCAGAAAACGAGTAGTTTTTATCGGTTACTTTAGCACTAGCTAATAATAAATCAACTACTTGATCTTCAATCGCTACAGATCGAATGTTATCCATCGCTTTCTTATCTTTACTGTAATATTCTAAAACTTCTTTAGGATCTTCGTAAGCAGAGGCAATTTCATCAATTAATGATTTAACTTTTGCATCATCAGCTTTAATCTTATTGCTTTCAATAATTTCGCTAAATAATAAACCAACTGATACACGGCGTTTAGCTTCAGCTTCGAATAATTCTTTTGGAAGGTCGATTGGTTGCTTCATATTTCCACCAAATCGTGATACAGCCTGTTGACGGAGTACATCAATTTCGCGTTCTACTAATGCAGCAGGTACATCAATTTCATTATTCTTAACTAAACCATCAATAACTTGTGCTTTAATTTTATTACGAATAGTTGCATTAAGTTCGCGCGACATATTTTTTCGAACTTCAATACGTAAGCTTTCAACTGTACCATCTGCGATACCAAACCGTTTAATAACATCTTCAGTAAGCTCTGGAAGTTCAAGCTCTTCCACTTTTTTCAATGTTGCAGAAAATACTGCAGGCTTACCTTTTAAATTTTCGGCATGATAATCTTCTGGGAATGTTACGTTAATATCAAATTGGTCATTAGCTTTATGATCTAAAATAGCATCTTCAAACCCAGGAATCATTCTACCTTGACCTAATACTAATACAAAATCATTAGCTTTACCGCCTTCAAATTCCTCACCATCAACCTGACCAACAAAATCTAAAGTTACACGATTTTGTTCTTTAGCTGATTGTTCAACTTCTTTCCAAGTCCCTTGTTGTTTACGTAATGTTTCAATCATAGTTTCAACATCAGCATCAACAACTTCTGCTACTGGTTTTTCAACTTCGATCTTATCTAGATCTTTGATTTTAACTTCAGGATAAACCTCAAATTCAACAGTAAAGGTGTAATCTTCTCCATCTTTATATTCTGTTGGAGTATAAGTTGGTGCACCTACTGGATTTAATTTTTCTTGAACAATCGCTTCAATGAAATTTTGTTGCATTAAATCACTTAATGCATCTTGTAAAATAGACGCACCATAGCGTTGTTCAACAATTTTTAAAGGTACTTTTCCTTTGCGGAAACCATCAATTCGTACTTTTTTTGCAGTATTAATCAGCTCTTTATCAATTGCTTTTTTAATATCCTCTGATTTAATGGTAATTGATAAACGTCTACCTAAACCTTTTGTTGTTTCCACCGAAACTTGCATCTTTATACCTCGAAATTATTGAATAATATCTGCTCATGATTATTTTAAATTGATAATTGAGCCAACAAATTTATAAAATAGGCGAGCATTATACCGACCGTAAACGTCTACGTCGAGACATTTAATAGTTTCTTCTCAAGCGCTTTCAAACGTTTATTCATTTCATCAATATGTAACACTAACGAAGCGGTTTTTCGCCACACTTTATTTTCTTGTAGTGGGATCCCAGATGAATATACACCAGGTTCAGTGATAGGACGCATCACCATTCCCATGCCAGTAACGGTTACTTGATCACATATTTCCATATGCCCATTAATAACACTTGCTCCACCGATTAGACAGTGACGACCAATAGTTAAGCTACCAGCCATAATAACGCCTCCCGCAACTGCGGTATGATCACCAATTATATCGTTATGAGCGATTTGGCATTGATTGTCAATAATAACACCATTACCTATAACCGTATCATCCAGTGCACCTCTATCTATTGTGGTTGATGCACCGATCTCTACATTATTGCCAATAACAACACGCCCTAATTGAGGGATTTTAATCCAGTTTCCTTTATCATTAGCGTAACCAAATCCATCCGCTCCTATTACCGTTCCTGATTGCACTAAGCAATTATCGCCAATAATACAGTTGTGATAAACCGTGACATTAGCCCATAATTTTGTATTTGCACCTATTTTTGTATCTTTACCAATAAAGCAACCCGCACCAATAATACAATTATCACCTAATGTAACACCACTTTCGATAACAGCATTAGCTCCAATTGAAATATTACTACCTAACTGAGCAGATGAATCAATTACTGCTGATGCCGCTATATCTTTAGCTGGTGCAGGTGTTGTATCAAGATATTGAGCTAATTTTGCATAAGTAAAATAAGGATCTTTTACAATTAATGCAGCACCTTGCCAATACTTAAGACTTTCTTCTGTCATTACTACGGCAGAAGCTTTACATTCTGATAAATTATTCTGCAATTTTTTATCAGACAAAAAGGTAATTTGGCCAGATACTGCACTTTTCATTGATGCAATACCTGTGATAGTTATATTACCATCACCATGTAACTTTGCATCAAGTTGTTTAGCCAACTGTTCTAAACGGAAAGCAAACATTATTTTTTAACCTTTTCCAATACTTTATTAGTGATATCTACCGCATCCGATGCTGATAATGTAGCTTCTGCTTTTAAAATAAGATCGTATTTTTCTGTAGTAACAATACTTTTAACAGCTTCTTGGATTTTAGTTAATAATTTACCCACTTCTTCTGATTCACGTTTACGGTAATCTGTAGTAAACGCTTTTGCTTTATTTTCAAAATCTGAAATTGTTTTATTTAACTTTGTTTTTTCTGACGCTGATAATGTTAAACCATCTTTCTTTAAACGAGCTGCTGCATCACTTGCTTTCTTTTCTTCTTCACGCAATGATTTCTCTCTGGCTTCGAATTCTTTATTTAAAGCCTGCCCAACCGCTTCTCGTTGAGGCATATTTTGTAATACAGACATTACATCAATAACACCGATTTTAACTTCTGCATTTGCTATACCAGTAAACAGTAATGCAGCACTTATACTAAGAACGGATATAATTTTTTTCACTTTCTTCACCTATGTCTATTTATTAATTTTGATATGAAATTACCATGTCGAACCGATATTAAATTGGAATTGTTGAGCTGAATCACCATTATATTTCTTAAGAGGTTGAGCATAAGAAAAGACTAATGGACCTAATGGTGACATCCATTGAACAGCTAATCCTGCCGACATTCTTATGTCAGAAGGTGAACTATAATCTGGAATATCCTTGTTCTTAAAATTCCACTCAGTATCCCATACTGTACCTGCATCAAAAAATACGGAGGTACGAATGCTATCTGTATATTTTTCTCCAGCAAATGGAGTAGGAACAATCAATTCTGTACTCGCAAATGCTAAAGCATTACCACCAACTGCATCTTTCGATCTTCTACATTTACTTGTATTATCTAAACCACTACAACCATTATCATTATTAAAATAAACCGCTTTAGGACCAACGGTATTAGCTTTAAAACCACGCAGTACAGTTGAACCACCAGCATAGAAGTTTTCATAGAATGGCAACTCTTTACCACCAAAACCATCACCATAACCAAAGCGACCTCGAGTTAAGAAAACCCAATGGTGTTCAGAGTCAAATGGATAATAATAGGAAGCATCGGTGACTACTTTGTAGAATCGGTTATCAAATACAGGCGCTGTTATTTTTGCGCTAGCGGTCACTTTTAAACCATCAGTAGGAAAAAATCCTCGATCTAATGAATTATACGTCCAATAAGCATTTAGTAATAAATCATTAGTGTCAAAAGAAATAGAACGTCTATTCTTCATATTTTCACCCATAGATTCAAAATAACGCCACATTCCATATTGAGCTTTCATATCAGATAACTTATGATTAGCATATTCAGTACCAAAGCGAATGAAATTATTTTCACTAATTGGAAATCCTAAATTTGCTGATGCACCCCATGTTTTACTTGAGTATTCTGACTCTTCATCATCGTCATCTGCTTTATAAGTATTATAGTAGACACTACCACCTAAACTTACACCATCAACAGTAAAATAGGGATCAACAATTGAAACAGAAGCTGTCTTATCAGTATCAGTAGTGTTAATATCAAATGAAACACTATTACCAGTACCTAACCAGTTATCTTGCGATATACCTGCATTAAAGCTAACACCACTATCCGAACCAATTCCCACACCAAATTTAATACTACCAGTGTTACGTTCAGAAACTTTATAAATGATATCAACTTGATCATCTATTCCAGGCACTCGTTCAGTATTCGCTTCAACAGTATCAAAGAAACCTAATCGATTTAAGCGATCTTTACCTAATTCAACTAACCCGTTACTTAACCATGCGCCTTCCATTTGACGAAGCTCACGGCGTATAACACTTTCACTTGTTACTGTATTACCAACAATTTTAATATTACGAACATAATAACGTTGTCCGACATCAACCATAACTATTAGTTTTACAGTATGTTTAGAATCATCAATTTCTGGCTGAATAACGACTCTAGGATAAGCATAACCGAAATTAGCAAGTAAGCGTTTAACATTATCTTCGATATCTGTTATTTTCTGACCATTATATAAATCACCAACTGATACGCGCTCATTAGCTATTTTGGCGATCGCATCTTTATGACCAGCAAATTTTCCTTTAAAATCAAGACCAGATAACTTGTATTGTTCACCTTCATGGATGTTTATCGTTACATAAATTCCTTTTTTATCTGGCGTTAAACTTACTTGTGTGGAATCGATGTTAAAACGAGCATAACCACGATTTAGATAGAAACTTTGTAATTCATCTAAATCATTAGCCAATTTTTGTTTTTGATATTTTCGATCACCAAGCATATTCCACCATGGAACTTCATCACGTAGTGAAAAACGTGAAATAAGTTCTTCTGAAGAAAATGCTTTAGCCCCAACAATATTGATTTGATCAATCAATGCCGATTTACCTTCTGCAATAACCAATTTTAAATCAGCACGGTTACGAGATAATGGGGTAACTACAGCTTTAACTTTTGCGTTATATTTACCAACACTGTAGTAAAAATCTTCTAAGCCTTTTTCAATTGCCGAAAGCATTGTACGATCTAATGCTTCACCTTCCCGGATACCAGAGCTATCTAAATTCTTTTTCAACATATCATCTTTTACTGATTTATTACCAGAAAAAGTAATACTCGCAATAGTTGGACGCTCTTGAACATGAACAATCAATTTATTACCATCGCGGGAAACACTGATATTATCAAAATTACCACTAGCATAAAGGGATTTGATAATACGCCCTAAGTCAGCTTCATTAACATAATCGCCAACTTGAACAGGCATTTCAAGCAATGCGGCACCAGGAGTAACTCTTTGCAAACCTTCAAATTTAATATCTTTTACTATAAAATCATCAACACAAAATGCGTTGGAACTGTACATTGCTGTACCACTGAACAGCAAAGATGCTATAAGTAATTTATTTATTTTCATTGTAAATGTTTATAACCTCATCCCATCACAATCGTAAAAAATCGTTAAATAGTGCAATTCCCATTATTAATATTAATAAAAAAAACCCTATGCGAAATAATCGTTCTTGGGTTTGTTCTGATAAGGCTTTCCCTTTTATCTTTTCAAGCAATAAAAAGACAAGCTGCCCACCATCTAATATTGGTAATGGTACAAGATTGATAACACCCAAACTGATACTAATAAATGCTAGGAAATATAAGTAAGGTGTGAAACCATAACTTGCTGTTTGCCCTGCGTTTTTTGCTATTGTTATAGGCCCTGATAAATGTTTAAGGCCAATAACACCTGTTATTAATTGATAAAGTGAACCTACAGTTACTTTTGTCGTTAATACTGTTTGTTCGATACCTTTACCTAATCCTTCTAAAAAACCGTATTGTTTAACTACTGCCTCTGAGGAAGGATATAAACCAGCTACACCTTCTCCATTTTTCTGAACTGTTGGTATTAAATCAAGATAAATTTCACTATTACCCCGTTTAATCTTTAATACCATTGCATTTGCTTTTTTTATTTCAGCAGAAAAATCATTCCAATTTGTATAAAGATGATTATTATAACTAATAATTTCATCACCTACTTGTAATCCAGCTCTTTCTGCAGCTGATTTTGGTACAATTTTACTCACAATTGGATAAACTTCCAACGTTTTGGGCAGAAGACCGAATGCCGTAATAGACGATTCTTTCTCTATGTCAAAATTCCAATGGCTAATATCAACACTTTTTGTAACTTCTATTGGATTACCTTTATTATCGGTATCAATATAAGATAAAGATACACTATTTTTACCTAATACAGAGACCAAAGCTAAATTTACATCATTCCAGCTTTTAATTTTAATATTATCAATACTCTTTAACTCTGCTCCGTGAGGAATATACAAAGTAGAAGCAGGAGTATTGGCAATGGTATCTTTTACTTTTACGGGATAAACCATTACTCCGTTTAAAAAAATGACCCAATAAATTATTGCAGCTAAACCAAAGTTGGCAAAAGGCCCTGCGAATATGATTGCCATTTTTTGCCAAAATTTTTTTCTATTAAAAGCAAATTTTTCATCATGGTTTGAAGTTTTTTTTGCATCTTCGTTGAGCATTCTAACATAACCACCAAGAGGAATCATAGCAATTACGAATTCAGTTCCACTTGAAAATTTATGTGACCATATTTTTTTACCAAAACCAATTGAAAAGCATTCAACATAAACTCCACATAAACGAGCAATAAAAAAATGCCCAAATTCATGTACAGTGACTAAAATACCCATAGTAATGATAAATAGCAGCAACGGCCAGAGCAAAATATATTACCTCTCTATGTTAAGTATAAAGATAGTACTGTAAAAATTGGAACTGCGGCTGTTAAACTGTCAATTCTATCTAAAATACCGCCATGTCCTGGTATTAAATTACCACTGTCTTTAATGCCCGCTTCACGTTTAAACATACTTTCAGTTAAATCACCTAATACTGAGACTAAGATAGCAAAAAAAGAACTGATAAAAAAAACGTTAAATTTTATATTGAACAGATTGGAATAATAAACAATCAAGCTAATTAAAAGCGCAACACTGACACCACCAATAAAACCTTCTACAGTTTTACCAGGAGAAACTTTTGGTGCTAATTTTCGTTTACCAAAAGTTCGTCCAACAAAGTAAGCTCCAGTGTCTGTTGCCCATACTAGCACAAATACATATAACAGCAAGATTGCGCCTGTATAACAATTTGAATGATAGTTAATGGATCTTAACGTTATCATACTAAGGAAAAATGGAACTAACGTAAAAAAGGCAAAAATTAATTTTACAGCAGCATTAGACCAATAATGTATGGTTTTGGGATAACTTATGACTAAGTATAATGCAACTAACCACCAGATAATTGAAAGTGATAAAACAATATTATACAGTCTGGATTTTAGTTCAAAAGAGATTGGCATAAAATATAATAAAGCTAATATAACTGCAATAAAAAAAGCAAATATTAATCTTGAATGTTTTTTAGTTATATGTAAAAACTGAGACCACTCCCATGCAGCTATACCGACAACAGCGATCATGATAGAAGCGAATATCGATAGTTGTGTAAAAAAAAGTAGAATAATTACAAGTGGAATTAATACAATAGCAGCAAGTAATCGTTGAATTAACATGAATGTTCCTCTATAGGTATACCGCCAAAACGTCGCTCTCTGGCATTAAAGACGTCAATTGCTTTGTCAAATAATGTTTGATTAAAGTCTGGCCATAAAACATCAGTAAAGTAAAGTTCAGAATAAGCGATCTGCCATAATAAAAAATTACTGATTCTATATTCACCGCCTGTGCGAATAACTAAATCTACTTCAGGAAACTCATGCATACTTATTTCCGAATTAAATCGTTCTTCAGTAATATCATCTAACGTTATTTTACCATCTAAGACTTGTTTAGCCATTTTTTTAGTTGACTGTAAAATATCCCAACGACCACCATAATTAGCGGCAACATTCAAAACTAATCCAGAATTATCTTTCGTTAATTGTTCTGCATTAATAATCATATTTTGCAAATCATCATTAAATTGAGAAATATTACCAATAATATTTAATCGAACATTATTTTTGTGTAAACTTTTCATTTCACGATTCAAAGCATAAATAAACAAAGAAATTAAAGAAGAAACTTCATTCGCAGGGCGTTTCCAATTTTCACTACTAAAAGCATACAACGTCAAAACTTTTATACCAAGAGTTGCAGCATAGGTAACAATTTTACGTACGGCTTTTAAACCGGCTCTATGTCCAACTGCGCGTAATTGTTTTCGTTGCTGTGCCCAGCGACCATTTCCATCCATAATGATCGCTACATGGTTAGGAATGTATCTTTCTTGAATCATGAAATATACCGTGTCATATAAATCATTTTATCAACTTGTCATTAAATATTTGTTTAATCACTTAGCGGGTTCCGTAAACAACAATGGTTTTACCATGAGCAGAAATTAAATGTTGATCTTCAAGCATTTTTAAAATTCGGCCTACGGTCTCACGAGAACATCCAACAATCTGACCTATTTCCTGACGAGTAATTTTAATTTGCATACCATCAGGATGTGTCATAGCATCAGGTTGTTTAGCCAGATTTAATAAGGTTTGTGCAATACGACCAGCAACATCAAGAAAAGCTAAATTGCTGACTTTTTCTGACGTTACTTGTAATCTGCTAGCCATTTGGCTCGCAAGCTTCATTAAAATATCAGGATTGACTTGAACAAGTTGTTTAAATTTCTTGTATGATATTTCAGCAACTTCACAACTTGTTTTCGCTTTAACCCAAGCACTCCGCTCTGTTCCTTCTTCAAAAAGACCTAATTCACCTAAAAATTGATTCTGATTTAGATAAGATAATATCATTTCATTACCTTCATCATCTTTAATTAATACGGCTACAGAGCCTTTTACAATATAATAGAGAGTTTCTGCTTTCTCACCTTGATGAATAAGGGTACTTTTAGCTGGATACTTATGAATATGGCAATGGGATAAAAACCACTCTAATGTTGTATCCGTTTGCTGTTTACCAATCATTATTCCTTCCTCTCCATTCAATTTACAACCTACACACTATAACAAAGTTGGACAATAAATCATATACTAAGCAATAAGGATTTTAGCCATTATTTAACAAGTCTAATATCAACAGTTTGATGTAATTCAGACCAAAAGATTGCCACTGTTCCATCAATTAATTGAGATTTTACTTGAGTAACCTTTTCTTGGAGGGATTTTTCTTGTAAACCATAATCGGTACCTTCACGTAACACAAAGGATTCAATTATGTTATTTAACGTTTGTGGGTCAAGATTTTGCCAAGGAATAATCATGATAAATTAATATTATTTGGAATTATTAGCATTCTAAATCATCCATTTAAAAATAAGAAGAATCATTTCATTTTTTAATTTTATTTGACTAATAATCGTGAGGTTAAATCATATAATAAAGTTATATAAACTATCTTAAAACTAAAAATATAAGTTTTATTATTCGTAACATTATAATGTGCAGTTTTATTTTTATTCAAATTATTTACATAAACCCTACATAAATAAATATTTTTTAGTAATAAAGAAAAACCACTCATATGAGTGGTTTTAACAATATTTTAAGCAATTACTATTACTTATAAAAATACCAACTTATATTTATTGGTTAGCTGTAACTTTTAATTTATAACCTTGAGCACCTGCTTTATAGGTTGTGTTATATATTGAGTTATGATTTGCTGTTTCGCTACCTAAGTAAACAGTATCACCATCGGCTGTTGTCTTGGTTGATGGTAACACATCATCAGTAGCAGCAACTTCTTCATAGGTACCGTCAAGCGTCCATTGATATGTATATGCTGAAGTCTTAATTAACTCACCGTCATCAATACTACCGTTTTTATCAGCATCATTCCATACTACAGCACCGAATTTATCACCATATTTAGGGCTTTCAGTTGCACCAGCTTTAGCATAGTCAACTGTAGTATCTAACTTATCCTCTGCATTGTATTTGAAGATACCAACTTTAAAGGTATCACTAACAATTGGACCTTTACCTGGTGCTTGATCACCTGGACCTTTTGGATCAGAAGGTAGTGTATCTGGTGCAGTTTCACCTGTAGATACTTCTGGGAGTTCTGATGACCAAACATCAGATATACTTAACCATTCATTTGAGTTAGGTAAACCGAATTCGGTACGTTCTTGTAATTGGAAACCAATTTGATCTACACCAGCGAATTGATCATCAATTTCAATTATAATAGAATTTGATTGTACACCATTTTCACTTGTACCAGCATTAAAAGTAGTTTTAACAGCGTCAAGCGGTTGCCAAGCACCAAAATTACCACTACTATCTTTTGTTCTTGTAAAAACTTTAAGTGATTTTAGGACTTGTCCTTGATCCGTATCACCATCTTTGTCCAGCACTTTATATGAAATTTTCATATAGTCACCGACTTTAACGTTTTCATTTGCTCCAATTTCAGTGGTACCAGCAGAATCACTAGTAAATGTTACGCTAACAGTATGATCTTTAGCATCACCATTTACTTTGGAAAGTACAGGTGCATTACCTTGTATTAATCCATTAGTTGTTGCAACTAATGCAAATGCGCTACTTGATGCATAACCTGCTAATAATAAGCCGAATGCAATTTTTTTGATTGTCGAATTTTTCATGTTTAACTTCCTATTTTTTATTTTTAAATTAAATATGTTGTATTTATTTGAATACAACACTTTTGTTGGTGTTTCCAAATATAGGCTACCGAAATCATTCGTTCGCCTAAAACCTATAACTTTATCTTCGTATCACTTACACAATACGCATTAACTAAAATTCTTAGTTATATTAATTTACAATTGTTACTTGCAATTTAAAGCCTTGATCCCCCGCACATGCTAATGGTGAAGGTATAACCGAAGGTTGTAAATCCAAATGAGCAGGTGCATCGGCAACAACATTAATACCTTTACCTGCTGTTGCATAACTCAACGTTCTCTTACTTCTTATCTTGTAATCTGCATTAGGCCCCATAGCAACGTTAAACCATGGACCATTTGGATTTTCTACATAACTTGGTAATGGAGAGGTTGCGGCACTACCAGGACAAGCTTGTTCATTGGAACCAACAAGTGACCAAACAACAAATGGATCCTTAAGTTCCTGACCATTAACATCATAGCCCTTCACATAATATTGAGTATCAACTTTCCATTCTTTAATAGCATTTGGATCAAATTGTAGTGAGTTACCTGTGCTTGTAGCTACTAATACACCACCTTCTTGGTAAACTTTAATGGTATTAGCTTGCCCCCCCGTAAAATCAACGGTAGCTTTATTAAAAGAAGTACCAAATCTATCAATGGTAATTGCAAAATCTACAGCACCAGCAAGATTAGAAGCAACATCCAAAATGTAGCTATCACCTACTACTTCAATATTAGCAGCCGTTGCAGCATTAGAAGATACTTTTTGTCCCATCTTAACTTTTTCAAAACCTTTTACAATGACACAAGGTTCTTGCGATGGACAGGCATTCACATTACCCGACGTACCGTCAATTAAAGCTACTTTTTTACCATTGCTTGTAGCTGACCATCCTTTTAATACTGACGCAAAATTATCAGGTATACTATTCATTACTTCTTCATCACTAAAACCTTCTACATCGTTTTCAGAGGTAATAGAACCGATGTCTACTTTAGGTTTAACTAATGTAGCAAAAATAGTAATTGCACTTTGACCATCCGCAGGTCTATTAGCCATTGAAGCCTTATTTCCGTTTTCATCTATTACCCAAACCCCAACTTTACGCGTATTTAGATTTGGTAATACTTCAAATGAAATCGAGTTAGATGTTGCAGATTTACCTTTTTCGTCAGTAACTGTTACGGCCAACGTATATTTACCCTTCGTACTTACAGGACGACGTTGACCATTAGAATCAACATAATTAGGTGCTACAATTTTCCAATTGTTAATATTGGTATGAGGCGTTAACCAGTTAGAAGAATTACATGTTCCTGTTGCAAAACAAAAGAATCCTCCCCCCGCATCAATTTCCATCATATCACCAGACCATGAGACACTGCGTATACCTTTAGCATTATGAACGCCAATGCTGACATCATAAGTCTCACCTTCCAATAATTGCAGTGATTCAAGCCCTAAATCAACACTCATTTTCTTTTCTTTATATTCAAGAACAATGTAATTATTACGATCAACAAGATCATAACGACTACCTTTAACTGAACGAGCTGCTTGAACCATATCGGGATCTAACTGATCTTTTAAAGGCATTCCGATACGGTAGTTCATGGTCAATTCAGCTTTAGTTTCTTTATTACTATCTTGACCCCGTTTATGTTCAGCTTTAACCGTAAATAGAGGGACTGGCGTATAATCAATACTCGCAGTTACAGCCCTAGGATCCTTTTGTAGATTATCTTTACCAAATAATGCCACTTTATCACCATAGTATTGTTCATACATCAATGAACCACCTAAATGTGGATATTGTGGTAAGTATCCTTGAAAACGAACATCAAAACCTCTTGCTGCACGTTCTAAATAATCATCAAAATCTCTTGAATTTTTCCAATCAGATAATGGGTGATAATAGTTAATGGCAAACTTCATATAGTCTGTCCAAGCTTCAGCACCAATACCTAAACGGTTATGAGAGCGTTGAAAATCGTGGTCTAAAAATACGTTATAACCTAATAACCATGTTTTATCAGCTACATCCCAACGTTGCCCAATACCAAAGTTACCAATACGTCGATTATGCTCATATTCTTGAAACGATAATTGAGTAAAGATCAAAGTATCTTCGGTGTCGTACCATGGACTAAATAATTTGGCATTGATATTGTTAAATGAACCAGTATCACTTAAATCAAACTGTAATTGCGCTGTACCAAACTGTCCCAAAAAATCTTGTGCTGCACCTTTTAATGGATCAACAACTTGGTTTCTTACACCATTACGTACATAATTTTCGGCATAATCTTTTGCTTTATTTTTTACATGCCCAGCAATGCCACCATTATCAGAAGAGGTGATTTGTTTCCAATCTTGAGTAGCTAAAGTCTGTAAAGTTGATGCAACTTGACTTGCTAAAGCATCTTTATCAGCTTTAACGTCATAATTATCATCAGAACCTAACTTAGGCAAATTAGCATATTTATCTTGACTATCAGAATCTGATTTTTTCAATGTAGGTAATATTGGAGAATTCTCAGGGAGAACCAAACGCTCTCCAACTTCTACCATATCTTTTTTGTCATAACGCCCAGCATTCATCTCTCTCAATTCAGAAACAGAGATGCCACTTAAAAGTGCTATTTGATATAGGCTACGTTGTTGGTTATTAACCATTTCACGAACCTTCATACCATTTTTTAACTCGATCACTTTATTACTATCAACTGCTGTTACTGTTTCAGAAACAGTATTATCGACTGCCCAACTCATTTGGCAGCCTAAAGCCATGATAACTAGTGTAGAGATAACTTTTAAATTAAGATTATTTCTCATCTTAATTATTCCTTATATTTCACCGACACAATGCTACGCAGTAACAAGTTCTTTTTATTTGTTAATGAAGCCATCTATCATTAAATTTTTATTATCAATTTGTTCTGATAAAAAATGCTTCAAATTTGTTTTCTTTCCATGTTTTTTTTTAAGGATTTTAAAATTATTTAAAACCCTTTATACAGAAAAGATGATATTACAAAATTGTCATAAATCAAAATAAATTTACATCTTTTTTGATTAATTTTTGTAAACAAATATAATTTTGTTATTTTTCATATAGTTAAATAAAAATAAGAATAGTATGATTTTAGTAAACTAATTGTTCGACTTAGTAAACATTGTAATAACTAATTTAAAATTACTTTATTGTTATAATTAGGAGTGTGTAACAAATTGATTGGATGAAAAAAACAGACAAACCGTATAATAATTCATCTGTTTTTAACATTTTTTTCATTTTAGATGATTTTTTATTGACCTTCATTATAAATTTCTAGATTTTCTGATTCTTTAGTTGGTGTTAACTTAATCTTATCGCTTCTGTTTATTTCTAGCGAAGACAAATAATTATCATCAATACCGTCAGTAATATATTTCCCATTAAAAACAGAACACTCCAAATGTGTTATGCTTGGATTTAGGATTTTAATTGAATCAATTAAATCAGAAAGATTTTGAAAAATAAGTTTATCAGCACCGATATCTTTAGCTATTTCATCAACTGTTCGATTATAAGCAATCAGTTCGCTCGCAATGGGCATATCAATACCGTAAACATTAGGATACCTGATTTCTGGTGCGGCAGAAGCTAAATAAATTTTCTTCGCGCCACACGAACGAACCATTTCAAGAATCTTTTCAGATGTAGTGCCTCTGACGATTGAATCATCAACTAAAAGAACATTTTTACCTTCAAATTCAATACGATTTGCATTGAGTTTTCTTCTAACGGAAAGTTTA
This sequence comes from Gilliamella sp. wkB7, assembly GCF_001693435.1. Lineage (NCBI taxonomy): Bacteria > Pseudomonadati > Pseudomonadota > Gammaproteobacteria > Orbales > Orbaceae > Gilliamella > Gilliamella sp. wkB7. The sequence goes on from NZ_CM004509.1 coordinate 1,178,606, forward strand.
CGCGCAGTTTGTCCGGGCATAATGAATGTTCGCCCAACATAACGATTTTTAACAAATCCTTGTCGATAAGGCTTATTTAATATTCTTGCAATTTCAAGCGCAGCATCACACGATGTCTCTGGAATCGGTATGACAACATCAATATCAACATCCTTCCATTCTTTTGCTATTTTTTGCCCTAATTTTTGTCCCATTAAAATGCGAGATTGATAAACAGATACACCATTCATCAACGAATCCGGTCTTGCAAAATAAACATATTCAAAAATACATGGATAATATTGAGGATTATCTGAACATTGCTGTGAATATAATTGCCCATCTTGAGTGATATAAATCGCTTCGCCAGGTTCAACATCACGCATAAACTCAAAATCAAGAATATCTAATGCCACACTTTCTGAGGCAACCATATATTCAATTTTTTGATTTTCCAAAACTCTTCTACCAATAACTAACGGACGGATTCCATAAGGATCTCGAAAAGCAACCAAACCATGTCCTATAATCATTGCTACACAAGCATAGGCGCCCTTAATAATCGTATGTACATTATGAATTGCGGTAAAAATATTATCTGGGCTAAGAGGGTAAGTTGGAAATTTATCGAGTTCGCTGGCAAAAATGTTAAGTAAAACTTCTGAATCGGAATTAGTGTTGATATGACGCCTAGCTAACTCAAAAACTTTATTACGCAATTTATCGGTATTAGTTAAATTACCATTATGAGCAAGAGCGATACCATAAGGTGAATTGACATAAAAGGGTTGTGCTTCCGATGGACTGGAGCTTCCGGCTGTCGGATAACGTATATGACCAATGCCTAAATTACCTTGTAGACGCTGCATATGATGTTCTTGGAATACATCTTTAACTAGACCATTAGCTTTTCGCATACGAAAGCGATTTTGATCATCAATTGTAACAATACCTGCAGCATCTTGTCCTCGATGTTGCAACACAGTCAATGCATCATAAATTGATTGGTTGACCGTACTACTTCCTACAATACCTACAACACCACACATATAATGACTACCTCAAGCTTACTGAACTAAAAAAGATGATGAATGTTGGATATAATCAAAAAACCAACGAATAATAAAATGAAAATGAGGAATAAGCTGTGAATTGGTCCAATAAGGTGATTTTGATAATGGCGTAAAGGTATCAATGAAAAAGAGTAATGCTGCAACAACTAAAATACCGCGCAAGATTCCAAAGCAGATACCTAAAACTCGGTCAGTGCCGGATAAGCCAGTTTTTTGAACTAATTGACCAATAACATAAGAAACAACAGAGCATACTAATAATGTAGCAAAAAAAAGTATAGTAATTGCTACTGCAATACGAATGATATCGCTATCAAAGTAGGTCAAGTATGGAGTGATATAAGTATAAAAATGACCTGCTATAAAAAAAGCTAATCCCCAACTAACAAGAGATAAGGCTTCTCGTATAAAACCTCGAACGATACTAACTGAAGCTGAAAAAGCAATAATACCTATAATTGTAATATCAACCCAATTCATCATAATAATCCGCTATTTTATATTAAAAAATATTTTTATCCCGCTAATTATTGTAAATAAATAATACGATATGTAAACTTATTAAGTTATAAATTAATTTTATCTTTGATATAACGAGATAATTCTTATTCAGCTACAATAATACCTTTCAATTTTGTCAAGTTATTTAAATTAGTAATAATTTGTTCTGCTTGTTCCCTTTTTGCGTATGGGCCAACTTGTAATTTAATCACTTGATTCGGTTCTGGATTTTTAGGTACGAGCCTCACGTTATAATTATTTAATCTCAATAATGCAACGAGTTCTTCAATTTTTTGTTTATTTTTTAACGCTGTTAGTTGAATCATAAATGTTTTAGTTTCTTGTCCTGAAACTGAAACTTTCGAATCTGACTCGTCATTTTCGGAAATATCCGGTAACGTCAATGGGTTTGAATTTTGATCTACACCCGAAATATATGAAGTGTTAGGTATATTATTGGTATTGTCAAAATCATCACCTGATTCATTAGGTGAGTTTATGAGTTGATTTTGTTGATTAACTATTTCTGGTTGTAAAATTGGAGTAGCTGAAGTTCGTTGATTAGATTTATCTATTAGGATCCATGGTGCTATTATAGCTAAAATTAACAATAATGTTGCAAAACCAACGAGTTGATTTCTTATTCTATTTTGATTAGTGCTGCTACTTTTTTTATTTTTCATCATGATTAATTAAACTTAATCCGCTAAATTAGCTAAAACATCAGATACCGTATAAAACGAACCACATACTACTATAATATCATCTTTTTTAGCATCTTGTAGAGCCATTTGATAAGCATCGAAAACGTTATCAAATGTTGATACATTATGCTTATTATCCTCTATTAAATGTTTTTTTAATACGTCACTACGGCATCCTCGTTCGCCATAAAGTGAGGCACAATACCAAGCATCCCCTTTCAATATAGACAAAGTACTTTTAATGTCTTTATCTTTAAGCATAGCAATAACAAATCTAACTTTACCTAAATGTTTTTTTTCTGACCGCAAGAATGCTAATTGCTTTATTAAATAATCAGCCGCATGAGGATTATGGGCGACATCAATTATTACAAGTGGGTCTGTATTTATTGTCTGAAATCGTCCAACCAGACTTGAATTCAATAAACCGTCAATTATTTGTCTTGTTTCAACTTGCACCGATGAATAACTCAAAGCTGCAATTGCTGTTGCAGCGTTAGCTAAGGGGACTTTAGGAATTGGTAAAGATTGATATTGATTTCGACTAGAATAAAAATCCCACTTATCGTTACTCTTTTGCTCATAAGACCAATCATGATTAATGCAATGAATAGGACAATTGATTAACTTAGCTGCATCTAAAATTGACATAGGGATATCTGGTTCTCCCACGATAGCAATACTTTTAGACTTAAAGATACCTGCCTTTTCTCGACCTATACTTTCACGTGTATTACCTAAATAATCAACATGATCAATACCAATCGTTGTCACAATTGCAACATCAGCATCGACAATATTAGTTGCATCAAGCCTACCACCTAAACCGACTTCTAAAATAACAACATCCAATTTAGCTTGTTTGAATTGATACAGTGCAGCGAGAGTAGCATATTCAAAATAGGTAAGTGAGATTTCACCGCGCGCATTCTCAATTTGTGTAAATGCATTTATCGTTTCTTGCTCTGTTGATTCTTGATTATCAATTCGCACTCGTTCTGTAAAACGTAATAAATGAGGAGAACTATAAACACCAACGTGCAAATTGGCTGCAAGTAATATCATCTCAAGTGTTTTACAAGTTGTGCCTTTACCATTAGTACCAGCAACCGTAAATATATAAGGTGCTGGTTGCAATAAATTAAGGCGCTGAGCAACAGTTTTGACACGCTCCAAACCAAGATCAATTGTTGAAGGATGTAGTTGTTCTAGATAACAAAGCCATGCTGATAAGTCAGACAAGGCATTAGGTTTTTCAACTTGCATGATTAGTTACATTGTTTCATTATTGGTCGCATCATCAAAAGGTGCTGGAAGTTTCATTAATTTCGCGATTAAACCAGCAATTTTTGGTCGCATGTCTTTGCGATGGATAATCATATCAAGTGCGCCTTTCTCTAGCAGAAACTCACTACGTTGAAAGCCTTCAGGTAACGTTTCTCGAACTGTTTGTTGAATAACCCGAGGACCTGCGAAACCTATTAATGCTTTTGGTTCAGCGATATTAATATCACCGAGCATCGCTAAACTTGCTGATACACCACCCATTGTAGGGTCAGTCATAACTGAAATATAAGGTAAACCTTCATCTTGCATTTTAGCTAAAATAGCGCTCGTTTTTGCCATTTGCATTAATGAAAAGAGCGCTTCTTGCATTCGTGCACCACCACTAGTTGAAAAACAAATTAATGGACACTTATCGGCAATAGCTTGCTCAGCAGCACGGGTAAATAATGCGCCAACAACTGAAGACATTGATCCACCAATAAATGCAAACTCAAAACAAGCGACCACAACAGGAATGCCAAGTAGTGTTCCTTTCATAACTACCATAGCTTCTTTTTCACGGGTATCTTTTTGAGCAGCGGTTAACCGATCTTTATATTTTTTAGTATCTTTAAATTTTAAGATATCTTTTGGTGCAAGTTCTGCACCGATTTCAACATCCGAACCTTCATCTAAAAATCGGTATAATCTTACTCTTGCAGCAATATGCATATGGTGATCACATTTCGGGCACACCTCTAAATTACGATCTAGTTCAGCTTGATAAATGATTTGTTCACAATTACTACATTTGGTCCAAACACCACCAGGAATATTCGCCTTTTTATGATCTGACGATATATTATTTTTACTTAGAATTTTTTCAATCCAGCTCATTATGATTCTCTCATTAGATACTCTTTATAAATATTGGGCTATTGTATAATATTTTGTAATAATTCTTAATAGTTGTTTTAATTTTTCTCTTTTTTGTAAAAATATCTGAGGAAGAGCATACGTTTAAGTATAAAATTAATGACTAAATTCAACAATAATGCCAAATGCCGATAAATAAATCATAAAAAGGCAATTAATTATTGAATTTTGCAACAAAATCTGATGATATTTAAAAATATAATTAATATGATCTTAAAAAATTATTAGTATATAATTAGCCAAGGTTTATTTTTCAATTTTTTACAATTAAGGGGTTTTAGATGGACAAGGAAAAAGCAAGTGCACCATCGTTTCAAGATGTATTAGAATACATTCGCCTATCACGTCGTTTAAATAAATTAAAACGCGAAATTTCAGATAATGAGAAAAAAATTCGCGATAACCAAAAACGTGTACTCTTACTTGAAAACCTAAGTGAATACATTAAACCAAATATGACGTATGAAGAACTTCAAGCAATTATTGCTAATATGAAAAGCGATTATGATGATCGAGTTGATGATTATATTATTAAGAATGCTGAAATATCAAAAGAACGTCGTGATATCAGCAAAAAAATGCGCACATATCGTTCGAATTAATTTTTGAATATATAACTCCCATAATGTTATACATGGGAGTTATGTTTTATCAGTTAAATCATCCGCCAGCAAGTTTAACTTTAAAGCCTTTATCTTCTAACAACGACTTTAGCAAATCTCGTTTATCGCCTTGAATTTCAATCGTTCCATCTTTAATAGAGCCGCCACATCCACAACGTTTTTTTAGTTCTCCAGCTAATTTAGACAATTGATTATCATCCAAATCAAAACCAGAAATAACACATACGCCCTTCCCTTTACGACCCGAAGTCTGTCGTTGAATACGTATGATACCATCACCTTTAGGACGAGATAACTTTACTTCTATTGGTTTAATTCGTCCTTGTTCAGTCGAATAAACAAGAGGATTATCGGACATAATTAAATTAACTCTTACTTAAATCAAGGGTAGATAAAATAGATTTTAATGCTTTAGCAGGGTCTTCTGCTCTCGTAATTGGTCGGCCAATGACTAAATAATCGGAGCCCGCCGCTTGAGCACGTTGTGGAGTCATGATACGGCGCTGATCATCAGGTCCTGAATCTACAGGACGAATACCTGGTGTGATCAATTTAAAATTACTACCAAGTCTAGTTCTAAAACTTTGTACTTCTTTAGCTGAGCAAACCACTCCGTCAAGCCCACAATTTTTCGCGAGTATAGCTAATTTGGTTGCTTGTTCTAAAGGTGAAACATTAATACCAATATCTTTAAGATCGGCCGCTTCCATACTCGTTAATACTGTTACAGCAATTAAAAGTGGTGCATCTTTACCATAAGGATAAAGTGCATCTTTTGCCGCCTCCATCATACGAATTCCGCCACTAGCATGAACATTAGTCATCCAAACACCTAAATCAGCCGCTGCTGCTACTGCCTTAGCCACGGTATTTGGAATATCATGGAATTTAAGATCTAAAAAAATTTCAAAGCCTTTATTCATAATCTGTTTTATGAATTCAGGTCCAGCATGAGTAAATAATTCCTTACCAATTTTTAAACGACAATCTTTCGGCTCAACCCGATCAATAAAATTCCAAGCTGACTTAACATCAGCAAAATCAACAGCAACAATAATTGGTGATGACATAACTCATTTATCCCTTTTTTATCTTAAATTTTATCTATCTTTTTTGTACAAATTCATTTAAATCATTATAAAATATTCGTGCACTTTCTTTATAACCTTTCAAAGTTTGATGAACTAAATCTGGGCGAGCTAAACCGCGTTTACGCCATTCTTTAATGGCAAATTTACCACCCATCGCCTTTTGCCAATCCCAAAATAATGTTTTTTCACTTCTAGCCACTTGTTTTTGAATATTCATTATTGCCGAAAATGATTTAGGTATATCTTTTTGATTAACCATTGTATCAGGTGGCGTCATTATTAAGATAGTGGCATTGGGTAATGATTTACGAATGAGCCGTATATTATTAATTAAATTTTTTCGGTATGCATTGAGATCTAAAGTTTCATCAAAACTTTCATTGGTTCCATACTCGAGTATAATTAAATCACTTTTTGATAAAGATAGTTCTTTAAACCAACTTGGGCTCCATTTCTGCCATATAGCCTGCCTTGCCCCATTTGTGGCAATTGCTGAGACAATAACTCCAGGTTGCTGGTAACGAGTTAACCAAATACCCCCAAGTTCAACTGTACTTTGTCCTGTTATTTTTAGTGGCATTTTAGCAACAACAGATACACTTTGCCAAATATTGGCTTTAGGGACATAGTCAAATTTAATTCTTTTATTATTATTATCATAAAGCCCAAATAAATTAGACGTGTTTTTTAGAGGTTTAAAAATTAACTGAACCCGCCAATCTGTATTATAATCTGATTTAGGTTGAATCTGTAATACCGCAGAATTTTGGTTAGGCCTAGCAATAAAGCCACCCATAGGAAAATCTCTATTACTCAAGGTTCTACTACTTAACACATCCCAATTTTTACTTTTCCAAGTAACTGCTGCATGACTTTGACCTTTTATTGCAATTGGTGTTATCCAGCCAATACCTGCATCACCATATTTTCCCTGCATCAATGTTCTAAATTCACCAGTAAAAAAATCTGCTGCGGTATGCGAATCACCAAATTGAGTGATATTAACAACATTATTTGCTCTTTTATTGGTCATTAATGATTTCAATCGGGTAGCAAATTGTTTTGCATTTGGATCACCAAAATCAATAATTCCAGACCCCGTAGTTGCTTCACTTTCAGCCACACTATATCCAAAAGTGAAAGTAACAAAAATAACAGTCAGAAAAGACTTTAAAAACTTATTCACTATGGACATCCTCTAATTTTTTGAAAATTATTTTTTCCATAATAGCTTTTGCCAGAATTTTTTGACCTGAAGGTGTAAAGTGAACCCCATCATCAACCCTTACCCTGATTTTCTCTTTATTCGTCTCAACAAAACTATTAAATTTTTCGTATGAACAACCGAGCAATTCATTAGTTGTTAGAAAATGTTGTTGAGTTTTTTCAAGCTCTGACTGATATAATTTATTAAGATAAACCATACCATCATTTAGTTTTTGCTTACGCATACAAGGTGGAGCAAGCCAAAGGACTTGTACACGATGTTTTTGGACATGATCTAAAATACTGGCAATACGTAAACGATATTGTTTTTCCCATAGTTTAGATTTAAATCTTGCATTTGTTGCATAACCTTTAACAGGAAAATCCCATGGATCGTTAGCTCCTAAAAAAACGACAAGTAATTTAATTGAAGGATCTTCAGATAGTTTATCATTAATCGTTTTTGGCCAATCAAAAGCTTTAGGATAACTTAGTCCAGTACTACGTTTGCTTAAATCAATGCTTTCAATTTTATATTGTTTGAATAGCATTTTTTTAACATATGGTGCAACACCTTGCATTAAAGAGTCACCAGCAAAAAAAACTTTATCATTTTGAGTCAATACGATTGGTATTGGATCATCGATTAATGACGCATCATCAGGCAAAATCTCTAGTTGATCATTTTTATCTATCGGAGTCACTTGCGTTTCTATTGTTTTAATATCTGTAGATAATTGTTGAACTTTCTCTTCAACTTTATCTTCAGCTTCAACTTTCTTTTTAGCACCAAGTTTATCTTCAGTATTGCTTATTGTTTCTTGCTTTGTTTGTTGTGTAGTTTCTGACTTAGTATTTGGATCAACAATCTCTAATTCAGATGATTCTTCCTCTAGTGATTTATCCTCTGTAAATAATCTTAGAATATCTTCTTTTGTTTCAAGCTTAATTTCTTTTGATTCAGATCGATTTTCTTCAATAGCTTCTATAGATTCAGTAGATTCATCAGGTTCATCAGATTGATTAGATTCATCAGTAACCATTTTTTCCTCAGAGATTAAATCATCCTCAGGGGCGGTAATGTCTTCGCTTATATCTTTTTCCAACTCTTCTGGGTTGGTATCTTCAGCAAGCGTATCGGAATCCAATAGTTCTGAATGATAAGTTTGTTGCCAATAAATTAGTATTGATTTGTAATAAATTGACATCAATACAATTGCTGTCAAAAGCAAAATCACACAAATATAACGAGCGGATAAAGTACTTCTAACAATTTCAGAAATAATATGATTTTTAACAAATTTTCTTGATCTCTTGAAAGCAGCTTTATTCAATGCATTAGGAGATTGCCATTTCAGATTCAAGTAAGTATTTTTCTTATTTTTCGTTACCGATTTTTTATATTCCATAATAAGTTATCATCATAATCAAAAGTTAGCATAAATAAAGTTTGGCACACCAGAGGGTGCAATATATATTGTCAACCACAATACTGAAATAAAAATGATAGGTAAGTAATTCAGATTTATTCTACTTATCAGTAAAGTAAACCAATCTGGAATATTTTTTAATATCGGATAAATAAAAAATACTACGTAAATACTTAAAAAAGTAACAATATATTTTGGTTCAATCAAAAAGTTATGTGTTAATGCGGTTAAATAATCTAATGCATCAGACAAACTTTCACTGTTAAAAAATAGCCATGAAAAACACACATAATGCCAAGTCAGAAATCTAGCTAATGTAGGAGAACGCTCAGTTATCCAACCACGGCCAAAATAATGTTCACTAATATTAAGCACTATAATACCAACTCCGTGACATGCACCCCAAATAATAAAATTAATTCCAGCTCCATGCCACAAACCCGATATTAGCATCGCCAACATCACATTAATCTGCGTACGAATAAGTCCTTTTCGATTACCACCCAGAGGGATATAGATATAATCACGAATCCAGTGCGATAAACTAATATGCCAACGGCTCCAAAATTCTCGCAAATTACAGGCTAAATAAGGGAAGTTAAAATTACTTGGTAAACGGAAACCTAATAAAAGAGCAATACCAGTAACTAAATCGGTATAGCCTGAAAAATTTAAGTAAATTTGAATGGCATAACCATAAAGTCCTACTAACAAATCAATAACACTAAATTCTAAAGGATTAGCAAAAATTGGCGTAACCCAGTTTTCACTTATGATTCCGCCTAAACAATAGACTTTAATTACAGATAAAATTATTAGAGTAAAAGCTCTAAAAGGTTGTAAAATTTTGCGAGGATGACGGGTTGTTATTTGAGGTAAAAAACCTTTAGCGCGATTAACTGGGCCAGCAATAACACTCGGAAAAAAAGATAAAAACAGTGCAAAATCCCAAAATTTAGCTACTGGTAATTCACTTTTTTTTACTGAAACAATATAGCTAACCGAATGAAGGGTATAAAATGATATTCCAATAGGAATAAGTACTGTTACAACTGGTAGAGCGATTGGTAAATTAAAGAAATTAAGTAAGGCCTGCAACTCATAACGGAAGAAATCAAAATATTTAAACAGCGACAAATTAACTATTGATAAACATAATGCCAAAATTAACCATTTATTATCATTTTCATCTGATCGGGCAATCATGATTGAGAAAAAATAAATTACACAAGTGTAAATAAAAAGAATTAACGCAAACTGCAAGCTAAAACTGGCCACAATAAGATAACTTGAAACTAAAAGTAATTTATTTTGTAATTTAGGAAAAAGACGATACCGCCAATATAACGCAAAAAAAACGATAAAGATTAGTCCAAATTCAATAGATAAATAACTCACTACATTCCTTTTTTATATAAACATATATCGAACCTGAAAGTTCTTTAAAAGTATATTAACGTTTTAATCACTAATTATCTCAGACTGAGCTAGCACATTATAAACAATTAATTCTTTATTTAGCCCTGTTACAGATAATAATAAACGCCTAGCCTGCAGCCATAATTCATACAGTGCAGAAATTTTTTCATTGCTTTTAGTCGCTAATAATCTTACTAATGGTACTTGATCACGATTAACAATAAAACGACCAGCTTTTTGCTTTGCCTTTAATGCATCGCTTAATAAAGCACAAAACCAAATAATACATTCAATAAATTCTTCATTATCGAATGTTTTTGCAAGTTGCCAATAATCATTATGAGATACAACGCGTAATAAACCGTCACAAAATGCCTTTCTTTGCTGCCACTTTTCTGGTTTTAATAAAGCTAGTGCTGCTAATGGCGCATTTTCGCTCAATAATAGCGCAGAGGCAAGCTCATTATCGTTACTTTGCTGACAATGTCTCTTTTTTAACCATTCAATGGATTGTTCCAATTTAGGTAAAGATAAAAAATAAGAAAAACAACGACTATGAATTGTTGGTAATAAATGGCTATTATGTTCATCACTTAAAATAAAATAGGTATTTTCTGGTGGCTCTTCTAATGTTTTAAGTAATGCATTAGCTGCAGCTTCTGTCATTAAAGCGGCACGCTTAATCCAAATAACTTTATTGCCACCTTGTTGGGATTTCTCGTACACTTTAGTGGTAATTTTTCGAATTTGATCAATACCAATAGATTGTTTATCTTGTTCATTAGTTATGACGTAAAAATCTGGGTGATGATGGGATATAAATAACTTACAACTGTGGCAACTTGAACAAGGTTCTAATTGCTCTGCAGACAAACATAATAAACGATTAGCCACCATATTAATGAACTCATCTTCACCACTTCCTTGCACGTAATTAATCAATAACGCATGATGAGTCTTTTTATGCATAATTCCTTCGGCAAATTGTTGATAAGGCGATATCAGCCAAGGATAATCATTTAAAATCATACATTAGTAACCTGTTGTGTTAACCATGTTGTTAGGATCTGTTCAATTTGCATTGTCACCTGATTGATTGATTTAGATGCATCAATGGTAAAAATGGTTTCATCTTGATTTGCCAACTCTAAATAACGTTGACGAATTCGCTCAAAAAAGGGTAATGACTGTTGTTCAATACGATCGAGTTCACCTCTTGCTCTAGCACGCATTAAACCAATTTGTGGTTCAATATCTAAATATAAAGTTAAATCAGGCTTAAAATTACCTAAAACTTGCTCTTTTAATGTAGTGATAAAAACTTTATCTAACTGGCGACCACCGCCTTGATAAGCTTGCGTTGATAAATCATGCCGATCACCAATAACCCATTTACCGGCATTAAGAGCAGGCTTAATCACATTATCAATCAATTGAATACGAGCGGCATATAACATCAGCAATTCAGCTTTATCCGTCAAAGGTTCATCATCTAAACCATTTTTAATAAGATTGCGTAATGCTTCAGCAATTGGTGTACCACCTGGTTCACGAGTAAATTGTAAATCGCAAATATGATATTGATTTAAAATACGAGCAACGGTATTGACTGCTGTCGTTTTACCCGCACCTTCAATACCTTCAATGACAATAAATTTGCCTGTCATGCTAAATTCCTAAACTATTTATGATGATCATATGTTTAATATCGCGCTATTGTACGCTATTTTTGATTATTAGTTTAGTTAGTTAACTGTTACCTTTATTTTTAGTGTTTTAAAACGAATTTTACAGCTATCCAAGATTTTTAATAAATATTATTCGATTTTTTATGTTAATGAAAATATAAAAGTAAATATATGTCTATTATTGGTAAAGAAATAAAGTTAAAACGTTATTAAGACTTTAAGGAGAAGATATGCTTATAACCCTGTAGCTAAAAGCCTTTCATTACTTTACCTAATTAATCTAACTATATATCCCTGTGTATACAGGGAACACGCCGAAGGGCGTAATTTAGTGCAAATATATAACCGGTTTATCCCTGTCTATACAGGGAACACACGTACGCATTATCTGTGCGTACCATTACTATAGCGGTTTATCCCTGTGTATATAGGGAACACGATTTCACAAAAACTGTAATCGATTTCATTTTTGGTTTATCCATATGCATACAGGGAACACACCTATTAACTAAGGGCGATCAATTATACGCCCAGTTTATCCCTGTGTATACAGGGAACACCTGATAATGTCCTGCAAAACCTCGATACAAGCCGGTTTATCCCTGTGTATACAGGGAACACACCGAAATCTCCGCCTATGGTAATATCCGTGTCGGTTTATCCCTGTGTATACAGGGAACACATTTTCGCTTTCATCTACAACGAGACTAAAATCGGTTTATCCCTGTGTATACAGGGAACACTTGTTTTTGGGTTAGGTTTGCGGATTTTCGTGCGGTTTATCCCTGTGTATACAGGGAACACATTTAGGGTCATAGACATTGACTGCACGAGCCCGGTTTATCCCTGTGTATACAGGGAACACGTTAGCCCACAGTTCGAATTCACGCTCAATAGCGGTTTATCCCTGTGTATACAGGGAACACTCTAAATATATATAATTGTTTTATTTAGATTTATTGGCGACCCAAAAATCTACCAATTTTTTTAATTTTTTAAAGAACGTTAACCTATTGATTTTCAATAGGTAAAAAAGAGACTAATCTTAGTCCATCTAAATCTACCGGAACCCTTCTATTAGCGCCATAAGTTTGGAAGTCAAATCCTGATTCTGTATTAGTCGCCCAAGCAAGGACAACATTGCCTTCTTCTGCTAGTTTAACAATTTGTTGCCATATCATTTCTCTTATTGGTTTTGATATGTCACCAATATAAACTCCGGCTCTAATTTCAAGTAACCAAATTGCTAAACGTCCACGTAATCGTGGTGGAACATTTTCAGTTACCACAATACACATACTCATATTAGCGACTCCTAAAGCCACTATCGGCTAGAGATTGAGGTTCTGGGATAGCGGGTGGCAGGGCATCATCAGGTGGTAGAGGCGGTTCGATACCACCAGCGGACAAAACTTCTTCAATAAGCGGAATTAATATTGCTAATGTCCTCTGGCTTCTAAAAATTTCACGACAGGCCACACGAACTTCCCGATCGGGATCAATCTTGTTTTTTGCAGCTATTTCAAATGCTTTGGGAACAACTGTATCAAACTTAATAATGTCAGCAATATCATAAACAAATGAGAGTGGTTTTCCACTATGCACAAATCCGATTGCTGGAGCATAGCCAGCCGCCAAAACAGCCGCTTCAGTGATCCCATATAAGCAAGATGTGGCTGCACTTATACATTGATTAACCATATCTCCTTTTTGCCAATCTTTAGGGTCGTATTTTCTTCCGTGCCATTTAACATGATAACGTTTAGCCAGTAATGAATAAGTTTCACGTACGCGCGATCCTTCAATACCTCGTAACTGTTCAATTGAACGACGACTAGGTGCAGGTTCACCAAATCGTAACTCGAACATTTTTTTGACCACTTTTAAACGTAAATCATCATCTAAAGCCAATTTAGCTTGATATAGTAATTTGTCTGATCTTGCTCCACCTGGTTGCCCCGATGAATACATTCTGACGCCAGCTTCACCGACCCAAACAAGCAAAGTGCCGACCATTGCCGCTAGTTTGATAGCGGCATGAGAAACTCTAGTTCCGGGTTCTAACATTATGCAAGCGATAGAACCCACTGGAATATGAGTCCTAATGCCTGTTTTATCAATTAATACAAACGCTCCATCTAGAACATCAATTTGTCCATATTGTAAAAAAATCATTGAAGTTCTATTTTTTAAAGGAATGGGATTAAGTGGAATATAAACCATAACCGTTTATCCTATTGATAATGTTTTATCAAGAATAAACCACAACCAAATCCTTTACTTTTGCCAATTCCTTGATAGATGGTTTCTAAAAACAATTCAACATCAGTCACCGTTAACACGCCTTGATAATCAACACTACTATAATGAATTGGTTTAAGATCACTTTTTTTAATAAATTGCTGTTGGGCATAATTAATTACTCTGCAATTCACTTGTTGATCGTTAGTTGTTGATAGTGAAAATCCTCTGGTTTCACTCTGTTTAATTAACCAATTTATTGCAGCTTGATTTTGGCAAATTTTTATCTCATTAGTCTTTAAACCTTGTTGTTTAATCAGATATTTAGCATTCATCATTACATCACTACGCTTACCATTTTTAAACACCACTGGATTCGCCCGTAGTGAAAAAAACAATCTCATTCCAATTGTTAATTTTGGTAGATACGGTTTAGTTTCTATTAAAAATAGTTGATGATTTGAGAGTGGTGCTACTTCCGATAATAGATAATATTGATAATCTTTACTAATTCGCTCTTCACGAAATAAAAAAGTTCGTTTTTCTTGATTAGGAAAGAGTTGCCATAACCATTGATGAATTGCATAAGGTCCCGAATTTTGCATTTTCTTTTGTATAACATAAGGAAGTTGGTTTAGTTTTAAAGTAACTCGAGAAAAATACATCTATTCACTCCCTTTCAAATTGCCGGAAAACTGCTGACGACAACTAAATTGCCAGCGCTCACGACTTATTGGTTGATCTTGCCGAAGCTGAATCTTAATTAAATCAAAGTGATCTTCTTGATTGGCCTGTTCCCAATAATATTCATCAGCAGTGCTTTTTAATAATTTAATGATAACTGGATTTTGACGATGACACTCTTGATAATGTTTATCTGCAAAAATAAAAGCCTCACTCAATGTTCCTTGATACAAGATAGGTGATAACGGCAACGATAAAGGTGAGTTTTTCCTTCCGGCGTATAATGGAAAAATGGGATTAAGTAATGCTAGTTGTATTTGCGCTAAACTATAGGGTGCATTTTCAGTTTCAGACATTACAATTTGATAGTAAACATCATTATAATATTCACGCTGTGATAATAAAGTTTCCAGCTCATGGGAGGTTTGTCGGATTTCATCAAAACGCGTATACCAGACTTGCTTTTTGTTAGCTCTCGGAGCTTGAACAGTATGAAAATCTCTAAACCAGCTATTATTAGCAATAAAAGGACGAATCGCAAAATGGTAATGCTGATTAAAATGATCAATTTGATTATCATCACGACGAATTCCGAGCGCCGCCGAGACTAATCCCAATAAAGCAGAACGAGAGGGAATAATATTACTGTGGCGAACTTCGCCAACAGCAGGTTCGCCCCAAGAGGTAAAAGGGGCATAAACTTGAAAAATAAGATGGTCTGTCATCTTGTCCGCTCTCCTATTTTTGTGCAACAAAATCTAAGGCCGCGCTAAGGGTTCCTTCTCCGGTTTCACTATTGAGAACATAGCGACTATCGGCGCATTGGCCATAAACTTTATCAAATTTATCACGTTGATCTTCTAAACGGGTAATGGCATCATTAACCAGATCTTGACTATGAATTGGCTTAAAATAAGCTACCGCTAAAGATCGAGGTTGTTGACTACCTTTTTCTATCAATAAGTAGGAAGTATATGCCCGTGAAGCAAAACTATTTTGCATACCTGTTGGTGCTACTTTGGTGGCTGATTCAGTTAAAGCTTTTAAGGTTTTTTCAACCAATACTTCATCACCATTTAAATTTTCTAGTAATAAATCACGACTGATACAGACATAAGTATAAAACAATGCAGAGGCAAATCCGCGTTCGCCCAAATGTGCTGAGCCTGCATCAACATCATAATTATTTAAATCATCAACGGCAGTAAAAAAATCATCCTCAATAGTCACGGTACTTACGCCTAATGCATGAGAAACTTGACACGCAGCTTCGATATTAAATGCCGGACTATCTGCTAACATTCGTCCGAATAATGCAATATCAATACTACTATTTTCTTTACGCAATAATTTAACTTCAATGTCGGTAGGCTCGCGTTTTTCAGTAATTAATAAATCAACTAATTGTTTAATTGCTTGTTGTTCATTATTACTAATATGTACTAATTGTTCGATTTCTAAATTACTCAATGGATCTTTTGGTGATTTTTCAGCTTTTACTTTACCAAAATGACCCGCAATTTTAATTGTACTCTCTTTAGCTACTTTTTCAGATATACCATTATCAATCATTGGTTTATATACCCAATCTCGAGCAAAGCGACGTGAACGAACACCAATATGATCGCTCAATGATTGATAAAAACAGTCAGAGGTTCGCCAAGCTCTTTTCAAGCTTTGTGACGAAATACGTAAACGGTCAGTATTACCCATTTTAGCTGTTTTTGGTCGACCTAAATCATCACGGTTTAAGTTTGAGGGGGCATAAGCGGTTAATAGATGTAATTGAATAAATGTAGTCATGATGATTATTCCTTAGTATTATTTTTAGTTGAAAAGTAATCCATTGCCCAACGAACAGAAAGGCGTTTAAACGGATTAGTATCGGCTGGCCAATTATGTTCACGTGCATCCCACTCTTGCATCCATAAAAAGATGCCATCAGCAATGGAAATTAGATTAACCCCTTTTTCACCTCGCAACTTGACGGCACGAATTAAACGCTGACAAAATTCTTTTGGGGTTTCACTGGTAAGAAGACGTTCAAATCGCAATTCAGATAAATAATTGCGTTCGCCGCCTTTTATTTTTTCACTCAATTGTGCTGCAAATGGCGACTTATCATTATTCTTTTCTGCAAAAGCAGCCACATTAACAAATATCTGTAATGCAAGATAATGTACATACGTTTGAGCTAATTTACTGTCGTTATTAATAAGTTTATTAGCTAAAATCCTGTAGCCATCTTGTAAAACTATAAACTCAGATAATGAATCTCGGCGTAATTCAGCACGCAATTTGCGCCCATTGTAACTAATACCATTGAATTTACCTTGCCATTGCTGCAACATAGAAAACCATTCATCAATAATCTTTTTATGATTATCATTTAGGATTATCAGTTTTTTTTGGATAGTGTCTGACATGTTATTCTCCTTACATGCTATCAAGACGGTTTGTTATTTTTAATTTTTTTTGATATTTTTAAGTTTATTAAAATTGTTAAGTAATTTTTTTCTTGTACTGATTTTTTCGGAACTGATCATTTGTTGATATGGGTCTGAAAAAGCAGCTTTATCGAAAACTTGGATGATATATTTCAATAACGAATCAGCCCAATCCAACAACAAATGAGAACGACCATTTGGATTATCTTTTTCTTTAATAAGTTGTTTCACAAATTGATAAAAAGATATTTCAGTTTCTTTCCAATAAGCAATATCAACGGAAAATGATTGTTTATTGATACTAGTCAATGCTTTACGCAGTAATGATAGAGTATCTTGACTAAACTCGAGCGCTCGTGCTATTAACTCTTTAATATCGCTATCTGAGTCAGCAAATATTGGATAAACAGGAAAGTTATGTTCATACCAGCAGCGAGCCTTCATATTGTCAAAATCATAACCAAAACACCAAAGGTGATATTTTTCGGATGATCTCAATCTACGATAATTATGAACGATGACAACTTGAGCTGGCTGATTCTCACCATTAGTAGTAACCATACCTAACCAATCTCGATAAATTAACCCACCGGGTTGACCTTTGATGGCAATCGGTGCACCCGTTTTATTGTCCGTTCGATAAGGAGATAAAGGATGCTGCCAGTTTTGATATTGAACACCATAATTTTTAGTTTGATAATGGCTAATAAGCTCGGACGACGCTTCACCACAAAGATCACAATTACCTTGCGTTATATTTTCAAAATCCAACTCAATTCTGCGAGGCATGCCCCAAAATGCTTGACAAAAATTAGCTTGTTCAGGAAATACACTTAAATTTTTTGGCGGTTCACTGGTTATGGTTTTGTTTAACCATGGAAAGACGGTTTCATCATAGCGTTGCGGTTTTTCATCATCATTAAGCGGCACTATATTTAACCATAATTTTTTCCATAATGGGGTAGATGAATTCAATTTAGGCATTATTAAAGTGGTAATCGGTCCCCCACCTCGTAAACTGACTCGATGCCCTTGTCCACCTGACGGGGCATTAGTTTGTAAAGTAAATAATGCCATAACTGCACAATGTGGACAGATAGCTTTAACAAAATCCCGCTTAATAAAATGATCCGTATTTTTCTTTAATGCATTTTCACCAGGTGCCTCAACCAATAAGCTCGATATTAGCACTTTATTACCATTTAATGGTGTAAAGTCTTGCATAAAAGCAGGTTTAGCTGCGCCAAATTGCATTGCAGGTTTAGCTTGTTCAAATGCATTATCAAGCTGTGATTGGGGTATACCCTCATGCCAATAGTCTAACCATTCATCATTATCTTTAGGAGAAAAAGTGGTTTGCAGTAAACCAATAAGAAATTGGTATGCAGCACCTTGAAAGTCAGGTCTAAAATAGGCTAAGTCGGAAATGGTTTCATCAACTAATTGACTGGGTTTAATTTTACTAATATGACCATCAAAATAGACAACAGGAATCCATTCATGATCTAACAGTGATAAAGAAGACAATTTATACTCCCTAATTCCATCAATAATCAGCCAATTACATCAAACCGATTATCTGTTTTAACTTAAATTATTTATACATTTTTATACATATTTGCTAACCTAAAACGGAAAGATAAGAACAAAATTATTCTTTTTCAATTAATTGTATAATTCCAGAATTTATTAGATAAAGTTTTTATTATTTTGTTGAATGACGCATTATCATTTTGAATAATGGCCCAATTTTAAAAATAAAATGATAAAAAATAGCAAATAGTATCTATAATTAATTACTCCACTATTGTGGAATTTTTAATCATATACAACATATCTAAACAGAATTTTATGATTTTTTCTAGTAAATATTTGATAAAATGAGATCTATATTTAATTTTTTATAAAATATCAATATTTTTTTATATTAGTGCTATCAAATCATTGATATTGATGACGCACATAATGCCAAGCATTGACTGAGTTAAAGCTTATATCATAGCTAGCCATAAATTAGCGACATAAAGCAGATTTGCCTTTATAATTGAGCAGTTAAAGTTAACCATCATAAGTATTATTCATTATATGAGTTTAAATGCAATATTGAGAGATTTATGAATCCCAAAAAACACAATAACTATCCCATTAACGACAAACAAATAAACATTAATCATTTTGATGTATTTCAACCTGAAACAAAGCGTCCTTTAGTGATTGCTATTATGCAGAAATTAATCCCCTTTGCGATGATTTGGGGCAGTTTAATGTTGATGTATGGCATAATATGCATGTATATCAACAGTATGGGACAAGATGAGTTTTACCGCTTTATCTTTTTTTTACGCAGTCCTTTTGTTGTTGTACTCAATTGCCTAGCATTATTAGTTGCTATTTATCATTCAATAAGTTGGTTTAATTTAGTCCCTAAAGTTATTTTTTCAACAAAGTCAAATAAGAGAGCACAAGATTATTTATTCACTGCCGGTTTATGGTTAGTGACAATCGCTATTTCAATTTGCTTAGTGTTATTTGTTTTAAAATAAATGGTATTTATCCGATGAAAAATCAAGAAATTCAAACTACACATTCAAAGGGAAATCTTGCAAAAGGATTATTTGTTTTAGGTGGCACATGGGCTGCGATATTTTTGCCAGCCATCATGATAATAATTGCATTCATTATTCCTTTTGGTAATGCAACAACGCGTTCTTATATACTTAAAGTGGCAAATACAGAAACTGGTAAATTATTTTTATTTTTAATGATTTCATTGCCGATTTGGTGCGCATTACAAAAGATTATCACGATTTTACATCATCATAAAATCTATCCAAAACGGGAAAAAATACTAACCGTTGCACTAGCCCTTGCATGGACTATGCATGCAGTTTATATTTTGTTTGTCCGAAGTTAACGAAAATAGAGTTTGATATAATTAAACGATAAAAAGCGTTATCCAGTTGGGTAACGCTGATTAATGTTAAACATCAGTAATACGTCATTTCTCTAACAATATTAGTTTGTTTGTTTGTTCGATCTTGTCTTATTTTAGTCGCGGTGAGCCAATCATTTTTGTCATCAAAGGTTAAGAATTGAATGGTATAATTCACTGCATCTTTGCTTGCCGATAAATAAGCTGATTGCATTGTAGTTAAGCGAAAATGATTATCGTATTGATATGAAAAGTTACTTTCATTTTGGGTATTATTACTAAACTGATATAAAACTTTAGCTAATTGCTGTTGTTGATAATTAAAGGTATAAGCTGACGCACCATTTTGATCAACACCGGTAAATTTACCCTCATCATCAACCCCTTTAACTTTCCACTGTACCTGTTTGCTGATCAGACAATTGTTACTATCATATTGATAACTGTCCGTTTCAGTAAAGATAAAGTCTAACGCTTTTTTTACTTGTTGTGATTCAACGATTTTACCTTGTTCATCAGTTTTAAATTGGATGATACTGCTTGTTTTATACTCCAGATCTTCAATAAAGTTTTCCCAACCGACGTTTGTTTTTTGCAAATTTTCGGAATAAACACGTTTATGATCATCTGAGAACAAAATGTATTGGCTTTGAGTAATTAATCCATTTTGATCATAATTGAGGATATGTTTAGCCATTGACTCTTGACGATTATTAATTATTGTTGTTGATGTTCTAACTTCTTGTTTAATACCTTGAGCAGGTAAATCAATAAAATCCAAAATTTGAAAAATATAATTATTTGCTTGAACCCTATTTTGAGTAGAATTTTCACTACAACTTAAAGCCATTACAGTAGGTGAAAGTAATAACGTGCAGAGTGTTATAGAACAAGGTAATGTTTGTTTTTTCATGACTAACCTATAAATAGAGATAAATATTCATCCATTGGTAACAGTGAACTAACTTAAACCATAGCTTTACGTACAACTATTTTTTGCGCATTAATAACGCATTTTCCCAATCGACCTTTTTTTCTTGTTTTTGATTTTGTGAATTATCATTTTTATGATCACCCTTTTCTATTTTTTCAGCTTTATCGGCATAAATTAGGGTTCGGCTTCCTCTGCGATGAGGTTTATCTAAAAATGACAGTAACGCTTTGGTATATTCATGTTCGCAAGAATAAAAGATCTTTTCTCGTGAACCTTGCTCAACAATTTGTGCATCTTTCATAACTATGACTTGATGACATATTGAATATATTAGTGCTAAATCATGACTAATAAAGAGATAACTGAGCCGATGTTTTTCCTGTAACAATTTGAGTAACTCAATGATTTGCTTTTGAATAGTATGATCTAAAGATGAAGTTGGTTCATCTAAAATTAATAATTCTGGTTTTAAAATTAATGCTCGAGCGATAGCAATACGTTGTCGTTGCCCCCCAGAAAATTCGGTTGGATAGCGAAAACGTAAATCAGGATTGAGACCGACTTCTTGCATGATTTCAATTACCGCTTTTTCACGTTCATTTTTACTCAGTTTTTTATGAGCAACTAAACCTTCGCTGATAATTTGCTCAACATTAAAACGAGGATTGAGTGACGAAAACGGATCTTGGAACACAACTTGGATACGGCTCCTAAATGGTAACAGTTTTTTACCCTTTAAATTCTGTATTGGGTGGCTATCAAATAAGATTTCACCTTCAGATTTAATCAATCGTAAAATAGCCAAAGCTGTCGTACTTTTTCCTGAACCTGACTCACCGACAATACCCACTGTTTCACCTTGGTGTATCGTCAAACCAATATTATCAACAATTCTTTTTTGTTCGTGACTAAACAGCCTTTTTTTAGTTATTACATCAACATTAAGATGGTTAACGCTAAGCAATATTCCTGGCGTTTGAGGCAAAACAACCGGATCACCACTTGGTTCGGAATTTAGCAAGGTTTGAGTATATTCATGTTCAGGACGCAAAAAGATACGTTGTTTACTGTTATATTCAACAATTTTACCTTGTTGCATAACGGCTACTTTATCAGCTAACTTTTTGACAATACCAAGGTTATGCGAAATAAATAACATACTCATATTCAATT
The DNA here is from genome assembly GCF_001693435.1 of Gilliamella sp. wkB7. Taxonomy (NCBI): domain Bacteria; kingdom Pseudomonadati; phylum Pseudomonadota; class Gammaproteobacteria; order Orbales; family Orbaceae; genus Gilliamella; species Gilliamella sp. wkB7. The sequence continues at coordinate 1,200,933 of NZ_CM004509.1, forward strand.
CATTTTTAAGCTCTTTAAGTAATTGAATAATCTGAGCCTGTACGGATACATCTAATGCGGTAGTAGGTTCATCAGCAATTAATAATTTAGGATGAGTAAGAATTGCCATAGCAATCATAACTCGCTGTCGCTCTCCACCCGATAGCTGATGAGGAAAAGCAGATAATTTATTTTTTGGTTCTTTAATTCCAACACGATCGAGATATTGCAAAATTTCGCTACGGGCAGCATTAGACCGCATACCACGATGCAACGAAAGTACTTCATAAAGCTGTTTTTCAACGGTATGTAATGGATTGAGCGATACCATCGGTTCTTGGAAAATCATACTGATTTGATTACCACGAATTTTACGAAGCTCTTTATCGGGTGCATGCAGCAAGGATTGCCCTTCAAATAAAATATCACCCGTTGGGTAACTCACCTGCTCTTTACGTAATAAACGTAAAATGGATAACGCAGTTACACTTTTGCCTGAACCTGACTCACCAACCAAAGCAAGTGTTTCTTGTTCATCAATATTAAAACTAACATTGCTTACAACACGCGATTGTGATTGTGTATCACGTTTGAAAGCAATACTTAAATCCTCAACAGATAATAAAGTAGAACTCATCGATACACTCCCTTGTTTGGATCGAAAGCATCTCTGATTGCTTCACCAATAAAAATGAGCAATGATAACAAAGTTGCAATAATTAAAAATGAACTAATACCAAGCCAAGGTGCTTGCAAATTATTTTTACCTTGTAGCAACAAACGACCAAGAGATGGCGAATCAATCGGTAAACCAAAACCTAGAAAATCCAGAGAAGTTAATGTCGTAATTGAACCACATAAAATAAAAGGCAAAAATGTTAATGTTGCAACCATTGCATTCGGTAAAATATGACGAAACATAATTTTGCTGTCGCCGACACCCATTGCTTTGGCAGCACGGATATAATCAAAATTACGGGTTCGCAAAAATTCAGTACGCACAATACCTGATAAAGCCATCCAACCAAATAGTACTGTTATTCCGAGTAACCACCAAAAATCAAGGGGTAAAATACTCGCCAGTAAAATAATCACAAATAGCTCAGGTAATCCACACCAAATTTCGATAAAACGTTGTCCAATCAAATCAACTTTGCCGCCATAATAACCTTGAACAGCACCGATAATAACTGAGATAATCGTGGTAAAGAGTGTTAATAAAATGGCAAAAAACATAGAGATACGAAAGCCATATAATATATTTGCCAATACATCAAAACCAGCATCGGTCGTACCTAACCAATGAGAAAGTGATGGCGAAGTAGGAAAAGTGCTTGGCGTATCATAAATTAACGTATTATAGCTATAACGAAATAGAGGCCATAAAATCCAACCATCTGCTTCTATTTTATGCTGCACAGCCGGATCTAAAAAATTAGTTTGAGTATCAAATTGTCCACCGAATTCACTTTCAGGATAAAAATGAAAAATAGGTAAATAGTAATTATCCTGATATTTAATAAAAATCGGTTTATCGTTAGCAATAAAATCAGAAAATAGGCTAATTACAAAAAAAATCATAAACAACCAAAGCGAATAGTATCCACGCCGATTGTGTTTAAATCGTTGCCAACGTTGCTGATTAATAGAGTAATTACTAGTCATCAATTGCGAGCCTCAAAGTCTATGCGTGGGTCAATTATCATATAAGATAAATCGGATAATAGTTTAGCAATTAGTCCGATTAACGTAAAAATATACAACGAACCAAAAATAACTGGATAGTCTCGTTGAATGATCGCCTCATACCCCAATAGCCCAAGCCCATTGAGTGAAAAAATAATTTCTATCAGTAACGAACCGGTAAATAAGATACCGACAAATGCAGCTGGAAAGCCCGATACAATAAGTAGAGTCGCATTACGAAACACATGTTTATAAAGAATTTGTCGTTCACTTAGACCTTTGGCTCTAGCGGTTATAACATATTGTTTACGGATTTCATCTAAAAATGAATTTTTGGTTAGCATGGTTAACGATGCAAAACCACTGATCACCATTGCAATAGTCGGTAAACAGATATGCCAAGCATAATCTTTTACCTTACCCCAAAAATCGAGCTGCTCAAAATGGTTGGAGACTAATCCTCGTAATGGGAAAATATCCCAATAACTTCCACCCGCAAACAGCACAATGAGTAACACCGCCAATAAAAAAGCGGGTATCGCATAGCCAATAATGATTAACGTACTTGACCAAAAATCAAAAGCTGATCCATCTTTAACCGCTTTGCGGATCCCTAAAGGAATCGAAATAAGATAGACAATGAGGGTACTCCAAAGGCCGAGTGAAATCGAAACAGGTAAACTTTTAATAATTAAACCTATTACAGATTCACTTTTAAAAAAACTATTGCCAAAATCGAACATGACATATTTTTTTAATGTTTCAAAATAACGTTCTATTATTGGTTTATCAAAACCGTACTGTTTTTCGATCATAGCCACAATCTGTGGATCAAGCCCGCGCGATCCTCGATAAGTTGACTCATTTTTAGATTGCTGCAATTTTAGAGCGCTATTATCACCTCCCGGCAAAATAGCTTGTCCTGCTTCTGGACCATTTTCAATCAGTGCTAATGCTTGATCAACTGGGCCACCTGGCGCTACTTGTACAATAAAGAAGTTAATCGTTAAAATAACAAACAGCGTAGGAATAATGAGTAATAATCGTCGAATAAGATAATTAAGCATATTAATGTTTCCGATTTTTAGTCAGGCTAGCTGCTTTATCTGCATCATACCACCAACTATCTACGCCAATAGCATAAGCGGGTTGAACAGCTGGCTGCCCAAATTTGTTCCAATATGCATAGTAAGTATTGCTGTTATACCACATTGGAATCATAGGATATTCTTGAGTTAAGATGCGATCAAGAGCGCGCCCAAGAGGAATGAGCTGAGCTTGATTATCTAAATTTTTAGTAATTTCAGCGATAATTCCATCAATTGCTGGATTATGTAATCCTGATGCATTCCATGATGAATTAAGATATTCACTTCCCCAAAGGATCATTAAGTCTGATGAAGGATAATTTTCAGCGCCATAAGTACGTGGCATCATATCATAATCACGCTCACGCAAACGACGTGTAAACTGAGCATAATCAAGTGACACGATTTTCATGGTGATACCTAAACGAGCTAAGTTTTGCTGAAAAGGTATCGCATATTTAATATCATCCCCAAGATATGTAACAAGTTCAAATTCAAAAGGTTGATTGGTTTTAGCATTAACGAGTTTACCTTCTTTAATAATCCATCCAGCTTGTTGAAGTAAGTTAGTCGCTTTTAATAAATTATCACGATTAAATCCAAGGCCATCACTTTTAGGAATGTAAAAAGCATTATCAAACGCCCGTTCAGGAATAATATCTTTATATTGATTAAGCCATTTTAACTCTTGTTCACTTGGCGTACCTATCGCCGCATAAATAGTGTTTTCAAAAAAACTGTAAGGTCTTTTGTAACTATCATAATAAAATGCATGATTTAACCATTGAAAATCAAACGCTAAAGTAATTGCCTCACGAACTTTAACATCATTAAACAAATCTTTTTGAAAATTAAACGCTAACCATTTGGTATCTACAGCCGTTTGAATCGGTTTTTCCTGTTTGATAATATTATTTGAATCAAAATATTGGCCTTGATATTGGGTAAACCAGTTTTTAGGCTGTCCCTCACCACGAAGATCATATTCACCCGCTTTAAAAGCTTCTAGCGAAATACTACTATCCATATAGTATTCAATGCGTTTTTCATCGAAATTATTCATCCCTTTATTAACGGGTAAATCGCTTGCCCAATAGTTAGGATTGCGTCGATAAACCACATAATGTCCCATTTTATAATTACTGATATAATAAGGTCCGCTGCCCACAGGAGGTGTAGCAATTGGCTCTGCAAAATTATGATTTTGCCAAAAATGTTTAGGTATAACAGGCATATTACCAATAAAAGATAATAACTTTTCCCTATCCGTTTCTGGTAAGTCGATGCGCACATGGTAATCATCCAGCGCTTTAACCGTAATACCCTGATTATATACACGATATTGTGGTACGCCTTCAGTCATAAATTTTTGAAAGGTAAATTCAACATCATGTGCCGTAATCGGTTTGCCATCTTGAAAACGAGCATCGGGATTAATGGCAACTTCCGCCCAACGATAATTGTCAGAATAAGTAACGGATGTCGCAATTAGTGGATAAAAACTGGTAATATCATCCGCTAAATTAGTAAAAAGGGTATCGTATAATGACCCTGAGTTTTTTTCTGGCGCACCTCGACTTGCATAACGATTAAAATTATCAAAAGTGCCTATTTCGGCGAGTTTAATTGTTCCACCTTTTGGTGCTTTTGGATTTACATAATCAAGATGATCAAAATTTTCAGGATATTTAGGCTCACCTAATAAAGAAAAAATAGTTTTATGATAGATTTTTTCAGTAATTTGAACAGGGCCAACAAAATTAGCTTCATCATTTATTAATGGTTGATTTGATAAATCTGTATCAGTTTTAATCTCTATTGCCGTTGGTGATTGTTCTGGCTGAGTTTCTTGAGCATTAACCGTCATAGAACAAATAACTAACCCACTTATACAGCTTGTTATAAGTATTGCGTTTATTTTTTGTTTGATTTGGTTAATCATCCTAATGTCATTCCTGTTTAATTACTCATATCAATTTTGGTGAGTAGCATAGAAATTATTTTCATCATGATTCCATACAATTATCCCACCTATAATAGTTCATCTATTTTGCCAAACTTCAACTAAATGAGCAAAACCTAATTCATAAATTCAAGAATAAATACAATCGTTAACATTAATACAGATATAACATTCATTAATAGCTGTCTTTATGAGTAGATAAACATAAAACTAAATTCATTTATCCTTTTCAAAAACTAAGTTTTTTGTAAAAAAGTTTGAGGTTAGCATAACGTTTCAGCATAAAATGCTAAGTTATTATCTGTATTTTTATATTAAACCAGTTATATTAATATCAAAATAAATTTAAGCTTTCTATTCATTAGAATCTAAATAGATTAGTAAACAACCTTAACAAAACAATTAACGACAAAAAATCGATTTATTAGCACAATATCTATTTAGCACAACGATAGGGAATATAATAAAATTAATTATATGAAATTATTTGTTTTTTATATATTTAGCTTTGTTATCCAATAAAGAAGAATGAATGAATCCATCTATGGATAATTGAAAAAGGACAATGAATATAATGGCGGAATCTTTTTATCAATATTGGGGGAAATGTAGACAAAATGCCAATAATTCTTCCTATCATTTGCTTGCTTATCACAATTTGGATGTAGCGGCATGTGGTTATCAGATAGTCAAACACAATTATTTCAATTCTTTTGAATTATTTCAAAAAATAGGCTTTTTATCAAAAGACAAAGAACAAGCTGCACTTTGGTTTGCCTATTTTTTAGCTTGGCATGATATTGGTAAATTTGCTAATGGATTTCAAAAACTATTTAGGCACAATAACCCTCAACTTGTTGCACCTGATCCCTCAAAAGAATATTTATCAAGACATGATTCACTGGGTTGGTGGTTATGGCATGAATCATTATCGCTCAATCCAGAAATTCAACTAGCCCAATATAATCAAAGAATTATGAATTTATATGATATTTGGTTATTAATTATGACTGGGCATCATGGAAAGCCTCCTGAACTACTAAAAGATATAAAAGGTAATTCATCATTTAATCAACAAGACAAAAAAAATGCATCCGATTATATTCAAGCAATTAATCAATTTTTTATTAAAGATAATAAATTACAACATTATCCGCAATTTTTTTTCGATAAAACACATCAAGAAAAACTGAACCAAATAAGTTGGTTGATTGCTGGATTAACCGTTATCAGCGATTGGTTAGGATCAAATGAGCAGTTATTCTCATTTAATTGGCAAGTTATGCCATTATCGGAATATTGGCAAAATCATGCAATCATTCAAGCTGAAAATGCCATAGCAACTCTACCCAAATTATCTTCTGTTGCTCAGTTTAAGAATGTCAAAAGTCTATTCCCTTTTATTGAAAAACCAACACCACTACAAGAGTATGCATTATCCTGTCAATTATCTGATAAGAACCCTGAATTGTTTATTATGGAAGATGTGACAGGCGCAGGAAAAACCGAAGCATCAATGATTTTAGCAAACAGATTAATGTCAGCCCAAAAAGCACAAGGGATTTATATTGGTCTACCAACTATGGCAACGGCTAATGCCATTTATCAACGCACAGCAAATGTCTACGAAAAATTATATCAAGCAGGCAGTCATCCATCATTAGTGTTGGCACACGGCGCTAGCTATATGAATTCAAATTTTACACAATCCATTTTAAAGAAAGATCACATCAGCCAACAAAAATATTCTAAAGGTGAACAATCTGTCAGTGCTGAATGTAACGAATGGTTTGTTGATACTCGTAAAAAAGCCTTATTAGCTGAAGTTGGCGTAGGTACACTAGATCAGGTTTTAATGGCTGTTATGCCATTTAAACATCAATCATTGCGTTTATTAGGTTTACAACATAAATTACTTATATTAGATGAAGTTCATGCTTATGACAGCTACATGGTAAAACTACTAGAAGCATTACTTCATTATCACGCCACACAAGGCGGAAGCGCCATTATTCTAACTGCCACATTACCTATTTTTTTACGTGAAAAGTTACTTAATGCATTTAATAATGGCTTAATAAATAAGCAGCAAACATTATCTTTAAATCAGTCATTACCGTTTCCGCTTATAACGAGACTTAATTATCATGGTCTGACTGAACAACCAATAGATACCCGAGAAGAAGTAAAACGTCAGGTTGAAATAGCATGGATTGCCGATATTGAAACTGGTATAAGTAAAATTGAACAATCAATAAAACAAGGTAAAATTATTTGTTGGATTAAAAATAGTGTAATTGATGCCATTGACTTATATCAGCAACTACAACTTACCTTAAATATAGACACTGATCATATTTTACTTTTTCATAGTCGATTTGCTTTTTGTGATCGGTTACAAATTGAAGAAAAAGCCTTAACATGGGCAGGAAAATCCTCAAATAGTGAAATTCGCCAAGCAAAGGTGATCATTGCAACTCAAGTCATAGAACAATCTTTAGATCTTGATTTTGACGAAATGATAAGTGACATAGCCCCTATCGATCTATTGATACAACGTGCTGGACGTTTACAACGGCATGTGCGAGATAAAAATGGTAATATCAAACCGTATAATAAAGAGAATCAACCAAAAGATGAGCGAGCCCCACCAGTTCTTACTGTGTTTGCGCCACCTTGGCATGATGAACCACAAAAAGATTGGCTGGATAATCCTGCTTTTCGCAATACCAGTTATGTATACCCTAATCACGCGTATTTATGGTTTACTCAAAAAATCCTACTCAAGCAAACATATATCAAAATGCCCCAAGAGGCACGTTTATTGATTGATTCTGTTTATACCGAACATATTGAGCTTCCTTCAGGATTATCAGAAGTTTACTATAAGGAAAAAGGAAAGTCGCTTAGTCAATCCTCTATTGCCAAACAAAGTGTACTAAACATTAACAATGGTTATAGACGAGACATCTATAGCTATTGGGATAAGAATGTTGAATTATCTACCCGATTATCTAAAGATAATATCGATCTGTATTTAGCTTATAATGAAGAAGAAGAAATAATCCCTTACAGTGTTAATAATGAATATGCATGGGAACAAAGCCGAGTTTCAATCAGCCTATCAAAATGGCAAAGAATAAAAAATACCATTCCACAACTTGATCCAATAAGTTTAGAAAAAATTAGGCAACAACTGCATAGACCACAAGCAATCATCGTTCTACTAGAAAAAGGAAAATCTTCATCCTTTTACTCAAAATTATTAGGTTTTTATGCTAATTGATCGAAACTCTAACTATTAAATAATCAGTAAAATTAACTGATTTAAACCAAAGATGAAATGCAGCAAAAAAATAATTAAAAAGCAAGAAAGTGAAGAAAGATCGCATTGTTATAATGTGGTGCTCGGTATCAAATCAACTTAAAAAAGGAGCTATTGCTCCTTTTATTTCCAACTTACAATACGAATTGGATTACCATTTGAATCAACAATTGCTGTGACAGTATTTTTAGTAATCTTACCACTATTACTCTTTTTACCGTAAAATGTGGTGGTAATTGTTAACGTATTATCGTCATTTTCGACATATTTAGTTTCAAGATGTTTATAAGTACTTACATCTTTTATTTTAAATTTTATTAATTTTTCAAGTTTACGGTGAGCACCATCTTCACCCGAGAATTGAGCGCTAATTATTTGCTGTCTTTCTAATATTGTCTGTAACTCATCGTGTTTAGTTTTATATTCTGAATTATCAGGAACAAGTTCTAATAGTTTACTATATAAATCAAATCGTTTCTGTAATTCAGATTCAGGGGTTGCACTAAGCTCATTTGACAAATCTGTAATTTGTTTCTGAGTGTTAGTCTTTGTCAACTCGGCTTGAACCTGATCTTTCAATTTTAACAATGCTTCGTCTTCTGTAACCTGGTATTTATTGACTAAAGAAATTGCTTCATCATATTTTTTTTCTGTGATTAACTGATTAATTTGTGAAAAAATATTATCTTTATTTGAATTGAACTCAGAAATGAGCGCTTTCTTATCTTTGTCTATCTGATTATCGCCATCACTTAATGAAGTTTGTGTAAAAAACCAAAATGCGCCAACAATCAAACAACCACCCAAAAACCAAGCTAAAACTCTCTGCCATGTTTTCATAAAAATCCTTAATCCATTGACTATTAAAAAAGACTGCTTACTTTACAACAATTTAGTTATTTAACAAATATTCTTTTGTTAATAACATGATATAAAACTATAATTTTTAATTTGAAAATACATCATAATATAAAAGCTAAAGTCATAAAACCTTTTGCTATAAGTTATCTTAACATTCTCAACAAGTTATCCGCATTACCTTTTTTGTGTATAAACTCACCGATAATAGTAAAATTGTGTTTTTGATCACATTAAATTTATCAAAATGAGGGATATGTTTAATTACTAATTAGCGTGAGGATTAAAAAAATAGATATTCTATCCATAAAATAAATAGGTCAACTTTTAGATTTAATGAATTTATTAAAGAATAGTATTAAAAATCATATGTATTACTGTATCGCCTTTAAATAATAAATTTATTTACCAGTAAAGGTTACTAAAATTGATTTGCTCCTTAACAGACAAATTTAACTTTATGTATATAGGAAACACTAAACGTTTATAAGCTTGTATTGGTATAGTATCGATTTATCACTATATATAGGGATAAGAAACAATTTAATTATAACTACTTATTAAATAATTAAAATAATCAATTAAAAACTCTAACAATTTTTTTCTTAGTTTTATACTTAAATATATCCATCATCTGAAATGTTTCGACAAAATAACTGATTGCACAACGATAAAAAATAGTTTTTAACCTATCGATAGGATAGTGAATAGGATTTTAGTTTGAATAAATAATAGGGTCGAGTTTTATTTAAAAAATTAATTATATTAGTAAGTTATAATTTATTTTGTAAAAAATATTCAGGAGTCTATACCATTTTATTATTAAAATTATTAATTACACCTGATTTGTTATATTTTAGTTTTAACTTATACCATATCAATATGTTAAAAAATTGAATTAATTTTGTTGGACTAAATGCAAAATATTGAGTATTGCGGTTTTTGCTTGATGACTGTTTTTCCAACAAGTTGAGCCTGTTAATAATGCACCCTTGTTAAGAATTTCATCCAAAGAAGCATTGCGTAATTTATCAAAAGAATCAAGTTGCATTTCTTCAAGTCTTTCAATAATTTTAGTGCCAACAAATTTTAGTTCTAATAATTGCTGGCGTTCGGTTTCTGAAAAAGCCATATTCATCCTATTAGGTTATATAGTTATATTTAATATTAAGTTACTTTTAAACTGGATTGTTGAGTTTTTTCCACTTTCTGATTTTCGATCTAAACGATTTAAATGGCGCAACAGAATTGATGTGAATAAAACGAGCGACTGTCCAAGATTCAGGATAAGGTTTAGTCCAATTTCGAACATCTTTAATAAATAAGGTATCATCACTTAAAGACTCAATCCAATTGTTCCAAATCGTAATTTGTTGTTTAAATGATTGGATTAATTCTGATAGAGATAGACCTTGATACGTATCATAGAATGTTTGATACAAACTACCTAAACGATTCCATTTATACTCAGGTGCAGGTAACTCGGGCGTTTTTCCTGCTAGTTCGTCATCATCCCAAGATTTAACTAATTTTAACCAGCCTAACTGATAAGCAATCATTTGGGCTGGGGTACGATCAACACCGTCAATTAAAAGATCTTTTTCAGATTCTAATAAATCAGTAAATTCATTAATAAACAGCTTGGCAGTTTTGTTTATTTCATCCAATAACTGTTGTTTACTTGCATAAGCCATACAGAAACTATCCTTATTTTTCTTTATTATTAAATTGTTTTAATTCTTCATCAATAAAATAACGAACCAAATTAGCATATAACTCTTTAATTACATCACCATTTAGCCCTAACTCATTTGCCCAAATCTTTCGTTGTTCAAGCATACTGTCAAAACGGGCTTTTGCTTGTACATCATTAGCATTTTTCTTAAATTTACTGGCCGCTTTGACATACTCAAAACGAGTAGCAAATAGCTTAATAACAGTATGATCAATTTTATCGATCTCAGTACGAATATCATTCATATCATAGCATTGTTTAGGCGATCGCTTAGAGTTATATTCCATGTTATTTAACCTTTAGATAGTTATTAATATTGTAGAAATAGTGATGGTATGTTACCTCTAAAACTTTATTACTAAAGTTTGATTAGTCCATAATCTTCAATTAAATTGATTTCAAGAAACAAAGCTCATTTACTTTATCCACAATATAATTTTTGGCTTGTTCAATATAATAATAACAACCAACAAATATACTACACCGTTACTTCAAAAAAGTAACTCAATTATAAATTTACTAACATTATTAGTTTTTGTGTCGAGTAACATAATTTTAATAAGATTGACCGCAAAATTTTGTTTGTTAAATACACTACGTGTTAATTTTCAGTTTATGCATCGCTAATTTAGTTTTATATTTAATTTAAGCACAACCATTATTTATAGAATGATATATTTTTTAAAGGAATACTGTCAGTATGACTCAACATATACCTAAAAATTCTGGTTGTAAATGTTTCTTACTGGTGCTTAATGAATAATAAAATAGACTTTAAGCCTTGTGTTTGTTGGGTTTGATGTGTTTTAAAGGGTTTAAAAGAATGTTACTGATTCTTGAATTGGTGGGCCAAGGGAAACAGAATCATATAGATAAACACACTGAAAATACTGGAAGATTAACTTTTAAAAATCGAATCGTATACCTAAACGTATACCTAAAACAAAAAGTGCCCCCCAATATTAGGTATTTTAATCTTGCCAAATTGAAAGGTTAAAAATTGGTTTTAGAATTTTGACGGTGTAAAAATTTATCTAGGTGAGCGGTATCCGTTAATTATGTTTTAGATTTTTTATACCTCCCCCCCATAAAAATAAAATTTTATAAAAAAGTATGCACGGTGTTCACTACCTGCTTGAAGCCTTATTCTAAAAGGGTTTGAGTGGTGTATACTTGAATGTTTACTATTCACAAGTATACACTTTAGGTATTCACTCAATAAAAAACCGCCAATTAGGGCGGTCTTATTTTAGTGGTTCAATTTGAGCTACTAGTTAGGATCTTCGGCTTTAGGTAGCCAATCTTTACACATATCTGGGTTTATTTCTAAATTAGTTTTTACCCCTATATTAGTTCGTTTTTTAATGTACGCCTTTCTATTTTCTTTTATGGCGTAATTTAATGATAAACCGAACCCACTCAAGGACAATGGATTATTAAGCCCTGTATTTCGCACATACTCAATATAAGCATGATATAAATATTTTTTAGGGTTAAATGGTATTATGCCTAAATTACCCATAAGCATACCATCGGGATGATCCAGCACATCAAGATAACTACAAAAATCTACCAAGTGGTCAGATTCGCGTTTAATCGCCGTCGCTTCGTCTGATTGTTGTTGCTGGTGTAGTCTTTCTTTGGCTTCTGCTGGACTGGTAAACTCATTTAATAGCAACCTCACAATTGAGGGTAGCTCTTGCTCTATTTTGCTAACCAAGTTTAAATCTCGCTCTTTTTCAGGGATAACCTCGCCAAAGTGAAAGATAACCCGACGCCGTGATATACCGCCGTTACGCTCATTAAATCTCATTGCCTCGTTATTGATAACCAAGACTACCGCAGGGATTTTACAAGAATAGGGTTGCTTGTGTTTTGGGTCTATTGTGACTTCATCACCGCCAGTAATCGCTTTTAATCCTGCACCACTGCCCATATATCGCGGTTGGTCTGGTAATATGACTAATGAGTAACCCACGATTAAGGCTCTGTCCCTTGCCTTTTCTAATGCGTCCATAGTGCCTATTACAGTATTGTTTTTACCTGATAACATCGTCGAAATTTCAGCAAAAACACTTTTACCGCTACCGCCTGCGCCTGTAACCTCTAAGAATAATTGCCAGTCATGACGATTAGCCAATATCATATATAGCGCAGCTAAGATATTTTTAGCCTTATCTTGATTGCCTGATGCTCTTTTTAGCCATTTAGCAAAGTTCGGTGCGTGAGTTTCGAAAGATTCATTTTCTTTGGCAGGGTAATAATCAATATCATTACTTACCAATAACCAATCTTGCTTATTGTGTGGTCTGAAAGTTTGTGTCTTCAGCTCATAAACACCATTTTTAAAACAAATTAAATCCTTTTGAGAGCTTCCCATTGCAGGTAAAGATAGTCTGAGGGTTTCAACCGCAGAACTTATGCGCATAGGGTTAAATGGCTCACCTGATTGATTAAATAAATCGGCTAATGTTCGCATCAAAACTTTATCGCTAATGGGTTGCCATGCATTAGCTTGATAGTAATAAATTTCATCGGTAGTAAGATTAATAGCAAGGTTATTATCATAATATTGATTAAGCAGTTCGGCGCGCTGATTTGATGCCATTTGCGATAAATTCATGTTTTGGGTTTCAAGTTTTTTCAAGTTTTGGTTGTTCGTATTTGTTAAGGTTTGAACGTTAATTTTTGATAAGTTTTTATCGAATAAAGCTGAAGTTTTCTGAAGTCCGAATTGTTGTCTATAATCATCCCAATCACATTTATAATCAGTGTCAGGGATTGTGTAATAACCATTTACCGCTTTAGCCGCTTCTATCGCTTTTTCTTTACCTGTGTTTTTATGATTACCTATATCATTATCACCCGCAATAATAATATTTACGGTAGTATTAACCTCACGAATAGCGTTAGCCACATGAATAAGGTTGCCTGCATCAATAGCAGATATCACCATTGACCGATGGCGGAATTCCGCTATCGATATACCTGTGGCTAATCCCTCGCAAATAATAATCTCGGTAGCTGTGAGTAATTCTTTTTTTACCTCGTCAGGCTTGCCCAAATTTGGGCTAACCCATATAAAAGCACCTTTCTTATTTGAGCCTCTCATTAAGCGCTTATTTCCGTTTGGCTCGATAAATTGACCGCCTGTATATTCACTGTTGATATTAATCAAAGGTACAAAGATACGCCCATCATCTAGCAAGGTTAAATCGAACGTTAACCCTTTTTCAGTGAGGTAATCCGACTGCCCTAATATTGCTTTAGATAGTAAATATTCAACCTTTTTAAATATGGTCTTACTCTGTAGGTCGGATTTCAAATCCGAGCTTGTGGCTTTATGATTATTTAAATTTAAGCATTCAGCTACCTTACTACTAGCTTTTTTAGAATCACAATGATAATAGTTTTTGATAAGTTCTAAGCCGTCACCGCTACCGCATTGATTGCAGATATAAGTACCGCGCCCATTTTTATTATCAAACCTAAATCTATCTTTACCACCGCAGACAGGGCAAGGACAATGCTTTCCATTACCCACCTCAATGCCTAATGAACTAAAGATTGATTGCCATTTACCCACCGCTTCGGCTGTAATTTCGTTTATTTTCATTACCGCCACCTTAGTGAATTGTCGCGTTAGATTCAGCTTTGATATCTTCGACTAAACCAATAAACAATGTTGAAAGCAATTTTTGCCCGAACGGAGTTAATGAAATAGGTTTATCTGCGTTTTCTGTGTACATGTCTTTTAACGCGCCATAAGTGCGATTTAATCCCTCGCTTTCGCCGAAATTCTCAATCAGGTATTGCTTCAGGTTGATTTTTAACCCTAGTACAATTAAATCTTTGTTAATATCAATTTTAGTACCCTCATGAATAAATACTTGACTATCATTTTTGTTAATCTGCTCAATTAAAAACAAACTTGCCACTATTGCCATAACTGAATCAACGATGATATGGTGAATTGCGGTTACTTTTTGCTGATTATTCATGATAATTACTCCTTGATTTGTTCCATATATCTTCTAACTTCGGGCGGTAATCGTTTGGTTAAATCTGCTAGCAAGTGCGGAATGTCAGCCTTGCCAAAAGAAATAATTTCCACATATTTGTTATTTTTGAGTCTTAGCGCGGTAATAGTCCCGTTACTATTGTATTTGAAGTCAAATTCTTTCATTTTCGCCCCTTAGATTCAGTTTCACTACTAAATAGCTTCTTAGAATCAGTTATTAAGTCTGATATAGCCCATAGCACATATGAGCGTAACTCGTCACTTAATTTTGTATCTTTATCACATTCAGACATTAACAGGGTTGTAATAGCGTTCGCTTGGTCGAGTTTAGAGTTGATACTATCAACTGCATCTAATGAGATATTAGCCATTGTTTTTATCTCCTTTGAAATCGATATTTAACAGTTCCTTGTAAGCATCTTCGATTAAGTCCCCAGTTGCCCAAAGTAAGTTCCCTATATCGCAATGTTCAATAAAAGGTTCTTCCAGTCCCTCATCTTTATAATTGTGATTATCCAAAATTACCTTAATCATGCTTTGTGCTTGTGCTAGTTTAGTTTCAATATTATTTATTAATCGGTGGTTATGAGCATTATTCATGACTGTAACCTCCCCAAGTTCTGACTCGTTCAATGATTGGCGTTATTCGAATTCTGGCGATAAAGATAAGAGATTGCTTGCCTAAATTTTTACGTGCTTGTCGTTCGGTTGTTGCTGTAGTTTGGATAACTTGAGCGGTTGAAAGGTCGTAAAATTTAAATAGTTTTTGTGTGGATACAATAGGGGTAGGGGTAGTAGTCATAATGACAGCCTCCAGTAGATAATTATTAAGATAATCACCGCTAGAGGTTCCAATCTCGTTGGCGGTGACGTTAGCAGGGTTGGAACTACTAGCTCTACTGGATGCTAGCCATCCTTTCGGATGCCCCACTAACGCCACCATAGAAAAAGATTTGATAAATAGGCGTGCGTAAGCATTGACACAAAAAAAGACGCTTAGGGCGTCATGTGTCGCCAGTAGGATAAACAGGGTTCCAATCCTGACACTAGATTTTGCTAGTGCAAGATTAATATAGCCCAAATTCTGAAATTCATGCAAGCGATTTTTTATTTTCGTGCGAATTATTGCCACTTGTCGCGAGAAACTCACCAAACCAAACAAGAAATAATTTACTATCTTAATACCACCAAAAAGTGGTATTTGTTTTCTTGGTCTCTTTTTTATGGACTGACAAAACCAAGTTATTAGTATTCTGCTTTCTCTTTTTATGGACATGCAAAACCATTTTTTTAAATTCAACCCCATGTAATGAGTTTTCTGACGCATACGCGCGCGCGTAGTGATATCAATAAAATCTTCCCTAACGTGTCGGAAAATTGCGCCGTAGTGATTCTCATGGTGATTATTTAAGGTTTGGGTATACATCGGAATTGCTAAATTGTTATATAAGCTTGTAGCCATGATTAAGCCCTCTAACGTGTCCTTAAATTCTTTATATTTTTATTAGAGGCGATTAAATCAGACAATGCATTAATTCTTCGTCCAACCTCCCTTATCGCTTCGGTAGGGTTATCTATTTCATTAAATACCGCTGATTCGATTTGTTGTAAGATAATTAGCGCTCCTAATTGTTGTTCGTTAGCGGTTTGTCTCTCTCCTGAGTATAACCCTGTAAATCTGTTTTCAGCTTTGGCGAGATTAATATAATGGTATGGTTTAACATCTTTCATCATTGATAAAGCGTAACGGCTCTGATGATAGAAAGGTAAGTATTCGCGTTTTACTTTTTCGCGTTCTCGGCTATTAGCAAAGGCTTTAGTTACTCGCACTTTAAAATCAATAATTTGTTTATGATTTTTACCTCTTGCAATTCGACTAATTAAATCGAATTGATTCTCATTGAGTAGCACATAAGTAATTGTTACACCTCCAACGCCTCTTTTTCTCGATGCCTTTTGAAAAGGCAGTGAGCCAAATTCCTTTAAATCATTCTTATTCGAACGAAT
Organism: Gilliamella sp. wkB7; assembly: GCF_001693435.1. Taxonomy (NCBI): domain Bacteria; kingdom Pseudomonadati; phylum Pseudomonadota; class Gammaproteobacteria; order Orbales; family Orbaceae; genus Gilliamella; species Gilliamella sp. wkB7. Next base: position 1,217,595 of record NZ_CM004509.1, read on the forward strand.
CAAATTCATTAAACTTTTATGAGTAATTCCCATTTCTTCAGCCACTAGACGGCTATCAATTCGCGGCTCTTTGGATTGCGTCAATTCAATGTCGTTATTTTTAATAATTAGATTTGTCATTTTTTGTCTCTCTTAACGTGTCGAAAAATTCCCCTTTTAGCTGAATTTAGGCAAGGGGATAACGAAGCTCAATTTTGAGCTTTGCTTTAAAATCAATTGGTTAATTTAGTTTTTTTTAGCTAGACACTTAACGCGAGATTGGCTATCATTGGAGGCGTCATTATTCCAACGCTAGCCCTTTATCATTTCGCGATATAAAGGGCTTTGCTTTATCAACATTAAGCCACCTCACGGCGTTCTACTCTGCGAGATTCAAGCCAAGAGTGAATTTCATCAGCACGATACCCGACTCGACGCAAACCAATTCTTATCTTTTGTGGGAATGTTTTGTCTCTCTGTTCCAACGTATAGAGGCTAGTGTCAGATTTGAAGTGTAGTAATTTTTTAACTTCTTTCTTTGATAAAATTGTATTTGTCATCTTTTATTTCCTTTATTTATCATTGGTTATCATTATGATACTGTATAAGCGCCCAGCATTCCATTAAATTAGGAATTACTTTAAAATAAATGTAATTCCGCCAAAATAATCAAGTTCCATTAAAATAATCAATGTCACACTAACAGTATAAAAAATGGTCTCACATAGAAAAAAGTTAAAATATACATCATTGTTTTATTTATTTTTGTGTTGAAAAATTTCATTATGTTTAAGATAATCAGTTTCATTTGGTCTCATTCAGTCTCATTCAGTACCAATAAGCATCAATAAGTATCATTCAGATAGTTACAAACATTTGTTAATTTTTACAGATTTTTATATTTTTTACGGCACAATTTAGGGGGAAAAAAGGAAAAAAAGGGAAAAATGGATAAAAAAGATATTAATATTCAATAAGAAGATTGTTTTCTAAAGCGGAAATGACCAGCGGACTTTTAGACAATTGGTCATTTAAATTAGAAGATTAGTTTTGAGTATAAGAGAGCGCCAACTTGGCTTTTTCATAAAATGACGATTTGGATAAACCATCTAAATTTAAGTTATGTTTTTTTGCCATTTCATCTATGGCTTTTTTGATTACTGCAATATTAGGTTTTTCAGCAGTTCCATAAGAGTTACTTTGTTTATCGGCAATTAACTTTAATAACATGCCCGTCATTTTATAGATATTTGTTTGTTCCTCATCTTTCTTATACATCCCTCTTTGGCTTTTAGAGAGGTCAGTACCTGTATCTAATAATTCCTGACCTCCCAACTTGTAAAGAGTTTCTCGCCACTTTTGCGTACCAGTTATATTTATAATAGCTTTTAATGCGCGCTGTTTTACTGGCTCAGGCGTGACCTCTTCATCAATCAAAGTATAAGCGATGGTAAACATAATATCTGATGAGTATTTCTGATAAAAGCCCCCGCCATACGAGGAAAGACAACGCTCAATATAGTTTCGATAAGAGCGGAAATCAGCCAATTTATCTTGTGGTATTTCTTTTATCTTAATATATGGATCTAGGCCACATAATAGTAAAGCTAATTCTTTGGATTCAATCATAGGTAATTTTGTCGCTTGTTCAAAAATCCCCATTTTGGCAAAACTTACCATTCACACCACCTAATTATCAACGGATGTAATAAATACACTTTAACATACAGTTAGATACATTATAACACTGTATCTATATACATGAAAATAATCGTGATAAAATTGGAGGATCAAAATAAATTTTAGGAAAGAATAATGACCTTTCAATCTATATTAAATAAATCAGCGACAAATACAGGTTTAATTATTACAGAGGCTGGTACGTTCAGCCTAGATATTAACACCGTAGAGCAGCACACATCAAAATTACGAGTAACAGAAAATCCGATAGAGAACGGGGCGAATATTGCTGACCATGCGGTTTTAGACCCTAAAGAAGTCACCGTTAACGGAATTGTTGTTAGTTATGAAACCAAGCAGAATTCAATAACGGATTCAATAACGGCTTCAATTGATAAACTGCTCGGAGTTGATGGTTCTGAATATCCGTTACCAATGAAAATCAGACCTATAACGGAGCAGGCAGAGAAACAGCTCAGGCGGTATTATGAATCGCGTAATCAGACCATCGAAAAAACAGTTAATAATGTCGTTGCTGATTTTCTCCCCGATTATCAATCGCCACTACTCAATAATCTATCATCAGACCGTATCAGTGATGCCCATGAAAAACTGCTAGCAATACAACGTAGCGGCACGCCTGTAACATTACAAACAAATACTCGGCAATATAAAAATATGGTGATAACGTCAGTCGGACTGACTCAAAAACAAAATACATCAGGTGAGTTCACCATAACTTTTCGTGAGGTATTTATCGTCGAAACCCAAACGGTTAACGGTTTTAAAATGCATAAACCGAAAGTTAGAAACTTGGGCAGAGTCCAGCCGCAGGAGGTTACGGGCGAAGCTAAACGCGCGATTCTTGAAAGATTATTTGGTAAAAAGCCATTTTTTGGATAGGTAATAGGAATATATAACATGCATACTATACAAATAACATCAGATGACGTATCAGAGCAGTCATTATCACTATACAATATGAATCTAAAATTGACGTTGCGCTATAACTCTATTTTGCGAGGCTATCAATTTGATTTATTCGATATTGATAAAAATAAATTTATTACGAAAAATAGAGAGTTATCGGTTGGTGCTCCATCGCTCATTGAGTGTAATTTACCGTTTGTACTGATACTGGTTGATAAATCTGGGCGCGGAGTTAACGCGAAATCTAAAGAGGATTTCAACAGTAGAATGCAAATTGTGATAATGGAAAAAGGGGAGTGGCGTGCGTCACTTAAACGCAAAGAGTAGATAGTTGTAAGCCCTTTGACGGGCTTTTTAAATTCAACCCCATGAAAGGGATTTGTAAGTTGTCTTTATTATGAAGATAACTGTTTTAATTTAACGAAACTACATAATTTTTGCAGTTCCCGATTAAATATTTTTAGTTTGTTAATTCGATTGCTATTTTTTCTTTTTATTGAAAGAATACGTGATGTTTTCTAACCGACCTATAGCAACTATATATGCAATTAGAAAAAATATAGCAGACGCAATAATAAAATCGTTGTGCAAATCACGAAAAAAATTTTTTCTAGCACAAATACTACAGTGTATTCCTCCTAGCAAATACATCCAAATTATCAGAATACGTCGAGTCCATTTTAATGGTTTGTTGTATTTATAATCCTTTTCCGTAAAACGAGAACGGCGGAAATAATAGCAGGCGCACAAAGTGGCTATAGATAAAAAATAATAAATAAAAATGATAAACATTATTCCGATTCGCTATCTTTACTATTTTTTCTTTTTATCAAAAGGATGTATGATATCTTCTACCCAACATACCGCAAATATATATGCAATTAGAAAAAATTCAGCTGAAAATATTATAAAATCATTTTCTACGTCACGGAAGAAACCTGTTCCCATAAGAATACTTGCGTGCGTTCCCGCTAACAAATACGACCAGATTATCAGAAGTCTTCGCTTCCACCTTAACGGTTTGTTATATTTATAATCCTTTTCAGTGAAACGAGAACGGCGGAAATAATAGCAGGCGCACAAAGTGGCTATAGATAAAAAATAATAAATAAAGATAATGAACATTTTTAATCCTTTATATTATTGAATTTTATATTGTTCACCGTTAGGGCGCGTACATAAATAATAGTGCGGCGGCTCTTCATCAGCAAATGTGATGACTATAACTATTTGACAGCTATCCGCTAAATTCCGCACATTTGTAATTGTTTCAGACTCAGGAACAACTAGCGCGGGCTCATCAGTTTCTTTATTATAAAAGAAAACATTTTTAACGTCATTAAAAATGCTGGACAATGAGGCTATATCAACGGCTACTTCACCTGCCAGCGCTAACTTTTTCATTTGCGTATAATGTCTAACTAAATCCTGCCGCCCGTAATGCCATAATTTTTTTATTGGTGTTCCAAGTTCATCCTTTTTAGGTACTAGTTTGAGTTTGCCACGCACAGATATTCCTATATCAACCAAATCATAAACCAGCGTTCCTACTGACTCAGACATACCTAATTCCCGAGCTGCTGCCTGATAGGTGGATTTCAAAAAACCGTCCTGACCAGTTACGCCCTCCTGTATGCTGTTCAAACCATGAGCGCCAACATATGCACCAATTACACAACCGATCCCAGTTGTGCACATAGCCGCACCAGTTGCAATCATAGCTAAACCACCAAAAATGGACAATCCTCTTATTATCCATTCTCTTGATTGTTCGCTAAGACTTTTTTCTTCTTCCTTGATTTTCCCCGCGCCTTGCTCATACGTCATAGCGCCACTGTCTACTTGCTCAACAATATCATTAGCAAATACTTCGACTTCTTGCTTGAACGCCTGCTTAATATCATCATGATATAGATGTTTTTCGCATAACTCATCAGCACATTGTAAGAGACGGCGTGCATCAATTCTAATTAAATTGTTTTCGTCATCATTCGTGGAACTCAATTGTTTTTGATTGCCTGTAAACGAATTAGATTGAACAGAGCCACCACTAACCCCAACGTACATAGTGCTTTTTAACGCTAAAATCCTATGGCCACCAACTGGCGAGCATTTACACGCAACAATACAACCATCATAGGCAACGGGTTTACCGTCGATAATAAAGTTGTCTGCTCCCTCTATAATTCTGCCTGTGCTATTGCATTTAGGACAGGAAGCCAAATCACCTAATAGAGCGATGCCCTCGCCATCACTATACCCCTGACCTGACGCGGTGATAATCCTACCACCATAATTAGTTGCATCACCCAAAATAGCTACTTGCTTACTCATACTACCTCCTCACATTGTCTTTATATCCATTGTGAATATGTCTATAGTTTATACAATATAGCCGTGTTAGTCTGATTTTTTGTGTAAATGAATGTAAGAAATTACTGCTAAGTTATCTATTGCCTTTTTATCAATAAAATCAAAGGGCGCAAAATTGCGCTCTGTTTTTATGGACTCAAGGAACTATAACCTAGCCAAGAGAAGAATTTTAAAAATATCTTTACAACAGGGCTTTTTGGTGCTTTTTGTACCCATAGTGATATCAATAAAATCTTTACAGCTTATAAATATTGGTTTCTTTTCACACAGTGACAATCCTTATAGCTGGGAGGGTGGGTCAAAAGTTCATAACGAAGCATCCTAAAAATCACCCGTCCCCATTTATACGTATAACCGCGAATTGAAATAATTTTTTTGCTCGCTATTACTAAATGGGTAACCAAATAGCTATGGTTGAGTAACTCGAATAAATGTAATAAACCTGCTGACTTTTTAGCAGATTGCAAATGTAATACCTGCATGGTGGAAATCACCATAGAGCATTTATTCTTTTCCTCCAATAATAGCCCTGGATCAACCTTAAAATCACCCTAACTTAACATTATGATTAATAATTATTTTAATTATAAAATAACGCTATATAAATATTTTTATATTTCAATTAGTTAATTACAGGATCAAGATTATTTTTAAATGTGTATAGTAGTGAACAGTAGTGAATACTAGTGAATACCAAAAAATATATATAATAAGTATATAATATATTGATATATATAAATTAATATTAGATTGGTGAATAGTAGTGAACACTTTATATTAAAAGTTTAAGATTATGGGGAGGTAAGCATAAAAACAGCCTAATGACTGGGTAAATAAAGGGTGACATTTTAAAAAGCACCCCTCAGATATGAGGAGTGGTTATTATGGAGAATTGAAGTATGTAACCCAAATATGAGGCACGGTATGAATAGCGCGATATGGTTAATGATTAACTAGCTTTAAATTGCGGTTACCTGATAGTGAGACATTTCCTTGGCTTGCTTGCTCGACAAAGTCACCCCACCAGTCAAGCATAATTCTGCGCTGTTCTAGGTAAGTAGCACGGTTATAGGCTCGCCTGACGCTATTAGTATCAACATGGGCTAGTGCCGCTTCAATAATATTAGGGTCAAAGCCTTGCTCATTTAATATCGTGCTTGCTAAAGCTCTTAAGCCATGCGCAACAAGCTTATCTTTATATCCCATGCGCTTTATTGCCATGTTAGCAGTACTACTATTCATCGGGGTTGTATAAGGCGGTTTCATACTTGGGAATATATGCTCTCTATGCCCACTTATAGGCTTCATAATTGATAATATAGCCATAGCCTGCTTATTGAGTGTAATAGTATGCTCTCGCCTCATTTTCATTTTTTCGGCAGGAATAACCCATAAGCAATTGTCTAGATCAATCTCTTGCCATTTTGCCCCTACCGCTTCATTTGGGCGTGTCATTGTTAATAATTGCCATTCAATCAAGCAACGCGTTTGTAATTCGATTCTGGCCATAGCAAGGGATTGCATAAATTGGGGCAGCTCTTGCGCGTTTATTGTTGGCATTTGCCCTTTTATAGGGCTTTCAAAAGCATCTTTTATCTTGGCTGCTGGGTTAGCATCAATCAAGCCTATATTCACCGCATAAAACATAATCTCATTGATACGTTGGCAAAGTCTTTTAATTGTTTCTAATTTACCATTAGCTCTTAGTGGCTCCATGGCCTTAATAAATTCTTTTGCTTTTAATTTAAAGATTGATTTATCACCAATATAAGGAAATAAATGTAACTCTAACGATTCCCACGTTCTTTTTAAGGTGCTTTCAGTTAGTCCTTTGCCACTTTTAACTTTAAACCAATCAGCGGCTACCTTTTTAAAGGTGCTAGTAATTTCGTCATGCTTACGTTGTTCTTGTTCTGCTTTGTGCTCTTGAGGATCTACACCTTGCTTTATTAATTCTCGCGCTTCATCTCGTTGTTTTCGCGCTTGCTGTAGTGAAACCTCAGGATAACTACCGAAGCTAATTAATGCGCCCTTTTTGGTATATGGACGCGTATACTTAAAACGCCAGATTTTAGAATTATTCGATTTAACTAAGAGATACATACCACCGCCATCAAATAAAGAGTAATCTTTATCTCTTGGTTTGGCTGCTTTTATTTGGGTGTCTGTTAATGGATGTGTTTTCCTTGCCATAATTATTTTAGGTATACGATATATAAGTATATTGCGTCTGTATACCTAAGCATATACCTAAAAATTATGGTTGTAAATGTACCTTACTGATACTTAATGGGCAATAAAATAGACTTTAAGGCTTGTTATTACTGGGTTTGGTGTACTTTGTTGGGTTTAAAAGAATGTTACTGTTTATTGAATTGGTGGAGCCAAGGGGGATCGAACCCCTGACCTCAACGCTGCCAGCGTTGCGCTCTCCCAGCTGAGCTATGGCCCCAATAGAAAGGTAGAAACTTCGGGTAATGATATGCAACTAAAGATTAAGTGTCAATCTATTTGATTTTATTTGTCTGATAATTAATCAAAAAAATTCTGCCACAATAAGTGTGGCAGAATATGGGTTTAAGGTAATATTGAAGGTTGATCGGCGCCTTCAGCCTCTATTTTTGGAGGCATAAAGTGCTCACGTTTAACACCTAGTTTAAGTGACATGTACGCAGCCACATAAATCGATGAAATCGTTCCAAGTACAATACCAACTCCTAGTGTTTCTGAGAAGCCTTTCAACATAGATCCACCAAAAATATAAAGGATAACAACCACAGCAAGCGTTGTACCTGATGTCATTAAGGTTCGATGCAATGTCTGAGTCAAAGAAATGTTAATAACATCGTAAGGTGATGCTCGACGTATTTTTCTAAAGTTTTCACGAATTCGATCGAATACCACAATGGTATCATTAAGTGAATAACCTATTATTGATAGCATCGCCGCAATAATTGTTAGATCTAATTCACGTTCAAACAGTGATAAATACCCAGCAGTTATTACAACATCATGCGCTAATGCAACTACAGCACCAGTACCAAATCGCCATTCAAAACGAAATGCGATATAAATTAGAATACAAACTAATGCTGCACAAATTGCCAAAATACCATCTTGAGCAAGTTCAGCACCAACCGTTGGTCCAACAAATTCAATTCGTTTAATTTGTGCATCTTCATCAATTTCTTTATGTATTAAATTAGAAATTTTTGTACCTAATGCATTATCGATTACTGATGATGTATCATCGTCCTCTTGTTTGGCGGAAGGTAATCGAATGATAATATCTTTACTGCTACCATAGTATTGTACAATCGGTTCATGATAACCCGCATTACGCAAACTATTACGTAGATCATCAAGATTAACGTCTTTGGTCACGGTTATTTCAACAGTCGTACCACCTGTAAAATCTTGTCCAAGATTAAAACCTTTAACAAAGATAATAACAAATGATGCCACTACCAATAACATTGAGATAACAAAAGCAACAAAGCCAAATTTTAAAAAGTCGAGGACTCTGCGGCCATGATTCAATTCTCTTACATCATGATTTTCATTTTTATTAACAGTCACAATAAACCTCTAAATTGATAACTTATTAACACGGCGACCGCCATAAATAAGATTGGCTAATGCACGAGTACCTACAATCGATGTAAACATTGATGTAATGATACCTATACCCAATGTTATCGCAAAACCTTTGATTGACCCTGTACCGACGGCATAAAGGATAATCGCAGTAATTAATGTAGTTAGGTTAGCATCAAATATACTGCTCCAAGCTCCTGCATATCCTTCATTAATTGCATGTTGAACACCACGACCATTACTGAGCTCTTCTTTTATTCGCTCATTAATCAGAACGTTGGCATCAACCGCCATACCGACCGTTAATACTATTCCAGCAATACCTGGCATACTCAATGTGGCTCCAGGCAATAGGGACATGATTCCGACAATTAAAATAAGATTAGCGACTAATGCAAGGCTTGCAAATACACCAAACAAACGATACATAACTAACATAAAAATAACAGAAACTAATAAGCCCCATACGCAAGATTCTAAACCTTGTGTAATGTTCTCTTGTCCCATTGATGGCCCAACTGTACGTTCTTCAATAATTTGAATTGGTGCAATCAGTGCCCCTGCTCTTAATAATAGGGATAAGTTTTTAGCTTGATCAACGCTACTAATGCCCGTTACTTGGAATCGTTCACTAAAAATACCTTGAATTGTCGCAACGTTAATAACTCGTTCTTGTTTTTCAAGAATCGGTTTATCATTTTCATCACGTTTGCCGGTATCTTTATATTCAACAAATAATGTAGCCATTGCTTTGTGAATATTTTTTTGAGTGAAGTTTAACATTGCCTTACCACCTGAACTATCAAGGGTAATGGAAACTTCTGGTTGACCATATTCATTAACTCTGAACGTCGAGTCGGTAATATGATCTCCCGTTAAAACGATACGTTTATAAAGTAAAACAGGACGTCCATTTTCCATATATTTGATTTCAGATCCGTAAGGTACACGCATTTCACCTGCAAGCATGGCTGGTAAATTGGCGGTGTTTTCTTCATTTACTTGTCTAAATTCAAGGGTAGCAGTTGCACCTAAAATACGTTTAGCTAATGCTGTATCTTGAATACCAGGCAATTCAACGACAATTCGATCTGCACCTTGGCGTTGGACGATCGGTTCAGCCACACCTAATTGATTTACACGATTACGTAAAATGGTTGTATTTTGTTGAACAGCATCATTTTTAGCTTGTTGTAATCGTTGTTCACTAACGCTTAAAGTAATACTGTTTTCAGTTTGAGAGATAAGTTTGAAATCTGGGAGGCCATTGATCTTAGTAATGGCTTTGTTACGGTCTTCGGTATTATCAAATTGTATGACAATTTGTTGGTTACCGTCTTTATTAAGTGCTTTATATTTTAATTTGCTATTATTAAACTCAAATTTTAAATTTTCGATGGATTGTTCAGTGAGTTTACTTAATGCAGTGGTCATATCAACTTCCATTAAGAAGTGAACACCACCTCGTAAGTCTAAACCGAGTTTCATCGGCTCTGCACCTAATACAGTAAGCCATTTTGGTGTTGCTGGTGCCAAATTCAAAGCAACAATATAAGCGTCACCTAGCTCTTTGGAAATCAGCTCTTTAGCTTTTAGCTGGGTATCGTTATCACCAACACGGATTAAGACAGATTTATTTTCAAAAACAAATGATTTGGTTTCAATGTGATTATCTGCCAAAATTTTTCTGATTTTATCTTGTGTGGTAATATCAATGTCAGAAGTATTTGAACCAGAAATCTGTATAGCAGGATCTTCACCATAAATATTTGGAAGTGCATAAAGAAGGCCGACGCAAATCACGACGACCAACATAATGTACTTCCACAAAGGATAGCGATTTAACACGACGTATTCTCTTGTGGGATTAGGTAATTAACACAATGAACTATAATAGGAAACACACTATTATAGTGATTTCATTGTCCCTTTTGGTAAAACAGATGTGATAAAGTCACGTTTGATCACAACTTGAGTTGAATCATTTAATTCTAACGCAATATAACCATTTTCGTTAACTTTCGCTACTCGACCAATAAGTCCACCGTTAGTTAATACTTCATCACCTTTAGAAATAGCAGCCATTAAGTCACGATGAGCTTTAGCACGTTTTTGTTGTGGGCGCATAATCATAAAATAGAAAAACAAACCAAATACAACTAACATGATAGGTAAGAAATAAGGATTATTTTCAACTGTAGCGCCATCAGCAGCATAAGCATTAGAGATTAAAAAGTCCATACAGGTCCTCTTGATTCAAATAAAATATTAAAGGTCAGAATTATAACACAAGAAACAAATCTGTTATTAACTATTTCTTGTCAAGAAGTTTCAGATTCACTATACGTTTAAGTATAAAAAATAGCGTTCTATATTGGATAATATCATGATAATTCCGCCAACATAATAATGAAGGCGGAAACGTGTTTATTAGGTTGTTAAGTATTGCGCCATGCTTACCAAGTTGAATAACCATTTTGGATAAATGCCGCAAATCAAAATTAATAGTGCAGATAAACCAATAATAAGTTCACTTGTTTTTATATCTTGCCATTTCAACTTAATTACTGGATTGTTTAGCAATTGATCATCGCGATAAGTTGGTCTGATATAAAGATTGATTATCAAACGTGCATAGAAATAGAGTCCTAATGCACTACCTATTACTACAGCGGCTATCAACCACCACAATTCCGCAGTGACACCTAATAATACCAGTAAAAATCTACCTACAAAGCCTGCCGTAAGCGGAACCCCCGCTAATGATAATAAACCTATTCCCATGGTTAATGCTAATATCGGTCTACGCCAAAATAGACCTGAGAGGTCAACTTCGTTTTCATGATCTTGCAGCTCGTTTGAATGAGACTCTAGACTAATAACACCCAAAATACAGATGTTTGCCAAAATATAACCGATCAAATAGACGCCAATGGTTTCTAAAGCAAGCACTTGATATTGAACAGAGATTAAAGCGATCAATAAATACCCGAAATGTGCAATTGAGGAGTAAGCAAGCAACCGTTTCAAACTGGTTTGCATTAACGCAACTAAATTACCCCATAAAATAGACAAAAAGGCCATGATGACCAAAATCATACGAATGGTTTCATTATTAACAATCGGCGCCAATAAAAACAATCTTGCAATAGCACAGAATAATGCAACTTTACCAACTGTTGATAATAGTAAAGCCACAACAGTAGGCGCACCTTGATAAACATCAGGCAACCAAAGCTGGAATGGAACCAATGATAATTTAAAGCCTATACCAACGAGCATTAAACAAACTCCCATTAGTAATAAATTACTTGGATAAGACATCGTTGAGAGTTGATAACTTAAACCACTAAAAGTAAGCTCGCCTGTTGTTGCATAATAAAAGGCAATTCCCATCAATAAAAATGCACTCGCCACAGCCGATAAAATCATATATTTAACGGCGGCTTCTAAGGAGTGCGTTTGAATATATTGATACCCTATTAATCCGACAAAAGGTATTGAAAGCAATTCAATACCAATAAAGAATGAAATTAAATGGCTAGCATACACAAGCGTTATACCACCCAAGGTCATAAACAATAAAATGACGTAAAAAAGACCATGATGTAAATGCTCTTGTACAAACCAACGATAGGCCAAACAAGATACGGTAATGGCTATAATTAAAATTAAGCTAGTATATAATAATCCATAACCATCACAGGTAAAAAGTGCAGTGATTTGACGAGCTTTCCAGTATGCTTCAGAAGAATCTGTTTGTGGATTGATATCATTTTTATTGCTATCAACCGTCATAGTCGTCGCATCAGTATTAGCATTACTTTCAGCAGGAGTACTCACTTCGGTATTAGCGTTCGTTACAGTATTAGTACCAGTTTCTCCATTAGTGTTAGTACTAGATTCAGTATTAGCGTCAGTCCCTGAATTAGTATTAGTTTCTCCATTAGTGTTAGTACTAGGTTCACTATTTGTGTTGGTTCCTGAATTAGTATTAGTTTCGCTATTAATGTTAGTACTAGGTTCAGTATTTGTGTTGGTTCCTGAATTAGTATTAATTTCGGTATTATTACCTTCATTTTTGGTATCAATTTGCGTATTAACACTATTTTCACTAGACGAGATACCAGTTTCAGTTGGCACAGCATCTACGGCAATAGTTTCCTCATTTGAAGGCACAGCGTCTTGAATTGATGTATCAGAATTATCTGACATTTGCATATTATCATTACTAATATTAGTAATCATTTGGGTGCTAGATGAAATATTGTATCCAATAATGACGGCACAAGCTAAAGCACATCCTAAACCACATATGGTTGTCAAGGCGCATATTTTTGTATTTATTTTTAAGGAAGCTAATAAGATAAGCAAAACAATGATAGTCAAGCTTATTACAAATATAGGCGATAATGCTATCATAAGTTATTACTCTCCAACTCGTTCTGCAGTTATATTTTGCTGTGTTTGATTCACCACAGAATAAGACATATCTAAAACTATTTGCGGATATAAGCCAATAAAAACAAGTACAATAAATACACTAGCAAGTAGCAAAAGATCTCTTTTACCAAGTTGATGCTTTGTTACACAGCTTTTTTCAACAATGCCATAAAATATAGGTTGCATCCGAATAATAAAAGAAATAGACAATAGTAATAAACCAACAACAAGCAAAATTGTATAAGATGAAAAAGATGAATAACTGCCAAGCAACATCATATAATTTCCAACAAAATTAGCTGTACCTGGAATACCTAAAATTGCTAACATAAAAAATAAAGTGAAGGAAGATATATAGCGTACTTGTTGTTTAAGACCCGTAAATTGATTAATGTTGCGTGTTGAATAACATTCTACTAACAAGCCACTAATCATGAACATGCCAACGATAACTAAATTAATAGCAATCATTTGTATTACAATGCCTTGATAAGCAATAACAGAACCACTATAGATAATTGCAGTTACAAATCCCATCAAAGCGATATGTACATAAGCAATTAATTTTTTAATGTCGGTTTGAATAAATGTCAGTAATGCCGAGTAGATAACCGTAAGGAGTGCCATTATCATAATTAACGGCATAATCATAACAGAAGCATTAGGAAAAAGTGGAATAACAATACGTAACAAGCCGAATGTCGAGGTTGTGAGTAATAATCCACTTATCATCATTGAGCCAGTAGTTGATGATTCAATGTGTGCATCAATAAACCAGCTATGAAAAGGTACAAACGGAATACGTATAATAAAGGCAGCTAAAAAACCTAACATTAACATAAATTCAGTATAACTTGAAATAGGTGTTTTGGTTAGTTCTTGGTAATCAAATGTCCAATGACCAGATAAAGTCCAATTAATTAAAGCTAATGAGACAATTGAAATTAACATCAGTAAACTACTAATTTGTGTATAAATTAAAAATTTACTTGCTCCATTAAAACGTAATTGAGAATTTGAGTCTCGCCTTCCCCATAAAGAAATTAGGAAATAGATCGGGATTGCCACTGCTTCCCAAAAGAAGAATATTAAAAATAGATCAGTTATGACAAATAACATCATAATGGCAGATGTCATAAATAAAATGCATAAATAAAATAAACCAAAATTATTAGGGCTTTCTTTGCTTGAATAACCAATCGTTAGTAACACAATAAATAGAGTTGAGGTAATTAAAACTAGTGATAAGCCATCTAAGACTAAATGAAAGTGAATATTAAGCAAAGGAATCCACTCAATATTAACTTCTTTTTTCCAATTATTGCCTTGTTGTAAAACAGCTATCCCCTCTTGCCATAAACTAAGTGATAGCAATAAAGTTATAAAAACGGTTATGAAAGCAATAAGCATCGGTAATTGATACCAACGCGATACCATTCGAGAGGATCTTACAATCCGCAATAAAAATACATGGCATAACCAACTAATAAATCCACCTATAACAGGTAAAAAAACAAGCCATAACAACATGAATGATTACACCTTTATTAAATAAAAATCAGCAACATTAATATAATAATGCTACCTATAACAATAGATACCATATACCATCGAATATGCCCATTTTCTAAGCTGACAATATATGAGTTTATTTTTTTTATGCCCAACATAATCCAATTATCCCAAATCGCCAATGGATCTTTTTTAAGCATGTTAGCTAAATACACATAAGGTTTTACAAAAATGATACTTAGCAAATAATCAAATCGCCAATCGCAACTACATAATCTTACAATAAATTTAACCATTGGCGTATTTAATACCTCTTGTACTTCACTATTTGGGTGCGCATAAAAAATATAAGCAATAACAAAGCTTAATATGGTTACGGCTGCTAATAATAATTGAAACGATAGCTGACTATTAGTATCCAGTTTGGCAATTGGAATAATATTTTGAGTCGGTATTGGGAAATAGATAAAAATGGCCGTCGCAAATATGAGTAAGATAAAAATTGGACAATAACTAATCCATTTAGTTTTCGCAAATTCAGCAATTTTTGGTTTATGATAAAACACTATAAAAATTAGGCGCCAAATACTTAAACTGGATAGCAAAATACCTAATAAACCTATCGTTCCTGCCATTAAATGATCTTTAATCATTAATCCCCAAATAATATTACCTTTAATATAAAATGAAGCTGAAATCCAAGGAATCGCACTTAACGATAACATAATAATCAAAAATATGGCATAGAGAACTGGAAATGATTTTGCAAGTCCACCGAGTTTATTAATATTTCGCTCACCTTGACATTTTTTGAGTAATATTGCCGATGCTAAGATTAATAAAGTACTTGTTATAACATAGTTAATTAAACAATTAAGCGATGACCCCCAACTTTGAGTTGCAAAAGCATAAAACAAATAACTAATTTGAGCTAAATTAATATAAGTTACAATTCGTTTAACATCACTTTGTACTAAAGCAATTGAGCTTGCAAATAAGACCGTCAGCGAAGCGAAAATAGTCATGATGTCTAACGTATCACTAGACATGATAAACAAGTTACTTAATCTTAAAATCAAGTATACGCCAGCTAATATGACTGTAGATGATTGCATTAAAGCTACCGCAGGCATTGGCGCTAATGTTGTTTCGACAAACCAAGATTGCATTGGAAAAAGAGCAGACTTACTAATGGCTCCTAAAAATAGCATTAATGTGATCCAAAAGATAATATCGGAGTCAATCGCTAAATTATCATGAGCTTGGGTTAAAATCTCACGTATATTTAAGGTATCTAAAGTTTGATAAAGTAAGAACACACCAATGATTAAAAAAATATCCGTTAAATGCATAAGCACAAAAGCTTTAGCGGCAGCATAACCATTTCGCAATTGTTTATAATAGATACCAATAAGTAAGTAAGTACTTATACTTACACCCTCCCAACCTATTAACATAACCAATAGATTATCAACCAATATAATGGTTAACATACTCGCGATTAATAAATTGCTATAGGCATAAAAAGTATAAACATCTTTTTTTGATGTTAAATAACTTGCCGCAAAGAAATAAATTAGTAATCCCAAAAAAGCAATTATCACTAAGAAAGTTAACGATAAACCGTCTAATGTTAATGATAAAGGTACGACAAAATCCCCAACTGAAAACCAAGTCCATAATGGTCTGCTGTACACTAACAACATATCCGGTACTGTGTTTTTTATAAAATCAATACAGGTAAACATAGTAATAAGATTTGTTATTAGCATTGTACTAAAACCGATAATCATGACATTAATCGGTCGAAGATGTCTACCCAAGCAAACTAGCAATAAAAAAGACAGCAAGGGAATAATAATAGTTAAGTAAAGTAAATTCATCCTTTCATTTCACTCAGTGAATCAATGTTAAAGATTTTACGGCGATAAATTAATTTCGTAAGCAACGCAAGTCCTACACAAGCTTGAGCTAATACAGTAATCACCGCTAAAATAGCAAGGAGTTCTCCTTCCGATTGTTGCCAATAGCTACCTGCAGAAACTAATGCAACAATAGCACCATTATTCATAATCATAAGGCTTAACAACAAAAAATAGAGATTACGTCGAATCATTACCCCTAATAAACCTATCACAAATAAAATTGAGGCAAGAATAAGGCTATACATAAGAGGAATCATATTACTTCTCCGACAAGAGTCGATGCATAAAATGATAAGAGATCACAATTGCACCTAATAATAAAAAACCAGCGAGTTCAGATATCAAAATGTAAGCATATACTGACATTTCGTGCATCAATTCATGCGACTCATTGATCTGTGAATAGTCAGTACTAACTACACCATAAATAAGAACAACGAGTAAAATAAATGCTAACACTAAAGGCCCTAACCAAATTTTAGGGCTGATACCTCGTTTTCTATTTTCAACATTATCTATACGAATTCGCAATACAATGGCAACAGATAGAAACAAAGTCACTGTGCCGGCAATAAATAATAAAATGTATAAAACAACAGAAAAATATGCATCAAGCAAAATAAATATTAAGGCCGAAGAAAAAAGCGAAACCATAAAGTACAAAAGAGCCTTATCAACACGTAAGCAACTAATTGCTTTTATACCGGCAAACACCGCAATAATCGACGCAATATAGAAAACAATAAGCATCAAATAATAATCCAATATGCATTTATAGTTTTGTTAGTATATACCCAAATCATATCAAGATACAGTTTACTGACATTGTGTTAACAGAAAACAAACATAAAAAAATGAAATTTGGTTAAAAAATGATAGAAAATTTTGTTTTTATCAATCAATAAAGTATGACAAATATAATTAAAACGTTAAAAAAAATAAAAATTATAAAATTTTATGATTTAAATTCAATATGGTATTGTTATAAAGTATATAAGTTAAGCACATTAACTAACATTTATCCCAACACCTTTAAATTGTCATGCTCATTAGGCAGCTTAAAGTTTGTTTTGACTTAATAAAGATAAAAACGAGAAGATAATGAACAGTGAATATTCCTCTATGCGAAGCAACGTCAATATGCTAGGTACTTTACTAGGTGATGCAATTAAACGGGCAGCAGGCAATGATACTTTTGATTTAGTTGAACAAATCAGACAATTATCAAAATCAGCTCAACAAGGTAATAAGCAAGCTCATAATAAATTACTTAAATTAATTGAAAATCTTAACGATGAAGATTTATTACATGTGGCTCGTGCATTTAATCAGTTCTTGAATTTAGTTAACACCGCGGCAGAATATTATGGAATATCCCCACATGGTGAAGCATCAAGCAGTCCCAAAAAAATGACAGAACTGTTTAGTACGTTAAAAAATCTTAACTTCTCAAATCAGACGATTACTCAAGCCATTAATGACCTTTCGATTGAACTTGTGTTAACTGCCCACCCTACAGAGATCAATCGTCGAACCATGATAAATACTTATACTGCGATTAATAACTGTTTATCGCAACTTGATCATGACGATTTAGCTGATTATGAAATAGAGCGAATTATGCGCCGTTTAAAACAGTTAGTTTGTCAAGCATGGTACACCGATGAGATTCGTAAAAAAAGACCAACACCACTTGATGAAGCTAAATGGGGCTTTTCGGTTATTGAAGATAGTCTTTGGGAAGGTGTACCGCTTTTCTTGCGTGAATTTAATGATCAGTTAGTCGATGCTTTTAATGAACAATTATCTGTTGAGCACGTTCCAATTAAATTTACTTCGTGGATGGGTGGTGATCGCGATGGCAACCCTAATGTAACAGCAAAAGTGACTGAAAAAGTCATGTTGCAAGCCAGATTAAAAGCAATTGAGCTTTTTTTAGCAGACATTCAAATTCTGGTTCGTGAATTATCCATGACTGAGTGCAGTCAATCTGTCATCAATCTATTAGATGAAAATAATAAAACAGCAACTGAACCTTATCGCGCGGTAATGAAACAATTGCGCGCACGTTTAGTAAAAACCCACAGTTTTATAGTATCATTATTAAATAACGAACAAGTATTACCTCCAGCGGATATTTTAATTAAAAACGAACAATTGTGGATGCCACTCTATACGTGTTATGAATCATTAATCGAAAATGGCATGTCAACGATTGCACACGGACCATTGCTTGATACTTTACGACGTATAAAAAGTTTCGGTCTGCAACTGGTTAGATTAGACATTCGTCAAGATAGTTCAGTGCACACTGAAGCACTGGATGCATTAACCAAAGAACTTAACTTAGGCAGTTATGCAGAGTGGTCAGAAGAAGAAAAACAAGCTTTTTTGTTAACTGAACTTCAATCAAATCGTCCACTGTTACCTTACCATTGGCAACCAAATGAAATGGTTCAAGAAGTTTTGGATACCTGTCGAGTTATAAAAAAAGCAGGTGAAGAGTCCATTGCTTCATATGTGATCTCAATGGCCAAAGCGCCTTCAGATATCTTGGCTGTTTACTTACTATTAAAAATAGTTGACTGTCAAAAAGTGATTCCTGTAGCACCATTATTTGAAACCTTAGACGATTTAAATAATGCCAAGACAGTTATGCAAAAACTGCTTGATATTCCATGGTATCGCGAAAAAATTAATGGTAAGCAGATGGTCATGATCGGCTATTCTGATTCAGCTAAAGACGCTGGAACGCTTGCTGCATCATGGGCTCAGTATCGTTCACAAGAAGAGTTAGTTAAATTATTCGAAAAATATAATATTAATTTAGTTTTATTTCATGGCCGTGGTGGTTCAATTGGTCGTGGGGGTGCCCCTGCACATGCTGCATTATTGTCACAACCCCCAGGATCATTAAAAGGAGGACTTCGAGTCACCGAACAAGGTGAAATGATTCGTTTTAAACTCGGTTTACCCGAAGTGGCTCTCAGTAGTTTGATGTTATACGCATCAGCCATTTTGCAAGCAAATTTATTACCACCACCTGAACCTAAACAGGACTGGCGAGATATTATGGACGAAATGTCTGATATCTCTTGTCGTTGTTATCGTAGTTACATTCGTGAACGTTCTGAATTTGTTGATTATTTTAGAGCAGTAACCCCAGAAACTGAATTGGGTAGATTACCACTCGGTTCTCGTCCACAAAAAAGACGAACAGGTGGCGGTATTGAAAGTTTAAGAGCCATTCCATGGATTTTTGCTTGGACACAAAATCGTTTGATGGTTCCCTCTTGGCTTGGTGCAGGAACAGCACTTAAACAAATTATCGAAGAAGGTAACAAAAATCTACTTAAAGACATGTATCATAATTGGCCTTTCTTTAATGCACGTTTAGGTATGCTCGAAATGGTGTATGCTAAAGCAGCACCAAATATCCATGAATATTATGAGCAAAGACTTGTCGATCCAGCCTTGTGGCCGTTGGGAGAAGAATTAAGAAATCTTTTAACTCAAGATATCAACACGGTACTTACTATCACCGATGATATCAGTTTGATGGCTGATCTACCATGGATTGCAGAATCTGTTGCATTACGTAATACCTACATTGAGCCACTAAATTTATTACAGGCTGAATTATTAAGTCGTTCCCGTAATCGAAATGAGGATGAAAATAGTAACGTTGAACAAGGATTAATGATCACCATTTCTGGTATCGCTGCAGGTATGCGTAACTCGGGATAGTTGAAAACAGCAAAAAAATAAAAAGAGCAATTGCTCTTTTTATTTTTCTAATAATTCATCTAAATAAGCTTTAGCATCTTGGTCTCCTTGCTCACTCGCTTTAGTAAACCAATATATTGCTTTATTAATATTTTTTTCTATTCCTTCCCCATCTAAATATTTAATAGCGAGATTATATTGAGCATCAACACTACCCTGTTCAGCCGCTTTGATATACCATTCAATGGCTTTTGCAATATCTTTTGAAACGCCTCCACCTACATCATACATAACCCCAATATTATATTGAGCATCAGCATTACCGGCTTCCGCAGCTTTAGTAAACCAATTTGCTGCCTGTACATTATCAGGTTTAGTACCCGTGCCCGTTGCGTACATGATACCTAAATTATACATGGCAAGCACATGACCTTGTGTAGCTGCTTGAGTATAAAAATAGATAGCCGCGACATAATCTTTAGTCAACCCATCACCATGCTCTGACATCAATCCCAAATAGTATTGGGCTTCTGGATTACTTTCTGTCGCTGCTTTACTGAACCAATCTGCAGCCAGCATACGATCTTGTTGGACACCATCACCAAAAAAATACATAATGCCTAGGTTTAGATAAGCATCTAAAACACCTTGATTACCCGCTTCAACAAAGTAGTTAACCGCACTTGATGGATTTTTGTCGGTGCCCTCACCATTTTTATACATTAAGCCTAAATTATATTTGGCTAATGCATAATCTTGATCTGCAGCAAGTTTGTAATATTTGAACGCTTCATATGGATCAGCAATGGTCCCCAAACCGTTTTGATACATATAGGCCAAATTATTTTGTGCTTTCGCTAAACCTTGCTCTGCGGCTTTTTTATACCAGAATAGTGCTCTGATATCGCTAATTTCAACACCTAATCCTTGTTTATAAATAGTACCCAGAGAATATTGTGCCTCAGCATTCCCGTTTTCAGCAGATACACGCAAAGAAGGAATCAATGCCCCAGGTTCGGCAACTTGTAGATCCGTATCTGATTGCACTTTAGTTTCATTTGCCAAAGCACCATAAGAGATGGATAAAACTAGTACTAATAAGATTTGAAATTTTTTCATAAATTTTTTATTACCATGTCATGGTCGATAATTATACATAACCATCTAAAAAAAAATAGTTTTTATTTTATTGATTCATTTATCTACAGTACCTAATTTTAACTATAATTATTTTTCACTTGCAATATTTAATTCATGATATTCCAAGTTTGTCCCAAATTTCATCAATATGGGCAACAATTTTGGGTTCTTTTTTTATTATTTTCCCCCATTCTCGACTGGTTTCACCTTCCCATTTATTGGTTGCATCTAACCCCATTTTAGAACCCAACCCAGAAATAGGTGAAGCAAAATCTAAATAATCAATCGGAGTATTGTCGATAAAAGTCGTATCACGATGTGGATCCATACGTGTTGAAATTGCCCACATGACATCTTTCCAGTCTCGAGCATTAATATCATCATCACAAACAATCACAAATTTAGTGTACATAAATTGACGTAAATAAGACCATACACCCATCATTACACGCTTGGCATGCCCAGGATATTGCTTTCTTATAGTAACAATAGCAATACGATATGAGCATCCCTCCGGTGGTAAATAGAAATCCACAATTTCAGGAAATTGTTTTTGCAAAATTGGAATAAACACTTCATTTAATGCAAGTCCCATAACTGCAGGTTCATCAGGTGGTCGCCCAGTATAAGTTGAATGATAAATAGCATCTTTACGATGTGTTATATGGGTTACAGTAAAGACTGGAAATTGTTCAATTTCATTATAATAACCAGTATGATCGCCATAAGGCCCCTCCTGTGCTAACTCATTAGGGTCAATGTAACCTTCAAGAATAATTTCAGCCGTTGCTGGTACATCCAAATCGTTGGATAATGATTTAATTACTTCTGTTCGTTTCCCCCGTAACAGTCCTGCAAAAGCATATTCAGGTAAAGTATCGGGTACGGGTGTGACCGCAGCTAAAATGGTCGCAGGATCAGCGCCAATTGCAACGCTAACTGGAAATTTTTCGTTAGGATGTGCTTGTTGCCACTCAGCAAAATCCAGCGCACCACCACGATGTGATAACCAGCGCATAATTAATTTATTATTACCTAAGAGCTGTAAGCGATAAATACCGATATTTTGTCGATCTTTATAAGGACCTTTGGTAATAGTCAATCCCCAAGATAATAAAGGTGCAACATCCTCGGGCCAACAGTGCATAATGGGCAAACGGGTTAAATCAACTTCATCATTTTCAAAGACCATCTCTTGACAGGATGCTGAAGATCGTTGTTTAACTGGCATATTTAAAATTTGTTTATATTTAGGTAATACATTAAAAAATTGGCGAATGCCTTTAGGTGGATCGGGCTCGCGTAAAAACGCTAACAATTCCCCAATTTCACGCAAAGCCGAAGTGTCTTCGCGTCCCATTCCCATAGCCACGCGTTTAGCCGTACCGAATAAATTACACAAGACTGGCATATCATAACCAATCGGATTTTCAAACAATAAGGCTGGTCCTTCATTACGTAATACCCGATCGGCAATTTCTGTCATTTCAAGATAAGGATTAACAGGATAAGTAATTCTTTTTAATTCGCCTTGTTGTTCAAGATAATCTAAAAATTCACGAAAATCAGAAAAGTTCATTTATTATCACTCTCTATTACTTATTAATCTTTTATAGATCATATGTAAAGGTACCTTTTAATCCTTAAAGTGGTTATCTCTTTAATCGTAATTAGTCTTCATCAAAATTTTCACTGTAAATGGGTGTTTGTTTATTTTGATTACACTCTACAATTTTAGGTAGTAAAGCTTCAAATTGGTTTTTATCAATTTCGATAAATGTGTCGGGTTCAACTTGGTAAAATAGATATTGTTGAGTCTGATCATCAAATTGGAAAGAAGCTAACCAATAATTACGATCATCACTATTTTCATTAGCAAATATTTTGATAATACTACTTTCTCGCTTTTCCGGTTGGTTATGTAATTTATAATCAATTATTTTTTCAGCAATTTGAGAATCATATTCATCAAAAATAATATAATCACTTTCATTTGTTTTACATTTTTCAATATTGATTTCGGCATAACTGCACGTTATCGAAAAAAGTAAACAAAAAAATACAATGATATACTGGCTTAATTTCATTTTTTACCTCTTAACTCAATTTAAGAAAGTTGTTAATTTTACTTATAGCCTGACTATTATTAGGCGAAACAGTTAGGTCAGCTGCATCTCCCATAGTTAGCCATTGATAAGCTAAGTGCTCGGTTAGAACTGGAATTACTTCTTTAGCAAGAGGCAAATAAAACCAATGTTCTTTATTTATTTTAACTTCTGGCGAATATCTATGTCGAAACTGTGGGAAAATCTCAAATTCAACCGTATAGTTAGCATCAATTAGTTCAAGATTTTCCTTTATAATATCAATGCCTGTTTCTTCTAAAACTTCACGAATTGCTGTTTGACGTGGCAATTCATCTGTCTCCATGCTACCTGTTACTGATTGCCAAAATAATGGATCATCTTTGCGTTGTAACATAAGGTAACGATTGGTTGTCTGGCAGTAAATCACCACCAGAACCGACTCAGGTTTTTTATATTCTCGCATCTAAATATTGTTATTTTTTAGCGACTTCAATACCAAGTTCCATTAATGCAGCAGAATTTGCTGGACTTGGTGCATCAGTAAGTAAACACGTTGCCGCTGTTGTTTTAGGAAATGCAATTACATCGCGAATATTATCTGTTCCTGAGAGCAACATACTTAATCTATCTAATCCAAAAGCTAAACCTGCATGAGGCGGCGTACCATATTTTAATGCATCGAGTAAGAAGCCAAATTTTTCACGTTGATCTTGTTCACCAATTCCTAATATTGAAAATACCGCTTGTTGCATTTCACTACGATGAATACGTACTGATCCCCCACCAACTTCATAACCATTGATCACCATATCATAAGCATTTGCTACTGCATTTTGAGGATTGTTAATTAACTCTTCAGGTGTGTAATCTTTTGGTGAAGTAAACGGATGATGCATAGCACTTAAACCTTCATCGGTTTCTTCAAACATTGGAAAATCAACAACCCAAAGTACCGCCCATTTGTTTTCATCGGTTAGGCATAAATCCTTGCCAACTTTCAAACGTAATGCACCTAATGCATCGCTAACAACTTTATAACTATCAGCACCAAATAACAAAATATCACCGTCTTTTGCATTAGCCCGGTTTAGCAACGCTTCCATTTGCGACTCATTAAAGAATTTAGAGATTGGGCTTTGTATACCCTCTAAACCTTTACTGCGTTCATTGACTTTGATCCAAGCCATACCTTTTGCACCATAAACAGAAATAAACTGCGTATATTCGTCTAATTGTTTACGGGTTAATTGAGCGCCATTTGGCACGCAAAGCAACGCTACTCGACCTTTAGGATCATTTGCTGGAGTTGAAAATACTTTAAAATCGACATCTTTAACCAAATCAGCTACATCAATAATTTCAAGTGGATTACGTAGATCTGGTTTATCACTACCATAACGACGCATTGCCTCGCTAAAAGTCATAATCGGAAATTTGCCTAAATCAACACTTTTAACATGCAACCAAAGTTCGCGTATCATTTTTTCCATGATTTCACGCACTTGTTCTGCTGTCATAAATGAAGTTTCCACATCTATCTGTGTAAATTCTGGCTGACGATCGGCTCGTAAATCTTCATCACGAAAACATTTAACAATTTGATAATAACGATCAAACCCAGACATCATAAGTAATTGCTTAAATAATTGTGGTGATTGTGGTAATGCATAAAATTCACCTTTATGGATTCGACTTGGGACCAAATAGTCGCGAGCACCCTCTGGTGTAGCTTTGGTCAACATAGGGGTTTCAATATCTAAAAAACCATTCTCATTCATAAATGAACGAACAAATGCGGTAATTTTTGCACGAGTTTTAAAGATTGAGGTCATTTCTGGGCGGCGTAAATCTATATATCGATATTTTAAACGCTGTTCTTCACTATTATTTTGATTAAAATCCAGAGGTAATACATCACTACGATTGAAAATAGTAAGTTCGGTCGCTAAAATTTCAACCTCACCGGTTGCCATATCTTTATTAATTTGACCTTCAGGTCTGGCTCTTACCTTTCCTTTAATTTGAATACAAAATTCATTACGTAACTCGCCAGCTAATTGATATGCTTGCGGATAATCAGGATCAAAAAAAACTTGCACAATTCCTTCACGATCACGCATATCAATAAAAATCATTCCGCCTAAGTCTCGGCGTTTATTAACCCATCCACATAGTGTAACTTCTTGATTAACATAACTTGCGTTTAATTGTCCGCAATAAATTGTTCTCATTAAATATATCCTGTGTACAATTGTCGAAAATAATAATTATTATAGAGCAATTTATCAGGGTATAAAGACCATGTTTTAAAATAATCACTATTTATTTTATTTATACTCGATTTATGATAATAATTTTACTTTATATATCTTTTTATAATTTCATTTAAATTCAATAAGATAATTAATCTAAACGCTAATTATTTAGTTGTACTTGAAAAATGTTTGTTTTATTAACTTGTAATATCAAATATTTATTAATAAGCTTAAGTATTATTTAAATATTATTAACTTGATATGAAAGCTTTAATTTCAATTGACTATACAAATGATTTCATTGCGAATGAAGGCGCTTTAACTACAGGCTCAGCCGGTCAACAAATTGAATCAGAAATGTTAAACATAACTGAATCATTTATTAAAAATAATCAATTTATCGTTTTCGCAATTGATGCCCACGATCCGACAGATAAATATCACCCTGAAAATGTACTTTTTCCACCTCATAATATTGTTGGAACTGTTGGACAACAATTATTCGGTGATTTACATCAACTTTATCAAAGACATCAAAATTCAACCAATATATACTGGATCAACAAACGCCATTATTCGGCATTTTGTGGTACAGATCTCGATCTACGTTTACGCGAAAGACATATTACCGAAATCCATTTAATTGGTGTTTGTACGGATATTTGCATTTTACATACAGCCGTAGATGCCTATAACTTAGGTTATAAAATAGTGATTCATCAAAATGCAGTTGCAAGCTTTGATCCTATTGGCCATCAATGGGCTTTAAAACACTTTCAAAATACCTTAGGGGCAACATTAATATAAAAATAGATAACAATTAAAAAAAGGAGCAGGAATGGAGGTTTTACGAGACTTTAAATTGCATATAATTGCACTTTTAGTAGTAATTAGTTGTGAACTTATTGGCAAGCAATCGATATGGATTATTGCCGTTTACCCAATGTTATATGCGATGGTTTTTGGCGGAATCATTAGTTTGCCAAAGCTTAAAATACTCACCAATAAAAATATGCAAAATGCAAGTATCGTTATGATGGTTACATTAATGTTACTTGTTGCAAAACTTGGTGTAGCGGTAGGTCCGAAAATTGATATGATTTTAGAAGATGCTAAATTAGCTCTAATTTTTCAAGAATTAGGTCATTTTGCTGGAACAATTTTACTTGGGTTGCCATTAGCAATGCTATTAGGTATGAAACGAGAGGCTGTTGGGGCAACCTATTCCGTCGCTCGCGAACCCAATATAGCCATTGTAGCAGATAAATATGGTTTAGATTCACCAGAAGGTCGGGGGGTAATGGCTATGTATATATGTGGTACCCTTTATGGCGCGATTTGGATGAGTATTCTTGCTAGTCTAATGGCTCATTTGGATATTTTTCATCCTTATGCTTTAGCCATGGGAGCAGGTGTGGGGAGTGGAAGCATGATGGCAGCATCACTTGCTCCAATAAGTGATTTATACCCAGATTTATCAGAAAATATTAATGCTTACGCAACAACAGCAAATTTAATGTCTGGTATGGTTGGGATATATATTTATACGCTCTTTTCTTTACCTTTTGCTTCTTTTATGTATAACACATTAGCCCGTATTCGACGCAATAAATAAGGATCCGATAATGAAGATTTTAGAAACAATTTTTGTACTTATTTTAGTGGCGATTATCATGGCAGCTGGCAACACAGTAGGATATAAAATTGATTTTATGCTGTCACTTGAAGCATTGTTCATTTTAGTGGTCATTTCTATTGTAGGATTATTACTAAGTAAGTTACCCGGACTTAAAAAATTTCCAGTAATTTTATGGATATCGGTTGTTGCAGCCGTAGTTTCCTCACCAATATTCCCATACCATACAAAATTGGTTGCAATTACAGATCAAGTTTCGCTACTTGCAGTCTGTACACCAGTACTTGCTTATGCAGGACTCGCCATAGGTAAAGATCTTGCACTATTTAAAAATATCTCTTGGCGCATTATTCCCGTATCTTTGGCTGTGTTCTCGGGTACGTTTATTTTTGCAGCCTTAATTGCTCAAGTCACTTTGCATTGGGAAGGCGTTATCTAATTTAGATAAGGATTTAATTTATGACTAAAGAAGAACTAAAGAAAAAAGTTTGTGACGCGATTGCAAACCGAAAAGCAGACATCAAATCAATTGCTGAAGCGATTTGGTCCGAACCAGAGCTTGGCTATAAAGAACACAAAACAGCTAAAAAAGTAGAAGATGCTTTTGAAAAATTGGGTGTTCCTTTTAAAAATAAATTAGCACTCACAGGAGTTAAAGGTCGTCTTAAAGGTGGTAAAGGAAGCAAATACAGCATCGCAGTTATTGGAGAACTTGATGCAATTATTTGTGCCGACCACCCTGCTGCGGATGAGACATCTGGAGCAGCTCACTGTTGTGGTCATAATGCACAAATCGCTAATATGATGGCGGTTACTATGGGATTAATTGACTCAGGTGCGATGCAATTTTTAGCCGGTGATGTGGTACCATTTGCTGTCCCAGCAGAAGAATATGTTGAAATAACCTATCGCAATCGATTAATTGAAGAAGGTAAAATCAAATACATTGGCGGTAAACCAGAATTAATTTCACGTGGTGATTTTGATGATGTTGATATGGCGTTACAGATACATTTAACGAGTGTACCAAATGAACGCCAAGACGGTTTTATAGAAATTTCAACAACAAGTAATGGCTTTATCGGTAAGTTAATTAAATATAAAGGTGAAGCAGCCCATGCTGCTGCAGCCCCTCATGCAGGAGTAAATGCTTTAAATGCAGCAATGATGGGAATGATGGGCGTTCATGCTATTCGTGAAACATTTCAAGAAAAAGATTACATTCGATTCCATCCAATTATTACCCAAGGCGGTGATTTGGTGAATGTTGTACCAAGCGATGTAAGAATGGAAAGCTATGTACGAGCGGGCAATGTTCCAGCCATGATTGATGCCAATGAAAGAATTAATCAAGCATTAAAAGCTGGCGCAATGGCTGTTGGTGCAACTTGTGAAATTAAAGATTTACCAGGTTATTTACCGTTACATAATAATTCAACCCTTAATGATCTTTTAAAGCAAAACGCTGAAAATTTAATTGGTGAAGAAAACGTTTCAATCGCACCGCATATGACCGGAAGTACAGATACGGGTGATCTATCACATATTATGCCAGTAAGTCATCCTTGGATTGGTTCGGTTAGAGGGATTTTACATGGTAAAGATTACACCGTATTTGATGAAGAGATGGCTTATATACGCCCTGCTCAAATGATGGCTTGTACAATTATTGATCTACTATATGATGACGCTCAAACCGCTCAAACACTCATGACAAATTACAAACCTCTTATGACAAAAGAGGAATATTTAAAATTCCTATCTGGTTTTGACAAATAAAGTTTAAAACTTGGCACAACCTTGTGCCAAGTTTTTGTTATACTACCCACTTCATTATCAACAACAATAATCACTTCATATGTTAACGCTTACCGATCAAGAATTGTTTCGTTATGACAGGCAAATAACTTTGCAGGGTTTCGACATTGAAAAGCAGCAAATTCTAAAAAATAGTGCAGTATTAATTATTGGATTAGGGGGATTAGGTTGTTCAGTTTCTCTTTATTTAGCTGCATCAGGCATTGGTAAGTTAACTTTAAATGATTTTGATACCATATCGGCTTCAAATTTAAATCGTCAGATTTTATATACCCATAAATCAATTAATCAAAATAAAGTTGATGTGGCTAAACACGCTTTAACCAATATAAATCCCAATATAGTGATTGAAACGGTTAATCAGCAGCTAAAGGACAGCGATCTTATTTCACTTATTAAGCAACATGATATTGTTATTGACTGTACAGATAACTTAGTTACCCGTGAACAGATTAATCGCTGTTGTTTTCAAGAAAAGAAACCTTTAGTTTCAGGCGCGGCAATACGAATGGAAGGTTTGCTAAGTGTATTTACTTACCAACCTAACGAACCATGTTATCACTGTTTAAGTCGTCTATTTGGGAATGATCAGCTTACTTGTGTTGAAACCGGTGTTATGGCGCCTTTAGTTGGTATGTTTGGCTCAATGCAAGCCATAGAAGCAATAAAAATCCTTACTCATTATGGTCGCCCGTTATCAGGTCGATTATTGATGATTGATACAATGAACATGCAATTTAATCAATTTACTATATCTAAGCAGGCAAATTGCCCTGTCTGTGGTAATCACCAAACTGACCAATAAACAGTATGAAACAAAATAACCGAATTATTTTAGCTCCAATGGAGGGGGTACTTGATTATCAAGTGAGACAAATTCTAACTGAGATTAATCAATTTGATTATTGTGTAACAGAATTTGTGCGAGTCACGCATCATCAATTATCCAATCGCACCTTTTATCGCCTTTGTCCTGAACTCCATAATGGAGGCAAGACTGCTTCAGGTACCCCTATTCGAGTGCAAATTCTTGGTCAATCACCACAATGGATGGCAGAAAATTCAGTAAAAGCGATTGAACTTGGTTCATTTGGTATTGATATTAATTTTGGTTGCCCCGCTAAAACCGTAGTTGGCAGTCAAGGAGGAGCTTATTTATTACAATATCCTGAACAAATTTTTAATATCGTTAGTCAAGTTCGACAAGCTATTGGTTGCTCGGAAATATTATCCGTTAAGATTCGCTTAGGTTGGTCAGATAAATCTCATTGCTATGAAATAGCCAATGCAATTGAATGTGCTGGAGCTAATGAAATTGCAATTCATGGCAGAACCAAAGAGGATGGCTATAAAGCGGATAAAATTGATTGGCAAACAATAGCTAAAATCAAACAAAACCTAACAATTCCTGTAATTGCCAATGGTGAAATTTTCTCTATTGAAGATGCACAAACATGCATTGCTCAAAGTCAAACGCAAGACATTATGTTGGGACGTGGGATTTTAACTATCCCCAATCTAGCCAATATGATCCGCAACAAACAACCAGCCTTAAGTTGGTCGCAAGTGTTGGAAATTTTAATCCGCTATGCAAGTTCTTCTATTGATGATGTAAAACCGCTTTATCATTCTGCTCGCATTAAACAATGGCTTGCTTATTTAAGGCACTATTATGTAGAAGCATCTGAGATGTTACAAAATATTAGAACACTAAAATCGCAACAAGAGATATATACATTCTTAAAACAACAACAAATGTTAAAACCAATACTATAAATTAATCTGATATTTAACTGATGGATGAAAATAATACTTAGTTAATTTTCGAATCATTAAGCATGATAGAATAAATGATATAGAACCTAACAATATGATCACTATGGATGTTATGACTGTATTTTGTGATAACACATGATAAATTAACCAATTGGCCACTTTCCATAAAATAAAATTTAAAATAAAAATAATGATATTTAAGGAGACAGCACACTTAATTATTCTATCCGTTTGTAATACAACAAACATTTGGGTAAACATATTTTTACTAACCAAAATAACAACTAATAAACAAAATAAATAACAACAAATTGGTAAAAAAATATGCTCCCAAAATGAAATAAAATAGTAACTATTGTGTACTAAGACATCTAAAATAAAAGAAGGAAAAGCAATTAAAATAAAAAAGAAAAATACTAAAAACAAAATAAAATGAATTTTAGTGCTGTTGATTATAGTAAGTTCGAAAGTCTGTTTATTTTTATCAAAATAATTATTTAATACTTTGATATAGAAATAGGTAAATAATCCTGAAAATAAGTAAAATAGACCACTGGGGATAATACATAAGACTAAAATAAACAACCATGAAGCCACATTAATCATGTTGATTAATACATTATCAAAAATAGCTTCAGCTATCGCATTGATAAAATAGCTAATTGTACAAACAATAATGACATTAAAAATTAACAATATAATATTTTTAAATGTCACTCGATGAACATTGACTCGATATAAACTGATCGCTGAAATACCAAATAACAATAAGCATTCTGGGATTGAACGTAGTAGTTGATATGGAGCAAGTTTATATAATATACCCCATAAGAATTTATAATCATGAAAGGTTGATATAAAGGTAATACTAAATCTAATATTAAAAATAAAAGCACTACAGCAACAAAATAGTACAATAAAAATAAAAGGTAGCTTAAAAAAAGCTAATTTTTCCATTTTGATACTCAAAATCAGTAAATTCTCTCTTTTTTAAAAAAACAATTTGATAACAACAAAAAATTAAACTCAACGGCAATGTCCTATTGAGTCATTAAAAGGCCATATTGAGTTAAAATATGTTCACAATAATACCAAAGACTTTTTTAATCAACAATGACCATCAGGACTTATATTATTGATAATTAGTATAAAAAATTATATTTTTCAGATAATTACCATAATAAGCAGCGCTGTTTTTCGGTGAATTATTATGTAAAACAGGATTAATGCTTCATCATTTAAAGTATGATGAAGCAAATTATAAGATAAGAATTTATTTGTATGCTTCAATCTAAGCGTTAAAGAGTGGAAAATCGGCTTGACCAGCAATGGATTTTAAACGTTGTTGGGCAGTAATAATATTTTCTTTCCACTGATTATCTTTCGCCCACATTTCAATCACTAATGGCGCACAATAATCAATAGATTTAAGTGTTCTAAATACTGCTGAAAAATCAACCTCCCCCTCACCAATCACCAAATCTCTAAACTGTCCTGCATAATTGGGTTTTACTTTATAGGTATCTTTCAAATGAATTTGAACAATATGGTTACGGCTTAACAATAGCTCAGTACTAACATCATAATTCCAACCAGAGATGTTTCCCACATCAGGATAGGCCATAAAATAAGGTGAATTTATCTCGGTTTTTAAAATTTCAAACTTACTCAGTGAATTCAAATAGTTAGTATCCATAATTTCAACAGCTAACATAACACCGACTTTTTCTGCCTGTTTGGCACACCATTGCATACCAGCAATAAAGCGTTGATGGGTTTGTAAGTTAGCTGGCTCATAATAAACATCATACCCAGCTAATTGAATCACTCTAACGCCAAGTTTATAAGCAAGGGTAATAGCCTTAAACATAATACTTTTAGCGTGTTCTCTGATTGTTGCATCAGCAGAACCAAACGGATATTTGCGATGTGCACTAAGACATATTGAGTGAAAAAAAACGCCATTTTCTTCACATAGATGACGCAATGTATAGATTTCTTCATCAGACCAATCAAGCCTAGCTTGACGTTCATCAGACTCATCAATAGAAAGTTCGATAAAATCAAATCCTAAAGATTTTGCCTCTAGCATTTTTTGTTGCCAAGAAAGTGTATTAGGTAGTGCCTTTTCATAAATACCCATACATGGAGTTTGTCTGGTTATATTGATTGTATTATTTGTCATAATTTAGATCCGATAATATTAAGGTAAAAAAACTAACAGCCGATTTCCCGACTGTTAGTGCGCACCCCTACCAATATTTAGCAATCTGCTCTCTTAAGTCTTGAGCAGTTTTTTGACCATTTTCATTGGCTAAAGCTCGTCCAGCAATAAAAGCTTTCGTTTTAATACCCGCAAACAGATGAATATCTTCAGGGACAATACCGCCTGTTATTGATAGTTCCAAACCTAAATCAGAAAGTTGTCGCATTTTAGTTAAATCTTCTTCACCCCAACCAACACCAGCTAATTCAGCATCACGAGATCGATGATAAATTGCCTGTTTGATACCCAGTTTTCGCCATGCTTTTGCATCATCAAAAGTCCAATGTCCATAAAGTTCGATTTGAATTTCACGCCCAAATTCATCAGCCACTTTTTTACAAGCTTCAATTGTTGCAATGTGAGCGGCAGCTGAAACAGTTAACCAATCAGCACCTGCCGAAAAAGCCATTTTTGCTAAAATAGCACCTCCATCAGTGGTTTTTAAATCACAAACTAAAATATGGTTTGGATACTTTTCTCTTAAAGTTTTTACGCCATTAATACCTGCGCCAAAGGCAAGAATGGTTCCAACTTCAATAATATCTACAAATCCAGCTACGTTCTTGGCTACTGCTAAAGCTGGATCTAATTCTGTTTGATCTAATGCAATTTGTAATTTTGGTTTTGTCATTTTATTTCTCCCTTATAAATACTATTTTTGTCCGTAATAAGCATTTGCTCCATGCTTACGAAAATAGTGTTTATCAGATAAAGTTTGTTGAATTTTAATTGTTTTATTAAGTTGTCTGGTTGATATGGCCATCATGGCTACTTCTTCAAGAACCACAGCATTATGTACAGCATCCGAAGCGTTTTTTCCCCAACAAAATGGAGCGTGTCCAGAAATAACGGCTGCCGGCATCGCTGTAGGATCAATACCTCTTCGTTTAAACTCTTCAATGATGACTAAACCAGTGTTTTTTTCGTAATCAGTATTGATTTCGCTATCAGTTAAACGACGAGTACAAGGCACATCACCATAAAAATAGTCGGCATGAGTCGTACCCAAAGCTGGAACATCTAATTCAGCTTGCGCCCAAACTGTTGCGTAGCGAGAATGTGTATGAACAATACCACCAATATTTTCAAAGGCTTTATAAAGTTCTATATGGGTTGCAGTATCACTAGACGGATTTAATTTACCTTCAACAATTTCACCCGTTAATGACACTACCACAATATCGTCAATTTTCATGTTGTTGTATTCAACGCCTGAAGGTTTAATAGCAATAACACCTTTAGCACGATCAATTTCAGAAACATTACCCCAAGTAAAAGTGACTAAATGGTATTTAGGTAAGGTTAAGTTAGCCTGTAATACTCTTTCTTTTAATGCTTGATACATAACATTAGTCTCCTAATAAAGCCTTATCAATAACAGCATAAACATCTTCTTTGCTATTACATGCTCTCAACTTATCAAGATCGATACCTGTTGGGCTGTCTTCGTCATCTAATATTTGCGTGACTTCCATTAAGCCTTGCATATGCTCATCTGAGGTACTGCCTGCTAAGGTAACTAACACATCAACAGGTTGCTCTTCACCTTCAAAATAGACTGGAGAATTTAATGTCACTAAAGCAAAAGCAGTACGATTTACACCATCTTCCGGTCTGGCATGAGGCATCGCAAAATTTGGTGCAATAATAATGTAAGGCCCCATTGTTTTTACACAGTTAATAATCGCATCATAATAAGAAGGATTAATCGCTTTAGAAGCAACAAGCATATCTGTACCCAATTTGATCGCCTCTTGCCAAGTTGATGCATCCGCTTTTAGTAAAATAGAGTTATTTTCAATTAATGATTCTTTCAATGCCATTGTTGTACTCCTTTTTTAATCAATTCGTTATTAAGCAAGCACTTTTTTAATAAGTTCAATAAGTTCTTCACCAAATGTATTTGGATTTAACATGTTTTGGACACCTAAAGCATGTTGTCCTTCATTAACTTCAATCTCGTTAATTAAATGTTTAGACGCCACAATAATGTCAATATTAGGTAACCGTGATTTGTAATCTGTCACCGCGCAAGAATCCATGACATTAGCAATGCCTTTCTTATCTAAATAATTAGCTATTTTCATTTTCATCATCATAGAAGAGCCTTGTCCGCTACCACACACAGCTAAGATTCGTACTGCTCGCCCTTCGCTTATTGCCACTTCATCCATTTTTTCAACAACGTTTTCATTAACATCTTGATGAATATTATTTTGTTCTGGTTCAATTTTTGCGTTTGCTTCCTCTTGGCGTAATTGTTTAGCGGCAAAGAACATATATACTAAAGCCAATGCAATAATCAGATAGATAAATAAGTGGGAGTAAGATAAACCTTGTATAATAGGTGGGAATAATATCGCCCAGTCAGCCATCCCCATCCAAGAGTCAATTGGAGTGCCATTTTTTGCAAAGATATGAATGACCCAAGCTGAACCAAATACCTCAATCATTCCCATAACAAAACAGATTTTCATAACGGCTTTCCAACCACCAAAGTGATTAGCAAATACCCCAATTGTTGCGTTAGAGAAAAACATTGGTATAAAACCAGGAATGATCATAATTGGTGATTTAAATATAAGTAACAAGGCAATTGCTAAAAATTGTCCTAATGCCCCCCAAATAAAACCAAATACCATTGCATTTGGTGAAAAAGCATAAATTGCAGCACAATCAATGGCTAATACGGCATTAGGAATTAATTTTTCAGAAATACCTTTAAACGCTTCAGACAATTCAGCCACAAACATTCTGACCCCACCGACGATGACTTGTATTGCGACAGCGAATTTAAGACCTGTTTCTAAAATGTAAATTGTCCAATGGGTTGACCCTGCCATGGTTTGCAAATTATCCAAACCAAATGAAAGAAGGATGATGCCAAAAAAGAATGTCATCACAATCGCTGTTGCAGCGATACTATCGTGAAAAATATGTAACCATTTAGGTAATTTAAGATTATCAACTGAGTCATTTTTATCGCCCAATTTAGGTGCTAATTTAACAGCGATCCAAGACCCCAATTGTTGTTGATGACCAATTGAAAAACCCGCTCCTCCAGTAACAGCTTCTGTAGATTTAAACATCATATTAGAAAATATTCCCCAATATAATGCGGTAATAATGGCGGAGTAGATTATTGTTTCCCACATACTGTAACCAAACAGAAAATAAAACAGGGCAATTAATCCCACTTGTTGGAACATAATATGACCTGTTAGCATAATGGTGCGAATACCTGTGATACGGCGAAAAATGACCAAAAGGATATTGATAGCCAATGCGAGTAATACGGCATAGCCTACCCAAGAATATTTATCACCCATATTATGTTCTACAGTCATCATAGAAGCATAAACATCAATAATCGATCCATTAATACCGTGATACTCAGCCAATTTGGCAATCACTGGCTTAAATGTTGAAACCAGTACACCTGAGCCAACTTGTAACAACATAAAACCAACAATCGTTTTGATTGTTCCTTTCAAAATAGTGGTGATATCTTTGCGTAAAAGACAATAACCTAACATTGTTACTAAGCCGAGTAACAATGGTGCTTTAGTCATGACTTGACTATAAAAAATATAAAATACGTTATAGATTACTTCCATATGCCCCTCTCATTGGTTATGGGCTTTTTTAAAATTTGAAGTTTATATCGTGCTTACAAAGCGATAATAAAACTTATCCTAATGCCCTTTTTATATAGTTGTTCACTGTCGAGTGAATCTTTGAGCTAAATTAACCCTATACTTTGTTAATCAAATTAAGATGGCTTGATTAACGCTTGTTATATTCTATAATCAAAATAAATCATACAATGATTATTTATGATTATTTTGATGAAGATCACTTTTCTCTAAAACCAGAAACCATATCTGTGATCAACTTCACATAATAATGAAAAAAAACTACATCGATTTAACTCTATATTTATAATTATCAATATATTAAATAAATGTTGACAAATAAAAACAATAAGATAATTGACAATTTTAATAATGAAAATTATTATCAAAATAATCAAAAATGCTCAAATTAAAATGAGGAATTTTAATGAATGAATTAACGCGACATAACGAGATCGTCGCTTTGGTTAACGAGAAAGGTGAATTAAAAGTGACCGAATTAATCAATCATTTTTCAATATCACCCGCTACCGCTAGAAGAGATATCACAAAATTAGATCAAGATGGTCGTGTCAAAAAAGTACGCAATGGCATTATGCGTCTTGAAGAACAGAAACCAATTTGGGCCCCAATAGGTAATAACAATACAGATCACTATCACGAAAAGGCACGGATTGCGATTCGAGCAGCTAAGTTATGCGGTAGTGATGAAAATATAGTGATTAATTGTGGTTCAACGGCATTTTTATTAGGACGAGAACTTTGTGGGAAAAAGGTATCAATTATCACTAATTATTTTCCTTTAGCGTGTTATTTGATTGAACATGACCATGAAAATGTGATCATTATGGGTGGGTTATATAATAAAACACAAAATATCATACTCAATCCTATTGCAAGTATCACCGATTCTTATGCCGCAAAATGGATGTTTACCAGTGGAAAAACATTAACATCAACAGGCCTTTATAAAAGTGAAATTTTAAGTGCTGTTGCTGAACAACAGATATTAGAAAAAGCAGAAAAATTAGTCGTAGTGGTTGATAGCTCAAAGATCGATACCAAAGCAAACTCTGGCATGCTTTTTTGCCCAATAAATAAAATTGATATTTTGATTACTGGGGCGCAAGCAAATAAGGAAGTAATTGAATGCATTAAAAAGCAGGGAGTTGAAGTGATATTAGTCTAACTATTAAATAAAAAAAAGGAACATAGTATGAGTAAAGTAAATGAAATTACCCGAGATTCTTGGATTTTGAACACTTTTCCTGAATGGGGAACTTGGTTAAATGAAGAGATTGAAAACACCGTTGTGAAACCAAATACTTTCACCATGTGGTGGTTAGCTTGTACCGGGATTTGGTTAAAATCAGCAGGTAATACTAATATCTCTGTCGATTTTTGGTGTGGTACAGGGAAAAAAACACATGCAAACCCATTAATGAATAAACAGCATCAAATGATGCGTATGGGTGGCGTTCGTGAATTGCAACCTAATTTAAGAACCAGTCCATTTGTATTAGATCCATTCGCGATTAAGCAAATTGATGCAGTTATGGCAACCCATGATCATGCCGATCATATCGATGTCAACGTCGCTGCTGCTGTAATTCAAAATTGCTCTCCGAAAGTTAAATTTATTGGTCCAAAAGCTTGTGTTGAATTATGGAAAAGTTGGGGTGTTCCAGAAGATCGTTGTATCGTTGCTAAAGTTGGCGAAACAATTGAAGTAGGTGATATTACAATTCGCGTTTTAGATTCTTTTGATAGAACATCATTGGTTACTTTACCAAAAGGTGTATCTTCTACCGATAAATCGATTCTAGATGGTATGAATGATCGTGCTGTTAACTATTTATTTGAAACTTCAGGAGGATCACTTTACCATTCAGGAGATTCACATTACTCTAACTACTATGCCAAACATGGTAATGATTATAAAATTGATGTGGCTTTACTTTCTTATGGTGAAAACCCTCGTGGCGTTACCGATAAAATGACTTCGTCAGACATTTTACGTGCGGCTGAATCGCTTAATACCAAAGTGGTGATTCCATTCCATCATGATATATGGTCAAATTTCCAAAGTGATCCTCGTGAAATTGAAGTTCTTTGGGAAATGAAAAAAGATCGTCTTGAATATCAATTTAGACCATTTTTCTGGCAAGTTGGGGGTAAATATACATATCCTACTGATCAACATAAAATGCATTATCAGCATTATAGAGGATTTAGAGATATCTTTACTGATGAACCAGAATTGCCATATCGTTCATTCTTGTAAAAAGAATAGGAATTATTTAAACCTATCTATTTGATTGAACAATATATTATCTCAATTTAAAAATAAGTTTAGTAGATTATTTTCATAAGTAGCTGGACCGATGATTGTATCGGTCCATGATGATTAAATTGGATATTTATAAGAAAATAAAAACTAATTCTAAAATCATAAATGTCTAATTATTCAATAGTGTTGAAATACCAGACCTAATCACCAATTTAGTTACATTTTTTACTGAAACGTTATGTTAACCTGAAACTTTTTGACAAAATTTTGTTAACTGCAATAGTTGTTATCAATCAATACGTTTAATAAAATGTTTTATCTTAAAGCCCATTGCGATTAATGATGCAAAATAGATAATAATACCAGCTATGACTAACACCAGTAGTCGCCCAATACGCATTAACATCGATCCAGTTGACCAATCAGGTAATAGTTGCGCGCCAAACCATAAAACAACAGACATGAAAATAACAGCAATAATTACTTTAGCTAAAAAGTTATACCATCCCGGCTGTGGTTGATATAGTTGTTTTCTTCGTAATTGCCAGAATAATAACGCTGCATTAAAACAAGCCGCAAGACCAATTGAGAGTGAAAGTCCTGCATGCTGTAATGGCCCAATAAAAACAAGGTTCATCAGTTGCGTTAAAATTAAGGTAACAATTGCAATTTTGACGGGAGTTTTAATATCTTGTCGTGAATAA
Organism: Gilliamella sp. wkB7; assembly: GCF_001693435.1. NCBI lineage: Bacteria > Pseudomonadati > Pseudomonadota > Gammaproteobacteria > Orbales > Orbaceae > Gilliamella > Gilliamella sp. wkB7. The sequence goes on from NZ_CM004509.1 coordinate 1,257,367, forward strand.
AAAGCAGGGGCTAATACTTTAATCAAAATCATGCCAAGTAAACCAACAGAATAAGCCACCAATGCTCGCTGAGTCATTAAGGCATCATTTAAGGTAAATTGCCCATATTCAAATAAGGTTGATATAAGTGGACGAGATATAACACCTAAAGCGACAGTACTTGGTAATGCTAAAAGAAAACAGAGTCGCAATCCCCAATCTAGCAACTCTGAATATTGTTTATAATCACCTTTAGAAAAGCTTTTGGATAGGGAAGGTAATAGAATTGTGCCAAGTGCAACCCCTAGTACGCCAGCAGGAAATTCCATAAGTCGGTCGGCATAATACATCCACGATACAGAACCAGAAATAAGAAATGAAGCAAAAATCGTATTAATAATTAAAGAAATTTGTCCAACTGATACCCCTAAAATAGCAGGTGCCATCTGTTTTAATACTCGCCAAACGCCACTATCTTTAAAGTTAATTCTTGGTAAAACCAACATGCCAATTTTTTTTAAATAAGGAAGCTGATAAAGTAATTGTAAAATGCCTCCTACCCCAACTGATGCCGCGAGTGCTAATACGGGTGGATTAAAGTAAGGTGTCAAAAATAGCGTAAACGTAATCATGCTAATATTTAACAAGGTTGGAACAAAAGCTGGGACAGAAAAACGATTCCAAGTATTTAATATTGCTCCAACCAATGATGCAAGTGAAATAAAAAAGATATAAGGAAAGGTAATACGCAACATCGTTGTGGCAAGATCAAATTTATCACTAGATTCTTGCATAAATCCAGGCGCGGTTACCATAATAATAAAAGGAGCACACACTACGCCAATTAAGGTAACAATGGCTAATACTAAAGTTAATAAACCAGCAACATAAGCGACAAAAGTCCGCGTTGCTTCTATTCCTTGTTGATTCTTATATTCAGCTAAAATTGGTACAAAGGCTTGTGAAAATGCGCCCTCAGCAAAAATACGCCGCAATAAATTAGGGAGTTTAAAGGCAACAAAAAAGGCATCGGTAGCCATACCGGCACCAAAAAAGCGAGCAATGATAGCATCACGCACAAAACCTAATACACGAGATACCATGGTCATGGAACTTACTGTTGCTAAAGATTTTAAAAGATTCATTTATATAATACAGAGTCAAAAACCGACAATGTGGGATAGTCTACAAACTATTGCTTTAAATCACCATGCTTTTTTTAATAAAATAAGCTTTTGTGCAAACCGTCAGAATCAAACTGACGGATGATAATTTTAACGATCTTTTAATGGAATAAATGGCATAAGCTCACCAATATTTTTATAGGCCGGTCGAATTATGCGTCGATCATCAAAATTAAGTTCTTCAATTCGATGTGCACACCATCCAACGATTCGAGACATAGCAAATAGTGGTGTATAAACTTCTCTAGGTAAACCAATCATGTCATAAACAAAGCCTGAATAAAAATCAACATTGGCACATACTAGTTTTTTTGTTCTGGCATTTTTTCGATTAACAACAGCATTAATTGCCCTTTCTTCAAGCAGATTTAAGAAGTTATATTCTTTTTCTCGTCCTTTTTCTTTTGCTAGTTCATGTGCCATCTCTTTAAGTAATACGGCACGAGGATCCGATACAGTATAAACTGCGTGGCCGATACCATAAATCAACCCTTTTTTATCGAATACTTCTTTATTCAATATCCGCTGTAGATAGTTGTCAATTTCGTTTACATCCGCCCAGTTTTTTATTTGTTCTGCGAGATGTTTTAACATTTTACCAACTTGCAAATTAGCGCCGCCATGTAACGGTCCTTTTAATGAGCCAATACCTGCTGCAATTGATGAATAGGTATCAGTACCTGTTGAACTCGTGACACGAACGGTAAATGTTGAATTATTACCACCGCCATGTTCAGCATGAATAATCATAGCTAAATCAAGAACACGCACATCTAGATCAGTATATCCATCCGAGCCTTTCATCATATATAAAAAGTTTTCTGCTATTGAAAAATGTTCATGAGGATGGCGGATGTGCAATGATTTACCTTTAGCACTATGGCTCAACATATTGTAAGCATAAGCAATAATTGCAGGGAATTTAGCAATAAGGTCGATAGATTGACGCATAAGATTATCACGCGAAGTATCATCCGCTTGTGAATCATAAGTATACATTTCTAGAACCGTTCTGGCCAAAATATTCATTATATCGTGGCCTTCGAGTTCCATAATGGCTATCTTTGTCTGTTTTTCCAATGCCATTGATTCACCAAGTAATCTAGAAAAGTCACAGAGTTCTTCTGTATCCGGTAACCGCCCTGATAAAAGTAGATAGATGGTTTCTTCAAAACCTGTGCGTTGTTCTTCTTGAGCATTGTGAACCAGATCTTCAATATCTATGCCTCGATATAATAATTTCCCTGGTATTGGTTCTAATGTGCCATCATCCAAATGTTGATAACCCAATACATCACCAATTTTAGTTAAGCCAACTAGGACGCCAGTGTGATCAGCATTGCGTAATCCACGTTTTACATTAAATTTTTCAAATAATTGTGATTGAATCTTACTGGTATTTTTGACAGTTTCAGATAGCTTATAAACTAAAAATTTTTCTTTCATTTGTAATTACTCCTTAATTTTATAAGTTATCTATTACTGCTTGAGTAAATTGAGTGGTTGATAAGGATTGTCCATTTTGCATAAAACGAGCTAAATCGTTTGTAGCTTTTCCTTGTTGAAATAAAGTTTCCATGGCTTTAGTGATCAGTTGACCAACTTCATGCCAACCAAGATAATCAAACATCATAACACCAGAAAGTAATAGCGATGAGGGATTTGCTTGGTTCTGACCCGCTATATTAGGGGCTGAGCCATGTGTTGCTTCAAAAATGGCATGTCCAGTTAAATAATTAATGTTTGCACCGGGCGCTATACCAATACCACCAACCATGGCTGCCAGTTGATCTGATATATAATCACCGTTTAGATTTAATGTAGCGACGACTGAATAGTCTTGCGGATTTAATAAGGTATTTTGTAAAAATGCGTCACAAATCACGTCTTTTACAATCAATTTAGATGCTGATATAGCATTATTTAAAGCTTTATCTGCTGTGACCTTTCCATCTGCTTTTTGTATCTTCGCATATTGATTCATTGTAAAAACCGCATCAGTAAATTCTTTTTCAGCAAGTTCATATCCCCATTGTTTAAATCCGCCTTCGGTAAACTTCATAATATTCCCTTTATGAACTAAGGTCATTGAAGGTAGATTATTTTGTAATGCGTAGTTTATTGCAGATCTTATTAATCGTTCAGATCCCTCAATTGAAACGGGTTTGACACCAAAAGATGAACTTTTAGGGAAACGTACTTTTTTTACCCCCATTTGCTCAGATAAAAACTGATAAAATTTTTCAGCTTCTGGTGTTCCTTGCATCCATTCAATGCCTGCATAAATATCTTCAGTATTTTCTCGAAAAATAGTCATGTTGACTTTTTCTGGGTATTTTACAGGCGATTCAACACCTTTAAACCAGCGAACGGGTCGTAAGCATACATAGAGATCTAACTCTTGACGAAGTGCAACATTAAGAGAACGAATGCCCCCACCAACTGGTGTTGTTAATGGACCTTTTATACCTATCAAATATTTTTTAAAAGCATTCATAGTTTCATCGGGCAGCCAATTACCATTCAAATTAAATGACTTTTCACCTGCAAATACTTCGCGCCATTCAACTTTACGCTTACCTTGATAGGCTTTTTCTATCGCTTTATCAAAGATCTTATTCGCTGCCGCCCAAATTTCTTTACCAATACCATCACCTTCAATAAAAGGAATTATCGGGTTATCAGGTACAATGAGTTGTCCATTTTCAATCAAAACTTGCTGATTCATTTTATATTCCTCTTATTTTCGGTTTTCATTAAGTTGTTCTTTCATTTTATTTAAAGCACTACCCGCTTTAAACCAATCTATTTGAGATTGATTATAAGTATGAGCAACAGCAAAAGAGTCAGTTGTACCATCATGATGATGAAGCGTTAATGTTAGATGTTTTTCAGGCACAAAATCAGTTAAACCGGTAATGCTAATCTGATCATCTTCACGAATTTTGTCATAATCAGACTTATCAACAAATGTCAGTGCTAACATCCCTTGTTTTTTAAGATTGGTTTCATGAATTCGAGCAAATGATTTAACAACTATCGCTTTAACATTCAAGAAACGTGGTTCCATCGCAGCATGTTCTCGTGATGAACCTTCACCATAATTTTCTTCAGCAATTACTATTGAACCAATGCCTTGTGCTTTCAATTTGCGAGCTAATGCTGGAACTTCGATGTAATCTCCTGTTTGGGTATCTAACACTGAGTTACTTTTTTGATTAAAAGCATTAATAGCGCCGATCAACATATTATTTGAAATATTATCTAAATGACCGCGAAATTTTAGCCATTTACCAGCCATTGAAATATGATCCGTGGTACATTTACCCGTCGCTTTAATTAACAACGGTTGCGATATAATGTCTTTTCCATCCCAAGGTGAAAAAGGAGCAAGTTGCTGTAACCTTTCAGAATTTGTAGCAATATGGACTTCCACTAAACTGCCATCAGCAATTGGAGCAACGTAACCTGCGTCATCTACCTCAAATCCACGTTTCGGTAATTCATCACCACTTGGCTCTTGAAGTTTGACTTTTTGTCCTTTGTCGTTAATTAGGTTATCGGTTAATGGGTTAAAGCTTAATTTTCCAGCAATAGATAATGCCACTACAATTTCAGGAGAGCACACAAAAGCATAAGTGTTTGGGCTGCCGTCATTACGTTTAGCAAAGTTACGATTGAACGATGTTACTATCGAATTTTTATGTTCATCGGCTACTTCATCACGGCGCCATTGTCCTATACAAGGTCCACAAGCATTTGCCATGATGGCTGCGCCAGCTTGTTCAAAATGATTTAATATACCATCTCGCTTGGAAGTATATTTTACTTGCTCGGATCCTGGATTAATAATTAATTTGGCTTTTACGGTGAGCCCTAATTGGTTAGCATTATTAATCACCGATGCGGCACGCATCATATCTTCATAGGAAGAGTTAGTACATGAACCAATCAATCCAACTTCCATATTATCTGGGTAATTATGTTCTTTAACTGCTGTTGCAAGTTGTGAGATTGGATAAGCCAAATCTGGCGTAAAAGGCCCATTTACATAAGGCTCAAGTTCGGAAAGGTTAATTTCAATTACTTGATCATAGTATTTTTCTGGTTGATCTAAAACAGCAGAATCTGGATTAAAACAGTCAACTAATTTATTCGCTAAATCAACCACCTCTTGGCGACCAGTTATCGCCAAGTAATCGGCAGATTTTTTACTATATGCAAATATGGATGTTGTAGCACCAACCTCTGCCCCCATATTACATATTGTTGCTTTTCCTGTTGCTGATAAAGATTGAGCGCCCTCACCAAAATACTCAATAATTGAATTTGTTGCACCTTTAACCGTTAAAATACCAGCAAGTTTTAAAATAACATCTTTAGGTGAGACCCAACCAGATAATTTACCAATCAATTTTACCCCAATAATTTTAGGCATTTTTAATTCCCATGGCATACCAGCCATGACATCAACGGCATCAGCTCCACCGACGCCAATAGCTATCATTGAAAGGCCTCCTGCATTTGGAGTATGTGAATCCGTACCTATCATCATCCCACCTGGAAAAGCATAATTTTCAAGAACAACTTGGTGGATAATGCCGGCATCAGGCTTCCAAAACCCGATACCATACTTGTTTGATACATCTCGTAGAAATTGATAGACCTCTTGATTATTACTTTCAGCAATAATTAAGTCATCATGAGCATTTTTATACGCTTGAATTAAGTGATCACAATGAACTGTTGATGGTACTGCAACTCTATTTCTCCCAGAATTCATCAATTGTAAGAGCGCCATTTGGGCCGTTGCATCTTGCATAGCCACTCGGTCTGGCGCAAAATTAACATAATCTTCACCACGTTTATAATTTTTAAGCTCTTCTCCTTGTGCTAGATGTGCATAAAGAATTTTTTCTGTTAAGGTTAATGGTTTTCCGATTCTTTGTCGAATGAGGTCAATTTTTTGTGGATAGTGCTGATAGATATATTTAATTAAATCAATATCGAAAACCATGATAACCCCCACTGCGTGTATTATAATATTTCCTAAAGTGTTACGTTTAACCAAGTGAATATTTATGCTATTTTTGTGACTAAATATTCAATCAATATATCACTAAAAAATTTTTATGCAATTATATTGTTAATAATAATAGTTGATAATAATTGGTGAAAAGATGAGTTTTAATATAGGTTATACTAGCGAAATATGATTCAAGATGCATATCAAAGATATTTTAAAAATAACAAGTTATATAAATTAAAGTAATGATGAGAGCGTTCAAATTAAATTAATGAAATAGTATAAAACTTAACTAACACTTGGTTTACCTACCGTATTGATATGTGCTAAATTGTCGGTCCGAACAACATATATACTTATTTTTTTATGAATCAAACTACAAATTCGTCACCGATCAGAACCGGCGGCTTTTTAAATACTATAGAACGAATTGGAAACAAGATCCCCGATGTCACTACACTTTTTTTCTTCGCTTTAATTATCTGTTTTGTTGCTTCATTATTACTTTCCTTTGTAAGCTTCGATTTTATAAATCCAGTAACTAAAGACAAACTAGTAGTCGTTAATATGCTGGCACCTGATAATTTAGTGGTTTTTTTTACTAAAATGGTACCCAATTTTGTTAGTTTTCCACCACTAGGCATTACTATTGTTGCCACATTAGGTATAGGAATTGCCGAAAGCAGTGGCTATATTCATGTATTACTTAAAAAATTATTGGCTATCACCCCAAAAAAATTAGTTACTCCATCTGTTATCTTTGTCAGTATGGTTTGTCATATTGCGGCTGATTCGGCTTATGTTATTTTAATGCCAGTTTCGGCAATGATGTTTTATGCAACGGGTCGTCATCCTCTGGCTGGGATAGCTGCCTCATTTGCAGGATTAGCAGGTGGTTTTAGTTCAAGTTATACGCCATCAATCATCGATCCGATCATGCAAGGTTTTACCCAAAGTGCAGCACAAATTATCGATCCATCTTATCAAATTAATGTTTTATGTAACTATTTTTTAAGTTTTGGCGGTACATTCTTTGTATTAATTGCTTGTTGGTTTATAACAGATAAAATTGTTGAACCTCGCTTAAAAGCAACGATGCCACTAAATAATGATCTTGAACTTAATAATTTGGCTAATTCACCAGCTATTACACCTTTAGAAAATCGCGCTTTTAAAATCGCTTCTTGTGTATTTTTGATTATTGCTATTGGATTAGTATTGTTACTGTTACCCGAAAATTCTTTACTTCGTGCACCTGATGGTAGTTTAACCAGTAATCAAGCACCAATTATGCAAATCATTGTACCTTTATTATTTGTTTTTTTTGCTATTCCTGGTTTAATCCATGGCGTAATCACTGGCGCATTTAAATCATCACGTGATATTGTCAAATCAATGGAAAAGATTACTCAATCTCTTATTCCTTTTATTGTTTTTGCATTCTTTTGTGCACAGTTTTTATATGTCTTTTCACACTCCCAAATAGGGACATTGATTGCTATTGGTGGTGCTGAATTTTTAAAAGCCTTACATTTACCATCGGTTGTCACTATTTTTGGTGTGATCATTTTAACTAGCATGTTGAATGTATTAATTACTTCTGCTTCGTCAAAATGGGCTATTTTAGCGCCGATTTTTGTTCCTATGCTCATGTCTGTTGGTATCTCACCAGAACTAACACAAGCGGCCTATCGTATTAGCTCAGCAGTCAATGTTAGTACACCAATGTTTGCTTTCTATCCTTTAATCATTGCCTATTGTCAGCAGTATTGTAAAAATACTGGAGTGGGCACTTTAAGCTCTATGATGATCCCATATACTGCGGGCTTACTTATTGCTTTAACAATTAATTTACTGCTATTTTGGTTCCTAGGACTGCCTATCGGCTTTGATAGTGGTTATGTTTATCCACCCGTGAATCATTAGTCATCAATAAGGAGTCAAAATAATATGAATATTACCGAACAATTAGTTGAACGTTTTTTACGTTACGTTAGTATACCAAGTCAAAGTGCGATGGGTTGTGCACATGTTCCCTCTACATCAGGACAAACACAATTAGCCAATTTACTCAAACAAGAGTTAATTGATCTTAATCTACAAGAAGTTTATCTTGATGAGCATAGTATTGTCACTGCTAAGTTATCTGGAAATAATCCAAATGCACCTAAAATTGGTTACGTCGCTCATCTTGATACGGTTGATGTCGCCTTATCGGATAAAATTAACCCACAACGAGTCACTTTTACGGGTGAAGATATTTTATTAAATAAAGATAAAAATATCTGGTTTAAAGTTGCTGAGCATCCTGAATTGAATAAATACATCAATGAAGAATTAATTGTTACTGATGGTACAAGTGTGCTGGGTGCCGATAATAAAGCTGCAATAGCTGTTGTTATGACAATGTTAGATCAATTACAAAAGCAAAATTGTACCTATGGTGATATTTATGTTGCTTTCGTACCTGATGAAGAGGTCGGTTTAAACGGCGCGAAAAAACTTGACTTGAATCGTTTTAAACCCGATTTTGCTTATACAATTGACTGTTGCGAATTAGGTGAAGTCGTTTATGAAACGTTTAATGCAGGTTCAGCAATTATTGAAATTGAAGGTGTAACTGCACACCCAATGTCAGCTAAAAATGTTTTAATCAACCCTATTGGTATTGCTAACGATATTATTAACTGTTTTGATAGTTTCGAAACGCCTGAACATACTGAAGGTAAAGAAGGTTATTTCTGGTTTAACGATATTATTGGTAATCAAAGTACGACAACGTTAAAAATGAGTATCCGAGATTTTGATTTAGCTAAATATGAAGCACGTAAAACTTATATCCAAGAAGTGATAAGTTTTATAAGCCGTAAATATCCAAGAGCTAAAATCGAATGTCAAATAACCGATACTTATAGCAATATTGCTAATTATTTAGGTGAAGATAAGCGTTCAATTGATTTAATTTATCAATCATTTGAGCAATTGAATATTAAGGCAAATACAATTGCTATGCGTGGCGGAACAGATGGTTCAGCACTATCGGCAAGAGGCCTGACTACACCAAACTACTTTACTGGTGCACATAACTTTCATTCATGTTTCGAATTTTTACCATTATCATCATTTGTAAAATCATTTGAAGTAACAATGAAAATTATTGAATTAGCAGCTAAAGTTTAAACATCATAAAAAAGAGGGAATACTATTCCCTCTTTACTGTAGCAACTTATTATTTATGCTTACTTTTTATGAATACATAAGTAGTTAACCGATTATCTTTCAATCCTAAAAACATTAATTAAGTAAGTATCATAATTTATAACTTGCAGTTAATAAAAAGGCTCTAGGTGTACCGGGCATACTACTTGAACGCCAATACTCTTTACCGAATAAATTAGTTATCGCTAAAGTCACATCAACGGATTGAGTTTGATAACCAATTGCCGCATTCCATGATGCATAACCAGGACGTTTAATCTGATTGTTATCATCGTTATACATTGAGCTCTTATAGTTAACTTCCAGTTCAGTAAACCAATTTTCATAAGGTAAATAACGTACGCTGAAATAACCACTATGTTTGGCTGTATTGGATAAATATTTGCCTTTGTTAGCAGGTGTTTTTTTATCTTTATGAACTTTTGCTTGCTGATAGCCAATACCGCTATTAATGTACCAATTATTGCTCAATTTTCCTATTACGCTTAATTCTATACCTTGGCTTCTATCACTGCCTCTAACTTGCCAATTATAAGGATCGTTAACTGCATCGGGTTGATAACGAATATTATAAAGCTCAAGGTCGTAAAGCGCGATTTGAGAGGAAAGCTTGTCATTAAGCCAATCGCTTTTGACACCAACTTCATATTGACGAGAATATTGAGGTTTGTCATCGTAAACAGTCTTAGAGTCTGTCGCAAGTGTGATTAAACCACGTCCCCCATATGGCGCAAAATTTTTACTATACGAAGCATAAAAACTTTGGGATTCTATCGGCTGCCAAATTAATCCGAACCGAGGACTTAGAGAGTGTCCATCATATGACCGATTTTGATGATTCAATTTATTATCCGATGCAAACTCATAATTATCATAACGTAATCCTGCAAGTAATTTCCACTGCTCTGTAAAACTGATTAGGTCTTGCCAATATACCCCTTTGGATGTAGCTTTATGATTAGTCTTAGTACTTAATTTGTTATATCGAGGTTTTTTTGAGTTCCAATGAGGATGATATGGATCAACTGCTTCCGGATATTGGCTAGTTAAAGCTAATCTAGGTTCTCGTTTTTCAATATTATATTCGAACCCTATTAACATATCATGAGAAATACTCGCCGTATTAAACTTACCCACTAAATCAAGGGTATTACTATAAGTTTTATTCGATGTTTCTTGCCAAGCTCGACGGAATTTTAATTTACCTTTGTAGTCGCAAGGTGCTCGATTACTGAGTTTATCACTTAAATCACAATAATTACCTGCATAAAGGTGATCGAAATTCTGATCAGCTTTACGATATAGATTAGTTAGCTTGATAGACCAGTCATGATTAAATTCATATCCCATAACTGAACGTAATGAATTAAAATTATCTTTTACATAGTCATCAGGGTGAGCATAAGCTGTTTTAATTGAGACGCCTTTAGGTAGGTTATAATAGGCTGGCGCCCTATCTGGCTTACGCCATAATTTATCATGAGTATATTGTACTAACCAATTAAATCCAGCCAAATTATCATACAATATACTTGGTGAAACCATTGTATCGCGTTGTTTTATTCCTTTACGAAAACTCTTTTCTGATTGATGATCAATTGTCATGCGTATAGCAATCTTATCATGCAAAACATGATTTATATCTACCATTCCGCCGTATTTATCCCAAGATCCCCCTCTCAAACTTAACGTAGTGGGTGAATCAAAGTTTGCTTGTTTACTAATCATGTTTATCATTCCACCACCTGATCCTCTGCCATAAAGTACTGAGGCGGGTCCTTTTAACACTTCAATTCGTTCAATGTTAGCGGTGCTTTGTCTAACTTGTCCACTCGCGCGAACACCATCACGATAAATATCGCCAGAGCTGGCGGAAAAACCTCGGATTTTGATACCTTCATCTCGCATATCATAAGTTGCATCTACCCCAGGTAATTTATTTACAATGACATTCAGATCATTTTGCCCATAAATTTTCTCTTGTTGAAGATCAACCGAATTAATAGTTTGAGGAATATCCTTTATATCAAAGGATGTTTTAGTCGCTGTTGATGATTTTTTTATTCGCTGATCATTATTATCCTTAATTGTTGCGACAACTTTCATAGTTTCAATATCATTATCATCATTGACTTTTTCTTGAGCGTAAGCGATAAAAGCGGTAGAACTCAATAAGCAAGGTAAGAAGACTTGATTAACTAATTTCATTATTTTTCCTATTATTTGTTGTGTTATTTGATAAATGCTAAAACAACAATAATAATGATAATGATTATTATTCGCACGCACAACTTATTTTATGTTTTTCAGCTCTGTAAAATAGGTTTTTAATTATATTTTATTGAAATATATTAATATTATTAAATATAAGTAATGCGATTTTATTAAACAATATCTTTACAACGGTTAAATATTTCTATTCAAAGTGATTTTGTTAAATTAAGAAAGAGTGAATGAAAATGATAGGAATTAATTCTGATTATTCGACACTTTTTGTACCTAGCCTCTTTGGAATTAAGAATACGTGTTATTTAAATTTGTTAAAGATAAATTTTGACTAACATTAATGTTTCTTATTAGGTTAAGAGTATTAAGTTGATACTGCTTTTATGATTCAAAATGAAGAGAGAAAGTGGTGGGTCGTGAGCGATTCGAACGCTCGACAAACGGATTAAAAGTCCGCTGCTCTACCGACTGAGCTAACAACCCATATTGAATGAAATCTTTATGCTTAATAACTAACGCTACAAGCGATTTCGGGTTGCTATAATACTTATAATTGCTAAGCAGCGCAACCCTTTTATTAGTATTTTAATTCAATAGCTGGTTATTTATACATTTCATTTAAGCGATGCTAATTTTTGCTTCGCAAGATCAACAACCTGTTTATCTTTAGCATATTTACTTATAACTTGTTGAAAAACGTTTTTAGCATTCTTTTTATCACCTTTATCCAATAAGATAACGCCCACTTTATAAAGACTATCAGCTGCTTTGGAAGAAGATGGATAATTTTTTACAACAGTAGCATAATAAAATGAAGCTTCATCGTTCTTTCCTTCCTTATAATAAAGTTGACCTAACCAATAATTAGCATTGGCTAAATAAGTTGATTTAGGATAATTCTTTATAAACTTTTGAAAGGCAGCTATTGTATCAGCATTTTGTTTATCATCATTAATAAATTGTACAATGAAGTCATAATCAGTTTTATCATTACCAGAATTTGTCCAGCTTGATAAATCTGATGGTGGTTGGTCTTCAGCATGAGAAGTAGGTAAAGATATACCCTCCTTGGATGGATTAGTATTAGAAGAGAGTCCTGTACCATTCATCAGTTGCTGAAGAATTATTTTTTGACGTTCTATAGTCTGATTAAGCTGGTATTGGGTTTCTTCTAATTGACCACGAAGTGTATCGACATCTGCTTGTAATTCACTAATCTTCTGTTGACTTTCAACTAATAATTGACCTTGTGCTTGAATCGTTCTTTCTAAATCTGAATTTCTTGCAGCACAATTATAACTATTTAATAGAAGAAATAAGAATGATATCAGTGCTTTTTTATGCATATTATTATACTCGGCGTGAACTTGACAAATAAACGGCCGCATAAACAGCCGTTACATAAACTAATTAGAAACCAGAGTATGTTATTACTGCACGACGGTTTTTAGAATAAGCTTCTTCGTCATGTCCTAATACAGCTGGTTTTTCTTTACCATAAGATACGATGTCCATTTGTCCACCAGGAACACCATTACCTTGTAGATATGATTTAACTGCATTCGCACGACGTTCGCCTAATGCAATATTGTATTCTGGCGTACCGCGTTCATCAGCATGGCCTTCAATTACAACTTTAATACCCGAATTCGCACGCATGAAAACTGCATGAGCATCTAATAATGTTGCATATTCTTGTTTAACATTATATTTATCAAAATCAAAATATACGATATTCATTTGTTGTAATTTACGAACTTGCTCTAAAATTTTTTGAGATGCATTAACAGTTGTAGTTCCACCTTCATCAGTAGTAGTTTTGTTTGAAGAACATGCAGTAACTGCCATTAGTGGTAAAGCAACCGCAGCTACTTTAAGAAAGTTAGAAAATTGCATTGTATTAACTCCTTTGTGTTTTAAAAAATATTACTTAATTATATCTCTTACTAATTATAAAAATAACACAATTTATCAATTAGAAATAATAGCGTTATATATTATAACGCTATTACATTTTGCACAATTTTAATATTCAGAATATAGAATAAATTTCAATCCTTTATTTATAAATATGGCGACCAAGCAGGGAATTTTACTTGTCCATCAGTCGCAGGTAGCTTAGCTTTAAAATTACCATCGGTTGAAACAAGATTCAAAATTGTGCCTAATCCTTGTGTTGAACTATAAATAATCATAGTTCCATTAGGTGCTATGCTTGGAGTTTCATCCAAAAATGAATCCGTCAATCGTTGATAAGTGTTTGTTTCTGTGTCATATCGAGTAATATGCTGTTCGCCGTTATTTGTCGAAATCATTGCAATAAAAGAACCATCAGGAGCTACACGGGCATTTTGATTTTGTGTGTTATCCCATGTTAAACGCTGCGGAGTACCACCATTGATATTAATGGTATAAAGTTGAGGACGACCTGCTTGGTCAGAAGTATAAACAATTGTTTGGCTATCTGGCATCCATGATGGTTCAGTATCATTGCTACGGCCTGATGTAATTTGAGTTAATTTCTTTGAACTCAAATCCATAATATATAAATTTAGGCTTCCATCTTTGGATAATGCAAAAGCTAATTTACTGCCATCAGGTGAAAAAGCAGGGGCACCATTATGTTTTGGAAAAGCTGCAATTGTTTGAACAGCACCGGTTTCTAATGATTTTACAACTAATGATGAACGACCACCTTCAAAAGTTACATAAGCAAGTTTTTTACCATCTGGTGACCATGTAGGAGACATTAATGGTTCTTTAGAACGGTGGACAGTCATTTGATCATATCCATCGTAATCAGACACTCTTAATTCGTGTGAAAAAGGCCCTCTGGTAGTTTTAACCACATAAGCAATACGAGTTCTAAAAGCGCCTTTTATACCTGTTAGTGATTCAAAAATTTCATCACTTGCCGTATGAGCTGCATAACGAATCCAACGTTTATCAATCGAATATTGATTTTGTGCTAAAACTGCACCAGGACGAGTAACGGTATCAATTAATTGATAATTAATTAAATATTTTCCAGAAGCATCAGGTTGAATGGAACCAATAACCACTGCTGAAACACCAAGTTGATCCCAAACAGCAGGAGTAACTTCTGAAGCAGTGGTTGGCTTTTGTGGCATATTATTAACATCAATAGGATTAAATTTACCACTATTGCGTAAATCTGAAGCAATAATATCTTCAATATTTTGTGGAGGTACACCCGATCCCGTCCACTTAAAGGGTACAACTGCTATCGGTTTGGCAGAACTAACGCCATCGGTGATAATAATGCGAACATCTGCATTAGCAATCATCGTATAAAATAAAACAAATAAAGTTATCAAAAAGCGACAAGCAAATTTGATCATCTTAAATTCCTTAATAAAAGCGAAATAAATTACATTAAAATCAATGCAAATTAGAAATAACGCGATTGAAACATCTTTGAAGTTTAATATTTTATCACTAATTAATTAGCGCTACATAATAAACTTTATAAAAGACAAATACTTTTATACTCTCAAAAGATATCCGATATCGCGTAACAAGTCTAGCCACTTCCAAGCAAAAACATTTCGAATATTTACTTCTTTGCTGCATTCCAATAATTAGCATTTCAGTTAGTAAACACTAATTAATTGAAAAATTGGTATGTATACTTATCTGCGTTGATGATGGTTTAAAGAAACAAAATAGATGTTATTTGTACAAATTTTAATTTTTTAGCCCAATTGGTTATTGATATTATTGTTAACTTACATCGACTGTTTTAAGTAACTAATTGCATAAAAAAATAGACAATTAGTTTTGGCATTGTTCACAATAGAACGTATTACGTTGCCCAATTTTTTGTGATTTTATTTCTGCATTACAAATATGACATTTTTCACCGTCTCTACCGTAAACTTGAAGTTCTTGAGCGAAATAACCTGGTTTTCCATCTGATTGCAGAAAATCTTTAAGCGTGGTACCACCTTGTGTAATTGATTTAGTAAGTACTTGCTTAATAGCATTAACTAATCTCTCAAATTCCACTAATTGTATAGAATTGACTTTTCGATTGGGATTAATTTTTGCCATGAACAATGATTCTGAAGCATAAATATTGCCAACGCCAACCACAATATGATTATCCATAATCCAACTTTTAATGGGTATTTTTCGGTTTTTTGCTTTATCAAATAAATAGTTTGCTGAAAACGCATCACTCAAAGGTTCTGGTCCCAAATGTTGCAATTGGAATACATCATCGAGTGAATTAGCCCAAAGCCAAGACCCAAAACGTCTTGGGTCTGTGTAACGTAATATCACACCATTTTCTAAAACCAAATCAATATGGTCATGTTTTTCAGCTTCTTGATGATTTTTTAAAATGCGTAAACTACCTGACATTCCTAAATGAATTACTATCCAGTTATAAGACAATTGTAACAACAGATATTTCGCACGTCTTTGAACATCTAAAATAACTTGTCCTTGAGCATTCTTAATTGCATCATCAACTGGCCAACGCAATTTAGGCTGTCGAACAATTATTTGTTTAATAGTCTGACCTTTCAAATAAGGTAAAATACCACGACGACTTGTTTCGACTTCTGGTAATTCAGGCATAGAGTCCTACTTAGTTATTTAACATTTCAGATACCCAAGATGGTGCCGATTTATCTGACACCGATTGGTTACTGCCAGAACACAAACCTTGGGGATTAGCGCTCCATACAGGCAACGTACGAACACCACTTCCACCACATTGCCACTGACCATTGCTATCAATTGGCATCATAAAAATATTTTGTGGCATGGGCAGTACTAATTTCTTAGGTGGATTATTTTGTAAATATTCACTATAAATTTTTAGCGCTCCCGTTGCTCCTGTTAATTTCATAGGAGAATGGTCATCAAGCCCAATCCAGATGACAGCAACATTTTTACCATCAATTCCTGTAAACCAACTATCTCGTGAATCGTTACTTGTCCCAGTTTTAGCAGCGAGTTTAAATGGTCCATATTTGGCTTTTAACGAACGCGATGTACCCGATTCAACGACCTGTTGCATTGCATAAGTTGTTAAATAAGCGGACTGTGCTGACACAGCTTGTAGTTGCTGTGGATAACTTTGATAAACCAACTTTCCTTTATCCGTTAATACATATCGGAGAATAGTTAATGGCGAACGTTGACCATTATTAGTAATAGTTTGAAACATCTGTGCTGTTTCTAATGGCGTTAATTCTAAAGCTCCAAGTAATCTTGATGGTAAATTAGGTATGCGATCTGCTGGTACACCTAATGCCTCTAAAGTATTTTTACTCGCATCAAGTCCTAATTCCATTCCTAGATTAACTGTTGGTACATTAAGTGAGAGTGCTAAAGCATCCACTAACATAACACGATCACGATATTTTCGGTCAAAATTTTTCGGTTCCCAGTAGCTTCCATTATCGACTTTAATTGACAGCGGATTATCATTAAGCCAACTATTAAGTTGATAATTATCTGGTTGTCCTAAAGCAGTCAAATAGGTTGAAGGTTTAGCTAAAGATCCAATTGATCGTCTTGTTAACCATGCTCGATTATAACCAGGATAACGTGGTTCAGCACTACCTATAATTGATCGAATTTCACCGGTTTCTCGACTAACAATAACCATTGCAGTTTGTAAATCTTTGTTCGTAGATTTACGTAATGATTCTATTTGATTGGTTACTGCTTGTTCGGCCGCTGCCTGAGCGACTGGATCAAAAGTAGTGAAGATCTTCATTCCTGAAAGATGATCAGCTTTATCTCCTAACTGCTTTCTCAGTTCACTGCGTACAACTTGCATAAATGCTGGTTGAGGAGAAATGACGCCTCCTTTGGGTAAAACAGAGAGTGGGCGCTGACTTAATAAATCATATAACTCATCATCAATAATACCTTGTTGTTGGGTAAGTTTTAAAACAATATTACGACGCTCAAGAACTTGTTTTGGTTGTGTCCAAGGGTTATAAAGTGATGCGCCTTTTACCATTCCAACTAAAACTGCTTGCTGATCTAATGTAAGCTCATTGACAGGACGTCCAAAATAATACAGGCTAGCTAGTGGAAAACCATGAATCTCTTCACTACCTGCTTGTCCAAAATAGACTTCATTTAGATATAATTCTAAAATTCTCTCCTTGCTATATCTGGCATCTAAAATCAATGCCATATAAGCTTCGCGGATCTTTCTGCTTAAGCTACGTTCATTAGTCAAAAAAAGATTTTTTACTGTTTGTTGCGTTAAGGTACTACCACCTTCGGTACGACCAGTTGTTAAATTAACAAAAATCGCACGTCCAATAGAGTATAAACTCACTCCATAATGATTATAAAAGCGCTTATCTTCAGTAGCTATTAAAGTTTGTATGAGTGAATCAGGAAATTCTTTTAATGGCACAAATAATCGCTGTTCACCATTAGGAGAATGCAGCATAGTAATTAATTTAGGATCAATGCGTAGTAACCCAAAATCACGTCCTGTATCTAAATTAGTGATACGATCAATATGGTTTTCATAAAATGAAATTTTGACACGAAATGCTTTTTCTTCACCATCAGGAAAAGTAAAAGGTCGACGATAAATTTGTACGGTATCGTTACTGACAATAAATTCGCCTGGGCGTGTTGCTTTGGTGTCTTGCTGTCGATATTGAGCCCCAACTAACATAGTTACTACATCACTTAAACTGTATTCACTATCAGGTTCAAGATCAATAATTTGACCATAAACTGCAGCTGGCAATTCCCAAACATTACCATCAATACGCTCTTTGATTTGCTGGTCAAGATAGATACCATAAATTATAGCTACAGCAGCAAAAACAAGAAAGACTTTAAACAGAAGCGACCAAAGCCGTCGCCATAAAGTCTTTTTCTTGACCTTTTTAGCGGATCTTTTTTTAGTTGTTTTGGTTGATTTATTCAAGCTACACCTAACATTTATTATTCAATCAAAATTAACCTTATAATAACATAATTTCTTAAGGATACCTTGACCTTCTTTTTGTTAAAAAGTTTCAGGAAATGGGTATGTTTTAGTATAAAATTAACCTATAAATTTTTTAAAAATTTAGCTGCGAGCGTATATCTTTAACTTTTGACAAAAATGCTTTTTTGGATTTACCAGTTAGCCCTTCTGAAATAGGTAAACTTGCTGTTAATGGATTAACAGGTTTATTATTAATATGTAACTCAAAGTGTAGATGAGGTCCTGTCGATCGCCCTGTGTTGCCTGATAGACCAATCTTATCACCTTGTTTAACTTGTTGACCAGGTTTTACCAATATTTTATCCAGATGCATATAAGTTGTCATATATTGACGACCATGACGAATAGCAATATAGTTACCCGCAGAACCACTGTACTTGGCAATAACCACTTCACCATTACCTACTGATAAAACAGGTGTTCCTCGGGATACGGCAAAGTCAACGCCATTGTGAGGAGTAACAATACCAGTAACAGGATTTAATCGACGTGGGTTAAATCCTGATGATACACGAGCCTGTTTTTCAAGAGGATATCGGAAAAAACTTTGTGATAAGCTGCCACCGTTAATATCATAATATTGACCATCATCAGCTAAAATAGCATAATAATCTTTGCTACCATTTTTAATGCGAACACCGATTAATTGACTATTAGACAAGCGTTTACCATGTACTTCGCGCGATAAAATTACCGAAAATTTATCACCAACTTTTAAACGACGAAAATCTAAGCGCCATTGCAAAGCCCGAGTGATAACTCCAATTTCACTACTTGTTAATCCACTTTTACGCGCATCAGCAACAAAACTGGTTTTTATATCCCCTTTTATAACTACATCCTGAGGTACCACTTCTACAGTTTCAGAACTTTCGATAAATTTATTGCCTGATTTTTCATAAATTCTGATATTGTTACTGGATATTATCCAACTAAAGCTTTGTAAATTATGGGAATCATCAGTAGTCCAACTAACTTGTTGGCCGATTCTTAAATTGGCTAACTGTTTAAAATTGGTTGTTAATTGGTAAACATCCCTTCTATTTATGTTATATCTTAGTAAAATATCATGTAAAGTATCACCCCGTGCAACAGTATATTGCACTGTGTTACCCTTATCTTCAATAATGTCATCTAACTCATCTTTAACTATTTCATCCTCAGGAACATCTGATGATTCAGTAATTTGATCTGTTGTTGACTTACCGCCAACAACTTCAATTCGAGCATCTCCAACAACTGAAGAATTAATATTATCTGTTACTGTCGTTTCAACTTGAGGAGTCAAAGGAACATATACCGTGCGTTCCAAATTAAGGGGCCGCCATAATACGGTAAATAAGATAACCACAAGAAGAACACCTAATAGTGAAAAATAGGGAAAATTAGATTTATTCTTTTCAATATCAGGGGATTCAATCTTACTTGCCAAAATTAACCTTAACTATTTATTATCTATATTACTTTTTATCTAAACAATCCAACAGTTGCTGTGTTAATCTTAATAAAAATTGTGAATAGGCATTTTTGGATAAAGTGATATCTGTACCCAAAGGATTCAATTCGCCAATACGAACATCTGTTCCATTCACTATTTTTTCAATAACTGCAGGGCTAAACTGTGGCTCTCTAAATACACATACTGCTTGATGTTCTTTTAATTCTCGTTTGATAGCATAAACGGTTTGAACACCGGGCTGTACTGCTGGATTTATGGTAAAACTACCTAGATTTTTTAATCCGAACTGTGATTCAAAATACCCATAGGCATCATGAAAAACAAAATATCCGCTATTTTGTACGTTAATAAGTTTTTTTGCAATGTTTTGTTCTGTTTCAGCTAGTTTAACGGCGAATTCGTTTAAATTTTCATCAATAATATCTTTTTTGTCGGGATATATAGTAATAAGTTTATCATGTACGGCTTGAGCAATCTCTTTGGCTATTTTTGGGGAAAGCCAAATATGCTCATCGTATTCACCATGATGATCATGATCAGAATCATTATTATGAGTATGGGTTTCATGTTGATCATGATTATTTGTACTGGTTCGTAGTAAACTTTTAATGGTGGGTATATCCATTAATTCTATTTGTTTGTCCTTATCAATACTTTTTAAAACTGTAGGCATGAATGTTTCTAAGTCCTCACCAACCCAAATAATCAATTCAGCTGTTTTTATTTTAGCTAAATCCGATGGTTTTAAAGAATATGTGTGAGGAGATGTTCCGTCAGGCAATAAAATATCAGTATTTGTTATGCCATCAGAAACCGCTTGAGTTATAAAAGCAATAGGTTTTACAGAGGAAATAATGTTTGCATTCGCATCTAAAATAAACCCATTAATAATGAGCAATGGACCTAGCATTTTTAAGAATCGCAATAATCGATTAGATTTAATTTGTGCATTTTTTTTCACATTATTATCCTATAGTTATAAATTATGGTAGAATAGATCACATTATTGTTATAGTATAACATAACATATAGGTGAGCAAGGACTTACGTTAATATGACTCAGCTAATTTCGCTAGATAATGTTTCGGTTGAAATAAAACATCAAAAAATAATACATAATGTTTCGTTATCAATTAGCACAAATCAAATTGTAACGTTACTTGGCCCAAATGGTGCAGGTAAATCAACATTAGTTAAAGTCATTTTGGGATTAATGCCTTATACATCAGGAAAGATAACTCGTTTAACTAACTTAACAATTGGTTATGTTCCACAATCCATCAAACTTAATCCGACCTTACCCATTACTGTAAAGCGTTTTATGTATTTGAATAAACAATTAAATAGTAAAAATGTTCTAAACATCCTATCTTTGGTAAAAGCAGAATATTTAATTGATAAATCAATGCATCAACTGTCTGGCGGTGAACTGCAAAGAGTTCTACTTGCTCAGGCGTTAGCTAAACGCCCCCAATTATTAATCCTAGATGAACCGACGCAGGGGGTAGATGTTAATGGACAGGTTTTATTATATGATTTAATTAGTAATGCGAAAACACAGTTTAATTGTGGTGTTTTAATGGTTTCACATGATCTACATTTGGTAATGGCTAAAACAGATGAAGTCATCTGCTTAAATCATCATATTTGTTGTTCAGGAACGCCAGCTAGTGTCTCAAATGATCCAGAATTTATTTCTCTTTTTGGTCAACAAGGTGCATCTCAAATCGCTGTTTATAAACATCATCACAATCATCAACATGATCTATGTAAACACACTAATGAACAGCAAAATAATTAAATAATCTTACCTAAAATTGGAAAAAAAGATAATGATTGAGTTACTATTACCATCTTTATTAGCGGGTTTATTTTTAACTACAGTAACAGGTCCGTTAGGTACATTTGTTGTATGGAGAAGAATGTCATATTTTGGTGATACTTTATCACATGCAGCTTTACTCGGTATTGCATTTGGTTTTCTACTCAACATAAATTTGTTTTATGCTGTTATTTTTATAACACTTTTACTTGCTATAGGATTACTTTGGCTGGAATCTCAAAAGCAATTGCCAATTGATACCTTACTTGGTATTTTGGCTCACAGTGCATTATCACTAGGCCTAGTAGTTATTAGCTTAATGAAGAATATACGTATTGACTTGATGGGATACTTATTTGGCGATCTTCTATCTGTAACATATTCTGATCTTTTTCAAATTATTATTTGTGTAATGCTTATTGGCACTTTACTACTTTGGCAATGGAATAATTTTTTATTCATTACTGTTAGTGAAGAATTAGCATTTAGTAACGGTATTAATATACAATTCACAAAATTGCTTTTAACCCTTTTATTAGCGTTTACAATAGGAATAGCAATGAAATTTGTAGGCGCACTTATTATCACATCGTTACTTATTATTCCTGCTGCAACAGCCAAATATTATTCAAAAACACCTGAATCTATGGCACTAATAGCAATAATTATCGGTATGTTATCTATCATTGGAGGATTATTATTTTCATTCATTTACGATACCCCAACAGGTCCATCCGTTGTGTTAAGTAACACTTGTCTATTTTTTATATCATTATTTATTTCGAGATTCTTGATTAGTGAAAAAGAGTAAATAACAGAAAAAATATCATATTTATTGCGAACAAAAACGCATAAATTTAATAATGAGATTTATGCATGACTAATATATAAATAAAGTGATAATAAATTTAAATGTTAAAGATTAAAATTATGTCACTTGCAACTATTTTCACTCGCGCATCCATTGGAATACAAGCTCCACAAATAAATGTAGAAGTTCATATTAGTAATGGATTACCTGGTTTTGTCCTAGTTGGTCTTCCTGAAGCAACTGTCAAAGAAGCAAAAGATCGTGTTAGAAGTGCAATCATCAATAGTGGATTTACTTTTCCTGCAAAAAAAATAACTGTAAATTTGTCGCCAGCCGATCTCCCAAAAGAAGGCAGTCGTTTTGATTTACCTATTGCTATTGCAATTCTTGCTGCAACACAACAAATTCCCTCTGATAATTTATCTAAATATGAATTTTTAGGAGAGCTTGCTTTATCTGGAGAAATTAGAGCAGTTAAAGGTGCTATACCCGCTGCACTTTCATCCCAAAAAAAGCAGCGTTCGCTAATAATATCAGCAGAGAATCAATCAGAAATATCTTTAATACAGCAAGGAAATACATTAATCACAAATAATTTAGTCGAGGTATGTCAACATTTGACACAAGAAATAAGCTTACCGTTAGTAGCTTATAGAGAATACCATAATGGTAATGATACGTTAGCTAATCTGCAGGATATTATTGGGCAAGAGCATGCTAAAAGAGCATTGGAAATAGCGGCCGCTGGAGGTCATAATTTATTATTAATAGGTCCGCCTGGAACAGGTAAAACAATGTTAGCAACGCGGTTAACATCATTACTACCTCCATTATCTGATGCAGAAGCACTAGAAAGTGCAGCAATTACTAGTTTGGTTAGTTCAAATGGATCAATTCAAAATTGGCGTAAACGCCCTTTCAGATCGCCTCATCATAGTGCTTCAATTGCAGCATTGGTTGGAGGGGGATCAATACCTAAACCTGGTGAAATATCACTAGCTCATAATGGAGTGTTATTTTTAGATGAACTTCCTGAATTTAATCGTAAAGTCCTTGATGCGTTAAGAGAACCTATTGAATCAGGTGAAATCATTATTTCAAGAGCAAATGCTAAAATAAAATTTCCAGCTAGGTTTCAACTTATAGCAGCAATGAATCCAAGTCCTACAGGGCACTATCAAGGAACGCATAACAGAACGACTCCTCAACAAATCATTCGTTATCTAAATCGACTGTCAGGACCTTTTTTAGATAGATTTGATATATCTATTGAAGTTCCACTTTTACCTAAAGGAGCATTGCGTCAGAGAGCAATAAAGAGTGAATCTACTGAAATAGTAAAAGAAAGAGTTTTACGAGCCAGAAACATTCAAATGGAAAGAAATAAAAAATTAAATAGTCAACTAACCTCTAATGACATTCAACTTTATTGTCAATTATCTGATGAAGATAATGAGTATTTAGAACAAGCTTTGATAAAATTAGGGCTTTCAGCTAGAGCATGGCATAGAATATTGAAAGTATCCCGCACTATTGCAGATTTAGAGCTATCAGAAAACATAGAACGAAAACATATTTCAGAAGCTTTAAGTTATCGTTCTATGGATCGTTTATTAATTCAATTACACAAAAATATTGGTTAAAAGAATTAATCATCACTATCTACGAAATCATCATTAACATCAACTTGAGGCTTACCGCCTGATAATGTATGAAAACGTTTCGGCTTATTTATACGGGATAAGTATTTTAACCATGCTTTTTCTAAATCAGTAGAAGGTTCTTTTTTTCCTTTACACACTGCTACAAATGACTTTTCGTCTGCTGTAACAGGCTTTCTTGTTTCTGCATCAAGATCCCTAAAAGCACAACCATATTTTTCTAAAATTTGTGCTTCTTTAATTGTGAAATCACCATGGCGAGAGAACCCCCTTGGATAATTCTTATTATCAAAAAAACGTTGTTGACTTACAAAACTTTCAGCCATTTTATATCCTCTAGATTGTAAAAGTATTTGGGCGGGAATTATAATTCACTAACTTAATCTGTAAACAAAAATTTTTTATTTATGTTAGTAAAAGTTACCGAACGGCTAAAATTAGAACAAATCATCATTTTTGGCAGGGGCGGAGAGTCTCGAACTCCCAACACCCGGTTTTGGAGACCGGTGCTCTACCAATTGAACTACGCCCCTAAATAAGGTGGCGGAACGGACGGGGCTCGAACCCGCGACCCCCTGCGTGACAGGCAGGTATTCTAACCAACTGAACTACCGCTCCACCGAATTTGGTATGTATATATAAATTTAAAAGTCTGGCGGCTCCCTACTCTCACATGGGTAATACCCACACTACCATCGGCACTTCGGCGTTTCACTTCTGAGTTCGGCATGGGGTCAGGTGGGACCACCGCGCTATTACCGCCAGACATATTCTGTCTTCTCTTTCTCTCAATCAGTGCATTATCTCATATCTGCACTCATCTCTCAATCCGGAACAAACTGTTCGATTATCTCATAATCAACTACTCGCGTATCCAAAACAACTCCGAGTTGTAAGGTTAAGACTCTCGGTTCATTAGTATCAGTTAGCTCAATGTATCACTACACTTACACACCTGACCTATCTACGTCTTAGTCTCAAACGGACCTTACTGACTCTCATCAGGGAAAACTCATCTCGAGGCTAGTTTCGTACTTAGATGCTTTCAGCACTTATCTATTCCGCACGTAGCTACCGGGCAATGCAATTGGCATCACAACCCGAACACCAGCGGTGCGTTCACTTCGGTCCTCTCGTACTAGAAGCAAACCCTCTCAATTTTCCTACGCCCATGGCAGATAGGGACCGAACTGTCTCACGACGTTCTAAACCCAGCTCGCGTACCACTTTAAACGGCGAACAGCCGTACCCTTGGGACCTACTTCAGCCCCAGGATGTGATGAGCCGACATCGAGGTGCCAAACACCGCCGTCGATATGAACTCTTGGGCGGTATCAGCCTGTTATCCCCGGAGTACCTTTTATCCGTTGAGCGATGGCCCTTCCATTCAGAACCACCGGATCACTATGACCTACTTTCGTACCTGCTCGAGCCGTCACTCTCGCAGTCAAGCTAGCTTTTGCCATTGCACTAACCTCCTGATGTCCGACCAGGATTAGCTAACCTTCGTGCTCCTCCGTTACTCTTTGGGAGGAGACCGCCCCAGTCAAACTACCCACCAGACAGTGTCCCTTACCTCGATTCAGAAGTATAGGTTAGAACATCAAACATTAAAGGGTGGTATTTCAAGGTCGACTCCATGCATACTGGCGTACACACTTCTTAGTCTCCCACCTATCCTACACATTAAGGCTCAATGTTCACTGTCAAGCTATAGTAAAGGTTCACGGGGTCTTTCCGTCTTGCCACGGGTACACCGCATCTTCACGGCAATTTCAATTTCACTGAGTCTCGGGTGGAGACAGCCTGGCCATCATTACGCCATTCGTGCAGGTCGGAACTTACCCGACAAGGAATTTCGCTACCTTAGGACCGTTATAGTTACGGCCGCCGTTTACTGGGGCTTCGATCAAGAGCTTCTGCTTACGCATAACCCCATCAATTAACCTTCCAGCACCGGGCAGGCGTCACACCGTATACGTCCACTTTCGTGTTTGCACAGTGCTGTGTTTTTATTAAACAGTTGCAGCCAGCTGGTATCTTCGACTGAGTTCACCTCCGTCCGCGTGGGACTTCAATTACAATCAGCGTGCCTTCTCCCGAAGTTACGGCACCATTTTGCCTAGTTCCTTCACCCGAGTTCTCTCAAGCGCCTTAGTATTCTCTACCTGACCACCTGTGTCGGTTTCGGGTACGATTAACTATAACCTGAAGCTTAGAGGATTTTCCTGGAAGCAGGGCATCAATTACTTCACTACCTTAGTAGCTCGTCATCACGCCTCAGGGTCTCAGTGACCGGATTTGCCTAATCACACCCCTACACGCTTAACCCACCATCCAATAGGTGGTAAACCTAGCCTTCTTCGTCCCCCCATCGCAGTTATAGCCAGTACGGGAATATTAACCCGTTTCCCATCAGATACGCCCTTCGGCCTCTCCTTAGGGGTCGACTCACCCTGCCCCGATTAACGTTGGACAGGAACCCTTGGTCTTCCGGCGAGCGGGCTTTTCACCCGCTTTATCGTTACTTATGTCAGCATTCGCACTTCTGATACCTCCAGCATACCTCACAATACACCTTCAACGGCTTACAGAACGCTCCCCTACCCAACACACTTTCGTGCGCTGCCGCAGCTTCGGTGCATAGTTTTAGCCCCGTTACATCTTCCGCGCAGGCCGACTCGACTAGTGAGCTATTACGCTTTCTTTAAATGATGGCTGCTTCTAAGCCAACATCCTAGCTGTCTAAGCCTTCCCACTTCGTTTCCCACTTAACTATGACTTTGGGACCTTAGCTGGCGGTCTGGGTTGTTTCCCTCTTCACGACGAACGTTAGCACCCGCCGTGTGTCTCCCATGATTAAACTTGTCAGTATTCGTAGTTTGCATCGGGTTGGTAAGCCGGGATGGCCCCCTAGCCGAAACAGTGCTCTACCCCAACAGTTACTCATGAGGCGCTACCTAAATAGCTTTCGGGGAGAACCAGCTATCTCCCGGTTTGATTGGCCTTTCACCCCCAGCCACAGGTCATCCGCTAATTTTTCAACATTAGTCGGTTCGGTCCTCCAGTTAGTGTTAACCAACCTTCAACCTGCCCATGGCTAGATCACCGGGTTTCGGGTCTATACCCTGCAACTTAACGCACAGTTAATACTCGGTTTCCCTTCGGCTCCCCTATTCGGTTAACCTCGCTACAGAATATAAGTCGCTGACCCATTATACAAAAGGTACGCAGTCACTATTACCCAACGGTAACAGCTCCCACTGATTGTACGTACACGGTTTCAGGGTCTATTTCACTCCCCTCCCGGGGTTCTTTTCGCCTTTCCCTCACGGTACTGGTTCACTATCGGTCAATCAGGAGTATTTAGCCTTGGAGGATGGTCCCCCCTTCTTCAGACAGGATATCACGTGTCCCGCCCTACTCTATAAGCTTCCACATCATGCATTTTCATGTACGGGACTTTCACCCTCTATCGTGCGACTTTCCAGACGCTTCCATTAATACATCATGCTACCCGCTTGGGCTTCTCCCCTTTCGCTCGCCGCTACTCAGGGAATCTCGGTTGATTTCTTTTCCTCGGGGTACTTAGATGTTTCAGTTCTCCCGGTTCGCCTCATCTGACTATGAATTCATCAGATGATAGTGCAGTCACCTGCACTGGGTTTCCCCATTCGGACATCAACGGTTATAGCGCCTTTTATCGACTTACCGTTGCTTTTCGCAGATTAACACGTCCTTCTTCGCCTCTGATTGCCTAGGCATCCACCGTGTACGCTTAATTTCTTAACCTTACAACTCACAGTTGTCTTGGTTTTCATTACGCTTTTTTCTCTTTCTTATGCCAAACCAACATATCTTCATACATCAGCTCAACATAAAAACGAGAACTCGTTTCTTTCAGCTTGTTCCTAATTGTTAAAGAGCTTTATACTTCTATTCACTTTACCATCTCACGACTTCAAGTAAATACAAACATAATTTTACTAAGAAGCAATTTCATCACATTTTATGGCGTCCCCTAGGGGATTCGAACCCCTGTTACCGCCGTGAAAGGGCGATGTCCTAGGCCTCTAGACGAAGGGGACTTAATTACTTCTTCTTTATAAACAAACAATCTGTGTGAACACTTACGAGCTCTTCGTAAGGAGGTGATCCAACCGCAGGTTCCCCTACGGTTACCTTGTTACGACTTCACCCCAGTCATGGACCACACCGTGGTAAACGCCCCCCCGAAGGTTAAGCTATCTACTTCTGGTGCAACCCACTCCCATGGTGTGACGGGCGGTGTGTACAAGGCCCGGGAACGTATTCACCGTGACATTCTGATTCACGATTACTAGCGATTCCGACTTCATGGAGTCGAGTTGCAGACTCCAATCCGGACTTAGACGTACTTTATGAGGTCCGCTTGCTCTCGCGAGGTCGCCTCCCTTTGTATACGCCATTGTAGCACGTGTGTAGCCCTGGTCGTAAGGGCCATGATGACTTGACGTCGTCCCCACCTTCCTCCGCTTTATCAACGGCAGTCTCCTTTGAGTTCCCGGCCGAACCGATGGCAACAAAGGATAAGGGTTGCGCTCGTTGCGGGACTTAACCCAACATTTCACAACACGAGCTGACGACAGCCATGCAGCACCTGTCTCACAGTTCCCGAAGGCACTCTCGCATCTCTGCAAGATTCTGTGGATGTCAAGACCAGGTAAGGTTCTTCGCGTTGCATCGAATTAAACCACATGCTCCACCGCTTGTGCGGGCCCCCGTCAATTCATTTGAGTTTTAACCTTGCGGCCGTACTCCCCAGGCGGTCGATTTATCGCGTTAGCTTCGGAGCCCATCACTCTAGGCAACAAACTCCAAATCGACATCGTTTACAGCGTGGACTACCAGGGTATCTAATCCTGTTTGCTCCCCACGCTTTCGCATCTCAGCGTCAGTATCTGTCCAGAAGGCCGCCTTCGCCACCGGTATTCCTCCACATCTCTACGCATTTCACCGCTACACGTGGAATTCTACCTTCCTCTACAATACTCTAGTTAACCAGTTTTAAGTGCAATTCCTAGGTTGAGCCCAGGGCTTTCACACCTAACTTAATTATCCGCCTACATGCCCTTTACGCCCAGTCATTCCGATTAACGCTCGCACCCTCCGTATTACCGCGGCTGCTGGCACGGAGTTAGCCGGTGCTTCTTCTGTAATTAACGTCAATTGATGCACCTATTAGATACACCACCTTCCTCATTACCGAAAGTACTTTACAACCCGAAGGCCTTCTTCATACACGCGGCATGGCTGCATCAGGGTTCCCCCCATTGTGCAATATTCCCCACTGCTGCCTCCCGTAGGAGTCTGGACCGTGTCTCAGTTCCAGTGTGGCTGGTCATCCTCTCAGACCAGCTAGAGATCGTCGCCTTGGTAAGCCATTACCCTACCAACCAGCTAATCCCATATGGGTTCATCAAATGGCGCATGGCCCGAAGGTCCCATGCTTTGGTCTCTCAACTTTATGCGGTATTAGCAGTCGTTTCCAACTGTTGTCCCCCTCCATTCGGCAGATCCCCATACTTTACTCACCCGTCCGCCACTCGTCATCAAGTGCAAGCACTCATGTTACCGTTCGACTTGCATGTGTTAAGCCTGCCGCCAGCGTTCAATCTGAGCCATGATCAAACTCTTCAATTTAAAGTTTGATGCTCAATAACTGTCTCTGACATATTCAAATGAATCTTCAGTGTCACTTATCAAGACTTAATTTTTTAGTCCGTAGACTTTAATCTTTCGTCTCGCAAGTGCCCACACAGATTGTCTGTTTCTTCTTTTTAAAGAGCTGACAGCTTTTTAAGTTAACTAAATGTTTTGTTATTTAGTTTGCTGTCTCAAGGGCTGCGTATACTACGCTATACCTTCTTATTCGTCAAGATCTTTTTTCAAAATTTTTGACCTTGCTCACTCACACCTTTTTCGTCTGCTTGTCGCTGACGCCGTGTCAGTGGATGCGCATTATAGGCATTTCATTTTTTTTGGCAAGTGAAAAAGTTTAAATATTTATTCGTTCGAATAACCTTTATACACATAAAATATTAATGCATTGATATTTATCGAGATTGTATTTAGTTAATTTTTTAATCAATTTTTCAACAGAATCATTGTATGTCGTACTTAATATAATATTTTCTTTCTTAAATGAAGATATTTTGTTTGCGTCATATTTATCTTTTAATAAATTATATACTCGTGTTGCAATTGCATAACCTGAATCAATAAAGTTTACTTGAGGAAAAATCATCTGCAATTCTTCTTTAATAAAAGGATAATGAGTACATCCAAGAACAATTGTGTCAGGAATAGTTTGTAAACTAAGCCATGGATGCATCAACTCTTTTAAATATTGCATATCTACAGCAATACCTTGTAATTTATTTTCTGCTATAAGTGCTAATTCAGATAGACCTAATAATTCAACAGAACAATGATTAGCAAATTGTTTAATTAAATTTGTTGTGTAGGCCCTTTCAATGGTTGCTTTTGTTGCTAATAATCCTATGCATTTATTCTTTGTTAGTAAGCTTGCAGGTTTAATAGCAGGTACCACACCCACTACAGGAAAAAGAAATTTGGCACGCAGGCTAGGTAGACAAATTGTACTAGCAGTATTGCATGCAATTACCGCTAAATCAATTTGTTGGAACTTAGTAATGGTTTTAATTACAGAATTAACTCTATTAACTAGAAACTCTGGCGATTTATCACCATAGGGAAACATTTCATTATCAAACGCATAAATATAATGCGCATTAGGCATTTTATTGTAAATTTCATTATAAACAGATAATCCACCAATGCCAGAATCAAACACTAACACCACAGGAGATTGTTTTATAATATTCATAGTAGGTTAAACTTTATTAGATAATAAATAGAAAACGCGCAATATCGTAAATTGAATAGAAATTAATGCAAGTAATTTTATCTTTATTAAAATTTCTTCAATATTTTATAGTTATTAAGATAGACGTCTAGATGGTAAAACTGCTAAGATAGATTACCTAAAATTAGGTATTATATTTCGATTACTAAACACAATTAAGTTAAGAAGGTATTTTATGTCAGAATTTTTATTCACATCTGAATCTGTTTCAGAAGGTCATCCAGATAAAATTGCCGATCAAATATCTGATGCTGTACTTGATGCGATTTTAAAGCAAGATCCAAAGGCTCGTGTTGCTTGTGAGACATATGTAAAAACAGGTATGGCATTAGTTGGTGGTGAAATTACGACTTCTGCATGGGTAGATATAGAAGAATTAACAAGAAAAACAATTAATGATATTGGTTATACTAGTTCAGAAATGGGATTTGATGCAAATTCTTGTGCCGTATTAAATGCAATTGGTAAACAATCTCCTGATATTAATCAAGGCGTAGATAGAGAAGATCCATTAGAACAAGGTGCCGGTGACCAAGGTATCATGTTTGGTTATGCTACTAATGAGATGCCTAATCTAATGCCTGCTGCGATCAGCTATGCTCATGATTTGATGCGCCGCCAAGCTGAAGTTAGAAAAAATGGTACGCTTCCGTGGTTAAGACCTGATGCAAAAAGCCAAGTCACATTAATTTATCAAAATGGACAAATAAAAGGCGTCGATACCATCGTTTTATCAACCCAACATTCAGATGGTATTGAACAAAAGGTAATACAAGAAGCTGTAATGGAGGAAATCATTAAACCAACATTGCCTGCCGAATGGTTAACCTCAAGAACTAAATATTTTATTAATCCAACTGGGCGTTTTGTTATTGGGGGACCAATGGGAGATTGTGGATTAACTGGTCGAAAAATCATTGTAGATACTTATGGTGGTGCAGCCCGTCATGGTGGTGGAGCTTTTTCAGGAAAAGATCCTTCAAAGGTTGATCGCTCAGCGGCTTATGCAGCAAGATATGTTGCTAAAAATCTGGTGGCAGCAGGGCTTGCTGATAAATGTGAATTACAAATTTCTTATGCAATTGGTGTTGCTAAGCCTACTTCTGTTTATGTTAATACTTTTGGTACTGAGAAAATTGGACACGATAAAATTGTTTCGTTAATCAAAGAATTTTTTGATTTAAGACCTTATGGGCTAATTCAAATGCTTGATCTGATTCAACCAATTTATCAAAAAACTGCAACCTATGGTCATTTCGGTCGAGATATATTTCCTTGGGAAAAAACCGATAAAGCAGCACTACTTCGCGATGCAGCAGGATTATAAACGCATACCAATTTATTTACATAATCAGGTAATGGCTTGTTTAAGGGAATACTTACTTCAAGCCAATCAACTGCTACACACTGAATATAAAGAACCAAAAATTAGTTATAAATCAAAAGGCAGCATAGCAGGCAGTGCAGTATTAAATCGTTGGGAAATTCAACTTAACATCACAATGCTTTGTGAAAATGAGGAAAATTTTATTGAGGAGGTTGTTCCTCATGAATTAGCTCATCTTATTACCTTTCAAATCTATGGAAAAGTAAAACCTCATGGTAAAGAATGGCAATATATCATGTCAGAAATAATGAAGAAGCCTCCTAAAGTTACCCATAATTTTAATTTTAAACGTTACGAGTATGTATATATATGTGATTGCCAGGAACATTATTTATCACCAATACGACATAATAAAATTAAAAAGAATAAAACTAGTTATCAATGTCGTAAATGCGGTACTATACTTAAACTTAAAAATATTATTTAATTATTAAAATAAATTATGCCTAAATTTGATACACACTTTTACAAAAGCTCTATGTTTATTGTGATTCTGAGCTTTTTTCTATATATTACAGGTAACTTTTGGCTTCCGTTATACAATAAATTAACTGTTAGCTTAGTTGAACATTTACAGTCATTATTCTTATTATTTATGTGTTGTTACACATATCATTATGCTAAAAGCGTTAAGAATCATTCAACCCTTTTTAAATTCTGGATTTGGACAATTTTTTGGTGGTTTATGCTTTTTGGTCGGGGCATTAGCTGGGGACGTGATTTTTTCCCTGATGTTCCTCGTATTTATTATAAAATTATTGCCAGTATTATCATTGCAATCCCATTATTAACTATATTTTTGCCAACTATTCGTCAAGAAATAGTTCGTCGATATAAATATGAGACAATTCCCGTTTGGCATTTATTTTTTGCATTTCTTTTTTTAGGTATTGCTGACGTTGCTGAACATAGACGTTTAGGATATGAATTTTTAGTTTTAGAACCTACTCGAAAAGATCTAATTGAAGAGTTGATGGAAATACCATGTCTTTTAAGTTTAGCATTAACAACTTTCTATATGCAGAAAAATGAACAAAAGAGGTTAAATAAGTCATGTTAAGCTATCGGCATAGCTATCACGCAGGAAACCATGCAGATGTATTAAAACATATTGTATTAACGTTATGCATCAACGCATTAAAAGAAAAAGAAAAACCTTTTTTATATTTAGATACACATTCTGGTGCTGGTAGATATTTGTTGAAAAGTGAGCATTCGGAAAAAACTGGAGAATATTTATCAGGGATTAATCTGCTATGGCAACAACCTAATATACCGGAATTGCTTAACACTTATCTATCTGTAATAAAAAGGTATAATCCTTTTAGTGAATTAAAATATTATCCAGGATCACCTTTAATTGCTAAACAATTATTACGACAACAAGACAAGCTTAATTTAACAGAATTACATCCTACAGATTATCCATTATTACGTCAGGAATTTAGTAAAGATAAAAGAGCAAAAGTGTTACGTGAAGATGGTTTTGCACAATTAAAATCTAAGTTACCACATGAGTTTCGTCGTGGGATTATTTTAATTGATCCGTCTTATGAAATTAAAGACGATTATAAAATAATACCTAAAGCATTATTTGAAGCTTATAAACGTTTTGCAACGGGTGTTTATCTAATTTGGTATCCAGTTGTATCACGAACACAAACTCAAAAAATGATCGATAGTATTATTGAATTAGGAATTAGACGAATTTCACAATTTGAATTAGCAATAAAACCAGATAATAATCAAAAAGGTATGACTGCTTCAGGAATGTTAGTGATTAATCCGCCATGGAAATTGCATGAACAAATGCAAACAATATTACCATGGCTAAAAAATACCTTAGATGTTGAGAAAACTGGTAGTTTTATTGTACAAGAGCTGGTTTCGGAATAATATCAATTTTACTAAAAATGCGAGTAACGATCTCG
Source organism: Gilliamella sp. wkB7 (assembly GCF_001693435.1). Lineage (NCBI taxonomy): Bacteria > Pseudomonadati > Pseudomonadota > Gammaproteobacteria > Orbales > Orbaceae > Gilliamella > Gilliamella sp. wkB7. The sequence goes on from NZ_CM004509.1 coordinate 1,292,003, forward strand.
CATTTTTAATATGAATGTCTATAGTAAATTTACTTTTTGTCTAAATGTTTTAGGAAAACACCACATTTAAGTAATTTTAAGAAAAAAAATGACAAGAAAATAGATAAATCCATAAAATAATAGTCAATAACAGTGACATGAATACTGCCGCAGAACCATAGTCCTTTGCTCTTCCAGATAATTCATGTCTCTCACTACCGATTCGATCAACAACGCATTCAATAGCACTGTTAAGCAATTCTACAATCATAACAAAACCTATTGAACCAAGTAATAGAATTCGCTCATAGATGGTAAAATCTATTAACATAACTATAACATAAGCTACCAACAACAAAATCAGCTCTTGTCGAAATGCCGTTTCATATATAATTGCAGATTTAAAACCTTTTAAAGAATACTTTGTGGCATTAATAATGCGCTGTAATCCTGTCGATTTTTCCATTATAAATTCCAAATTTAAAATTATCTCACATAACCATAGTTCATTAATCGTTGAAACCTTCTTTCAAGTAAAGCCGATAAATCCATATTTTCAAGTTCATCAAGATCATTAAGCAATTGTTTTTTTAATGATGCAGCTACTTTTACATAATCACGGTGAGCCCCACCAAGTGGCTCTGGTACAATTGCATCAATAAGATTTAGTTTAAGTAATTTATCAGCGGTCATGTTCATTGCTTCAGCCGCTACAGATGCTTTATCAGCACTTTTCCATAAAATAGATGCACAACCTTCAGGCGAAATAACCGAATAAGTACTATATTGCATCATATTAACTTTATCTGATACGCCAATAGCAAGTGCACCTCCAGACCCACCTTCACCAATAACAGTGCAAATGGTAGGTACTTTAAGACGTGACATTTCTCGCAAATTCCTGGCAATGGCCTCAGCTTGGCCACGTTCTTCCGCTCCAATTCCAGGATATGCGCCAGGAGTATCAATAAAAGTAATAATAGGTAATTTAAAACGCTCCGCTAATTGCATTAGCCTTAATGCTTTGCGATAACCTTCTGGGGCAGGCATACCAAAGTTACGATATATCTTCTGTTTGGTTTCTCTCCCCTTTTGATGTCCGATAACCATAACTGTACGTTCATCAATACGAGCTATACCACCAACTATTGCTTTATCATCGGCATATGCACGATCACCGGCCAACTCATCAAAATCAGTGAAAATTTCTTTTATGTAATCTAGTGTATAGGGTCTATTGGGGTGTCTAGCTAATTGTGCGACATCCCAAGGCGATAGGTTTGCAAATATTTTTTTTGTTAACTCGCGGCTTTTTCGATTTAATTGTTTAATCTCTTTATCTAAATTTAGATCTAATTCAACTTGTTGAGAATCAATATTCTTTAAGGAATTAATTTTTGCTTCTAATTCCGCTATCGGCTTTTCAAATTCCAAAAAATTGTTCATAACGCTTATGATTGCCTCTTATTTTATTTGTATTTCCTAAAAAATACATTATTAACTACAGTATACTGACTATTTCTTAAGATAAAATTAAATCAATTCTACTATGTAATACTTATTGAAGTCACCAACATTTATATCAATTTACTTCAATTATCCAAAAATAAAGTCACTAGTTTTTAATAATAGTGACTTTAATTGATCTGCTCTTTTAAATCAATAACACTTAATTGATAGGTAATTATTTAATTATTATTTGTCAAACTCAAATTCAATGCGATCGTTACCAAGTAATGTTTTTAATTCTACAATTAAAGCATCTTCTGGTATTATTCGCCATGTAGTACCAAATTGAATACGAACTACAGAATCATCGCGATGATAATATAAATTAACTGGTACACTTCCATGACGATAAGGTTCAAAAATTTGTTGTAATCGTAGTAATATTGAACGATTAGCTTCAATTTCAGTTAATGAAACAGCAAGACCTTTTACATATTTTGCTCGAGCATCTTTTAAATCTACAATATCTCGTACTGACATTTTGAGTCCACCATTAAAATCATCGTGACTGACTTGTCCTGACACAATGAGAATTTTATCTTTTACAAGTAGATGCCCAAATTTTTCTAAAGAATCGGCAAACAGCATGCCATCAATACGGCCTGAACGGTCATCTAGAGTAAACAAACCAATCTTATTACCTTTTTTAGTTATCCTAACTCTAGCATCAGCAACTATACCTGCAAAGGTTGCTAGTTTTCCCCAACCAGTAGGTGAAGCCTCGCTTATTCGTAACCCTCCGGAATAACGATTCAATTCCTTTAAATACTGAGTTACTGGATGGCCTGTTAAATATAGTCCTAATGCTTCTCGCTCACCATCTAATAACACTTGAGCAGGTAATTCGGGAACTGCAGCATAAGCATGTTCAACTTGCTCAGGCTCTTCAGCTAAAACACCGAACATATCTTCTTGACCGATATCTTGGGCTTTGGCATATTGATCTGCTGCTTGCATCGCATCATTAATACTATGTAAAATCGCTGCTCGATGAGGTCCTAATTTGTCAAAAGCTCCAGCCATAGTTAGCTTTTCAAGTATCCGGCGATTGATTTTCTTCATGTCTGTTCTGGCGCAAAGTTCAAAGATATTTTTAAAATATCCTCCACTATTACGAGCTTCAACAATAGCTTCAATTGGACCTTCACCAACCCCTTTTATAGCACCTATACCATAAACAATCTCACCTTTATCATTCACATGAAAATGGTAAAGACCACTATTAATATCAGGAGGATTAACTTTTAATCCCATTCTTAAACATTCATCAACTAAGCCAACGATTTTATCGGTATTATCCATATCGGCAGTCATCACTGCTGCCATAAATTCAGCAGGATAGTGTGTTTTTAACCACAATGTTTGATAAGAAACAAGTGCATAAGCAGCAGAATGAGATTTATTAAATCCATAACCAGCAAACTTTTCAACTAAATCGAATATACGCATCGCAAGTTCGCCATCAACACCTTGTTTTTCTGCTCCTTCTTTGAACACAGAGCGCTGTTTTGCCATTTCTTCAGGTTTTTTCTTACCCATAGCTCGACGCAATAAATCTGCCCCGCCTAACGTATAACCAGATAAGGTTTGAGCGATCTGCATAACTTGTTCTTGATATAAAATAATACCATAGGTTGGATCTAATATTGGTTTTAATGACTCATGTTGGTATTTTATATCGGGATAAGAAACATCTTCTCGACCGTGTTTACGATCGATAAAATTATCTACCATGCCAGATTGTAGTGGGCCAGGACGAAACAGTGCTACTAACGCTATCATATCCTCAAAACAGTCTGGTTTTAAACGCCGAATTAAATCTTTCATTCCTCTAGATTCCAGCTGGAATACAGCTGTTGTTTCGGCTTTTAACAACAGTTCAAAAGAATCTTTATCATCAAGTTCTATGCGATTGATATCAACTAGCGGCTGACCATTTCTCAACTGACGTTCATTAATCATTTTAATTGCCCAATTAATAATGGTTAATGTACGTAGTCCTAAAAAGTCAAACTTTACCAGTCCAGCATATTCAACATCATTTTTATCAAACTGAGTTACTGGATGATTTCCCTCTGGATCACAATAAATTGGTGCGAAATCCGTAATCTTAGTCGGTGAAATCACCACCCCACCAGCATGTTTACCCGCATTTCGTGTGACCCCTTCTAATTGACGTGCAATGTCAATTAATGATTTAATCTCTTCATTATTATCGTATAAATCTTGGAGTTGAGGTTCAACTTCAAAAGCTTTTGCCAGAGTCATTCCTGGATCAAGTGGAATTAATTTAGAAATACGATCAACAAATCCATAAGGATGTCCTAGTACTCGACCGACATCACGTATTACCGCTTTAGCTGCCATCGTACCAAAAGTGATAATTTGTGAAACAGCATCCCGACCATACATATCAGCAACATGGTCGATAACAAGATCGCGTTTTTCCATACAAAAGTCGACATCAAAGTCAGGCATTGAAACACGTTCAGGATTCAAGAAACGTTCAAATAGCAAATCAAAAGCTAACGGATCTAAATCAGTAATTTTTAAAGCATAAGCAACGAGAGAGCCCGCGCCAGATCCCCGTCCAGGTCCGACAGGAATATCATTATCTTTTGACCATTGAATAAACTCCATAACTATCAGGAAATAGCCAGGAAAGCCCATCTGATTAATGACGTTTAATTCTGTTTCCAAGCGTTCGTCATATTCCGATCTTCTTTGTTTTCTTATTTCAGGATCGGGAAATAAAAATTCAAGTCTTTCTTCTAAACCGATTTTTGATTTATAGACTAAGAAATCTTCAGTTGACATATCTCCAGTTGGAAATTTAGGTAAAAAGTATTCACCAAGTCGAATTGTAACATTACATCGTTTTGCTATTTCAACGCTATTTTCCAAAGCTTCAGGAATATCCGAAAATAGGTCACACATCTCTTGTTCACTACGAAGATACTGTTGAGACGAGTAGTTTTTAGGGCGATTAGGATCTTCAAGTGTATTGCCATCATGAATGGCCACACGAATTTCATGAGCTTCAAAATCTGAGGATTTTAAAAATCTAACATCATTGGTAGCAACAACAGGTAATTGATGTTGTTCGGAAAGTTTTACGGCAGTATGAATGAATAATTCTTCATTAGTACGCCCCGTACGTACCAGTTCAAAATAAAAATGATTAGGAAAATTTTCAAAATAAAAATTAATTCCATTATCAACTATTGCCTGATTATTACGAGTAATGCCAATACCAATATCACTTTCTCTTCCAGCTAAAACAATTAATCCTGCTCTATGCTCAACCAGCCATTGTTGATCTACTACAGGCATATCACCAATATAGCCACGCTGATAAGCTTTAGAAATTAATAAAGTAAGATTTTGATATCCCTCATTTGTTGCAGCTAATAATGTTAACTGATAGATATCATCTGATAGTTGAGGATTTTTAATGATTAAATCGGCACCAATAATAGGTTTAATTCCTTTGGACATTGCAGAACCATAAAATTTAACCAGTCCGCAAAGATTTGTAAAATCAGTGATCGCAAAAGCTGGCATCTGCAATTTGCTCACTTCACTAACTAATGCACCGACTTTAGCAATTCCATCAATCATGGAAAAATCGCTATGTAAATGAAGATGAATAAATTTGGGGTCTGCCATAATTACCGGAAATAAAAAAGATATAAAAATTGGTTAGCATTATAACACAAGCAAGATGAATATTCTTATTCTGTTTACCAGCACAAATTTATATAAGGTCGCAACAATAGAAACTATTGTGCATAATATCAACGAGAGCTTTTTAACTGTAGATAACATAAGTTTTTAATGTTTTTTACGACGTAATCCTTCTGCGTTTGCTGCTTTTATTGTGGCAAATACTGTGTTTGGGTTAACTTCAGCAGGTGAGTTATAGATCGATTCACCTTCAGCACAAAATAATAAAGCTGCTTTTATCAAGTCATCATCATTAACATCAATTAAAACTATTTCTGCAAGGTTTTTTGGTAATCCAACTTATTCACAAAATGTATAAACAGTATCAATCATATCTGGTCACTGTCTATCAACATTAACATTGCTAAGGAACCTATGGCGACTTTTTAACCATGCCAATAATTATGCGTTGATTGTAATGCAGTAAAACTATTAAGGATTGAATGAGCTTCAGATAGCCTCTACTTTTAAATCCAAAGCCAGAAAATAGTTTGAAAAATTAGACACATTAACATTTTTATTTTGATAATTTTAACCATTATTAAGCAGTAATATAGAAAGGAATTTCTCACTCCCATCACTTTTTATAGTGATGGGAAAGCAAAATAGAATTACATTTTTTTAAATAACACTGAACCATTGGTTCCACCGAAACCAAACGAATTACAAAGTGCATATTCTAAATTCTTAACTTGACGAGCAGTATGAGGTACATAATCAAGATCACAACCTTCATCTGGGTTATCCAGATTAATAGTTGGTGGAATAGCTTGATCATGTAATGCCTGCACAGTAAAAATTGACTCAACAGCACCTGCTGCACCAAGTAAATGACCAATCATTGACTTAGTTGAGCTAACCATTACTTTATTAGCATTTTCTTTAAAAATACTTTTAACCGCTTGCGTTTCAGCTATATCACCAGCTGGTGTAGATGTTCCATGAGCATTAATATATCCCACTTGTTCAGGAGTTATTCCTGCATCACGAAGTGCGCATTTCATGGCTAACGCCGCACCACTACCATCTGGTGGTGGTGAGGTCATATGATATGCATCACTACTCATACCAAATCCAACTAATTCAGCGTAGATTTTAGCGCCGCGTTTTTTAGCATGTTCATATTCTTCTAAGAACATAATACCTGCACCATCACCAAGCACAAAACCATCTCGATCTTTGTCCCATGGTCGACTTGCACCTTTAGGATTATCATTATTTGTAGATAATGCACGAGCTGCGCCAAACCCGCCAATACCAAGTGGAGTACTTCCTTTTTCTGCGCCACCAGCTAACATTGCATCAGCATCACCATAAGCAATCATGCGTGCAGCATTCCCTATATTATGAACTCCTGAAGAACAAGCTGTAGCAATAGCAATACTTGGTCCTTTTAATCCATAAATAATAGATAAATGTCCAGCAATCATATTAACAATTGTAGATGGCACAAAAAACGGACTAATTTTCCTAGGTCCACCATTGACTAATGCGCTGTGATTTTCTTCAATTAATCCAAGTCCACCAATACCTGAACCAATAGCACAACCAATACGTTCTGCATTTTCTTCCGTTATTTCAATACCAGCATCTTGCATTGCTTGTATACCTGCGGCAATACCATATTGGATAAAATAATCCATTTTACGCGCATCTTTACGTGAAATATTATAATTTTCGCCATCAAAGTTCTTAACCATAGCGGCGAAGTGCGTTGCGAAAGGGGCAGTATCAAAGTGTTCTATGAGTTCAACACCGCTTTGACCAGCTAGAAGTGCTTGCCAAGTGGATTCAACTGTATTACCGACTGGAGATATCATGCCCATTCCTGTGACAACAACTCTGCGTTTAGACACATTGTCCTCCAGAAAAGGATTGAAATGAAATTTGAATCATTGAAAATTTATTTTAAGTTTTCGTTCAATATTCTCAAATTATAAAATTAAAGATAAGCATACGAACTAGGCGATCACTTGACCGCCTATTAAAAAAACTCTGCAACTTTACTGATTTGCAGTAATATAATCAATTGCTGATTGTACAGTTGTAATTTTTTCAGCTTCTTCATCAGGAATTTCAGTATCAAATTCTTCTTCCAAAGCCATAACTAGCTCAACTGTATCAAGTGAGTCAGCACCAAGATCTTCAACGAAAGAAGATTCATTTTTAACTTCTTCCTCTTTCACACCAAGTTGCTCAACAATAATTTTCTTAACTCGCTCTTCAATAGTACTCATACTCTTTTTTTTCCTATAAAAATCGCCAAAAGTGGCGGTGAATGTAAGTTTATAAAATGTTGAAAAAGATGCAAATCATTTTTCAACCCAATTGCTTATTTTTTAAGCTAAATGTTAAAATATTAGCTTATTTTACACTATTCTAATCAATTACACCATATACATGCCACCATTGACATGTAAAGTTTCACCAGTAATATAAGATGCTTCATCTGATGCTAAAAATGCTACTGCATTTGCAATTTCAGTTGGTTCACCTAAACGCCCTGCTGGAACTTGTGCCAATGTTAATGCCTTTTGTTCGTCTGTTAAAGCTGCTGTCATATCTGTTTCAATAAAGCCTGGAGCAACAACATTAACGGTAATACCTCTTGAAGCTACCTCACGTGCAAGTGATTTACTAAAGCCAATTAGTCCTGCTTTAGCTGCGGCATAATTAGCCTGCCCAGCATTACCCATAGTACCAACTACTGAACCAATAGTTATAATTCTGCCATAACGCTTTTTCATCATTGTACGCATTAATGCTTTAGATAAACGGAAAACAGAAGTTAAGTTTGTATCTAAAATGTCCTGCCATTCGTCTTCTTTCATTCGCATTAATAAATTATCACGAGTAATGCCAGCGTTATTAACCAAAATATCAATATCACCAAATTCAGCTTTGATTGTACTAATTACCGATTCAATTGAAGCTTCATCAGTAACATTTAAAGCTAATCCTTTACCATTTTGGTCTAAATATTGACTAATAGCCTCAGCACCTTTTTCTGTTGTCGCTGTCCCAATGACTGTTGCACCACAAGCAACAAGTTTTTCTGCGATTGCTTTACCAATGCCACGGCTAGCGCCAGTGACTAAAGCAATTTTTCCTGATAGGTTCATATTTACCTCTTTTTATCTTTTATTTAGTAATTTCCAATGCGGCATCTAATGAAGCTTTATCATTAACAGCACAAGCAGATAGCGTGTCGACAATACGTTTAGTTAGACCTGTTAATACTTTACCAGGCCCCATTTCCACTAATAATGTTACACCTTGATTAGCCATTTCTTCAACTGTTTCAGTCCAGCGTACTGGGCTATAAAGCTGAGCAATTAAAGCTCCTCTAATATTGTCAGCGACAGATTCAACTTTGACATCAACATTGTTAATTACGGCAAATTTCGGTGCATTAAACGTAATACTATTTAGAGTTGATGCTAATTTATCCGCCGCTGGCTTCATTAAAGCACAGTGTGAAGGTACGCTCACTGCAAGAGGTAATGCTCGTTTAGCTCCCGCCTCTTTACATAAAGCACCAGCTCGCTCAACCGCTTCTTTATTACCTGCAATAACGACTTGACCAGGAGAATTAAAATTCACCGGTGCAACAACTTGTCCTTGTGCCGCTTGTTCACATGCAAGACGAATCGAGTCATTATCTAATCCAATAATTGCATACATAGCACCAGTTCCATTTGGTACGGCTTCTTGCATTAATTTCCCCCGCAACTCAACAAGTTTAATCGCATCTTTAAAATCAACCACACCTGCACAAACTAAAGCTGAATACTCACCTAAACTATGTCCTGCCATAAAATCAGGTTCAGGACCATTTTCGCTTTGCCATACTCTATATATAGCTACAGATGAGGCAAGTAATGCTGGTTGCGTTTGCCATGTTTTATTTAATTCTTCTGCTGGGCCAGTTTGTATTAAGGCCCATAAATCATAACCGAGTACTTCAGAAGCTTCAGCAAAAGTTGATTTCACAATTGGATAATTGTCAGCAAGATCTTTTAACATGCCGACAGTTTGTGAGCCTTGTCCCGGAAATACCATTGCAAATTTGGTCATTATTAAATCCTTGATCATTAAAAATAAAGCATAAATTAAAATCTAATTAGTGCAGAACCCCAAACAAAGCCACCACCAAAAGCTTCTAACAGAATTAGTTGACCTCGTTGAATTCGCCCATCCCGCACACCTGTATCTAAAGCACAAGGAACAGAAGCCGCGGAAGTATTACCCTGTTTATCTAATGTGACAATAACTTTACTCATATCCATATCTAAACGTTTAGCTGTTGCTGAAATAATTCTTAAATTAGCTTGATGCGGCACCAACCAATCTAGATCTGCTTTATTAAATGAATTTTCCATTAAAAGTTCATCAACTAAATTTGAAAGTTCTTTAACAGCAACTTTAAACACTTCGTTACCATGCATAGTCATGTAAACGGGATCATCCATATTACGACGATCAACATATGGATACTTCAACAAGTCGCCATAACGCCCATCAGCATGAAGATGTGAAGCAATAATACCAGGTTCATCTGATGCCCCGACAACAACCGCACCTGCACCATCACCAAAAATAATAACGGTACTACGATCATTTAGATCAACACCTCGTGTTAACATATCTGAACCAACGACTAATGCATATTTAACAGCACCACTTTTAATGTATTTATCTGCGATATCAAGCGCATAAACAAATCCTGAGCAGGCAGCGGATACATCAAACGCAACGACATCATCAATATCTAATTTAGCTTGTAATTCTGTTGCAGAACTTGGAAAAGCATTGGCTGAAGTTGCTGTTGCAACAATAATCATTCCAATATCATTTTTGTTGATATTCGCCATATCTATGGCATTTATAGCTGCTTCATAAGCCATACTTGTAACGGTTTCGTATGGTTCAGCAATGCGTCTTTCCTTGATACCAGTCCGCGTAGTGATCCACTCATCGCTAGTATCGACCATTTTTTCAAGATCAGTATTAGTTCTGATCTGTTTTGGAAGATAACTCCCTGTTCCTAAAATCTTTGTATACATCTAATTATTCGCTCTTGGGTAATGCGGAAGAAAGGCTCATTGCAATCTTCTCTGGTATATTTGTTTGTATTGCCAAAATAGCTTGTTCAATTGCTGCAAAAAATGATTTTTGATTGGCACTACCGTGACTTTTAATCACAATACTTCGGAGTCCAAGCAAACAAGCCCCATTATAGCGTCCAGGATCTAAATAACCAAAATTTTTTGTAATCATCCTTTGCAGCCATTTGCTTAATAATTTTATAAAAAATGAATGGCGACCTAAAGATAATTTAAATGAAGACATAAAAATTTTAATTAATCCTTCAACCGTTTTCAGTGTCACATTACCGACAAAACCATCGCATACTAATACATCTGTTTTGCCAGTTAAAAGTTCATTACCTTCCAAATAACCAATATAATTAATTTGATCATTAGATTTTAAAACCTCTGCTGCTGCTCGGATTTTATCCAAACCTTTAATATCTTCTTCACCAATATTAAGTAATGCAACTCGAGGATGTTCTATCTTAAGTACAGTTTTTGCTAGGATTTCGCCCATTATTGCAAATTGTACCAACATATCACTATCACACTGCGCATTGGCACCGAGATCTAATACTACGGTATTTTGATTATTTAAAGCGGGAATTGTAGCCACTAAAGCAGGACGATCAATTCCTGTTAATGAGTGTAATAACAGCTTTGATAGTCCCATTAATGCCCCTGTATTACCTGCACTCACACATGCTTGAGCCTTGTTATCTTTAACCAATTCAAGCGCTATTCGCATTGATGAGCCTTGGCTATGACGAATTGCATAAGAAGGTTTTATGTCATTAGCAATTACTGAACTTGATTCAATCAAATTTAATCTACCATTTGATTGATATTGAGTGACAAGTTGTGAATTTTCTTTAGACAAAAAGAAATTGATTTCTGTTGGATCGCCGACCAGAAATAAAGAAAGGTTAGGATAACAATTTAGTGCTTGTATTGCTGCAGGAACAACAATACGAGGACCGAAGTCCCCGCTCATAGCATCTAACGCAATGGTTAGATTATCCAAAATGTCACCTGAGGATTTCTAATTAAATAGTTATTATTTAGAAATCACTTTACGACCACGATAATAACCATCAGCGGTTACGTGATGACGTAAATGAGTTTTACCTGATTCATCAACTGAGATATTAGCAACAGTTAATGCATCATGAGAACGACGCATACCACGTTTTGCACGAGTTTTACGATTCTGTTGAACAGCCATGGATTTACCCCTTATTCTTTAAACTAACTAAAATTGCAAATGGATTTGGTTTTTCATTCTCAGCAGGAATTTCACCAAATACCATATCTGCCTCTGACACTTCGCAGTGTTTACTATCATGTACCGGCGCAATTGGCAACGAAAGTATAATTTCGTCCTCAAGTAACGCTAATATATCTACTTCGCCGAACTCGTTCATCAGAACAGGCTCATAATGTTCCGGTAGAGTCTCTGCTTGAGCATCGCTCTTAACAGGACTGAATTTATTCATCACATGAACTTCAGTGATAAAAGGTTTAAAACAACGTTGACAAATCAACTCTAACGTCATTTTTGCATCAATTGTGATAACACAAAGTTTTTGCTCATCATAATCAAAAGATAAGCTACACGTAATATCACTTTTTGGACAATCAACCCTAGTTATAGCTTGAATAGGATAATATCCAACATAATCAAGCCGTTTTTGCGCTGCTTTAATTGGGTCAATTGTTAATGGCAATTTATTTAGCATAAGATATGTTTATCTACCTTAAAATTTTATTCAGTATAGTTAAAAACTACACAATGCCGTAAGGCGCGCATATTACCTTTAAATCATGATTTCGTCAATGGGCGTAAACAAGATAATTTGTTTTAGTTATTGATTATTACCTTAATATTTATTCTGATTATATAATTTAGTTCATAACAAAAATATAATCGCTAAATTTGATTTTTATATTAAATATCAAATTTACGTTAACTATTATTTATCCAAAAAATAGAATATAGGAAGGAAAAACTTGATTACTGTTAAAAACGAATAATAAGAATTAATTAAAAAATAAGACAAATAAAACATCCCATTTATTATTACCAACTTCCGGATGCTCCACCACCGCCACTGCGTCCACCGCCTCCACCACCAAAACCGCCGAATGGACCTCCACCAAAACCACCACCTTTACCACCACCGAAACCACCTCCTCGACCTCGACCACTGCTACTCATAGTTAAAATTCCACTTAAAATTGTACTAGCCACAAATGCTAAAAATATTAATGGCAAGACAATATGTAATGAATAACCATTGAACAAAGTAAAACCGCCAACGGATATCCCATTTAACAAACCAGTGCCTAAACTTCTGGCGGCTCTACGTTTAGTGGAACTAATCAAAAATAAGCTCACAACACCGAAACATATCAAAAAGGAGGCTAACCCATAGTTAAATAAATTAGCACCAAATTCACTAGCAAGTACCGTTTTGAGATCAGTATCATTATTAGTTTCTGGTACTTGTTGAGGATCATTCAATTTACTAATTAAAACTGAAAGCGCATCATGTATACCTTGATAATAGTCATTTTTCTTAAATTGTGGCGCTAATTGTTCACGAATAATATGGCTGGCAATTAAGTCAGTAATAGTTCCTTCAAACCCATAACCCACTTCAATTCGCATCAACTTATCATCTTTAACAATTAATAATAAAATGCCATTATCTTTCTCTTTTTTACCTATTTTCCACTGAATAAACACCCGATCGGCATACTGCTCAATCGTTTCATTATCAAGTTTATTAATCATCAATACAGCAATCTGCGCACCATCAGTTCGCGTCTTTTCAAAACCAATCAAGGTTGATTCCAAATCATCTATTTGCGAAGATTCTAAAGTATGTGATATATCAATAACACGATGATCAAATGTTGGAATTTCAGTTAATGCATAACTTACAATACTAAAAAACAGTAAACAAAAGAGCAGATAATATTTTTTCATTATGCTTATTACCCAAAATTGACAGATGGAGCATTAGATATCTGTTGTTCATTTTCAACAGTAAATTGTTGTTTTGGTTGTTGCCCTATTATGTCAGCAACCCATTTAGTCGGTAATTTGCGAATATAACTATTAAAACTCTGGACGGTTTGGATGTATCTACCCCTCGCCACAGTAATACGATTTTCCGTACCTTCAAGTTGGCTCATTAAATCTTGATAAAGGGTATTAGCTTTAAGATCAGGATAGTTTTCACTCACTGCTATTAATCGGCTTAATGCAGAACTTAATTCAGATTGTGCTTGTTGGAATTTAGAAAATAAAGCAGGATCACTAAGTTGATCTGCATTAATTTGAATTGAACCGACTTTAGCTCTAGCATCGGTGACTTGAGTTAATACGTCTTTTTCATGAGAAGCATAACCTTTTACGGTATTGACTAAATTAGGAACCAAATCAGCTCGACGTTTATATTGATTAACAACTTCAGACCATGAAGCGGCTACAGCTTCATCTTGGTTTTGAATATTGTTATAGTCTTTAAAAAAGATAAAAGCCCCAATAATAAGTAATACAATAATAATTAATAAAGATTTTGATTTCATTGTAAGTCCTTATAAATAATTGAATTAATTGATAACTCAACAAATTATGAACAGTAAATAAAATAACCTATTTGAAAACTATATATCCCGCGTTTTACTTAGTATTAAAACTTGCTTTTAAAACAACAAACAAATACAGCCTAGTATGAAAAAATAATAAGGATAGCGAAAAATTGTAAAGAAAAGACTTCAAGAAAAAGTAATTTTGCGTTAACTATTTAAGTAAATCGGATAATGTTATTTACTAACTAAATCTACATTACTTAACATAGTTTATAAACATTATATCTTTTTTTATCAAATTTGCGAAGTATAATCCTAATTACTTATAAAATATACATCGCAATATCATTTATTATTACTTACAAAATTTATTAACAAAAATTCAGATAAATTGGTTAACTAATTTTATCTTTTATAATTATTTTGATTATAGAATTGTTTCAAAACACTCTAATTTTGCTGGTTCAAAATAAATATCTTTATTATTTGATCGATTGTTAGTGTTACGATGGGTATGTTGAAAATATTCGGAATTAACCCAAGCGTCAAAATCTGCTTTAGATTCCCACTCAGTATACGATGAGAATAGCGTATATTCTTCCTCACTTTTTCCACGTAATAAGTAAAAACGATTAAATCCGTTCATGTCTTTTAAATGACTATCTCGGTTACGCCATATTTCAATAAATGTATCTTCACTTCCACATTTAATCTTAAAACGATTCATTACAATATACATCCAAATCTCCTTTTGTATTTCAAATAGTTGGCAAAAAAATAGCACGCATAGGCGTGCTATTTACATTCTAGCCTTTTTACAGGCTATTGTTGTTCTTCTGCTGAGTTTAGTAATTCAGCTAAGTTAGCTGTTGCTTCTTCTGCAGAAATTGTTGTTTGAATATCATCCGTCGATGGCATTGCTCGTTTACGCATACGCTCTTTATGGTAAGCATAACCTGTACCTGCTGGAATTAATCGACCAACAATTACGTTTTCTTTTAAGCCACGTAATTCGTCATTTTTACCAGCAACTGCTGCTTCGGTTAATACGCGTGTTGTTTCTTGGAACGACGCCGCAGATATAAACGATTCAGTAGTTAGTGATGCTTTAGTAATACCAAGCAGATCATGTAAGTAAACAATAGGTTCTTTACCTTGCGCTTCAAGTTCACGGTTAATAATCTTCAAGCGTGAAACCTCAAGTTGTTCTCCATCAAGTAGACGAGAACTACCTGGATGAATAACCGTTGCTTTACGTAACATTTGACGAACGATGACTTCAATGTGTTTATCGTTGATTTTTACACCTTGTAAACGATAAACTTCTTGAACTTCGTTAACAATGTAACGTGTTACTGCATTTACACCACGTAGACGTAAAATATCGTGCGCCGATTCAGGACCATCCGAAATCACATCACCGCGACCAACTTGTTCCCCTTCAAATACGTTAAGCTGACGCCATTTAGGGATCATCTCTTCGTATGGTTCACTACCATCTAATGGTGTGATAATTAAGCGACGTTTACCTTTAGTTTCTTTACCGAATGAGATAATACCATCAATTTCAGCAAGTATAGCTGGTTCTTTCGGTTTACGAGCTTCAAACAAGTCAGCAACACGTGGTAAACCACCTGTAATATCTTTGGTACCAACAGATGCCTGTGGAATACGAGCAAGTGTGTCACCAATATTGATTTCAGCACCATCTTCTAATTGAACTAAAGCTTTACCTGGTAAGAAGTATTGCGCAAGCATTTCTGTACCAGCGACATAAATATCATCGCCTTTAGCATCCACAATTTTGATTGCTGGACGCAAATCTTTACCTACACCAGTACGCTCAGCTACATCTAATATCGCGATAGATGATAAACCGGTTAACTCATCAGTTTGACGAGTAATGGTTTGACCATCAACCATATCAACAAAACGTACAAAACCTTTTGCTTCAGAGATAACTGGCATAGTATGCGGATCCCAGTTAGCAATCGTTTCACCAGCTTCAACCGCTGAACCATTACCTTTAGCTAGAATCGAACCGTAAGGAACTTTGTAGGTTTCTTTCATTCGACCTAATTCATCGATAATTGTTAATTCAGCATTACGTGAAGTAATTACTAATTTCTTATCTGGGTTAGTTACAAACTTCGCATTTGTTAATTTAATGCTACCCTTATTTTTAACTTGAACGCTTGATTCTGCTGCTGCTCGCGATGCAGCACCACCGATGTGGAATGTACGCATGGTTAACTGTGTACCCGGTTCACCGATTGACTGAGCCGCGATAACACCGATTGCTTCACCCTTGTTAACTAAGTGACCACGAGCTAGGTCACGACCATAACATTTTGCACACACACCGAAATCAGTATCACATGAAACCACAGAACGTACTTTCACGCTATCAACAGATTCAGCTTCTAACAAATCACAGTAGCTTTCATCAAGTAGTGTATTACGAGGAATTAAAATATCCGCGCTACCTGGTTTTAATACATCTTCAGCTGTTACACGACCTAGTACACGTTCACGTAGTGGCTCTTTAACATCACCACCCTCAATTACTGGTGTCATTACTACACCTTCTAACGTGCCACAATCATCTTCAATAACAACTAGGTCTTGAGCTACGTCAACTAAACGACGAGTTAAGTAACCTGAGTTCGCAGTTTTCAAGGCAGTATCAGCAAGACCTTTACGTGCACCATGGGTAGAAATAAAGTACTGAAGTACGTTTAATCCTTCACGGAAGTTTGCAGTAATTGGTGTTTCGATAATTGAACCATCTGGTTTTGCCATCAAACCACGCATACCCGCTAACTGACGAATCTGTGCTGCGGAACCACGAGCACCAGAGTCGGCCATCATATAGATACTATTGAAAGAAGATTGAACCTCTTCTTCACCATCACGGTTGATGACCTTTTCAGTTGATAAGTTATCCATCATTGCTTTAGCAACACGCTCATTAGCTGCGGCCCAGATATCGATAACTTTGTTATAACGTTCACCAGCAGTAACTAAACCTGATTGGAACTGTTCTTGAATTTCAGCAACTTCAATTTCAGCTTCGTTGATGATTTGTAATTTCTTCGCAGGAATTTCCATATCATCAATACCAACTGAAACACCAGAACGAGCTGCATAAGCAAAACCGGTATACATCACTTGGTCAGCTAAAATAACAGTTTCTTTCATACCTAATTGGCGATAACAAATATTTAAAATTCGTGAAATCGCTTTTTTTCCGAGTGGTTGATTAATTACTGAGAAGCTCATACCTTTAGGCATAATTAACCACAAAATAGCACGACCAACAGTTGTATCTACAACTGATGTACTATCTTCCCACTCTCCAACACTATTACGCTGACTTTCAGTGATACGTACTTTCACTTTTGCATGTAATTCTACCAGCCCTAAGCGATACAGTTTTTCTGCCTCTTTAGGACCAGTTAATATCATGCCTTCGCCCTTAGCATTCACTTTATCACGAGTCATGTAATAAAGACCTAATACCACGTCCTGAGAAGGAACGATGATAGGTTCACCACTTGCCGGTGAAAGGATGTTGTTGGTTGACATCATCAACGCACGAGCTTCTAACTGTGCTTCTAGTGTTAAAGGAACATGAACAGCCATTTGGTCACCATCGAAGTCAGCATTGAATGCCGCACAAACTAATGGATGTAACTGAATCGCTTTACCTTCAATTAAGATAGGTTCAAATGCTTGAATACCTAATCTATGCAATGTAGGTGCACGGTTTAGTAATACTGGGTGTTCACGAATAACTTCATCTAAGATATCCCAAACAATTGCATCTTCACGCTCAACCATTTTCTTGGCTGCTTTAATGGTAGTGGCATAACCACGGCGTTCTAGTTTTCCGTAAATAAATGGTTTAAATAATTCAAGTGCCATTTTTTTCGGTAAACCACATTGATGTAAACGTAAGTATGGACCTACAGTAATTACTGAACGGCCTGAATAGTCAACACGTTTACCTAATAGGTTTTGACGGAAACGACCTTGTTTACCTTTAATCATATCAGCAAGTGATTTTAAAGGACGTTTGTTTGAACCTGTAATTGCACGACCACGACGACCATTATCTAATAATGCATCAACCGATTCTTGTAGCATACGTTTTTCGTTTCGTACGATAATATCTGGCGCAGCTAAATCTAATAAACGTTTTAAACGGTTATTACGGTTAATTACACGACGATAAAGATCATTTAAATCTGATGTTGCAAAACGTCCGCCATCAAGTGGTACTAGTGGGCGTAAATCAGGTGGCAATACTGGTAATACATTTAAAATCATCCATTCAGGTTTATTTTCTGATTGGATAAATGCTTCAATAATCTTAATACGTTTAGTTAATTTTTTACGTTTAGTTTCAGAATTTGTTGTTGCTAGTTCGTCACGTAGTGCTTCGCATTCAGCTTGCACATCAATATTACGTAACAATTCTTGGATAGCTTCTGCACCCATACGTGCATCGAATTCATCACCAAATTCTTCTAACGCATCTAAATATTGTTCTTCAGTTAAAATCTGACCACGTTCTAAGTTCGTCATGCCTCCATCAAGAACCATGAATGATTCAAAATAAAGCACACGTTCAATATCGCGCAGTGGCATATCAAGCAATAAACCAATACGAGATGGTAATGATTTTAAAAACCAGATATGAGCAGTTGGAGAAGCAAGCTCAATGTGCCCCATACGTTCACGACGCACTTTAGCTTGAGTGACTTCTACACCACATTTTTCACAGATCACACCACGGTGTTTTAAACGTTTATATTTTCCACATAAACATTCATAATCTTTCACAGGTCCAAAAATACGCGCACAAAACAATCCATCACGTTCAGGCTTGAACGTACGATAATTAATTGTTTCAGGTTTTTTGACTTCACCAAAAGACCATGAACGGATCATATCAGGAGAGGCAAGACCTATCTTGATAGCGTCAAAATCTTCAGTTTTAGTTTGTGCTTTTAGAAACTTTAGTAAGTCTTTCACAATTGACTCCTATGGAGTTAAATCAATTAGATAACTTATTATTACTAATAAGTTATCCCTATAAATAGAAATCATTTGAACTAGAGAAGATTACTCTTCGTCTAACTCTATATTAATACCTAACGAACGAATCTCTTTTAACAATACATTAAATGATTCTGGTATCGCAGGTTCCATACGATGATCACCATCTACAATATTTTTGTACATCTTAGTACGACCGTTCACGTCATCTGACTTAACAGTTAACATTTCTTGTAAGGTATAAGCAGCACCATATGCCTCAAGTGCCCATACTTCCATCTCACCGAAACGCTGACCACCGAATTGAGCTTTACCACCCAATGGTTGCTGAGTAACCAGACTGTATGAACCTGTAGAACGAGCATGCATTTTGTCATCAACCAAGTGGTTCAATTTGAGCATATACATGTAACCAACAGTTACAGGACGTTCAAATTGTTCACCTGTACGACCATCATACAACGTAATTTGTCCAGAAGTTGGTAGATCACCAAGTTCAAGTAATGCCTTAATTTCTTGCTCTTTAGCACCATCAAATACAGGTGTAGCAAGTGGCATACCATTACGTAAATTCTGTGCCAGAGTCATGACTTCTTGATCAGTAAATTCAGCAACATTAACTTTTTGCGCTGCACCTAAACCAAGGTCATACGCTTTTTGGATAAATTCGCGTAATTTAGCTAATTCTTGCTGTTCTTTCAGCATAGTATCAATCTTCTGACCAATACCTTTAGCCGCCATACCTAAGTGAGTTTCTAGAATCTGCCCGATATTCATACGTGATGGAACCCCCAGTGGGTTTAATACGATATCAACCGGACGGCCTTTGTTATCATATGGCATATCTTCAATTGGGTTAATTTTAGAGATAACCCCTTTGTTACCATGACGACCAGCCATTTTATCCCCAGGCTGGATTTGACGTTTAACAGCTAAATAAACTTTAACAATTTTTAACACACCAGGTTGTAAATCATCGCCTTGGGTGATCTTCATGCGTTTAGCTTCAAGTTTTTTGTTAAATTCAGCTTTAATTTCTTCGTGCTGTTCTGCAAGTTGCTCTAATTGAGCTTGTTTATCTTCGTTCGCAATACCGATTGTTAACCATTTTTCACGTGGTAAAGCATCCAATTTGTCAGCTTTAATTCCACCAGCAATTAACACATCACGAATACGAGCAAACAAAGCAGCTTCTAAAATGTTAAGTTCTTCAGTTAAATCTTTACGTGCTTGTTTTAATTGCATGTCTTCAATTTCAAGTGCACGTTTATCTTTTTGTACACCATCACGTGTAAAGACTTGAACATCAATTACTGTACCAGAAACACCATTTGGCACACGTAAAGAAGTATCTTTAACATCAGACGCTTTCTCACCAAAAATCGCACGCAGTAGTTTTTCTTCTGGGGTTAATTGAGTTTCACCTTTTGGTGTCACTTTACCAACCAGAATATCACCGCCTTTAACTTCAGCACCGATATAAACAATACCTGATTCATCAAGTTTAGAAAGTGCAGCTTCACCTACATTTGGAATGTCGGCAGTGATTTCTTCAGCACCTAGTTTAGTATCTCGTGAGATACAAGATAGTTCTTGAATATGAATCGAAGTAAAACGGTCATCTTGTACAACTTTTTCAGAAACTAAAATTGAATCCTCAAAGTTATAACCATTCCATGGCATGAAAGCCACGCGCATGTTTTGACCTAATGCTAATTCACCTAAATCAGTTGATGGACCGTCAGCAAGAACATCGCCTCGTTCAACTTTTTCACCTAATTTCACACATGGAATTTGATTGATACAAGTATTTTGGTTAGAACGGGTATATTTAGTTAAGTTATAAATATCAATACCTGTTTCACCAGCGTACATTTCATCATCATTAACGTTAATTACAATGCGTGATGCATCAACATATTGAACAGTACCACCACGACGAGCTACTGCAGTTACACCTGAGTCAACTGCTACAGCCCTTTCCATACCAGTTCCAACAAATGGTTTTTCCGCTTTTAATGTCGGTACTGCTTGACGTTGCATGTTCGCACCCATTAGGGCACGGTTCGCATCATCATGCTCTAAGAATGGAATTAATGAAGCACCAACCGATACGATTTGCTGAGTTGATACGTCCATATAGTGAACTTGTTCAGGACTATATAAACCTGACTCACCATTTAAACGGCAAGTAACTAAGTCTTCTTTAAAGCGTCCGTCTTCATCAAGGTTTGAGTTAGCCTGAGCAATAACAAATTCGCTTTCATCAATCGCTGATAAATAATTAATTTCATCAGTTACAATACCATCGATAACTCGACGATATGGCGTTTCTAAGAAACCATACTCATTAGTACGAGAATAAACTGCTAATGAGTTAATCAAACCAATGTTCGGACCTTCAGGTGTCTCAATCGGACATACACGACCATAATGAGTAGGATGTACGTCACGCACTTCAAATCCTGCTCGTTCACGAGTTAAACCACCAGGACCTAATGCTGAAATACGACGTTTGTGAGTAATTTCAGATAATGGATTGTTTTGATCCATAAACTGAGATAATTGGCTAGAACCAAAGAACTCACGGATTGCAGCTGAAATCGGTTTAGCATTGATCATATCTTGTGGCATCAGTGAATCTAAATCACCTAAAGATAAACGTTCTTTAACAGCTCGCTCTACACGAACTAAACCAATACGGAATTGGTTTTCTGCCATTTCACCAACGCTACGAATACGACGATTACCTAAATGGTCGATATCATCAACTTCACCATGACCATTACGAATGCCGATTAATTTCTTCATTACGTCAACGATATCATCTTTTGTTAAGACGCTTTCGCCTTCGATATCTTCACGACCTAAAGAACGATTAAATTTCATTCGACCAACTGCAGATAAATCATAACGCTCGTCAGAGAAGAATAAATTATCAAATAACGCTTCTGCCGCCTCTTTTGTTGGTGGTTCACCAGGACGCATCATACGATAAATTTCAACTAATGCACCTAATCGATCACGAGTTGAATCAACATTTAAGGTTTCAGAAATAAATGGTCCATGATCAAGATCATTAGTAAATAATGTTTCGATCTTTCTATGGCCAGCATTAGTTAATTCAAGCAGTAGCTCTAATGAAATTGGTGTATTTGCAAAAGCAATAACTTCGCCTGTCGCTTCATTGACATAATTTTTAGCTAACACTTTATTAACTATATATTCAACAGGTACATCAATTTTAGTGACGTTATCTTTATCTAATTCACGGATGTGGCGAGCGGTAATACGACGACCTTTTTCAGCATAAACTTTGCCTTTTGATTCGATATCAAAAAGAGCTGTTTCGCCACGTAAACGTTCTGGAACAAGATCCATTTTCAGTTTGGATTTGCCCACTTCAAAAATAGTTTTCTCGAAGAAAATATCTAAAATTTCTTCTGTTTCATAACCTAAGGCACGTAAAATAATTGTTGCTGGAAGTTTACGACGACGGTCAATACGGGCAAAAAGATTATCTTTTGGATCAAATTCAAAATCAAGCCAAGAGCCACGATAAGGAATAATCCGAGCATTATATAAAACTTTACCAGAAGAGTGTGTTTTACCTTTATCACTATCAAAGAACACACCTGGACTACGATGTAATTGTGATACGATTACACGTTCAGTACCGTTGATCACAAACGTACCATTGTCCGTCATTAAAGGAATTTCGCCCATGTAGACGTCTTGCTCTTTAATATCTTTTACTGTTCCTTCTGGCGCATCTTTATCATAAATAACTAAACGTAATTTAACGCGCAACGGTGCTGAGTAAGTGATCCCCCTAATTTGACATTCTTTAACATCAAACACAGGTTCGCCCATTTTAAAGCTCACGTATTGTAACTCAGCATTACCACTATAACTTTTTATCGGAAATATTGAACGAAATGCGGCTTCTAAGCCATATTGACCTTCTGGATCTTGTTCAATAAATTTCTGGAACGAATCAAGTTGAATAGAAAGAAGATACGGTATATCCAAGACTTGTGGACGCTTACCAAAATTCTTACGAATTCGTTTTTTCTCGGTATAAGAGTAAACCATTAGTTCCTCAACTTGCTTATCTGCTATTTTAGCATGATTAAATATTCATCAGGGGGTACTACCTTCAAATAATAACGCCTGACACCTCATCGAAAATATCTTTAAATATCAATTGATTAGGCTTAGTAAATATACTATTTCTTTATTACTTTTTATTGATAATCTTCAAATAAAATTCTTTGACTTTTTACAGCGCAAAAAGGCTGGAGGTAAAAAACCCCCAGCCATTTAGGTTGCTATCGATAAACTTATTTAAGTTCGACAACTGCACCAGATTCTTCAAGTGCCTTTTTAAGTTCATCTGCATCAGCTTTGCTAACGCCTTCTTTAACTGTTGCTGGAGCTGATTCAACAAGATCTTTAGCTTCTTTCAAGCCTAAACCTGTTGCACCACGAACTGCTTTGATAACAGCTACTTTGTTCGCACCAACTTCTTTTAAGATTACATCAAATTCAGTTTTTTCTTCTGCTGCTTCAGCTGGACCAGCTGCAGCAACTGCTACAGCTGCTGCTGCAGAAACGCCAAATTTTTCTTCCATCATTGATACAAGTTCAACAACGTCCATTACAGACATTTCGGCAACTGCATCTAAAATTTGTTCTTTAGTGATAGACATAATATAGTTTCCCAAATTTACAATTTTTATTAATTAATAAAGTTCACAATCATACTGCCAATTAAGCAGCTTCTTTTTGATCGCGAACTGCTGCAAGAGTACGAACCAATTTGCCAGCTGCGGCTTCTTTCATGGTTGACATCAAGCGTGCTAATGCTTCTTCATAAGTAGGTAATGTTGCTAAGCGATCAATATTCGCTGCAGTAATCAACTCACCTTCAAAGGCTGCGGCTTTAATCTCAAATTTATCATTTTCTTTAGCAAACGCTTTAAAAATACGCGCTGCAGCACCTGGGTGCTCATTTGAAAATGCAATTAGAGTTGGACCAACAAACGTATCTTTTAAACACTCGTATTGAGTTCCCTCAACAACACGGCGTAATAGCGTATTACGAACAACACGCATATAAACACCAGCTTCACGAGCAGACTTACGTAATGCAGTCATTTTTTCTACAGTTACGCCACGAGAATCAGCAACAACTGCAGAAAGCGCACCTTTGGCGATTTCATTAACTTCAGCAACAATTTCTTGTTTATTTTGAAGATTTAGTGCCATTGGTATTGCTCCTGGATTAAACTAGGCAAAGCCTAGACTGATTTTAACTAGCTACACATGTAGCTAGCATAACCACGATGAGCAGAATCCCTCTATTATATCTATCAGGTTCTGTCACCGTCTACGTAGGAAAATTAAGTAGTTAAACTTCAACTACACCTACGGTCTTGGACGGGGTCTGGTTAAGGCCAGACACCAACCGATTCTTATTGTTTAATCAATAAAAGTATAATTAAACAGTTGCATTTAATGTTGCTTGATCAATAGCAACACCAGCACCCATTGTGGTAGAAAGGCTAACTTTCTTCACAAATACACCTTTAGAAGAGGCTGGTTTTGCACGTTTTAACGCAACAAGTAATGCTTCTAAATTCTCTTTAAGTTTCGCTGCATCAAAATCAGCTTTACCGATAGTAGTATGGATAATACCATTTTTATCATTACGGTAACGGATCTGACCAGCTTTAGCATTTTTAACTGCTTCTGCAACATTAGGCGTTACAGTACCAACTTTAGGATTTGGCATTAAACCACGTGGTCCTAAAATTTGACCTAATTGACCAACAACACGCATAGCGTCTGGTGATGCAATAACAACATCAAAATCCATTTCGCCTTTTTTGATTTGATCAGCTAGATCATCCATACCAACTAGTTCTGCGCCAGCTTCTTTAGCTGCTTCTGCATTTGCACCTTGAGTAAATACAGCAACGCGAACACTACGACCAGTACCATGTGGAAGTACAATTGCACCACGCACATTTTGATCTGATTTACGTGAATCAATACCTAAATTAACAGCAACATCAACACTTTCTGTAAATTTAGCAGTTGCGAATTCTTTTAATAAAGCAATAGCTTCATTAATTTCATATTGTTTAGTCGCATTTACTTTTTCGCGGATAAGTTTAGCTTTCTTAGATAATTTAGCCATTGATTAACCCTCCACTTCCAAGCCCATTGAACGAGCTGTTCCTTCAATAGAACGCATCATTGTTTCAATGGTAGCACCATTCATATCTGCAGCTTT
The DNA here is from genome assembly GCF_001693435.1 of Gilliamella sp. wkB7. NCBI lineage: Bacteria > Pseudomonadati > Pseudomonadota > Gammaproteobacteria > Orbales > Orbaceae > Gilliamella > Gilliamella sp. wkB7. Next base: position 1,317,275 of record NZ_CM004509.1, read on the forward strand.
TAATTCAGCAATTTCGCGAATCTGAGCACTTGTAATTTTACCTACTTTTTTCTTGTTAGGTTCGCCAGAACCAGACTTGATTTTAGCAGCTTTCTTTAATAAAACCGCAGCAGGAGGAGTTTTAGTTACAAATGTAAATGAACGGTCAGAATATACTGTAATAACAACAGGAATAGGTAAACCTTTTTCCATGCTTTCTGTTTTTGCATTAAATGCTTTACAGAATTCCATAATGTTAACACCATGTTGACCTAGAGCAGGACCAACTGGCGGACTAGGATTCGCTGCACCAGCTGCAACTTGCAACTTGATGTAAGCTTGTACTTTTTTTGCCATTTTTGATTTTCCTTTTCTCGGGTGCAAACGCCTCTATTAATAATAGTTATTAATAAATAGACAGCTCCCCTAAGTTAAATGAGGGCAAAATTATCCTACAACTTTAGATAAAAAGCAAGATTTATTTAAAACAGGATAAATGAAAAGCAGAACAATAAGTTCTGCTTTTTTTGCCATCAAATTATAGAACGTTAATTGCGTTAAGTTCTTTAAATGCGAGTTCTAAACGTGCAACTAAAGAATCTTGACCTTTACGTAACCATACACGAGGATCGTAATATTTTTTATTTGGTGCATCAGGACCTTCAGGATTACCTAATTGTCCTTGTAAATAAGCTTCATTTGCTTTGTAATAATCTAAAACGCCAGCCCAGTTAGCCCATTGTGTATCAGTATCAATATTCATTTTGATAACACCATAGCTTACTGCTTCTGCAATTTCTTCTGGTGTAGAGCCAGAACCACCATGGAACACGAAGTTCAATGATTTTTCAGGTAAATTAAATTTTTCTGATACATATTTTTGTGAGTTATCTAGAATTTTTGGCGTCAACTTAACGTTACCTGGTTTATAAACACCATGCACATTACCAAATGATGCAGCAATAGTGAAACGAGGACTAATCGCGCTCAAACGTTCATAAGCATAAGCAACATCTTCTGGTTGTGTATAAAGTGCTGAACTATCCATGTGGCTATTATCAACACCATCTTCTTCACCACCAGTACAACCTAATTCTAATTCCAATGTCATTTTCATTGCCGACATACGAGCAAGATATTGACAACAAATATCAATGTTATCTTTTAACGTTTCTTCTGAAAGATCAATCATATGAGAAGAAAACAACGGTTTACCTGTTTTAGCAAAATGAGTTTCGCCAGCATCAAGTAATCCATCAACCCAAGGCAATAATTTTTTCGCACAATGGTCAGTATGAACAATAACTGGTACGCCATATTTTTCTGCCATAAGATGAACATGTTTAGCGCCAGATACAGCCCCTAACACAGCACACTCTTGACCTTCAAGTTTTAAACCTTTACCTGCAATAAATTGTGCACCGCCATTAGAAAATTGAACAATAACAGGAGAACCTACTTTAGCTGCGGTTTCAATAACTGCATTAATTGTATTTGTATCAACACAGTTTACCGCTGGTAGGGCAAAATTATTTTCACGTGCAATTTGGAACACTTTTTGAACATCATCACCAGTTACTACGCCAGGTTTAACGACATCAGAAATTTTTGTAACCATTTTATTACCTATAAATTTATTAATATAAAAAGTAGTAAGGATGAGTAATTAGCTCATCCTTACTTTTAAACTATAATATTATGCTTTTGCTCTTTCTTCTAACATTGCAACAGCTGGAAGTTTTTTACCTTCAACAAATTCTAGGAAAGCACCACCACCAGTTGAAATATAAGAGATTTTATCTTCAATACCGAATAAATCAATTGCAGCTAATGTATCACCACCACCGGCAATTGAAAAACCTTGGCTATCAGCAATTGCTTTAGCAACAATTTCAGTACCACGACGAAAATTAGGGAATTCAAATACACCTACAGGACCATTCCACAGTATAGTTTTTGCATTCTTGATAATATTCGCTAATACTTCTGCTGATTTATCACCTAAATCAAGAATTTGTTCATTTTCTTTAACATCTTTTACTGATTTTTCAGTTGCTGTAGCTGTTTCACTGAATTCAGTGGCAACGCGAACATCAGTAGGTACAGGAATTTCACAGTTAGCCATTAATTTTTTAGCTTCAGGAATTAAATCAGCTTCGTAAAGTGATTTACCAACATTATAACCTTCTGCTGCGATGAAAGTATTAGCAATACCACCACCAACAATTATTTGATCAGCAATTTTAGAAAGTGAATCAAGAACAGTTAATTTAGTTGATACTTTAGAACCCGCGACAATAGCAACCATTGGTCTTGCTGGATTATCAAGCGCTTTACCTAATGCATCTAATTCAGCAGCTAATAATGGACCTGCACAAGCAACAGGAGCAAATTTACCTGCACCATGAGTTGAAGCTTGCGCACGGTGAGCAGTACCAAACGCATCCATTACATAGATGTCGCAAAGTGCAGCATATTTTTTAGATAAAGTTTCATCATCTTTACCTTCACCGACATTGAAACGAACATTTTCAAGAACAACTAATTCACCCTCTTTAACATCAACACCATCAAGGTAATCTTTTACTAAACGAACAGGAAAAGATACATGTTCTTTCAAGTAATCAACAACGGGTTGTAATGAAAATTCAGGGTTATATTCCCCTTCCGTTGGACGACCAATATGAGAAGTAACCATTACTTTAGCACCTTTCTTGATCGCTTCTTCAATAGTCGGTAATGATGCTTTAATTCGCGCATCAGAAGTTACTTTACCATTTTTAACTGGCACATTAAGATCTGAACGAATAAATAAACGTTTTCCTTTTAGATCAAGATCTTGCATTCTAATAATAGACATGTGACTTCCTCTTATAAATATCAATATAATAAAATTATGACTATTCTAACATAAAATTTTCTTTTAGGTTACAACCATTATTGCTCACATACTGAACATTTGATAGAAATAAAAAATTTGTTATCAAGGTAAAAATTTTTATACAACAGCATTGACAATAGACAGAAAATCAGGCATATTTTGCCGCCTTATTAATATGTAATTTTTATCTAAACTTGGGAGTTGACTTTGGCTAATATCAAATCAGCTAAGAAACGTGCGGTTCAATCCGAAAAACGCCGTAAACATAATGCTAGTAACCGTTCAATGATGCGTACTTATATTAAAAAAGTTTACGCAGCTGTTGCAGCTGGTGATAAACAAACAGCTGAAGTGGCATTCAAAGACATGCAGGCAGTTGTTGATCGTCAAGCGGCTCGTGGCTTAATCCACAAAAACAAAGCTGCACGTCATAAAGCGAATTTAATTAAGCAGATTAAAGCATTGGCTTAATGCCGTTATCTATTAACTATTATAGTTAGAAAGAATAATAAAAAGTGGTGTAAGCCACTTTTTTTATTTGTATACTAATCCGTTATTCGATATTAATAAGAGAGTATATTGTGGTTCAGCGTGATTATGTAAGAAAAAAGAGCCGATCAAAAAAAAATAATTCACGAAATAAGCCTAATTTAATGATATTTTTGGCTATTATTATTATTATTCTATTTTCTACTATTCTCTATTACGTTGCGAATAACAAACCAACTCAACCAGTTAAACCCCCGAAAGTAAAAACCCAACCTCCGGCAATAACATTACCAGAAAGACCTCAAGAACGTTGGACCTATCTTAAAGAACTTGAAACTCCAAATGCTAGTTATGGTTCAAGAGCAAGTGAACGGCAACAAATTTTAGATAGCTTTGTCAATAATTCACGTCCTGTCACGCCGCCGACTAAAAATAATAGTGTGACCAAACAAGAAACTACTTCATCTATAACTACACAAAATGTTGGTACTTCAAATAAATGGATATTGAAATGTGGAGCATTCAAAGATAAAGCTAACGCCGAAGCCCTTAAAGCAAGAATTGCAATGATTGGCATCAGTGGTAGTATATCTTCGGGTCAATTATATAGAGTCACAGCAGGGCAATATACTAATAAAAATGAGGCAGATAAGGCATTAAACTCATTAAAAAATAATGGGATTAATGATTGTATTATTTCTAACTAAAAATAAAAATATGAAATCATTCAAAAATATACAGCTATTTACTAAAATGTTATGGTCGCGTATAAATCAAGACCGTTTAACAACATCTTCTGCTGGGTTAGCTTATACAACAATCCTTGCTTTAGTGCCACTTATTACTGTTATATTTTCTCTACTCTCTGCTTTCCCTATGTTTGACGAAGTCAGTCTTTCATTAAAAAAAATAATTTATAACAATTTAGTTCCGACCGCTAGTGACACTATCGAGAATTATTTAGAACAATTTATTGGCAATACTAAAAAAATGACCTTTATGGGTGTAATCGGTTTAATTGTTACATCGCTTCTATTAATTAATTCAATTAATACTGCGCTTAATCACATATGGAAAACCAAGCGTAAGCGATCATTCATGTACAATCTAACGATGTATTGGACCATATTAACTTTAGGCCCTATTTTGGCTGGTTCAAGTGTTGCAATAAGTTCTTATGTGTTTTCACTAAAATGGCTTTCTACTGCGACAACAGGTAACTTTCTATTCAATTCTTTACCATTTATTATATCAGTAGTTGGTTTCTGGTTGCTTTATAGTATTATTCCTACTGAGTCAGTACCTTTTAAAGAGTCCATAGTTGGAGCCGTTGTCGCAGCAATATTATTTGAACTAGGAAAACGAGCATTTGCGCTGTATATAACTTCTTTCCCAACTTATCAACTTATTTATGGAGTTGTATCATCAATTCCCATTATGTTAGTTTGGATCTATTTTTCTTGGTGCATTGTTTTGTTTGGAGCTGAGTTTGCTGCAACTTTAACGGACTTTAATCGCAATAAGCTCGCAGTTGAAAATCAATCATTACCAGGGTAATTATTTTATGATCGCCTTAATCCAACGTGTTAAACAAGCTAGTGTTACTGTTAATAATCAAGTTATTGGACAGATTAATCATGGATTACTAGTATTATTAAGTGTTGAACAAGAAGATAATGAGCAAAAAGCTATACGCTTATGTGAAAAAGTACTAGGGTATCGAATATTTAGTGATAATGAAGGCAAAATGAATTTAAATGTTAGCCAAACTAATGGTGAACTATTAGTTGTTTCTCAATTTACACTAGCAGCCGATACACAAAAGGGTATGCGCCCAAGTTTTACTAAAGGTGCAAAACCAGTTGAAGCCAATAAACTATATCAATTTTTTGTTGAGCAATGTAAAAAGCAAATTAATACACAAACAGGACAATTTGCAGCTGACATGCAGGTTTCTTTGATAAATGATGGACCAGTTACATTTTGGCTACAAGTCTAATCATAATATTAAATATTATGCCCCGATATAAGGACATAATATTTACAGTTGTTTATTTATTTTAGATTTTTTAACATCTCTATTGCTGATTGGTTCTCATCTAAACCTAATTTATTCAGTTTATTAACATAAAATTGTTTTACATCATTCCATCGATAATAAGGGTAACTATCTGTTTTAATAGGTAAATGCACTTCTCGCTCATTTAGTAATACTTTAATTAAAATCGGTTGATGAGTTTGTTTGCTTTTATAAAAAATCCATTGAATGTTCGCCCCCATAGGGATAATTTTATCTGCTCGCCATACAGTAGAATAATTAAACAGTGTCTTAGTAACATTAGCAGAGCCTTCAATTTCGAGTAAAGTGGCTAATGGCGAAACCGTTTCAGCATGCGCAAAGCGCAAATTAGCATCCACATTATTATCTACTATTGCCTTATCAGCAGAATGAATCATATCCCATAATAATGGTGCAGCAATTTTAATTTGAATACCTGTTGCATCAAAGGCAGGACCTATCTGCAAATAATTTTTTGCAGTAACAACTGTATTAAACCATGTCTTTTGTTCTGCTGAAAAATAACGTTCTAAATCAAGATGATTGTCCATTAAAACTTGTGGCGAAAAAGCCTGTAATTCTTGATACAATTGGTATACTGCAATAACAAAATCCGATGTTTTTACTGATGTATTCTCAGATTCATTCACCCCTTTTTTTAACTTAATTAAAAAGGATTTTTTAAAAATGCCTTTGGCAACTTGTTTACTCATCTGTTTAGTTTGAGAAGCATACTCAATAGATTTCATAGCATCTTTAACTGCTTTACTTTTTTTATATTCACTATAAGCGGGAGAATACTCAAAAAAGCGCAATAATGTTTGCTCATTATCTGGTTGTTGAACCACATGAATATTAGGATATTTAGCTTTAAAAGAATCAATAAAAATTTCTGCTGTTTCTTTTGCTCTTGGAGAACTCGTTGAAATAACTTCAATTTTTTGTCCTTTAAATACTGTTGGATTATTTCCCAGCATTCGGTTACTTATCAAACTAATGTCTTTACGACCCAGATTGGTAAGCTGACCATAGTGGTTCTGATTTAATTGCTTAAGGATAGTAATTTGTCTAAGTAGATCTTTTCCTGAATCAGTCAACTGATGTTGACTGTCGGCCAATGATAGGATGTGATAAGCAAGATCTTCATGCTTTGATTTACTTATATACCGCGAGCCATGGCGCCCAATATGATCAATATAAAAAGCTTGATAGTCTGTTGGAGCAGAAGTAAGAGTTTGGTTAGAATTGTATTGATAAGCTGTTTTGGAACCAGCAATCACATTGGTTTGAGCAAAACTTAATGAAGTAAAAGTAAATAGAAAAACAGTCAATAATTTACGCGAACTGTGCATAATCATATTTTTATCTCCTTTTTAAATATTAATATTAACGCAGTTAGGATTAAGATGAAAAAGTGGTCAATAGATGCCACAGAAATCAATATTCTTTTCGTATATTAACACAGCAGCTTCTCTAAACTTGATTTATATTAAAATTTTATAAAAACATGATGATTATTTTCATAACGCTCTTTTATTTTTTGTAAAAAAGACTATCTTATTAAGCATTCAAAATAACTTCTATTTAATTAATCAAAAATAATGAAATTATATGGCCTTTCTGGCACCAAAATTAGTTGTGCATTTATTTCTGCATGTATAACTACCCCTTATAACACAAGGCGTTTTATCAAAGATTTAATAGCGGGGATAACCGTTGGTATTATCGCTATACCACTAGCAATGGCTCTTGCAATTGCCAGTGGTGTTCCACCACAACATGGACTTTATACCGCAATTATAGCCGGTTTTGTTATTGCTCTAACGGGAGGATCTCGTTTTAGTGTTTCTGGTCCTACCGCTGCCTTTGTAGTTATTTTATATCCAGTATCATTACAATATGGTTTATCTGGATTATTAATTGCAACATTATTATCGGGTGTTTTTCTAATATTGATGGGCATGATTCGATTAGGAAGATTAATTGAATATATTCCATTACCTGTCGTATTAGGTTTTACCTCAGGCATTGCTATTACCATCGCTACTATGCAAATTAAAGATTTCTTTGGTTTGACTCTTGAACATATGCCTGAAAGTTATATAAGTAAAGTTATTGAATTAGCTAAGACTTTACCATCCATTAATGTTGCAGACACAATTGTCGGAATGGTAACGCTGATTGTATTAATTATCTGGCCAAAATTTAGAGTGAAGATATCTGGTCACTTACCTGCATTAGTTGCAGGTATTATTGTCATGTTTATATTTAATCAATTCGGTTATCAGATTGAAACAATAGGATCACGATTTACCTATACACTTGCTGATAATACTATTGGTCATGGTATTCCTTCGGTACTACCTGAATTTGTATTACCATGGGAAAGTGCTGAATTTAATTGGGATTGGACGACACTTTCTGCTTTACTTCCGATTTCACTGACTATGGCAATGTTATGCGCTATTGAATCATTGCTTTGTGCTGTCGTGTTAGATGAAATGACCCACACAAAACATCACTCAAACAGTGAACTTATAGGTCAAGGTTTAGGCAATATTATTGCACCGTTTTTTGGTGGCATTTCGGCTACCGCCGCTATCGCACGTTCAGCTGCGAATGTTAAGGCTGGTGCTACATCACCTATTGCAGCAGTCTTACATTCATTAATAGTATTACTTGCTCTTATTTGTTTTGCACCACTTTTATCTTATATTCCACTATCAGCAATGGCTGCTCTGCTATTAATAGTGGCTTGGAATATGAGTGCCGTGCAAAGGGTGATGTATATCATCAAATGTGCACCTAAAGATGATATTTTAATTATGTTAATCTGTATGTCACTTACCGTATTATTTGATATGGTTATAGCAATTACACTTGGCATAGTATTGGCTTCCATATTATTTATGCGTCGTATTGCTCGAATGACTCGCTTAGTCGAGCTAAATCGAAGTGATGATAAAACCTTGGTTTTACGTGTTAATGGTCCACTGTTTTTTGCAGCGGCTGAAAAAACTTTTGTTGAGCTTTATAAAAAAATTAACGGATATGAGCATATTATATTACAATGGGATGCCGTACCAATTCTTGACGCAGGCGGGCTTAATGCCTTAATACACTTTATTGATGAATTGCCAGAACACGTTGATTTATCAATTTGTGAATTGCAATTTCAACCGTTAAAAACATTAGCTCGCGCCAAAATTGTACCTATTCCCAATAAACTAATGTTCTTCTCAACATTAGATGAAGCATTGAAAGATAAAGAGTAGTTTCATCGTAGTTTTTAAGTTATTCAATAAGTAGTAAGATCTGTGGTACACCTAAATAATACCACAGATCAGTAGTAATCATTACCTCCGCGATCTTTCTTAACTGCTGCTAACTATGATTAGCAACTCTATGATAAGAAAGATGTTTTATTTAAATATAAACTTAAATATAAAAGCAGGAAAATAATATGATATCTGATGAAAACAACGTTCAATATATAAAACAAAAATCAAATTGGTTAATCGTAGTTGGCTTTATTTTAATTGTATTAGGATGTTTAGCCTTAGGCTATCAGTTCATGGCTACTGTTTTTTCTGTCTATTTTATTGGGACATTAATTTTAATTGCAGGAATCGCACAAACAATAAATTCATTTAACCTTAAAGGCTTTGGTCAAACGGCATTATGGGCAATAATGGGAATTTTATACATTATTGTTGGCTTAATCTCTTTTTTCCGACCGATTGCGGTTTCATCAGCTTTAACTTTAGTGATAGCAATATTGCTAATTATGAGTGGCTTTACACAAATTTTTGCCTCTTTTAGTAATCGAAATTTACCGCGTTGGGGATGGGTACTCACTTCCGGTATTATAACCCTAATTTTAGGTTTGATGATAATTACTGGCTGGCCATATGATAGTCTTTGGGTATTAGGAATGTTTTTAGGTATTGACCTTATATTCCAAGGTTTTGCATATGTAGCAATTGGTTTTGCTGTAAAAAACTGATGCTTTAATATTAAAGGGTTGCCCATAATTGTTATTTAAATAATGTAAGCAACCCTTACTTGTTGTAATAACGAAAACGTTTGAATCAATTAAAATTAACAATATTTAAATTCACCAAAAATGGTTATTTATAACTTTTATTCGTTCTAGCTTTTACTTCTTTCATGGTCTGTAAAATTCGATGATAATTATCTAATCTTGAAGATGCGATTTTGCCATCTCTTACAGCTTGTTGTAATAAGCAACCTGGCGTATCAAGATGATTACAATCACGGAATTGACAACCACCTAAATAGTCATCGAACTCTTTAAAACCACTAATTACCTGTTCTGGCTCTAGATGCCATAAACCAAATTCACGAATACCTGGTGAATCAATAATATCACCTCCGTTTGGCAAATGATAAAGTCTGGTTGAAGTAGTTGTATGTTGTCCAAGACCGGATAATTCAGAAATATTTCCAGTTATAGCTGATTGCAATTGATGTGGTAATAATAAATTAATAATACTTGATTTACCAACACCTGACTGCCCAACTAAAATGGATATTTTATCCTGCAAGACAGCTTGCAATGCAGCAATTCCTTGGTGATTCTGACAAGAAACATATAAAACTTGATAGCCAATATTTGTGTAAATAGTTAATTGCTTTTCAACTTCTACTCGTTGTTCATCACTTAATAAATCAATTTTGTTTAAGACAATGATTGGCTCAATATCGGTTACTGCGCAAGCCACTAAATAACGATCAATAATATTAAGTGATAATTCAGGCAAAACAGCTGAAATAATCACTATTTGATCAACATTGGCGGCCACGGGTTTAACCCCGTCATAAAAATCAGGACGAACCAACTCAGAATACCTTGCATGTACCGCCTCAATAATGCCATTGGTATTGGGCTCCAAACTTTCGCGCCACACGACTTTGTCGCCAGTCACTAACGATGGTAAAGTACGCCGAATACTACAGCGATAAATATTTCGCGCGTTATCTTCAACATCAGCCGACTTACCAAAACGACTTATCACCACACCTTCACGGGGTGATGAAAAATTTGACAGATTTTCATCTTGTTTGGTTTCTAATCGTTGTTGGTGTTTAGCCGCCACGCGTCTTTTTTGATTTTTGGATAGTTGATTTTTTGCCACAGTCACTAATTTTTGCTAAAACAGTTTGACAGTTATGCTACACTACTCGGCATCAAAAAGAAAACTTCTATAACAAATTATGACCACACAATCACAAATTAACAGCAATAATCTTATTTGGATCGATCTTGAAATGACTGGGCTTAATCCAGCAACCGATCGTATTATTGAAATTGCAACTATTGTAACTGATTCTAATTTAAACATTTTAGCTGAAGGCCCTGTTATTGCCATTCATCAATCCGACGATCAATTAGCCTTAATGGATGATTGGAACAAAAATACCCACGGCAACTCTGGTTTAATTGAACGAGTACGTCAAAGTACTGTTAATGAACAACAAGCAGAACAACAAACTATCGAATTTTTAAAACAGTGGGTACCTGCAAACAGCTCACCAATTTGCGGTAATACTATTGGTCAAGACCGTCGTTTTCTATTTAACTATATGCCTAATTTAGAAAGTTATTTTCATTACCGCTATTTAGACGTCAGTACCATAAAAGAATTAGCTAAACGATGGAAACCTGAAATTTTAAAAGGAATTACAAAACAAAGTACCCATCAAGCGCTTGATGATATTCGTGATTCAATTGCAGAGCTTATTTATTATCGCCAACATTTTTTTAAGCTTAAGAACTAATTGATATGCAATTACTTTATACCATTTTACTCTATCTTATTCAGCCATTGGTATGGATAAAATTACTTTGGCGCAGCCACAAAGCACCAGCATACCGTAAACGTTGGTTTGAACGGTATGGTTTTTGCAAAAATAAAGTGAAAGCAAATGGTATTTTAGTTCATGCGGTATCCGTGGGTGAAACCATTGCCGCTGTTCCACTTATTAGAGCATTGCAGCGACGATATCCCGCTTTGCCCATTACCGTTACAACCATGACACCAACAGGCTCTGAGCGAGTTAAATCATTATTAAAAGACAGTGTGAGCCATGTCTATTTACCATATGACCTGCCGTGCGCTATCAAACGTTTTTTAAAAATAACCCAACCCAAATTAGTCATTATTATGGAAACCGAACTTTGGCCTAATTTTATTAGCCAATGCCATAAGAACGCTATCCCCTTGATTATTGCTAATGCTCGCTTGTCCGAACGCTCAGCAAATCGTTACAGTAAGCTAGGCACAACCATTAACCGATTATTAGCAAAAATCAGCATGGTTGCCGCACAAAATAAGCAAGATGGTGAACGCTTTACAGCATTAGGTTTACCAAGCAATCATCTCACCGTAACTGGTAGTATTAAGTTCGACATCAATTTAACAACTGAGCAACAACAAAAAATTGCTAACTTAAAACAACAATGGCAATTGAACCGTCCCGTTTTTATTGCAGCAAGTACTCATGATGGTGAAGATGAAATCATCTTAAAGGCATTTAAACAATTATTGTTACAGCATCCTGATTTATTATTAATCCTAGTGCCCCGTCATCCTGAACGTTTTAAAACAGTCGAAAAACTGATTAAAAATAATGAATTTAATTATATAACTCGTAGTTCGAACCAAATTCCAACCGATCAAACACAAGTGGTCTTGGGTGATACCATGGGTGAACTGTTAGAACTTTATAGCATGGCAGATATTGCCTTTGTTGGTGGTAGCTTAGTCGACCATGGTGGACATAATCCACTAGAACCAGCCTTACATCATATTCCAATTATTAGCGGTCAATATTTTTTCAATTTTAAAATCATCTGCGAACAGTTAATTGCTGCAAACGGAATGATAATTTGTGACAGCACAGCAGAAGCTTTATATTTAGTAATAAACAACCTATTAAATAATAAAACAGAAAGCCAACAAATTGGTGAAAATGCCTACCAAGTATTAAAGCAAAATCAAGGTGCATTAGATCGGCTTCTTGATATTATAAACCGTTATCTTTGTTCAAAATAAGGATTAGCTATGAATAAAAAACAAGGGTTATTACTGGTTAATCTCGGAACACCAAGCGCTGTCACGCCTGATGCAATAAAACACTATTTAACCGAATTTTTACTTGATAAGCATGTGGTGGATTTGCCTGCTTTTTTTTGGTATCCAATTTTAAAGTATCGAGTGTTACCAAAACGAGTACCTTATATTATTAACCACTATAAAAAAATTTGGATAGATAATTCATCACCATTGATGCATTATAGCCAACAACTGTGTGACAAATTACAACAGGAATTACCTAATATTCATTGTCAATTAGCCATGACCTATGGCGAGCCGAACCTTCAATTTGCCTTAAATAATCTGCAATCGTGTAAAAAAATAACGGTATTACCATTATTTCCCCAATATTCGACCACAACAACATTAGCAGTGCTTGATAAACTAAAGACAATTAAATCATCTCAATCAATAACCAATAATATTCATTACATCCGCGATTATGCTGATCATCCAAGTTATATTAATGCTCTATATTTACAGATTAAACAAGCCTTTGAAGAACAAGGAGAGCCTGAGGTATTAGTACTATCTTATCACGGAATTCCTGAACGTTATATTCACAAACGTAAAGATGATTACATAGAGCGTTGCCAACTAACCACATTATTATTAATTGAGAAATGTGAAGCTAATGGCATTAATATTCCCATTGAAATGGCTTATCAATCTAAATTTGGTAAAGGAAAATGGGTTACGCCAAATACCAGTGATTCTTTGGAAAAGTTAGCTCATGATGGCGTTAAATATGTACATGTTATTTGTCCTGGATTTTCTGTGGATTGTATTGAAACCATTTACGAAATTAACGAAGAAAATCGAGAACTATTTTTACAGGCTGGCGGCAAAAAGTTTCATTATATTCATGCGTTAAATGATTCTAATTTACAAATTGATTTAATTAAAGATCTAATAAATTATACTCAAACGTATAGTTAATCTGAAACTTTTTGACAAAAATAGGGCTAAAAGGAATTAATTATCGCTTTAGACCATTAATATTTTGTTTTCAAATATACGACTGATTAATATTAATAGTAAGTCATTATCTGTCGCACACATATGTTATAACCTATGATAGGATTGTCATTATTGAAAATCTGAGCCCTAAGGAGAAAATTAGATGAAAATAATCATCATTGGCGCTCAAGCTGCAGGAGCGAGTGCTGCTGCTAAAGCCAAAAGAATGAACCCTAATGCTACCATTCGTATTTATGAAAAAACTGACATTGTATCGTTTGGAGCTTGTGGTTTACCTTATTTTATCGGTGATCATTTCACTGATGCTAATGAAATGATATCCCGTACACCACAACAATTTCAACAAGATGGTATTGAAATAAAAATACGTCACCAAGTCGTCGCTATTGATAGCATACAAAAAAAACTAACGATTAAAAATATTAATACAGATGAATGTTTTGATGATAATTATGACAAATTATTAATTGCCGTTGGTGCAAGCCCTATCATTCCAAATTTTACAAATTATAAATTGAAAAATATTTTCACTTTACGCGATCTCAATGATGGTTTAGCCATTAAACAAGCATTATCCGATCCAGCAGTAAAAAACGTCATTGTAGTTGGTGCAGGCTTTATAGGACTTGAAATTGCCGAGTCATTTGTTGCTTTAAATAAGCAAGTCAAATTAATTCAGTTAGATGATAGAGTGCTGGTCGATGCATTCGATGCACAAATTACCGACGTAATTGCAAAGAATATTAAACAACATTGTGATTTACATCTACAAGAACAAGTACAAGGTTTTATAGGGGAACAGCATGTCACTCACGTAATTACCAATAAAGATACTTATCTTGCTGACATGGTTATTATCGCAACTGGAGTGAAACCTAACAGTGAAATTTATCAAAATATTGGTCTTAATATGCTACCAAATGGCGCTATTATTACCGATAGCTATGGACGGACAAATCTTCCGGATATTTATGCAGCAGGTGACTGCGCTGCATTGCAGCATAAAGTCAGCAAAGCGATGGTTTACATTCCTCTTGCCACAGGTGCGAACAAACTGGGCAAGATAGTGGGTGAAAATCTAGGAGGAGGAAAGAGTGAATTCCCTGGAACCATCGGTACCTCAGCATTTAAAGCGTTTGATATTGAGGCTGGACGGACAGGCTTAACCGAAAAAGAAGCTCAAAAAGCGGGTATTACTTATAAAACAGTTATTGTTAAGGATAAAAATCACAGTAACTATGTTGCAGGGCAAACTGAGGTAACAGCCAAAGTAATTTATCACGCCGAGACCCGCATCATTTTAGGTGGACAAATTGCAGGTGGCAGTGGCGCTGTTTTACGAGTAAATACGTTAGCAACTGCCATATGGGCAGAAATGAAAATTGATGAATTAGCAATGATGGACTTTCTTTATGCGCCGCCATTTTCAAGACCATGGGACATTTTAAATATTGCAGGTTCAATAGCTAAATAATAATAGTTAAATTGTCATTGTTAATGACAACAACTAAATAATACAAATTATCTTACTTGATAAAAAAATCAGTGCATCATAAATTAAGTAAGATTATTAATATGATTTTATTCGATGATTAAATTATCACAATAAAGGGGCAATTATGTCAGATCCCATTTTTCAAGGAACTTTTTTTGAAAAGTTCCTATCTATCACACACTATCAAACTTTAATTGGTATTGGACTACTGCTAGTTTGTTTTTTTGGAGTGATGAAACCGTTACAAGATAAAAAAATTAATTTTTCTCTTCGTATGTTAGTTGGGTTAATACTTGGTGCAGTGCTTGGTTTAGGTATACAAGCTGCAGCAGGGTTCCCTGATACATCAAATGTTTGGATGCAAGAGACAGCTACATGGTATGGTCTTTTTGGACGTGCTTTTATTGCCTTTATTCGCATGCTAGTCATTCCTTTGATATTTGTCTCTATTGTTAAAGTCATTATCGATTTTTCTGGTAAAGAGAACCTACCACAAATCGCATTTAGAGGAATATTCTGGTTACTGTTTACCACTGCAATTGCTTGTATAGTTGGCATTGTTTTGGCTAATTTGTTTGCATTAGGAGAAATCAGCTCTACAACGGTTCATCAAGCTCAAGCTAAACAATACACTAATATAATTGATACTTTTGTAAATCTTATTCCAAGTAATATCATTGCATCAATGGTTAAAGAAAATATTGTTGGATTAGTTATTTTTTCTGCTCTTATGGGGATTGCTGCTAATCGAATGGAAAAGAAAAATCCACAACCTATTGCTCTGTTTAAGACCTTTATTGAAGCACTTTATAAAATTGTGATGTCAATTGCCATGACCATCATTAAATATATGCCATATGCAGTCATCGCCCTCCTTGCTAGAACCATTATTTCTAATGGTATACCTGCAATTATTGAAGTATCAGGTTTTGTTGCAGCCATCTACATTGCCACTTTGATCATGTTAATTGTGCATGTTTTAATTGTTATGATTCACGGTATATCACCTGTCATGTTTATTAAAAAAGCGATGGGAACGTGGTTATTAGCCTTTACCAGCCGCTCGTCAGTTGGTACATTACCTATGACTATCTCAACTTTAACGGTACGTATGGGAGTCAATACAGGCACAGCAAATTTAGTCGGTTCACTTGGTAGTACTATGGGTATGAATGGCTGTGCTGGTTTCTTTCCTGCGTTACTTGCTGTTATGATTGCGCATATGGTGGGTATTGATACTAATTTCCAATTTTATATTATGTTGGTAATTGTGGTCGTGATTGGTTCAATTGGTATTGCTGGTATTCCTGGTACAGCAACAGTTGCTGCAACAGTGGTTTTATCTGGCATGGGCATGGCTGAATACTTCCCATTAATTGGTATGGTGCTGGCCGTTGATCCAATCATTGATATGGCTCGCACACTAGCCAACGTATCTGGGGCAATGACTGCGGCAGTCGCTACCGATCGTGAAGTAGGACTTATGGATATGAATACTTTCTATGATCCAAATATTTCTCTTGAAAATGAACAGTCGGATGTTTAATTTAAGTAAAGAATAAGCAGAATAAAAAGGACGATTCAAGCGTCCTTTTTGTGTTCAAAAATTAATATTTAAATTGTTTTTAACCATGCAGTAACATCATTACCTAAGCTTTTATGACGCATTGCGTATTGTATAAAGGTTTGTACATATCCCAATTTATTACCACAATCATGACTTCGTCCTTTAATACAATATGCATCAACAGGATCCTCTTTAAGTAACATTGCAATTGCATCCGTGAGTTGAATTTCACCACCAGCGCCTAAAGATGTTTTAGCTAGTAAAGGCCAGATTTTTTCAGATAAAACATAGCGTCCAACAACTGATTGATTGGATGGTGCTTCTTCAATTGATGGTTTTTCAACGACACTATACATTTGTGTAACAGCACCAGCAGACAATTCTTGACCATGGCAGTCAACTATCCCATAAGAAGAAACTAACTCTTTCGGTACTGGCTCAACCAAAATTTGACTATGCTTGGTCTCATGATAATTATTTATCATTGCCGCTAAATTATCTTTTGTTAGATCGCTTTCATACTCATCAATAATCACATCTGGTAGTACAACCGCAAAAGGTTCATCGCCAACCAAAGGATAAGCACACAATACGGCATGACCAAGTCCTTTGGCTAAACCTTGACGAACACTCGTTATTGTTACATTTTTAGGTAAAATACTTTGTACTTCTTGTAACAGTTGACGTTTAACACGCGCTTCTAACATTGCTTCTAATTCAAAACTAGTATCGAAGTGGTTTTCAATTGAATTTTTTGATGAATGGGTAACAAAAATGATCTCAGTAATACCTGCTGCAATACATTCTTTTACTACATACTGAATAAGTGGTTTATCAACCACAGGTAACATTTCCTTAGGAATGGCTTTAGTAGCAGGTAACATTCGAGTACCAAGACCGGCAACAGGGATAACGGCCTTTTTGACGTTTCCATTCAAAGTTGATTTAAAACTTGATGACATTTTATTTCCTTAAAAAAATTAGCAGATAACACAACTATTACAATAATCTTTATTATCTTTATGCCATATTAACAATATGTATTTTCAACCCATAATCACATTAACATATAGGGAATCAAAGTACATGTATGAATAATTGCCCTTGTAAAATTTCATATATTACGTTGATTCGAAATCAAATTGTAATAAACGATGAAAAAAGCTAAATCTAACATATTAAACATAGCATTGATAATCTTTACAAGATAATAACAATTCTAAAGAATAATTATCAAAAATTAAATAAGAAAGAGAAATAAATTTTGTTAATAAACTCAATATCATAACCATCAATCCAACCAATAATACATTAATTATTTGTCTTTATATAATATTTTATCTATTTATTGATAAATCGTTAGATTCAGTTAATGCAGGATTATCTCTATCTTTAGCTAAAGAATCAATAGCTATATAAATAATCTGGCAGTTCTGCAAAATTACTTGTCTTATTACAAATTTCGCTTTACGGTCACGTACTTCTTTTGCGAAGAGCTTATATAAAGATCGTCATAGCCATCATCATATAATGTTACCCTATCTAGTAAGGATTGTGTTCGCCAAAATGTTTGTTTTAGATAACCATGAGCCTCAATATTATCCGTAAATTTTCCTTTCATGCCGGCATAACTTGCTGGTAAATATTTACTTTATCGACTTTGAGCAATATAAATATGTGGATAACTTAATATATTTGATGGCAAAGGATTTAATACAAATTCTGTATTAATCATACTGAATTATGACAGTTTTCAATGGTTAAAGGTGCAGTTCGAAAATTTAACGAACCACACCCAGTAAGTAAAAAAATATGACAGCTATAATATGTCGCATTTTACTTTTTATAACTTATAAATAATTAATATTTATAAATATATCAATCATTCTTATTATAATTTATCGCTAACATTTTCAGCTGTTTTCGAAATAGCTTTACCACCAGATTGAACATCTTTGCCTACACCATTAACTGTATTACATCCAACAATGAGAGTTGTCATTGCAATACCGAATACTAGAATTAACATCTTACGTAACATGAATATTCTCCTTTTTGTGACTTGATTATTTTAATGTAGCAAATGCTTCCGCCACACGATGAATATTATGGTGATTTAAGCCTGCCACACACATTCTTCCACTGCCCACCAAATAAACAGCAAAATTATCTTTTAATTGTGTGACTTGTCGTTTACTAAAACCAGTATAACTAAACATACCACGCTGCTTAACTAAATAAGTAAAATTATGATCTGGTGCTTGTGTTTTCAACAAATTAACTAAAGTAGAACGCATCGATACAATACGATTTCGCATTGATTCAACTTCTTTAATCCAACTGGCTCTCAATTCAGGATTATTTAAAACATAACTGACCAATTGGGCACCATAAGCTGCTGGGCTAGAATAGTTTCGACGAACCGTTGCCTGAAGTTGACCTAATACACGACGAGCTGCTTCATCATTTTCACACAACACAGATAACCCACCAACACGTTCCCCATAAAGTGAAAATGTTTTGGAAAAAGAGTTGCTTATAAAACCACAAAGCCCCATTTCAGCTGCTTTTTTAATTGCATAACTGTCACTTTCAATACTTTCACCAAATCCTTGATAAGCAATATCCATAAATGGAATGAGATCACGTGTTTGTAATACAGCAATTACTTTATCCCACTGTGATTGTGTTAAATCTGCACCCGTTGGGTTATGACAACAAGGATGCAGTAATACAATACTTTTGGCAGGCAATTGTTCCAATGTTTCAAGCATTGCGTCAAATTTAACTCCACATGTTTGTGAATCAAAATAGGGATAGGTATTAACTTTAAAACCTGCGCCACCAAAAATAGCAATATGATTTTCCCATGTTGGATCACTGACCCAGACTTGTGAATTAGGAAAATAACGATATAAAAAATCAGCACCGATTTTTAGTGCACCTGATCCGCCTAATGTTTGTATAGTTGCAATACGTTTATCTTTATAGGCTGAATGTTCTTCACCAAATAGCAATGACTGAATTGCTTGGCAATAAGAGGGTAAACCGCTCATTGGTAAATAAAGTTGTGCATCTTGTTGATTATGATAAATATAATCACGAGCAATTTTTATACACTCCAATTGAGGGACAACACTATTTTCATCATAATAATAACCAATGCTTAAATTAGTTTTACTTTCACGATGATCATTATTAAATTCAGCAACTAAAGATAAAATTGGATCCCCTGCATAGGATTCTACTTTTTCAAACATATTACAACCTAATTGACACAATAACTCATAACTGTAGATTATTGCATCAACTCAATTGGCAATCAATCACTAAATACAAGTTCAACTGTAAATAATTTAATTGAATTTTCACTAGGAATTTCAATCATTTTTGATAAGAATAATCAACGATATATTAAATGAAAAATTATTCAATTTAAGTTCAATTTTATACTAAACCGTAGGGTTTACCTGAAACTTTTTAACAAAGATTAGCACTTTTTAGTGCTAATCAAACTAGTTAAAATTATTTAGCAGCAATGACTTCAATTTCAACTTTTGCATCTTTAGGTATACGAGCAACTTGTACACAAGAACGTGCAGGGAATCCGGCATTATTTTCGATAAAAAATGCTTCATAAACCGCATTAACAGCAGCAAAATCATTCATATCAGCTAAAAAAATAGTTGTTTTAACGATATTACTCACTTGATAACCTGCCGATGTGATTATTGCTTTAACATTAGCTAAACTTTGTTTTGCTTGTTCTTTAACGCAAGCTGGCATTTCACCCGTTTCAGGGACTAAAGGAATCTGCCCTGATGCAAATAGCATATTGCCTAAATCGACTGCCTGAACATATGGTCCGATTGCTGCTGGGGCTTTTTCTGTCTGAATCACTTTTGCCATATTCAATTTTTCTCCTTTTGTATTTATTCTATCTCTTCATTACCTTTTATAAGTAATATACCTTTGTTTATCTATCTTCATTTGAACAGGAAGATAATTTGGTGTCAAGTCAATACACAATGATGATCATGGGACTTCTTAAAATTTTCTGATATGATAATCAAAATTTTTTTATTTATTGAGAGTTAACATGTTTGAGAATTTAACCGACCGTTTATCACAGACATTTCGCAATATCAGTGGTCGTGGGCGACTGTCTGAAGATAATATTAAAGAAGCACTGCGCGATGTCCGAATGGCTCTACTTGAAGCCGATGTTGCGCTACCTGTTGTTCGTGAATTTATTAATCAAGTTAAAGAAAAAGCTGTAGGTTTAGATGTCAATAAAAGCCTAACGCCAGGCCAAGAGTTTATTAAAATAGTTCAAGCCGAATTGACGGCTGCAATGGGAGAAGTTAACAGTTCACTCAATTTAGCAACTCAGCCACCAGCAGTAATCTTAATGGCGGGTTTACAAGGTGCAGGTAAAACCACCAGTGTTGCAAAACTGGCCAAATTCTTAAAAGAAAAACAGAAGAAAAAAGTACTGGTTGTATCAGCCGACGTCTATCGACCAGCAGCAATTAAGCAGTTAGAAACACTAGCTAAAGCCATTGATGTCGAGTTTTTTCCATCTGATATTAATGAAAAACCAGTTAATATTGTAAATAAAGCCATTTCACACGCTAAACTACAATTTTTTGATGTACTTATTGTCGATACTGCAGGTCGTTTACATGTCGATAACGATATGATGGACGAAATCAAGTCTCTTCATCAAGCAATAAACCCAATTGAAACCCTGTTTGTTGTAGATGCCATGACTGGGCAAGATGCAGCCAATACCGCAAAAGCATTCAATGATGCATTACCACTTACTGGTGTGATTTTAACTAAAGTTGATGGGGATGCTCGTGGTGGTGCTGCGCTTTCTATTCGCAATATTACTGGTAAACCAATTAAATTTTTAGGGATGGGTGAAAAAACTGATGCTTTAGAACCATTCTATCCAGATCGCATTGCTTCTCGTATTTTGGGGATGGGTGATGTTATTTCGTTAATTGAAGAATTACAAAGTAATGTCGATCGCGAGAAAGCAGAAAAAATCGCCAAAAAATTGAAAAAAGGCGATAAATTCGATTTTAATGATTTTCAAGATCAGCTTAAACAGATGCGCAATATGGGGGGTATGGGTGCAATGCTGGCAAAATTACCTGGCGTAGGTCAACTCCCTGATCATATCAAAGCACAAATGGATGATAAAATCACTATCAAAATGGAAGCAATTATTGGCTCAATGACACTCAAAGAGCGTGCAAATCCAGAAATCATTAAAGGTTCACGTAAGCGCCGAATTGCAATGGGCTCAGGAACCCAAGTACAAGATGTGAATAAACTCTTAAAACAATTTGACGATATGCAAAAAATGATGAAGAAAATGAAAGGTGGTGGCATGATGAAGATGATGCGCCAGATGAAAGGTTTAATGGGCGGCGGAATGGGATTCCCTCCACGTTAAATCTACGCTTAATTTCTTCCTTTTAAAATCGTCCTAATTGAACATTAGACTATCAAAAAAATCGCGCTTTCAACAGCGCGATAATTTTTTTAATTACTTGATTTAACTGATTCAATCTTTGTTGGGCGATTCATGGTGAGCACAGTACCTATTGATGAAACAATAATAAATACGATTGCTAACCACTGATAGCTTGATAATTTTTCGTGCAACACAATTAAACCAGAAAGAGCAGCAAAAACAGGAGATAAGCTCATTAAAGTGCTAAATGTTTGCGCAGGTAATTTTGGTAGGGCAATCATATCTAATCCATAAGGAATAGCTGAGGCCAATAAAGAGACAACAAACACCAAAGGGAGCAGATCTAACGAGAACATAGCACTACCACTTTGCCATACACCAATAGGAAATAAAAAGCACGAAGCAATTACCGATCCAATAGCGACACTTGAAGATCCATAAATAGCACCAGCTTTACGCCCAAATAAAATGTAACATGCCCAACAACTGCCTGCTAATAAAGCAAACAAAATACCTACAGGATCTAAATTCCCTGACGCTTGATGAATAGGCAGTAACATAGCTAACCCGATCACAGCAATACCTAACCAAATAAAATCAAACAATTTACGTGATGAACACATAGCTACCATTATTGGTCCAGTCAATTCGATAGCCACAGCAATACCTAAAGGAATTCTAGCAATAGCGCTATAAAAAGCTAAATTCATAAAACCAATTGAAATACCGTATAGAAATATAAATTTTAATGCCTGCTTAGGTATTGGTTTTCGCCAAGGTTTAAAAATGATAATTAAAATTATTGCCGAAAAACACAATCGCCAAGCGGTCATACCTTCAGGCCCTAACACCGGAAAAAGATATTTGGCGATTGAAGCACTGCCTTGAATGGAGATCATCGAAACAAAAATCAAAAAAACCGGCCAAGATCTTTTAAACATAAAAATACCTTACTTTAATATATTGAACTTATTGTCTATTTAATTAATGCCAAAATGTTTGAGATAAACGATACGTTTGAGTATAAAATAGATGCTTAAATAACTTACTTAACATTTACCGATTAATTAATTTTCTCTTTTTACTGACAATAAGGCTAGATCTTGTAATGCTTGTTTATAAGGTGAGTCAGGTAAAATAGCAATAACATCCGATGCTTTACGAGCTTCCGCCCGAGCAGTTTGCAAGGTAAATTCAAGTGAACCACATTCATCCATAATATGTAAAATGCGATTTAATAAATGTCGACCATTGCCTTGTTCTATAGCTCGACGAATTAATGCAGCATCCTCAGCATTTTTAGTGTGATGCATGGCATGTAGGAGCGGTAAGGTTGGCTTGCCTTCATTAAGGTCATCTCCTAAATTTTTTCCTAATTTTTTATTATTACCGGCACTGTAATCCAATAGGTCATCAATAATTTGAAAGGCAGTACCTAAATATTTACCGTACTCTTGTAAGGCAAACTCTTGCTGTTCATTTGCACCAGCTAACACCGCAGCAGAATGCGAAGTTGCCTCAAATAAACGTGCTGTTTTGCGATAAATAACTTCTAAATATTGTTCTTTGGTAATATCAGGATCATTACAATTAATTAATTGCTGTACTTCCCCTTCAGCAATAACATTAGTTGCTGCCGACATGATAGTCAAAACCTTAAACGATTCTGTACGCACCATCATTTGAAAAGAACGTGTATAAATGTAATCACCAACTAATACACTAGCAGCATTACCAAATAAAGCATTCGCGGTCGATTTACCACGCCTTAAATCAGACTCGTCTACTACATCATCATGCAATAAGGTGGCGGTATGAATAAATTCAATAAAAGCGGCCGTAATAATATGTTTGTCACCTTGATAATTAAGTGCTTTAGCAATTAATAAAGCAATAACAGGACGAATACGCTTTCCTCCACTGCTAATAATATAATTGCCCAACTGATTAATCAAAGCCACATCTGAATTTAGTTCAGCTTGTATAGCTTGGTTCACTTTAACTAAATCATCTTTTACCAGATCGAGTATTTGATTCATTGATGGATTATTCATCAGTTTAACCGCTAGAAATAATAGATATTAATCTTGCTATTATCTGATAAATATTTTTGTGCAACAAGAGTTGCAGATCATATTTTAAAAAAAACTACAAATGATAAGCATTTTCATTTAAAATACTCATCTTAAGTTAGAAATGTTTATTAGTATGAAGATTAACTTTGATATAGATATCAGTGATGAAAGGATCCCTCAATCCATTGCTAAGAAAAAGGAAAGAGGTGTTTATTTATATGCATTTATTGCTGTGATGTCACATTTATGTATACTTACTTTATTGTTTTGTTCTACGCTATTTGTAAAAGACATCGTTGCAGATGAAGGCGATAATTCAATTAAAGCCATCATGATTGATTTTTCTCTTGCTGCACCAGAACAATCATTAGTTGAAAATACACCTGATATTCAAGGTGCTCAAGACAGTGAAATTATTGATAACAAACCAATTGAAGAGACACCAATTGTTGAACCTGAACCTATTGAAGAAACAATACCTGACAAACCTGCAGTAACAACTGAAAAAGATATTGTTGTAAAACAAAAAGATAAACCTAAGAAAAAGCACCGTCCTGTGCAAAAAGCATCACGTCAACAAGTAAGGCAAGAAGTCATTGCTGAAAATATCTCTAATACTTCTGTTGCCCCACAAATATCTGATAGTCGTCGATACTCAGATAATCCTTCACCGATTAGTCGCAATCAACCCGAGTATCCTCGCCGAGCACTTGATATGCGGTTAGAAGGTTATGTGATAGCACTGTTTGATATAAACAGTAATGGACGTATTGAAAATATTCGGATTATAGAAGCAAAACCCAATAATATCTTTAATCGATCAGTAATTAGTGCAATGAAAATGTGGAAGTATCAACCTATTGCAGCGAAAGATCAGAAAATAAAAATTATCTTTAATCGAGATAAATCCATTAGTTTGGGCTAATTATTCGCATAATCGTTTTAAGTGACAACAACAAAGCCATAACCTATATCTCGAAAGTTATGGCAATAGTTATCTATACTCTACAACTGATTGACCATCAATTTTTCAATTTGTTCAGGCTCTTTGGGAACATCCGCGGTCAAAACTTCATTACCAGATTCGGTAATTAAAATATTATCCTCAATACGAATGCCAATACCTTTATAGCGCTCTGGTACATCAGCATCTTTATTAATATACAATCCTGGTTCGACAGTTAACACCATTCCTGGTTCTAAAATTCGATCTCGTCCACTACCAACATCATGCACATCAATGCCAAGCCAATGCCCTAAACCATGCATATAAAACTCAAAATAGGCTTTATTAGCAATTAGACTGTCTACATCACCTTGCATAATGCCTAACTTAACTAAACCTATCACCATCGTTCGTACGACTTGGTCATTAACGTCTTTAATGGATGTACCAGGTTTGAGAAGATGAATTGCCTGATATTGAGAAGCCAAAACGATATCATAAATCTCACGTTGTGCTTGGTTAAATTTGCCATTAATTGGAAATGTTCGAGTAATATCTCCTGCGTAGTATTGATATTCACACCCCGCATCAATCAAAACCAAATCTCCATCTTTCAACTGCCCACTATTATTTTCATAATGCAAAATACAACCATTATTGCCACCACCAACAATGGTGTTATAAGATGGAAAGCGTGCACCATGCCAAGCAAATTCGTGTAAAATTTCAGCTTCTAATTGATATTCATACATTGAAGGCGCACATTTTTGCATTGCTCTAACATGTGCCACTGCACTAATTTTACATGCCTTACGTAATAGTTGCATCTCAAAATCCGACTTAAACATCCGCATCTCATGCACTATCGGTCGCCAATCAATGATAGAGCTTGGTGCCACTAAATTTAATCTACCCCCTTGTCTTAAAGTCGCCTGTACTTGATTAACAATTTTATCGGCATATTGATAAAGTTGATCAGCATGATAAATTGCAGTTTTACCATTTAATAAATCGGGCAATATGGTATCAATTTCATCAAAAAGATAAGCTTCATCAACGAAAATTGATGTCAATGCAGCTTGCTGCCCTAAACGATATCCCGTCCATGTCTCTGCCAAAGGATCCTTTTTTCGATTGAATAATACATACCGCGCACTATTATCTTGTTGTTTAATCACAGCCAACACTGACTCTGGCTCAGCAAAATGGGTAAAATACCAAAAATCACTATTTTGTCGATATGGATAATGAGTATCGTTACTTCGTGTTACTTCAGGAGCAGCGAAAAAAAGAGCAACACTATTGGGCACCATCTGCGCAAGCAACTTTTCACGACGCAAAATAATTTCTGTTTTAATATCTGTTTTCATCATTATGACGACCTTAATTAAGATTAGTTACTAGTTAATCTTAATGAATTGTTGGTGTTATTTCGGTTTCATTGAATTCGTCAAAACATAACATTGATGTTATACGTACATATTCTTTAATTTCTTCAAACGCAAACTCAAGTTCTTGTTGATTTTCTTGCTCATCATAGCCCAAATTAACAATTTGACGTAAATCATAAATAGCTTCACCCACATCACCTTTAATTCGATTAATTTTGGGTTGTACTAGCCCTATACCAAGTAAAAAATGATTTACCCAACCAACTAAATCATCAATTTGTGCATACAAATCTTTGTCACTAAGAAACAATTGAAATTCAAAATCTTCATCTAAGAGTTGTTGCTTAGTTAACTGATAAAGTTTAGTAATTTGCTCATTCAGAGGTGCAACAACAGTTTGACCATTATTTAACATATCTTCAACTAAAGGACGCCAACTCTCATCATGGTTACCTCCGGCTAAAATACCTACGATAAAACCATGCAACTCAGCTGCTGTAATCCCTACTTTATATTGGACTAATTGACGATTAAGTTCGTCATAATTAATAGTTTCCGCCATTATGTCACCTTGATGTTGTCATATCACAAAAAATGCATTTCTGCACTTTTCACAAATTTAGTATATAATTCTAAGCTTGCTATAAATAATAAACAGGTTACTGAGCTTTATAAAGGAATTATTTTGAAGTTATTAAGATTAATCGTGAAATTGCCTCTACTACTATCTTTTTATGCAGTTTTAGCTATATCATTAACCGCTTGTGGTTCATTAGTTTCAAATAATGGCGTGATTATCCTTAATGTGCAAGATAAGATAAACACTTATGTAACCAGTCAAAATTTACCTAAAACTTATAAATTAGGTAATGGTGAGCAAGAACTGCAACGATTTGAAACATTCTGTCGTAAAGAAATTAGAACCTCACAACTTGATGGTAGTGAAGAAATCGTTTTTGAGAATATCAAACATGGTATTCATGGGCAGGTAGAATTTAGAAAATGTAGTGATAAAATCACTCGAATTTACCGATACTGATAAAATCTAGCTATCTCTATAAATTATGGCTAATAATATTTAATGAATGTCAAAGATCTATGAAATCTTACTAGCCTTTCATGCAGTTTTTATTTATATTGGTTGCTGAAAAGAAAATATTTTTAGGAGCAAAAATAATATGTATAAACAAGATGTAACAATTACGGCATCAAATGGTCTTCATACCCGTCCTGCGGCGCAATTTGTCAAAGAAGCCAAAAATTTTAATGCTGAAATTACCGTTACTTCAAATGGTAAAAGTGCAAGTGCCAAAAGTTTATTTAAATTACAAACTTTAGGTTTAACACAAGGAACAACGATTACTATTTCAGCTGAAGGCGAAGATGAAAAAGAAGCAGTACAACATCTTGTAAAACTAATTCCAGAATTAGAATAATAACTCCAAATTAGCTATGAACAGTTTTAAAATTGAATAAGGATTAAATTTATGGTATCAGGTATACTTGTTTCCCCCGGTATCGCTTTTGCAAAAGCGCTATTATTAAAAGAAGAGCCTATTGTTATTAGTAATAGACAAATTCTTGATAACAAAATTGACGCTGAAATTGAACGCTTCAAAGAAGCTCGAGAAAAATCAAGTGAGCAATTACATGCAATCATGGAGCGAGCAAAATCTACATTAGGTGAAGATAAAGCAGCAATATTTGAAGGTCATATCATGCTTCTTGAAGATGAAGATCTTGAACAAGAAGTTATTTCACGTATTCAAACTAAACATTCTACCGCTGATGCCGCAGTTCAATCCGTTTTTGAAACTCAAGCTAAAGAACTCGAAAATTTAGATGATGAATATTTAAAAGAACGTGCAGCCGATATTCGCGACATCGGTAAACGCTTACTTAAAAATATTTTAGGTATTGAAATTGTTGATTTAAGTGCTATTAGTCAACCATGTATTTTAGTCGCAACAGATTTAACACCATCTGAAACCGCTCAGTTAAATTTAGACATGGTATTAGGCTTTATTACTGATGCTGGAGGACGAACATCACATACATCAATTATGGCTCGTTCATTAGAAATTCCAGCCATTGTAGGTACATCTAATGCAACCCAAGAAATAAAACAAGGTGATTTTGTTATTTTAGATGCAATTAATAATGCTATCTATATCAATCCAGATCACACCACCCAAGAAAAATTAAAACAAGTTCAAGCAAAATTTATTAGCGATAAAGAAGAACTCGCAAAATTAAAAGACTTACCAGCTGTAACGCTTGATGGGCACCAAGTCGAAATTTGTGGCAATATAGGTACTGTGCGTGATATTGCTGGTGCAGAACGCAACGGTTATGAAGGTGTCGGCTTATACCGTACCGAATTCTTATTTATGGATCGCGATGCTTATCCTGATGAAGAAGAACAATTTAAAGCTTACAAAGAAGTGGCTGAATCAACTCATGGTTTATCAGTAATTGTACGCACAATGGATATTGGTGGTGATAAAGATGTACCTTATATGCATTTACCAAAAGAGGAAAATCCATTTTTAGGCTGGCGTGCAATTCGCATTTGTTTAGATCGTAAAGAAGTATTGCATGCCCAATTACGTGCAATCTTACGTGCATCTGCATTTGGTAAATTACGTATTATGTTCCCAATGATTATTTCAGTAGAAGAAATTCGCATATTAAAATCTGAAATCAATATTCTTAAAGAACAATTAACGACTGAAGGCAAAGCATTTGATAAAAATATCGAAATTGGTGTAATGATTGAAACCCCAGCAGCAGCAGTGATTGCACATCACTTAGCCAAAGAAGTAGATTTTTTTAGTATCGGAACTAATGATTTAACTCAATATACACTTGCTGTTGACCGTGGTAATGAATTGATTTCTCATCTTTACAACCCATTATCACCTTCTGTATTAACATTGATTAAAAATGTTATTGATGCATCGCATAAAGAAGGTAAATGGACTGGTATGTGTGGTGAGCTTGCTGGCGATGAACGCGCAACAATTTTATTATTAGGTATGGGTCTTGATGAATTTAGTATGAGTGCAGTATCAATTCCAAAAATTAAAAAATTGATTCGCAATACTAATTTTGAAGAGGCGAAGAAGTTTGCTGATACAGTATTACAAAAAGCAACAGCCAAAGAAATTATTGACTTAATTGAAAATTATACCGCTGAAAAGCAAATTTGTTAGGAGACAATGATGGGTCTATTCGATAAAATCAAGCAATTAGTATCCGATGATAATAAAAATAGCATCGAGATTATTGCACCTTTAAGTGGCGAAATAGTCAAAATCGAAGATGTACCAGATGTGGTTTTTGCTGAAAAAATCGTTGGTGATGGTGTTGCAATTAAACCTTCTGGTAATAAAATTGTTGCGCCTTTAAATGGTAAAATTGGCAAAATCTTCGAAACCAATCACGCTTTTGCAATTGAGTCAGATGAAGGAATTGAGCTTTTTGTTCACTTTGGAATTGACACAGTAGAGCTAAAAGGTGAAGGCTTTAAGCGAATTGCCGAAGAAGGTCAACAAGTAAAAGTAGGTGATACAATCATTGAAATCGATCTGCCATTACTTGAAAGTAAAGCTAAATCAGTGTTAACACCAGTAGTTATTTCTAATATGGAAACAGTCGTAGAATTAACTAAACTTTCTGGTTCTGTTGAAGCAGGTAAAACACCAATAATGCGTGTGAAAAAATAATTTTTTCACTTAAACTAATTATAAAAAACCTTCAGCCTAAACTGAAGGTTTTTTATTTTAGCTAAACAAATTTAATCTTTTAAATTTCTTAACGCCATTTCTTATATTGATTAATTAGATTATTAGTTGAATCATCATGAGAAGTAACAGGTTTATCATCTGCCAATTCAGGTAAAATGCGACCAGCTAATTGCTTACCAAGCTCTACACCCCATTGATCGAAACTAAAGATATTAAGAATAATACCTTGTGTAAAAATCTTATGTTCATACATAGCCACTAATGCTCCAAGAGTATAAGGTGTTATTTTTTTCACGAGAATCGAATTTGTTGGTTTATTACCCTCAAAAACTTTAAACGGTACAATTGATTTAACATCATCAAGTGTTTTACCTGCTGCAAGGAATTCTTGCTCAACTTGCTCAGCAGTTTTACCAAACGCTAAAGCTTCGGTTTGCGCAAAAAAGTTAGACAGTAATTTCGGATGGTGATCACCTACCGGATTATGGCTGATTGCTGGTGCAATAAAATCACATGGAATTAATTTAGTACCTTGATGAATTAATTGATAAAATGCGTGTTGACCATTAGTCCCAGGTTCTCCCCAAATAATTGGGCCTGTTGTATAAGACGTTTTATACCCATTACGATCAACACTCTTACCGTTTGATTCCATATTTCCTTGTTGAAAATAAGCTGCAAATCGATGCATATACTGATCATACGGTAAAATTGCTTCAGTTTCTGCTCCACAGAAATTGTTATACCAAATACCAATTAACGCTAGTAATGCTGGAATATTTTTCTCGATTGGCGCGCTTTGGAAGTGTTTATCCATAGCATGACCGCCAGCTAAAAACTCTTTGAAGTTGTCAAAACCAATCGATAAAACAATTGATAAGCCAATTGCAGACCAAGATGAATAACGACCGCCAACCCAATCCCAAAATTCAAACATATTGGTGGTATCAATACCAAATTTTTCGACCTCTTTAGCATTGGTTGAAAGTGCTACAAAATGCAAAGCAACGGCTTTATCATCTTTGGCAGAATCAAGTAACCATTTACGAGCAGTCTGCGCATTTGTCATAGTTTCTTGTGTGGTAAACGTTTTAGATGCCACTAAGAATAAAGTAGTTTCAGGATTTAAACCTTTAAGCGCTTCAACAATATGAGTACCATCGACATTCGAAACAAAATGCATTGTTAGATGATTTTTATAAGGACGTAATGCTTCGGTAATCATATGAGGACCAAGATCTGAACCGCCAATACCAATATTAACTACATCGGTAATTGCTTTACCCGTATAACCTTTCCATTCTCCGCTAATGATCTTTTTACTAAACGATTCCATCTTAGCCAATACTGCGTTAACATCATCCATCACATTCTTACCATCAACATAAATCGGAGTATTTGAAACATTACGCAGCGCAACATGTAATACAGCGCGGTTTTCTGTACGATTAATTTTCTCACCGCTATACATGGCATTAATGGCACCATTTAAATCACATTCATTAGCGAGTTTATAAAGTACCTCTAAAGTTTCTTTTGTCACTCTATTTTTTGACAAATCAACCAAAAACTCATCTTCAAAAGGAATACTTAGTTTTTCAACACGCTTAGGCTCATCTTTTAATATTTGGGCAATTGTTTTTCCATGATGCTTTTCATAACTAGCTTGAAGAGATTTCCAAGAAGAAGTGGTAGTTGGATCAATTGACTTTAACATATTTAATTCCTTAATTAATATAGTACTGCTATCCATAATATAACTATGCCTAACATGATGCAAGATAAGGATTTTATCTTTTGTTTTTTACAATTGATAAAATTTTATCCTTAGCTTTTTAAATTGATTGATTTCATAATTTTCGTTTAATGGATGCATGTTTAAAATACTAATAAGCGAAAAAAGAGTTAAAATAAGGCGACAAAATCGGTAATTTCTTATTACCTGTAAGTCTACAGTCAGAAAAACTACTTATTTTCGGCAAAATAAATATCAAAAAAATACTCTAAATCCAAATTTATTGAATATAAGAATTAGATATTTTCATAACTTATTATGTATTAAATAAAATAAATGTATTATTGCCAAATTAGTTCCCGGTAAATGAATCCATTTATGCTCATGAAATTCCCATTTAATAACGCATCGATAATTATTAATCAATAACCTTAATTTATTAATTTTTCTTATGATCCGTTGTCAAACCCAATGCAACAAATGGAGCAATATTTGAATAATCTTTTTTTCTAATTGATTATTTATTTTTATCTCTAAATATTGTTGTCCATAATACCTCTATTCTAGAGAGCTAATCTATTCTATTATGTAAATTTCCTTCTGGATTAAGTATTTTATATGTAGACATTTTATTTACTCCTTTAAAAAAATATAATTTATCAGAAATTATAATTCTATCAGCGTTGATTGCTTTAATGTGTTTTTCCTAATCTCCTTTTGGTATCGGTTGCTATGTAAACGTGAGTCATAAATGCATTTACTATTAGTGTAAGCTCAGTAAATAAATTTTTGATTTAAAATATGAAATAATGTAAAGAGTTTATTCGGTAAGTTTTCTACATTAAAATCTTTCTGGTTCTTTTTATTTATAAAAACAGTTCTTGTTCACGTATTTTATTTTCTAGTTATATTGCCTAGTTCGTTTCATAAGTTAACACCACCAAATCAAATAATAGCGCTCTACCTGTAGTGAACGCTTTTTTAAGGTTTGGGTAACTTTGGCATTATCATGACGATAGCCATAATAAAAATCTAGCTTATATAGCATTACATTGATCTTATTTTTATTTCCTATACTACAAAATCAATAATAGATTGAAGAATATCTATATTTTATAATTTTATTTATCTATTAAATAGTTTTCTTTTTTATTTTACGTTCACAAGTGAACGGCATATTTTATTTACAAATTTTTAGTTATTTTCCATAATCGATATTTAATCGATATTCTCCACATCTATATACAAACAAGCTTTGTAAATTAACTTTCTTTTAATCATCTACCGTCATATTACGTGTTGTTAAATCATATGGTGTTAATTGATAGACGTAATAGTTAAGCCAATTACTAAATAGTAAATAGGCATGACTGCGCCATGTGGCTTTAGGGGTCAGATTTGGATTATTATCAGGAAAATAATTTTCTGGAATATTGGGGTCTATACCGGCTTTAATATCACGAAAATATTCATTGGCTAAGGTGAAAGAGTCGTATTCTGGATGCCCTGTTACAAATGCCATGCGTTTATCTGCCGTGGTCATTAGATAAGGTCCTGTAATATCGGACTCGGCTAAAATTGTTAAATCGGTGTAATTTATGATTTTATCTTTGGGAAAATCAGCATTACGTGAATGCGGTGCTAAAAAGGTATCGTCAAATCCTCGAGATAAAATCGCATTCGGCTTAATAATGTGATGTTGATAAACGCCTGATAATTTCTGGCTACGAGTAAATTTTGGCAAATCATACAAAACGTTTAAAGCAGCCTGCACAGCCCAACAAACAAACATTGTTGAAGTTACATGTTCTTTTGCCCAAGTAATAATTTCAGCTAATTTAGGCCAATAAACCACATCAGAGAAAGGTACTTTTCCTAATGGTGCTCCCGTTATAATAAGTCCATCAAAATTCTGATGTCGAATATCATCAAAATCACAATAAAAGCTATTTAAATGTTCCATTGGTGTATTTTTTGATTCGCGCTGATCAATACGTAATAATTGAACATTCACTTGTAAAGGTGAATTCGATAAAAGTCGAAAAAATTGATTTTCAGTCTCGATTTTTTTAGGCATTAAATTGAGAAAGAGAAGCTTAAGAGGTCTAATTTCTTGGGTTTTTGCACGCGATGAAGTCATAATAAATACATTTTCATTGCGTAATACATCAACAGCGGGCAATGAGTCTGGAATACAAATAGGCATAACAACAGCTCCTAAAATAATCAGTTATTTTTGAACAGTTAAAATAGACGTCTAGATATCTGTATAGCTAAATATAGTGGGTTTTATAATATTTGTCGAGATTTTTATTGAACAATAATAGAAATAAGATTTAAAAAATCAGTATAGTAGCAAATTCAATAGGAGATAATGCTTTGAATGATTATCACAGTAAAAAGGGTGTTGGAGTCATTAAACCTTAGAAAGCACGAGTGTCAGTACGCCAAGTATCAGCGGTTAATGCTTCGCCAAAATAGCTATTAATTAATTTTTGGGTAATGTCACTTAATGGTGAAGCTAATACTTCAGCCGTATTACCATATTCAACTAGTTCGCCATTATGCATCACTAAAATTTCATCGCTAATATGTTTCATCATCCCTATATCTTGAGTAACGTATACATAAGAAATATTTTGCTCCGCTTGCAGCGATAACATTAAATTCACAATTTGCGAACGCATTGAAATATCTAGTGCAGCTAAAGCTTCGTCTAAAATTATCACTTTAGGTTTCAGAATTAATGCTCGAGCTAATGCCACTCGTTGCTTTTGTCCCGCCGCCATTACCGAAGGATAGTAAGAAGCATGTTCAGGTAACAGTCCAACTTGTTTTAAGACTTCACTAATTAACTTTTCACGTTCTTGGGCATTATATTTAGTATTGTGTTTTAATGGAATTTCTAACAATTGACCAATGCGTAATCTTGGATCAAAAGAGCTTTCTACATGTTGAAATATCATGCGAATAAGTTGGCAACGGTAACTATAATCACCATATTCAACTTTATTACCATCAATCCAGATATCGCCACTGTCAGGTTTTAACATACCAACTAACATTTTCGCTAAAGTTGACTTTCCTGAGCCATTTTGTCCAATAATGGCTAAGGTTTTACCTTCACTTAGAGAAAACGACAATGGTTTAACCGCATCAATTCTTAAGTGCCCTAAGAGACCTTTAGGAATTTTAAATTGTTTAGATAAATTACGTACTTTTAATATTGGACTCATGATATATTCCTATTATTTACTACTCATCCGTATTTAACGGAAAATGGCAAGCTACCGAGTGATCCTTTATCGGTATTAACTCTGGGGCTTGAATACATTTTTTTTGAGCATAAGGACAACGCGGTCCTAACCGGCAACCTATAGGCAAATGTTCAAGAGATGGAATCACTCCCGGTAAAGTATTGAGGGGGCTTTTATGGGGCATCGCTTTACCAAAATCAGGAATAGCATAAATTAAAGCTTGGGTATAAGGGTGATAAGGTGATTTAATTAAATCCTCACTATCAGCAACTTCAACCGTTTGCCCACAATACAATACACTAATACGATCAGTCCATCGTGTCACCATTTGTAAATCATGACTGATAAGAAGAATGGTGGTACCAATATTTTGGTTCATACTCGCCAGAAGCCTAAATATTTGTGCTTCAGTTGTTGCTTCCATTGAATTAGTAGGCTCATCGGCAATTAATAATTTAGGTCGATTAGCCAAAGCAATAGCGATCATTACTTTCTGGCACTCTCCTTCGGTTAATTCAAATGGATAAGATTTCAATATCTCTCTATGGTCTTTAATTCCTACCCGATGCAACAATTCAATGGCACGATTTTTTCGCCAGAAGAATCTTTGCCACCAATGCCCTTTAAATGTTCTTCTTGGAATGGCATTTATGAGTTGTTGACCAATTTTCATTGAGGGATCTAAACATGATTGTGGTTCTTGAAATATCATAGATACATTATCACTAATCACTTTTCGACGTTGCTTAGGGGTCAGTTTTAATAGATCAATATCATTAAAATGAAAACGATCGGCCGAAATCTTCCAGTTGTGATTAGTCACCCCTAAAATGGCTTTAGCAATCAGACTTTTTCCTGAACCAGATTCCCCAACTAAACCACGAATTTCACCTTCAGATAACTTTAAACTTACACGATCGATTGCACGCAACAAACCATCAGGTGTAATAAATTCTATGGTTAAATTTCGAATATCTAACAAAGCCATAATTAATGCCCTGCTCGTCGGCCATATAATCCAAAATTGAATAAATAGACCAAAGTAATGGTAATGACCACAGCCAATCCTGGAGCTAGAAAGGCTAAATAATTAGTACCGATAATATCTTTCATTTTAAACATCATCATACCCAAATCGGGGCGAGAAACATCATTGGCAAAACCTAAAAAAGTTATGGTAGTAATGGCTAAAATGATCGAACCAAATAATGAGACAATTTCGGTAAAATATACAGGTAAAATATTAGGTAAAATATAGTGATTAAAAATTGAAAATGGTGACAACCCATCCAATCGATAAGCGGTAATGTAAGTTTTGTGCCATTCATTAATTGCTCGTTGATGAATATTATAGATAAAGCGTGGTGTATAAGATAATCCTATCACTAATAACATATTGGTAATATCATCTTTAAATACCATGCTAATTGCAATGACGCCGAGTAGCGGTGGTACAACCATACAAAACTTAAAAATAAATAGAACTAATGGGCGTAAAAAAGATATAAAAAACATTAAATAATTAATTAGCCCACCAATAACAATGACATAAAATACGGCTTTTAATGTCATGGATATGGTCGAACGATACCCAATCAATAAATAATCAAAAATATCTTGTCCTTTAGCATTAGTACCTAAAATATGATTCAAATCACCATTCGGCCACCAAGCTGGTGGTAATGAGGCTGGATAAATAGGGTTTAAATGAGCATGAAAAAACCATTTAGTCGATAATGCTACAAATGCAATTGCTAATATGCCATAAAAGCTAATAATTAAATATACATTACTATGTAACTTATTAAAACAAGATACAATAGCATTAGCTAATTTAGTTACCTTAGACATAATTTACCTTATGGCGTAATGGATAAATAGCAACTGCGGAAATCTCACCTAATAATGTTAATAGACTGATAACCGTGCCACATGCCAAAATAGCAATAGCAATAATAGAATAATTATGATGGCGATAAGCAATCATCACCCATTGCCCTAGACCAACACGATTAAATAAAATTTCGATTACCATTGTCGAAAACAGCAACGTTGTCGTATTGTATGTTAACTGTGGAATCGTTGCAGGAATAGAATTAGGTAACAAATGACGACGTAAAACTTTAAATGGGGATCGTTCACGAATAATCGCCATTCTAATATAGTTTTGACGTGAGGTGCTTTTTACTGATTGACTCACTAATTGTATTGTCATAATACTTGGTTGAATGGCTAAAATAATAATAGGCAAAATTAAATGGTGAAGTTGATCAAGTAGCGCTTGTAATTTAAATGTTTTTGATGCAACTAAAATATCAAGTAATGATGTCCCTGCTACTGACGGCGACACATCAAAATTCATTGATATTGTCCAAGTAGGTGATAACCAATGCATAACAATAACAACAAGCATAACTATAGGGCAAGAATATAGAAATAAAGAGCCTAAGCGAATTGTACTATTTAGCCAATTAATATTACTCAGCCCAAGAAATATTCCTAACGGTAACCCAATCACTAAAGCAACCACTAAAGCGAGTATACAAAGCTCAAAGGTCGCTAACAAAGTGTGAAAAAATGGAACAGTTTCACCAGATAATAATCTGAATTGACCTTGTAGTAATTGCTTAAAAAAGGCACTATATGCATCAACAAAACTGAGATTATTAAAGTTAAGCATCGAATGTGGAGCAAAATAGACTAAGCAGAAACAAATCTGAGTCAATACGCAGATAATAAATAAAAACGTTACTATTTTTTTGAAAATATAGATAATCATATTTATCTTTATCGCTATTATAAGTAAATAAAACACGGTAACAACTCTCTATTACCGTGTTTTAAGCTATTTAAAGGATTAATCTTCTGATATTACTGGTTTACTAGCAGCTGCATAAGCATGATCTTGTGCACTTAAACCACCAGCATTACCTTTACCATCAAAATGATAGTCTGACTCTTCTCGAGACTTTATACTTTCATTCGATAATTCGTATTCTGGTGCTGACGCTTTCGTCATTACAGCCGAAGAATGACCAGTTGTTTGTTCAGTTTCATTAACTGATTTCTCCCTGTCGTTACTTTGTTTAACTTCTTCAAAATCAGGTTGCATATTAACGTCTACTTGATTTGCTGAAGTATCACCTAACGTCATATCGGTATTATCTTTAATGTTATTTGTCGCAACAACTTCATTATCTTTAATAACAATTGGTACTAATAACGACGGAATCACCCGTGTTGTCACTTTTGGTTCTTCCTGCTTCAATTGACTATAATCAATAGATACTCGTCCTAAAGCCAGTTCTAATGATGCAGCAGCAAATGGCAATGGCATTGGTGACAGTTTTTGTTCAGCATTTTTTACGCGTCGCTTGTTGCGCTGACCATTCATACGCAAATGTCTAGATGTACGACGTTGACGTTTTGGTTGAGTCTCAGCAACATTATTACCCATTGGTTCACCAACAATAATTGGTAATAATAAAGTTGGAATAACAACTTTTTCATCAACAATTTGATCGATCATTTCACTATTTTTAACTCGGACACTTTTGGTTAAAGTACGTTGTTGACGTCGTGGTTTAGGCTCTTTTGGCTTAATAGTTGTTGCTTCATTAACCGTTTTATCTGCCTTAGGAGTAGCATTTATCGTATTTGATGCATTTGCATTATTGCTTTGTCTTGTACGACGTCCACTGCTTCTATTTGGCGTCTCTTTTGTACTGCTTTCTGTTGCCGGTGTCACCATAGCAATAATATTGTTAACAGCATTGTTATTTCGATTATTACGCTGACGTCGATTATTAGAGCGCTGATTATCACGTCGTTTTTGTGATGGTTGTTTAACTTCTGGCTCTGGTTTAGGTTTTTCAGCAGCAAATAGTTTATTTACTTTACCTAAAATAGTATTACATAGATTAAATAATTTCTTAATTTTTGGCTCAGCTTTAACTTTTGGTGTTGCATAAGCTTCGACTTTTGGTCCTGATAATATAGCTTGTTCTACAATAATATCTGTCGTTTGATCTTCTTCCTCTTCTTCAAGTTCACGAATCAGTTTAGGAAGATTATAACTTAGTACATCTGTCTCTTCACCGGTACGTTTACGAATAACTTTATAAAGAGGAGTTTCCATCTCTTCGTCGCCCGCAATTACAATCTTGACATCAGAATGCATTTTCTCAATATTTGTAATCGCTCGACGTTTTTCATTAAGTAAATAACTGGCAATTGGCACAGGGACAATCACATCAATTTGAACTGTATTATCTTTCATCGCTTCTTCTTGAATCAAACGAAGAATAGAAAGAGACAATGAATTGTTATCACGTACAGTTCCCGTGCCTTGACAACGAGGACAAATATGATGCGTTGCTTCGCGTAATGAAGGACTTAAACGTTGACGAGACATCTCAAGCAAACCAAAGCGCGAGATTCGCGTAGTTTGAATACGGGCACGGTCAGTTTTCATCGCCTCTTTTAAGCGGTTTTCAACTTCACGTTGGTTACGAATTGGTGTCATATCAATAAAATCAATAACAATCAAACCACCTAAATCGCGTAAACGTAATTGACGGGCGATCTCCTCTGCTGCTTCAAGATTCGTGTTAAACGCGGTTTCTTCAATATCACTACCACGAATTGACTTAGCTGAATTGATATCAATGGCAGTTAACGCTTCGGTGGTATCAATAACGATTGAACCACCAGATGGTAAGCGAACTTCACGTTGGAATGCTGACTCAATTTGCCCTTCAATCTGGAAATGATTAAATAATGGAACATCACCTTCATAAAGTTTTAAACGATTAACATATTCAACGCGACCTAAATCAACCAATCGCTTTTTAGCCACTTCCATTACTTTAGGGTTATCAATTAAAATATCGCCCACATCATCACGCAAATAGTCACGAAATGCACGGGTAATAATATCACTTTCTTTATGAATTAAGCTTGGAGCTGGATAGTTTTTGGCTTCATTTTGAATGGCTGTCCAATAGTTTACTAAGGCATCTAAATCTTGTTGTAATTCTTCCTGACTTTTACCCACTCCCGCGGTTCGAGCAATAACCCCCATTCCTCTTGGTTTTTCAATCGCATCAATAATGCGTCTTAAATCCGCTCGATCTTCACCTTCAATACGGCGTGAAACTCCCCCTGCTCGTGGATCGTTAGGCATCAATACCAAATAGCTACCCGCTAGGCTAATATAAGTCGTTAATGCTGCACCTTTTTTACCTCGGATCTCTTTTTCAATTTGGATTAGAACTTCTTGCCCTTCTTGTAGATGTTTAATACTACGACGACCCGAAATATTAGCGGGGAAATAACTTTCAGCAATCTCTTTTAATGGTAAAAATCCATCTCGTTCACCACCATAAGAGACAAAAGCTGCTTCTAAACTTGGGTTTATTTTAGTGATCTTGCCTTTATAAATATTGGCTTTTTTTTGCTCATGCCCAAGACTTTCAATATCTAAATCATACAAGCGTTGTCCATCAACGAGCGCAACGCGCAACTCCTCTTGCTGAGTTGCGTTGATTAGCATTCTTTTCATTATTCTACACTCTTTATTAATCTTAATTAATTATAGGTAGAATATTATTATCAATAATAAACGTTTATTTTAACAATGATAAATAATGGTTGTTAACTAAATGTTCAAATATGGTATTCATTATTTTATTTGTGTTATTTTTGTTATTATATTATGTGAAACCGATATTATTTGTACAATATCTTTTTAAAATTTAAGGCATTATAAATGTTCAAAAGTTTCACTCACTTTATGAACCATCCCTAAACATATAACTCATCGATATTATTTCTATGGTTAACTTATAAACTAAAGTTTTTTTGACTTTGGCTACCAAATTAAATCGTTATATGATTGTTCAAAATAAACATATTATTTAATTATAATAATCCTACTTACGCTTTTTTACTTTCTAAAAAAATTGTAATGTCTAACGCCATTGCTGCATTACAAGGATAAAAAATCCTTTCTTATTTTAACGTTTCAGCAAAGGATAGCAAGTAAATTAAAATTGGTATTTTATAAATAGTTATCAAGGTATTTTGTATTTATCATAAATCTTGTTCAACTAAAAAAGAAAATCTCACTTTTTGATATGAGTACTTTATACTAAAACATCATGTTAACCTGAAACTTCTTTACAAATTTTTGTCCTTACGCTTATCTCATATAATTAAAAATAAGCAATGAATTACATGGTGCAACGCTAATCTTAATCAGTATAATAATTATTAAGGAAAACTGTTAACAAGAGACAAAAACAATTTATGGACATACCTGAAAAAACAGCACTCATTGAATTTACCACTCGTTGGTTAAATCAATTTGATTACGCCCCACAAAGTGAAGAATTGCATGCCATCCCTTCACCTTGTATTTTAAAAACAGAACAACTTACCGTATTTTGGCAACCGTTTGCCTTACAACCACCAAGAGATTTATCCATAGTTGAAGAAGTTGTAGGCATTACTTTACATCCTTCTTCACACATTTTTTATGGAACACAATATGCTGGCAATATGACAGCTAAATTAGCTGACATCAAATTAACTTTAATCCAAGCTTGGAATGATGATGATTTTTCTAATTTAGAAAAAAATTTAATTGCCCATTTATCTCAACAAAAAAAATTAAAACGTGTTCCAACCATTTTTATAGCAGCGACAGATGAAAGTACTGAAATAATTTCTTTGAACAATTTAACTGGTGAAATTGTAAAAGAAGATTTGATTACAGGAGAGTTAACCACACTTACCCAAGATTTAGTGTCTTTTTTAAATAAACTAATTGTTATTAATTAAATAACAATTAGTAAGCTATAACTCAAGCGATAACTCAATACTGATGTCGATCCATAAAAGTAAATATTTTCTAAATTGTAACTTATAAAATAATGTGTATATAATGCGTTAAAAGTCATTAGATTAGATAGGTGAATTATGTTTGAATATTTAACAGCAGCGCCAGCCGATCCCATTTTAGGGCTAGCAGATCTTTATAATAAAGATGAACGCACCAATAAGATTAATTTAAGTGTTGGTGTTTACAAGGACGAAACCACCAAAACACCTATTTTAGAAAGTGTAAAAAAGGCCGAACAATTTTTATTAACCGACGAAACCACTAAAAGTTATTTACCAATTGATGGTTCCAGTACATTTAACGAAGCGACACAAACGTTACTTTTTGGTAATAAAAATGAACGCGCAAGAACAGCTCAAGCACCAGGAGGAACAGGCGCGCTACGCATAATGGCTGATTTCTTATCTCGCCGAACCAAAGTCAAACGTATTTGGATAAGTAATCCATCTTGGCCTAATCACCGTAGTGTATTTCAAACCGCTGGTCTTGAAGTACGTGAATACAACTATTACAACCCGCAGACACATAGTCTTGACTTTGATGCCATGATGAGCAGTTTAAGTCAAGTCGCAGCTGGCGAAGCAGTACTATTCCATGGTTGCTGTCATAACCCAACAGGTATCGATCCAACACCAGAACAATGGCAAGCTATTTCTGATTTAGCGTTAAAAAATGGTTGGTTGCCTCTATTTGATTTAGCTTATCAAGGCTTTGGGCAAGGTATTGAAGAGGACGTTTATGGATTAAGATTATTTGCAAATCATCAACCTGAATTGCTTATTGCAAGCTCCTATTCAAAAAACTTTGGGTTATATAACGAGCGTGTAGGGGCATTTACATTAATTGCTGCGAATGCCGAAATTGCCGATCGTGCTTTTAGTCAAGTTAAAACCATTATTCGCGCGAATTATTCTAATCCTCCAGCTCATGGAGCTAAAATTGTCTCTTATATTCTAAATAATGAAGAGTTAAAAGAAGAGTGGATTGATGAATTAACCAACATGCGTCAACGCATTCATCGTATGCGACAATTATTTGTTAAAACGTTACAAGATAAAGGTGCAAATCAAGACTTTAGCTTTATTGCTAAACAAAATGGGATGTTCTCATTTAGTGGCTTAAGTGAAGAGCAAGTTCTAAAGTTACGCAGTGATTATGGCATCTACATTGTTAATTCAGGACGAATCAATGTTGCAGGAATGACTATTGATAATATGTCCAGACTCTGTGAATCAATAGTTGAAGTATTATAAAACTCATTAACAAATTGAATAATAATTCAAAATCTAGAATAAAACTAAGGGAATGATTAAATTTCCTTAGTTATTGCGATTAATAATAAAAATCCTAATCCACTCAAATCAAAATATCCCATTAAATAAAAATAATTTCATTTTTAACTGATGTTGGATAATCCTCTATTTCTTTAATTCTCTATATTTAATTTCCTATTTTTATTCCTTTTAGTTATATCAATATACAAACTGATTATTAGACGCTAATCCATTAATTATTAATAATTGAACAATGAAATATAGGAAATAATTGAGGGCTGTTGTGGCATCACATGTTTTAGATTTTTTAATTTTAGGGAATAACTTTAGCACCAGTGAAATGCGAGCCATTTGGTCAGAACAAAATCGTTTAGAAAAGCAAGTCGATGTGGAAGTCGCCTTGGCAAAGGCCGAAGGTGAATTAGGTGTGATCCCAACTGATGTAGCTGACGAAATTGTAAAAAAAGCAGATGCATCGAAATTATCTTTACAACAAATTTCTGACGAAGCCGCGAAAGCGAAACACTCGTTAATGTCGACGATTAACGCACTACAAAAACAGGTGGGCGAAGCTGGACAATTTATTCATTACGGCGCAACCACTCAAGACATTGTCGATACGGCAACGGTTTTACAATTAAAACAATCTTTCGCTATTGTTGAACGTGATACCAAACTTATTGCTATTGAACTTAAACGATTAGCAAAACAATATCAATATCTGCCTATGGTTGGGCGCACTCACGGTATGCAAGCGCTACCGACTACATTTGGTTTTAAATTAGCAGTTTGGTTAGATGAGTTTGTACGCCATTTACAACGTTTAACTGAAATAAAACAGCGTGTTTTAGTTGGAAACATTAGTGGTGC
Organism: Gilliamella sp. wkB7; assembly: GCF_001693435.1. Lineage (NCBI taxonomy): Bacteria > Pseudomonadati > Pseudomonadota > Gammaproteobacteria > Orbales > Orbaceae > Gilliamella > Gilliamella sp. wkB7. Next base: position 1,361,536 of record NZ_CM004509.1, read on the forward strand.
TGTTTGCACTTATGCTTCAATGGGGAATTTTGGTCCTATGATTGAAGCACGTGCATTATCGAGCCTTGGCCTTAATACCCCAAATATCGGTTGGCAATCAGCTCGCGACCGTTTTTCGGAATATGGCTCTGTCATCGCCTTAATTAGTGGCACACTAGGCAAAATTGGCAACGAGTTTTATAACTTAATGCGTACTGAAATTAATGAAGTCGAAGAGCCGTTTTCGGAAGGAAAAATCGGTTCAACTACCATGCCTCACAAACGTAATCCAGCAGCTTTAGAAGGTTTGGCAAGCTTAACTGCGCCCCTGTTAAAAAGTGTTGCGTTAATCCACGAATCGATGAAAGTTGAACATGAACGCGATGCCATGAGTTGGCGGGCAGAATGGATTGCCTTACCCGAAATTAATTTATACATCTCTGCTCAATTACAGACCGCACTCACTATTCTTAGAGGTTTAAAAGTCAATAGTGATCGCATGTTAGCAAATTTATTAATGCAAAATGGGCTGTTGCTATCTGAAAAAGTCATGTTTGAAATTGGTAAGCGTTTAGGCAAACAAACTGCTCATCATCTGGTGTATAACTGTGCTATGCAAACTTTTGAACAAAACAGAGATTTTAAAGATGTACTGTTAGATGATCCATTATTGAATAAAGAATTTTCTGTAGCAGAACTTGATAGCTGGCTTGAACCAATCAACTATCTTGGCTCAGCACCAGAAAAAGTGCAGCAAGTTATCAATTATGCTGAGCAAAGTGGAGTACTAGCATGAGCTTTCGCTTAATTACAAAGTCCGATATTCCTGCGTATCAGGCTTTATTACACAATGCTTATCAAATGACAACGAATTTGGGAATTCATTTTGCCGCTGCCACAGTAAATGATGAGCAAATTAATCATCATATACAATCCAATGCAGTTTATCTATTTGAAAAAGAAAGTAAATTAGTTTCGACTTTAAGCATTCGTTTTCCATGGGGAAATAATCCAGGACCTTATGGATTACCACATTTAGGTTGGTTTGCAACCGATCCCAAATATAAAGGACAAGGTTATGGCAATCAGTTGTGGGATTGGGTAGAACAACAGATCCTGATTAATCAATTAAAACTACCAGCCGTCACTTTAGGTACAGCACAAAATCACCCTTGGTTGGCACAAATGTATATCAAAAAAGGTTTTAGTCCAATTGGACAAGCCGATCTAACCGAAGACCATACTACTGTTTATTTTGAAAAAATTTTCAATCAAAAATGCTATACCGAATGGAAAAATAGGAGCCATAGACAATGAATAAAATAATAACATTATTATCTGCTGCAATATTAACCGGTTTAGCGTTGGTCGGTTGTGATAACCAATCCAGTAATCAAGCAACCGAGCAAAATATTCTAAAAGTAGGTTCCACAGGGCAAAGTTATCCTAATGGTTATAAACAAAACGATAAATTAGTAGGATTTGATGTTGAGATAACTGAAGCTATCGCCAAAGAGCTCGGTTATAAAGTTGAGTGGGTGATTGCTGAATTTGGCGGTTTAATGGGGCAATTTGATTCAGGACGTTTAGATACCATTGCCAATGCAGTTGCAATTACCCCTGCACGTGAAGCCAAATATGATTTTTCCAATACTTACAGCTTTTATGGCAGTCAAATTGTTACACATAAAGACAATAAAAACATCACCCAACTTTCTGATTTTAAGGGTAAAACCATTGCTGGTGTGCTTGGTTCAAATCATATTAATAATTTAAAAAACGCTTTTCCAAATAATGATATTACAATCAAAACCTATGAAACACGAGATGGTGCTATGTATGATACTGAGTATCAACGTGTTGATGGTTATATCAATTCAAAACCTATCTTACTTGCCGAAATTAAACGCAAAAGCTTACCGTTTAAATTGGTCGGTGATCCTATTACTATTGAACAAGTAGCGTTCCCATTTAGTAAAGATGAAAAAGGCCAAGCATTGCGTGAAAAGTTCAATCAGGCTTTAGAAAAACTTCGCACCAATGGCACATTGAAAAACATTGCAATTAAATATTTTGGTGAAGATATTACCTCATGAATTTTAATGTAACTTATTTTTTTAGTGTGTTCCCGCAGATTTTACCTTATCTGCCAGTCACACTCTTTATTGCTATCGTTTCGATCCTATTTGCTATTGTTTTTGGGTTAGCTATTGCATTATTACGTAATCATAAGATTATCGTGATTGATGCTATGTTCGCGCTATTTATTTCATTATTTCGTGGTATTCCTTCCGTTGTGTTATTGTTTATTATTTACTATGGATTACCGCAAATTTTCCCGATATTGAAGCAGATGGGCGCAACGACAGCGGCGATTATTTGCTTTAGTTTAAAATATTCGGCTTATTTAGCTGAAATCTTTCGTGCTGGTTTAGCATCGGTCGATCACGGGCAAAAAGAAGCAGGCTTAACCTCAGGCCTTAGTACTTTTCAAGTTTATCGTGGCATTATTCTGCCACAAGCAGTGGTTAATGCTTTACCCAACACAGGCAATATGTTTATTTCATTGCTTAAAGATTCATCAGTGGCTTTTTTTGTTGGCGTACAAGAATTATTAGCAGCAGGGAAAATGTTAACGGCCAATTCGTTCCTCTATTTTGAAACTTATTTGGCTGTCGGTATTGTTTATTGGTTTACTGTTGTTATCTATTCGTGGATACAAAAGAAGCTTGAGAACAAGCTCAGTAAACCCTATCACCGTTAAGGAGAAAGGTGATGATTTCTATTTCACATTTGTCTAAACGCTTTGCTGATAATGAAGTGTTAAAGGACATTAATTTAAATATTAAACAAGGCGAAGTGGTAGCCATTATTGGTCCATCGGGTTCAGGTAAATCAACCTTGTTGCGTTGTTTAAATTTACTGGAAAAACCAAATACAGGGACAATCAAAATAGGATCGGTTACCTTAAATAGTGAACAATATCGCAGTAAAGACGAAATAAATTTACGCAAACAATCAGCAATGGTTTTTCAACACTATAATTTATTTAAAAATAAAACTGCATTAGAAAATATTACCTACCCACTAGTTGTTGGACAAAAAATAGGTAAAGACAAAGCCAAACAGCAAGGGCTATCTTTACTCGAGCGAGTTGGTATGTTGCCGTACGCAAATCAATATCCAATCACCTTATCAGGTGGACAGCAACAACGTGTCGCCATAGCTAGAGCACTGGCAGTTAAACCTAAAGTACTATTATTTGATGAACCGACATCGGCACTCGACCCCGAACGAGTCCATGAAGTACTGCAAGTGATGTTACAGCTAGCTAAGGAACATATTACGATGATCATTGTCACGCATGAAATGGAGTTTGCTAAATACGTTGCCGATCGTATCATCTTTATGGCAAATGGTGTCATTGTTGAAGAAGGGCCAGCAAAATCAATTATCGATAATCCACAACATGAACTGACACAACGCTTTTTACGCCAAATTACTGATGAAATAGATTTTGAAATTTAGTTAGCACAAGTAAACCCATTGAACTCATTTAGCATGTATCATTTTACAATGTTAAATAATGTCGTGCTAGAAATTGATTAACGGTTAAACCTGAGGCTAATTCTTTAATATCAGTTAATAAATTCATCGCTTTTTGTTGTTCTTTAATTGCATCCGTTAGTTTTAATAACATCTCTGTTTGGTTGTAAGGATTTTTAGGCGATCCTTTGGGAACATCAATACGTTGTCTAATTTTTTTCCCTGTATCTAACTCAATTTCTATCACAACATAACGACTGTTATAGGCGTCAGCATGGGGCGCAAGATTAATTTGATAACTACGCTGCATTTTTTGCATCAGTGCTTGAATCTGTTCTGGAATAGGATTTGGACTGAATTGCTCAAAATTAAGAGGAAAACCTAATAGAGTTAACGCTAAAATATATTCGGCTGAAAACCGCCCCTGCTCGGCCAATAAAGGATTATTATAGATTAATGCGGCATCGCTGTTTGCTGGCGAAAAAAATAGGGTAATACGGCTAATATGGTGAACATTCAATTGTTGATGTTGATAAAGTAGCTTACCTGCATCAGCAACATACGCAGCAGCAGAACAAAAACAGTAAGTTTTAAACCATAGTCCAGGCTCAACAATTTTCCAAACAGCTCCCCACTTACTTAAATCGAAATTATTGCCCTGTCCAAAAACAGCTAAAAATCCTAATTTATCATCTAAAAAGTCTCTCTCAGCAGTTATTCCAACGCGTAACCATTCAACCGATTGTATCGCATGCTGAGCGGCTAATCCTGCATGTAAAAACTTAATAGGGGTACCCATAACCAAACGCAGACCAGATGCCTGAGTCGCCGCCAATGTCAAAGCTTGCGACAAAAAAGGTTCATTATAAAGGTAACAAATGGCGGCTGTGGCAGCGATACCGCCTAAGGTAAGGGTTGTATGCCATCCCCTCTCATAATGTTTAGGATTAACGCTTTTGCCCAATCGCGCCATAACTTCAATACCAATAACATAAGCGGTTAAAAAACGCTTACCATCAATATGATATTGAACTTTATCTAATTGAACACTAGCAAATAGTGCTGATAAAATAACGGCGGATGGATGTCCACGCACATCTGAATGGACATCATCATAGTCTAAACAATGTGCTTGAAAACCATTAAATAGTGCTGCTTGCCGAGCTGTAACTAATTTTTTTTGCCCCACTAACCAAGCTTTAGCGTTGCCCCCTTCGTTGTCAATCCAATTGAGCAATCGATGGACATCGACTTCATGACGAGCTTGTAAACTACTCGCAAAATAATCAATCACACCATTGATTGCACATTCAATCGTCTTAGGATCATTAATGATGGGCGTATTTGCTATTAAAAAACTCAATTGCTGACCTAAATTCATTTTTATCTCAAAAAAATATATCACTACATAACAAATGGATCTTAGTTACCATAACGTATAAAAAGTTATAAGTTAAAGATTGTCTGGTTATATTTTAATAACTTTTAGTCATAATCTTTAGACTTTGGATATCTCTTTTTTTACTTTTAACTTATATGCTAAAATATGAGCATACCATTACATTTAACATCACAAAAAATTTAATCCACTATGTCAATTTGTTATATCGCTTTAGGTAGCAATTTGGATGATCCATTTGCACAAGCCAATCAAGCTATTACCGCATTAAAACAATTACCTGATACTCATATTTTAGCTGTTTCACCATTTTACCGTAGCAAACCATTAGGCCCTAAAGACCAAAATGACTATCTCAATGCAGTTATTAAACTGTCCACAAATTTGCCACCAATAGCTTTACTTGATGAACTGCAAGCAATCGAGAAATCGCAAGGGCGCGTTCGTAAAGACAACCGCTGGGGAGCAAGAACCTTGGATTTGGATATTTTATTGTATGATGATTTAATAATGGATAGTGATCGATTAACAATTCCTCATTACCATATGAAAAATAGAGAATTTGTTCTTTATCCACTGTTTGATGTCGCACCAGATTTAATTTTACCTGATAACGATAAACTGCTCGAGTTAGTGGTTAAATGTCCTCTCAATGGCTTAATAAAGTGGAATAATTAATTATTTTGTTTAATAACATGGGGTTGTTTTATTTTTCTCTTATTTAACGCAAAAAAAAATTAAAAAAAATTTGCCAAAGGCTAAATTATTGCTATAGTTTACCGCCTGCAAATAATCTGTACATAAGGGGATTGTTTTGAAAAAGGAACAAAAAGTAAATACCTCTTCGCTTAGCCTGCTTTCAATTGCAGGACTTGAGCCTTATAAAGAGGCAAAAGGTGAGGAGTATATGAATCCTAACCAATTGAAACATTTTAAACTTATCTTAGAAGCATGGCTTTCACAATTACAAGGTGAAATGGGTAAAACTGTTTCTCACATGCAAGATGAGGCTGCAAATTTTCCAGATCCAGCTGACCGAGCAACTCAAGAAGAGGAGTTCAGTCTTGAGTTACGTGCTCGCGATAGAGAACGTCGACTCATTAAGAAAATTGAAAAAACATTAAAGAAAATCGAAATAGATGATTTTGGTTTTTGTGAATCTTGTGGCGTTGAAATTGGTATTCGCCGTTTAGAAGCACGCCCAACGGCTGATTTATGCATCGATTGTAAAACATTAGCTGAACTTCGTGAAAAACAAATGGGTATATAATTCCATTTAATCAACTTGTTTACTTAATACGTCCATGCAATATATTGGTCGTTTTGCCCCCTCACCTTCGGGACCATTACATTTTGGTTCGTTGGTGACGGCTTTAGGTAGCTACTTACAGGCCAAATCCTGTTTTGGTAAGTGGCTTGTTCGCATTGAAGATATCGACCCACCTAGAGAAGTTAAAGGGGCATCATCTCTCATTCTAAAAACGCTTGAAACTCTTCATTTATATTGGGATGATGAGATTTTATATCAATCAAACTGTAGTGAGCGTTATCAAGCTGTCCTGCAATCGCTACTCAATAAACAACAAGCATATTATTGTAATTGCACAAGGCAACGAATTCACAATTTAGCAAATAGAATTTATGACGGTTTTTGCCGTAATCGACTATTGTCAGTTAAAGATAAAGATCAATTGGCTATTCGTATAAAACAAAATCATCCAGTTTTAACTTTTACTGACAAAATCCGAGGCGAACAAACTGCCCAACTAGCAGATGCCTTAGAAGATTTTATTATTCATCGCAAAGATGGTTTATTTGCTTATAATCTAGTGGTCGTACTTGATGATCATGAGCAAGGCATTACAGAAATAGTACGGGGCGCGGATCTTTTACCCGTCACAACCAAACAAATTTCACTTTATCAGCTATTTGATTTTAGTGTACCGACGTACTGCCATTTACCATTAGCTTTAGATAAGAATGGTCATAAGCTTTCAAAACAAAATCATGCCCGCCCTATCGATTTAAACAACCTTAAAGCGTTAACAGTTCAAGCTTTGCAATTTTTAGGGCAAAAAGTGCCAAAAGATTGGCAAGATGCAACCCAACAACAACTTTTAGATTGGGCAATACAACATTGGCAGATCACAAATGTCCCTAAACAAAATACCCAATTAGCCACCGATATATGATAAATTTGGTGTGATGCCAACCTGATGATCATGTAGCAAATGCTTTTCTGGTTTGATCATTAATGAAGCAAAAATTCTGGTTTTTAATTGTGTTTTTTGCTCAGGGCTTACCAACAAATCACGTAAATCAACGGCTGCATCACCAAACAGGCAATAGTGTAATTTACCAACCGATGAAACTCGCAATCGATTACAACTTTTACAAAAATCTTTGGAATACGGCATAATTAACCCAATTTTACCTTGGTAATCGTTATGTACATATACTTTGGCAGGTCCTGACAATGGCATTTTGGGCTGTAACTGCCAACCTTGAGCAATGAGCTGTGATTCAATTATGCTACCTGCGGTATGATATCGTTTAAACACATCATTACTATCACCTGTTTCCATCAACTCAATAAAGCGCAACTCTACTGGACGATGTTTAATCCACAACAAGTAATCATCAAGATTATCATTCATATTTTTCATCAGAACGGTATTAATTTTGACCTTTTTTATACCAACTTCCAATGATTTTTCAACACATTGCATTAGCTCTTTGAGTTTATCTTGGCCGGTAATTAATTTGAATAAATGTGGAGATAGACTATCAATACTGATGTTAATCGCATTCAGTCCAGCTTGTTGCCAATGTGCAATATTTTTTAATAAACGCGATCCGTTGGTGGTAATTGCCAGTTCTTTAACACGAGAATAAGAGGAAATAATTGACAAAATATCAACAAAATCGCGTCGTAATGTGGGTTCTCCACCAGTTAAACGAATTTTATGCACACCAAGTTCAGTGAACGTAGATACAACATTATCAATTTCATTAAGCGAAAGAAACGTATGATTTTTATTAGGTCGATAACCATTTGGTAAACAATACTGACACTGAAAATTACACAGCTCAGTAATCGATAAACGCAAATATTGAAATCGCCGTTGATAATTATCAACTAATTGCATATATATACTTTAAACACCTTATCCAAGTCGGGAAGCATAGCCATTTCTGCGCTATACTGCGGCTAATTGACCATATGAGTAACATTATCACTTAGGTAAAATAGCTTCAGAGTTTGGTTAAGTCTAGCACAGTCTTAATTTATTGACTATGAGCAATTATTTAATATCATCATAATAAAAATCAATTTGTTTTTTACTTTCTTATTAATATGATCACCTTTTTTAAAGATAATTTGTCTAAACAGTCCGTCTACTAAATGATTACCGATAAAACAGCAAAAGTATTTCTCTTTTAAAAAAGGTCTTTTACCCAAAAAACACAGAGAAAAAGCAAAAATTGGGGGACAACAATAAAAGTCCTTTTTCATCAATTTCTACCTTTCTTAGCTGACTGGCCATCCACCTAAATAATCAAAAATCAGTTTTCATTGATAACATCATTACTTAATAACTAAAATTGAAATAATTTTATACTGCGTTTACCTTTAAATCATTGTTAAATATCATATTGAAAAAATTGGATAAAAGAAGAACAATTGTATTTTTTCATTTGGTATTAATTAAGTTATTTATAAATTAAGCTATTATCAGCTTTACTTATTCTTTATTCTGTTTGAATATATAATGATTTTTTGCCGATAAAACCGTCAAATGGAGGTTGTAATGATTACCCACATTAGCCCATTAGGATCAATGGACTTACTTGCTCAAGCTGAAGTCGATATTTTAAAAAAATCAGCCAATAGTGATCTTTATCAGTTGTTTAGAAACTGTTCTTTAGCAACACTCAATGCTGGCAGCAAAACCGATAATACTAAAGATCTGTTAGATAGATTCCAATCTTTTGAAATTAATGTTATTAGTAAAGAACGAGGGGTTAAGTTAGAGCTTATTAATGCCCCCGAAAGTGCATTTGTTGATAAACGAATTATTCGCTCAATTCAAGCTAATCTATTTGCGGTTTTACGTGATATTCTTTTTTTAAATAGCCAAATAATGGCAATAAAACATTTGGTTCCTAATGATAAACTTGAAAAAGAACATTCCTATTACATCACCAATCTTGTTTTTTCTATTTTACGTAATGCTAATGCACTCCATGTTGGTGAGGAACCGAATCTCATTGTTTGTTGGGGTGGACATTCAATTAATGAAAACGAATATTATTATGCTCGTCAAGTTGGTATGCAACTTGGGTTACGTGAACTCAATATTTGTACGGGATGTGGTCCAGGTATTATGGAAGCACCAATGAAAGGTGCGGCTGTTGGTCATGCACAACAGCGTTATAAAGATAGTCGATTTATTGGTATGACCGAACCATCTATTATCGCCGCTGAGCCACCAAATGCTTTAGTCAATGAACTGATTATTATGCCGGATATTGAAAAACGTCTTGAAGCTTTTGTACGAATGGCGCACGGTATTATTATATTTCCAGGAGGACCGGGAACGGCTGAAGAGTTACTTTATATTCTTGGTATCATGTTGAACCCAGCCAATAAAAACCAAACTCTTCCACTGATTTTAACTGGTCCTAAAGAGTGTGAAAGCTATTTTGCTGCCATTGATGATTTTATACGTAATACATTAGGTGAAGAAGCAACCAAGCTTTATCAAATAGTGATCGACTCACCTGAACAAGTTGCTCGTATTATGAAAGATGGCGTAAAACATGTAAAATCTTCGCGCTTAAAAACGGGTGATGCCTATGGTTTTAACTGGCTATTGAAAATTGATGAATCCCTACAACGTCCTTTTGAACCACTGCATGAAAACATGGCTGCATTAAATCTGCATAGAAATCAACCTGTCGAATTACTCGCGGCGGATTTACGCCGAGCGTTTTCGGGCATTGTTGCTGGCAATGTAAAAGAATTCGGGATGAAACAAATAGCCGAACATGGTCGATATAAATTACAAGGTGATCCTGAAATTATGAAACAACTCGATAATTTATTAAGAAGCTTTGTAAAACAAGATCGTATGAAACTGCCGGGAGGAACCGCTTACCAACCATGTTATGAGATTTGTTATTAACAGAAAGTCAAAACACATCTTTTATAATATTCCGCCGAAAATAAAATCGGCGGAAAAATCTTTATTAAACGTAACGTTAAAAGTCATTCAAAATATCTAAAGCTTCTGACACTTTCTTCACTGCAAAAATCTGCATATTGTCAGGTTTCTTTTTCGGCATATTGGCAATCGGCACAATCGCTTTTTTAAAGCCATGTTTAGCGGCCTCAGAAATTCTCTCTTGCCCACTTGGTACTGGGCGAATTTCACCACCTAAGCCAATTTCACCAAAAATCACGACATCTTGCGGTAAAGGACGATTACGAAAACTTGATACTAATGCAGCAATCAAGGCTAAATCAGCACTAGTTTCGGTAACTTTTACACCCCCGACAACATTAACAAAGATATCTTGATCGGCCATTTGTAACCCACCATGACGATGCAAGACAGCCAATAATAACGCTAATCTATTTTGGTCAAGTCCAACGGTAACACGTCTAGGATTACCATATATAGAGTGATCAACTAAAGCTTGAATCTCAACCAACAGTGGGCGCGTGCCTTCCCAAAGTACCATAACAGAACTGCCAGGCAACATCTCATCACCGCGACTTAAGAATATCGCCGATGGATTACTGACCTCTTTTAAACCTTGTTCTGTCATGGCAAATACACCCAGTTCATTTACTGCACCAAAACGGTTTTTATGGCTACGTAGTGTTCTAAAACGAGAATCGGCATCGCCATCTAATAAAATAGAACAGTCAATACAGTGCTCAAGAACTTTTGGACCTGCTAGTGAGCCATCTTTAGTCACATGTCCAACCATAATAATGGCAATCCCTTTCGTTTTGGCAAAGCGTGTTAAATAGGCTGCCGTTTCTCGCACTTGCGCAACACTACCTGGTGAAGATTGAATATCGGCAAGGTGCATCACTTGAATAGAGTCAATAACCATAAGCTTAGGTTGCGACTGTTCAGCCAACAGACAAATTTGTTCAATACTGGTTTCAGATAACATATTAATATTATCGGTTGGTAAACCTAAACGATGTGCACGCATAGCAACTTGTTGTAGTGATTCTTCACCTGTTACATACAAGGTATTCATTTGGGCTGATAGTTTACTCATGGTTTGTAGCAATAAAGTACTTTTACCAGCACCAGGGTTACCACCAATTAATATGGCACTACCCGGTACAACTCCGCCACCTAATACGCGATCGAATTCAGAAAATCCAGTTGAAAATCTTGGTAAGGCTTCTAAACTTATTTCTGATAGCTTTTGAATTTTAGCTTGACCTGCCCCACCCGCATAACCTGTTAATCTGTCATTACGTGATGAAGTACTGGCTAACCTAACTTCAGTAATCGTGTTCCAAGCGTGACACGCACTACATTGCCCCTGCCAACGCGGATAATCTGCGCCACAATCATTGCACACATAAGCACGTTTAACGGATTTTGCCAAATTATTCTCCTAACCTTCACTTAATAAACTGGTGGATAAAATACACCATAAACCAGTTAAATCTGCATAATTAATACTAATTCTCGCCTTTTCAACAACTTTGGGTTTACCATGATAAGCCACCCCAAGACCTGCAATGCGGATCATCATTAAATCATTTGCCCCATCGCCAATTGCTACGGTTTGCTCGATTGGAATATCAAGCGAGGCAGCTAATTGCTGCAATGTTCTTGCTTTGTATTTAGCATCAACAATATCACCAATTACTTTGCCGGTTAATTTTTCATTTTTAATTTCTAATTGATTTGCATAAACATTAACTAATTTTAATTTTTGTTTGAGATGATCTGCAAAATAGGTAAAGCCCCCAGAGGCAATGGCAACATGCCAATTTTTTTTGTATAACTCACGAACTAAATAAGTTAGACCTGGCGTAAGTGGTAGTTTATCTTTCACTTCTTGTAAGATGTTTTGATGAGCACCTTTTAATGTTGCAACTCTTTTACGTAAACTCGTTGAAAAATCTAGCTCTCCGCGCATAGCTTGTTCAGTAACGGCAGCAACTTGCTCCCCAACCCCATGCAATTTGGCTAATTCATCAATGCATTCAATACCGATTGCAGTTGAATCCATATCCATGACAAGTAAACCAGGAGAATGCAACGTTGGTAAATTATCAATGGGTGCAACATCAATACCTAAAGTAAGTGAAATAGATTTAGCTTTTTTAGGCATCACTCCAGCGATTCGAACAATTTGATAGGTTTTAATTTTCCAAGATGACACAATCACCATTGGCATAGCCAGTTTATTTTGAAATGTTGATAATATTGTTTTATTTAATTTCTTTCCATAAATAATCCAACCGGTTTTACCTGCATTGTAATCAAGTGGAACAACCTCACAGCCATTTAAAGAAAGTGGTAATCCTTGCCAATCTTGAATATTCTCAGGTAAATCATTATAGGTGAGTGTATAAGCCATATCAGAAAATCATTATAACGTAAAACGAAGCCAAAATTTAACATATCTATAAAAGATTGTCCAAATTGGGATTTCGCTTATCTTACATTCAACGTTTAAATACAAATATCAATACAAACAAAATTTGAAACGGTATAGACTCCTGAATATTTTTTACAAAAAAATCTATTATAATTATATTTTAAGTCAATCTAAACCTGACTATTCAATCACATCTCAATTTTAACCAACTCCTTTCAATAATTCTTTAGATATCCCTATTTTTATCATGAATAGATGACTATTTTTGTCAAAAAGTTTCAGGTTATGCATACGTTTCAGTAAAAAATTAATTTTTAAAGATAATGATTGAATATCAATTTATACAAAATCCGTAACGTATAAATTCTATTCAACCTTTTTTGCTGCCGCTTGGAAATCAATTTTTAACTGGTATTGCGTTAATTTATTACTGTCATTAATAATTTATCTATCTAATTTAAATTAAAAAATTTTTCAAAAAAAGATTGCAAATTATGCGGATTGTTGAGTTAACTGAAGTGATTAGGGATGGTAAACCCACCATTCCTTTACCAAAGGAAAACACAAAAATTTGGTTTGATTGCCTTGAAAGAATTTCTCGAGAAAAAAATACAATAAAATGGTTGTATTAGATACACCATTATTACTTAATATTAATAATGGAGTATTTAAAAAGTTGAGTCATCGAGAAGTGGTTAAAGATGGTATATTATGGCTTTTTATAGAGCATACTCTTGATAAAAATAATGTTCCTATCCGTGGTTGGTTAGTCATAAATAGTGAAAGCGTAAAAAGTGAGTTGTTGGGATTAATTTGATTTTAAGCGGATGGAGATAACAAATGCTAACATGTTGATAATGTAACAAAAAAATCAATGCGGGGACTAAATCTAAAGCCCAACGACGAGCAAATTTTGAGAAAATAAATAAAGCAAAAGTTTTTAATTCTGTTTCTTTCAAATAAGGAGTAGCAATGAGATATAAAATAGTACTGTTTATGTTATTAAGTTTAATTTTTACCATGTCAAATGCTTATTCAGATGAATATTTTGAATTAGGTAGCATTCCAGAAGAATATCGATTTCCTAAATATAATAATATTGCCCATCCTCCAATTAATGTTGAATATAAAGGCCATAAAGGAACAGCGATATTTCTTAGTAATACTTTTGAAGACGGAAGGCGTAATTTAGAGGTGTATTTTTTAACAAATAATAATAAAGAATTGAATAAAGCGTACGAACTTTATACATATCAATATGGTGATGAAGAACTAGTAAGCGCTTTTGAGTATGTTGATAAAAAAACAGGTGACAAATATATTTATATGTTGCTTAAAGATACTATAACACCAAACAAATTGTACAGTTATAGCATTACTGAATTACCTTTATATATAGAAGATGATGGTATATTAAGAGCGTTGTTTTTTATAGGGGATAATAACAGTTTATCAAAAATTACTTGTATTGATAATGTTGAAACCGATGAACGTTGTGAATTTTCAACGAAAGAGGGATTGATAAAATATCTTAATAATTCATATAAATTTTAGCTATTGAATGGTGAAAATAAAATTAACCGAGAAAAGAATAGCGAAATTTGGAGCAATTACTTTTCTAGGTAATAACTTATTTAATAGCACAGTCAAATCATTGTTGGCATATCATCATGAACAAAATTGGATGATAACAACACTCAATCTCGATACAAATAGGTCAAGGATGAAAACAGAATATAAAATTGTTGGTTAGGAAAACTAAATAGAGCAAAAATTTTTAATTCTGTTTCTTTCAAATAAGGAGTAGCAATGAGATATAAAATAGTACTGTTTATGTTATTAAGTTTAATTTTTAACATGCCAAATGCTTATTCAGATGAATATTTTGAATTAGATAGCATTCCAGAAGAATATCGATTTCCTAAATATAATAATATTGCCCATCCTCCAATTAATGTTGAATATAAAGGCCATAAAGGAACAGCGATGTTTCTTAGTAATACTTTTGAAGACGGAAGGCGTAATTTAGAGGTGTATTTTTTAACAAATAATAATAAAGAATTGAATAAAGCGTACGAACTTTATACATATCAATATGGTAATCGGGAGCTAGTAAGCGCTTTTGAATATGCTGATAAAAAAACAGGTGACAAATATATTTATATGTTACTTAAAGATACTTTAACGCCAAACAAATCGTACAGTTATCGCATTACTGAATTACCTTTATATATAGAAGATGATGGTATATTAAGAGCGTTATTTTTTATAGGGGATGATAACAGTTTATCGAAAATTCCTTGTATTGATGATTTTGAAACCGATAGACGTTGTGAATTTTCAACGAAAGAGGGGTTGATAAAATATCTTGATAGAGAGAAAAAATGGTAAAAAGTATTGAAGTAATAATTTTATTTAGCGATGAGGCACCATTCATTACATCAATTAGCTAATTAATATTATAAAATAATGTGTTAGCTATTAATGAATGGTAAACATAAAATTAACTAAGAAAAGAATACCGAAACATGGTCTAATTACTTTTTGCAGATAATAACTTGTCGATTATGAAATAATGAGCTTAAAGATATTCCTGGTTTATTTAGATCGATGAAAGGATTATGGGTAAATCAAGAAAATAAAAAGGGATTATTAAAAGAAGAGAAGATGAAGCTAAATTTTTCGAAAAAGGATTATAGTAATGAAGAAAGTTCTACTATTTATATTAATATTTATGAGTAACAATGTTTTTAGTGATGTTAGTCCAATAGATAGCATGTTCATTGATATGGATAATAATATAAAATATAATTCAGTTATAATAGATAAATTATCTCAAATTCTTTTAAAAAAAAATATTGATATTTTTCAGGAGGAATGGGAAAGTGAGTTGTATAAAAAATGTAAATGGGTAAGCGCTAATCTTGATGTTTACCGCTTTGGTCAGGAGGATAAATTCAGTTATCCATCATGTTTACTTAGCGAACAAAATTCTTTTATTAATGAATTAATTTTATTGATATATCATAAGAAGATACCAGTAAATATTGAATTACAACAATACATCACTGAAATTCCAGAGCAAAAACAGCATAATATCTATTTCAATCTATTAACAGAGAAATATGCTTCAAAATTTTGCAACACGTTTTATACTTCAACAGATATTAATAATTGTATAAATCGTTTCCTTTTAACTCAATATCTGCCCGAAGAATATGGATTTAAGCTTAAAGTGGATAAGAGTTATCTATATGATTCTCCAAATTTAAATAATAAAACAAAAATATATTTAATTAGGGAGGATAAAATCGAATTATTAAATTATAAAAATAATTTTTATGAGATCGAATATACAACAAAAAAAAATAAGATAATTAAAAAATGGCTTCACTGTTCTGCTATTGATGCTTGTATTTCTGATTAATAAAATAAATCTTAAACGACAAGAGAAACATTTAAAATAAATGTTTTTCTTGCAAATCCTAATTTAGTTGTTGCTGAAAATTATTTATTATCATCAAACGGTTATCTATGGATAAACCGTAAGTTATATAAAAAGTAGATGAAGTAAACTAAGTCGAAAATGTTAATAAGATAATACAAATAATTAATAAGAAAGCTGATAATTATACTGAACGACGAGCAATTTTTCAGAAAATAAATAGAGCAAAAATTTTTAATTCTGTTTCTTTTAAATAAGGAGTTGCAATGAGATGTAAAATAGTACTGTTTTTTTGTTATTAAGTTTAATTTTTACCATGCAAAAAGCTTATTCAGATGAATATTTTGAATTAGATAGCATTCCAGAAGAGTATCGATTTCCTAAATATAATAATATTGGTCATACTTAAATTAATATTAACTATATAAGAATTATCACAAAAAATTAATTTTATATTCAAACATCGATCTTCGAAAAAGCTTTAAACATATACTGATATAATCATTTAACACTATACAGTTAATCCCCACAAACAAAGTTGTTCTAATGCAGGACCAATTCGTTCACCGAGTGACGTTAATTTATATAACACTTTTAACGGAGGCTTATCGCCAAAAACTGTGCGAGTAATTAAACCATCATCTTCAAGTTTTTTTAGTTGAATACTTAAGGTCATATCGGTAATTTCAGGGATCACTATTTTTAGTTCGCTAAATCTTTTTTCTCCAGAAAGTAAATAGTAAAGTATTACACCTTTCCATTTTCCACCAACTAAATCCATTGCTAGACTGATAGGACAATAATACGTTTTATTTTTATAAATTTTTGAAAGTCTTTGTTTGTCTTGTTCCATTTAACTTACCTAACTATTTTTTTATAACTATCTAATTTGATAGATATTGCCATAACGTCATTAAGGAATAAACTAATTATAGTAACTCAAATTTTTATAGCATAAATTAAAAAGGAATTATCATGACATTAATCGTGTTAGGTCATCCCAATATTGAACAATCTATTGCCAACAAAACCATCATAGAATCATTGCAAGAACATATTACTGATTTAGAAATTCGTAATATTCACCAGCTTTATCCAGATTACAAAATAAATGTACAAGAAGAACAAGCCGCTTTACTTAGACATGATCTTATCGTACTACAATACCCTATGTATTGGTTTAATATGCCAGCAATACTTAAATTATGGTTTGATGAGGTATTAACCTACCAATTTGCTTATGGCTCGCAGGGAGACAAATTAAAAGATAAAAAGTTATTACAAAGCTTAACAGTAGGACAAGTAGAGGAGAATTACCAAAAATATAGCTCTGAATTAATAACTAATTTACTTGAATCCGTTAAAGTTTCAGCACTCTACACACAAATGAAATATCTTCCTCCAATACTTTTATATGGTGTATCACCTGTTATTGAAGGAGAAAAAGCGACGATAAAAGCAAAAGCATCACAGCACAGTAAGCAATTAGCTCAATTGATTAAAAATTACAGTAAGTAGAGCAACGATAATGGGTTAATCATTTTTAATAGAGCATGACATTTTTAAATGTACTAATTACTCTTTTTTAAAACAGCATAGAAAAAACCATCACCACCTTGTGCGGTTGGTAAAAATTGTTTCATGTCACCCACGAGTTGAGCATTGCTGTTTTCTTTTAAAAAACGCTCAATTTGAAATTTGTTTTCATCGGGTAAGATTGAACAGGTGGCATAAACTAAAGTGCCATCTGCTTTTAAATATGACCAAATATTAGTTAAAATAGCGTGTTGTAACTCAGTTAATTGCGCAATATCGCTATCACGACGTAACCACTTAATATCAGGATGACGACGAATCACGCCGGTTGCCGAGCATGGTGAATCAAGTAAAATTCGGTCAAACTGTCTGCCTGAGCACCATTTTTCAGGAGTAAGCCCATCACCTACTTTAACTTCTGCTACTTGTTTTAAGCGAGCCAGATTTTCTTCAATACGTTTGGCAC
The DNA here is from genome assembly GCF_001693435.1 of Gilliamella sp. wkB7. Taxonomy (NCBI): domain Bacteria; kingdom Pseudomonadati; phylum Pseudomonadota; class Gammaproteobacteria; order Orbales; family Orbaceae; genus Gilliamella; species Gilliamella sp. wkB7. The sequence goes on from NZ_CM004509.1 coordinate 1,379,554, forward strand.
GACTCGCATCAACATCTACCGCTAATAAATTCGCTTTCGGAGCAATTTCTAAAATATGGGTTGTTTTACCACCTGGAGCGGCACACATATCCAAAATTTGCTCACCATTTTTTGGTGCTAGTAAATATGCAGCATACTGTGCTGATAGATCCTGTACAGTAACCGCTCCCTCAGCAAAATAAGGTAATTTCGTTACATTCACTGGTGACAATAACCGGATTGCACAAGGCAAATCAGCAAAAGCTTCTGACTCAATTTGCTGTTCAGCCAATAATTGTTGGTACTCACTGACAGAATAGTGATTAAGATTAACTCGTAACCACATTGGTGGTTTTTGATTATTTGCATTAATAATATTTTGCCATTGCTGTGGATAAGCTAGCTTAAGACGGTTAAGTAACCAACTTGGGTGCAAGGTTTGACTTGTCTGTTGTTTCTTATCCTGTATAAATTTTTGCTGTAATGATGCCTGTTGGCGTAAAAATTCACGCAATACACCATTTACTACCCCTTTGAGCGCTGACTTTTTTAACTCATTTACTGCATTAACCGTTTCGCCTACTGCAGCATGCTCAGGTATTCGGGTATATAAAATTTGGTAAATACCCACTAACAATAAATAGTGAAGAACTCGATTTTTGCCAGTAAGTACTTTACTCATCAAAGTATGAATATAAAAGTTAAGTTCAGGCAAAACTCGCATCACACCAAAACAGATCTCTTGTACTAATGCGCGATCTTTTTCCGCTATTTTATGGCTCGATAACGTTAAGGCCGTACTTAGCGATTGCCCATCTTCAAGTACATTAAAAATCGCTTGCGCACAAATAGCTCGAATATTTGAGTGTAACTTTTTATTCATAACTAATAATGACCTTAACTCATCTACCTAAATGATTATAAAATTAATGATCCAACCCAACCCGCAATAAATAATGGAATATTAAAGTGGGTGAATGTTGGAATAACACTATCACGGATATGATCATGCTGACCATCGCTATTTAAACCTGCTGATGTTGCTAAAATGGTATCGGAAGGTGGAGAACCCGCATCACCAATCGCTCCAGATGCGCCGATCAAACACACAGTAGCAATAGGAGAAAAACCAAGTTGCACACAAAGCGGTACATAAATAGCGGCAATAATTGGTACAGTTGAAAACGAAGAGCCAATACCTAAGGTAATAACCAGTCCAACGAGCATCATCATAAATGAAGCAATAACTTTATTGCCTGCAAACAACTCAGCACTATTGATAACTAAAGGTTCAATTTCGTGAGTCTGTTTTAAAACTTCGGCAAAGCCTTGAGCTGAAATCATCACAAAACCAATCATTGCCATCATTTTGATGCCATCGGTAAATACGCCGTCTGCTTCACCCCATTTAATAGAGCCTGATACAATAAAGCAAATAAAACCAACTAATGCGCCTAAAATCATTGATCCTGTGTAAAGTTGAATCGTGAACGATAAAACAATCGCTAATAACGAAACAATAAGTGAACGCTTATTCACATTGTTTAGTGCGTCTAAATTGGTTTCTTCACGAATGATTTTATATTCTCTTGGTTTGCGGTAACTGACAAAAATAGCCCATAATAAGCCAACAAACATGCCCAATGCTGGAATCGCCATCGCATGCATGACATTAACATGACTGACATCCATACCCGATGAAATAATATTTTTTAATAATATTTGATTTAAAAAGATATTACCAAAACCAACTGGTAAGAACATATAAGGTGTAATAAGACCAAAGGTCATAATACAAGCAATCATTCTTCTATCTAATTGCAACCGCGACATTACATATAAAAGTGGCGGAATTAAGAGAGGAATAAAAGCGATATGTATAGGAATAATGTTTTGTGACGAAATACTAACTAGTGCAATAATGATAATTAATAACCATTTAATACGCTTTTTGGCACTACTGGTTGTAAGCTGTTTTATCGCCTTGTCTGCTAATAATTCAGGTAAGCCTGATTTTGAGATCGCCACAGCAAAAGCGCCGAGCATAGCATAAGAAAGCGCAATATTGGCACCATTACTAATACCAGTATTAAAGGCATCGATCGTTTCTTTCAACGATAAATGGCTAAATAATCCACCGACAAATGCACCAATAATTAAGCTGATTACCACATGAACACGGCAAAGAGACAAAATTAACATACAAATTACCGCGACCACAACTGCATTTATGGACGAGAACAAATCAAGCACTGTATTCATAAGAAGATTCTGGGTTAAGAAGCAAAGTTTAACATTTTAGGCTATAGATATGGAAAGTGCAATTGATAGCGTAATACATAGATTGTAAATAACGTTAACGCAAAACATGTTGACTTTTGAACAAATTTGCAACATTTCTAAAAATATTTTAATTAAAAATAAAATCAACATATTGTCTTATATTTGTGCAACATCCCTTTTAATCTACTGATTTTTATTTTTTTGATATAGATCCCATTTTAATAAAAATTCCTTTTTTAATTTACTAAGTGAACATTATCACTTTAATTTAAACAATAAATATTTATACAAATATCATGACAAATCATACTTAGGCTAATTTAAAAATTACATAGAATTTATATTTTATATGAATTAAATTTTTAATTAAGAAGAAAGATATGCCAAATATTAATACCAGTAATGAACAACTGAAAGAAGCATACCACCATAATTGAGGCATGATAACCAATTTACTTAATCTTCATCATGACGCAAACTCACCTAAAAACATAAAAAAATCATTATCAATGATATATGCAACGTTACCATGACATAAAAAAATAAAAGATAGAAAAGAATGACTTTACCAAGCACGTAATTATCATTTATTAATGGGGTTTATAAAAATTGATCTTGTGTCATTATTAAAACCATTATTTAAATAACTAGTTAAATTGAATGTTGTAATGATGAACTATCCCTGTCAAAATCACTCATTAAACGCGCTATAATGTATATTGAAAATATTTGCGCATGACTTACACAATTTGTATAAAAATATCTATTTTATAAAACGTTGCGTATCAATAAGGTTATTTTGGAGAATTTCAATGAGAGATAATATCGACGGTCATTTTTTATTAATCGGATTAATGGCCTACCCAATCCGCCACAGTTTATCGCCACAAATGCAAAATACAATCTATTCTAAATTGAATGTACCTTATGTATATTTAGCTTTCGAAGTAGATCAAGAAAAATTACCCGACGCAATAAAAGGTTTACGAGCATTAGGGCTGCGTGGAAGTGCCGTTTCGATGCCGAATAAGCAATTGGTTTGCCAATATTTAGATAAATTAACCCCAGCGGTCGAAATGAGCGGCGCTTGTAACACAATTTCAAATGACAATGGCGTGCTAACAGGTTACAACACCGATGGTATAGGCTATATGCGTATGCTCAAAGAGGCTGGCGTTGAGGTTATTGGTAAAAAAATGACAATTATGGGGGCGGGCGGTGCGGCAACAGCGATTGTTGTACAAGCGGCATTAGATGGTGTAAAAGAGATTGCCATATTTAACCAAAAAGACGAGTGTTACCAAAAAATCGAAGCAGTAGCAAAAAAATTAAACAAAAATACTCAATGTAAAGTTTATGTGACGGATCTTGATGATAAAGAGCAATTACGTAAAGAGATTGCCGAAAGTGTCGTACTTTGTAATGCTACTGGCGTAGGTATGAAACCATTAGAAGGCCAAAGTTTAATAACCGATCCAACGATGCTAAGAGCTGATCTTGTGGTAACTGATTGTATTTATAGTCCTAGAAAAACAAAATTACTTGAAATAGCAGAGCAACAAGGTTGTAAGATACTAAATGGTATTGGCATGATGCTATGGCAAGGTGCTGCACAAATTAAAATTTGGACTGGCGAAGAAGCTCCGATTGAATATGTAAAAGAAAAAATGGGATTTAATGATTAATAGATAATTAAACTTGTTTTTTAGACTTAAATACCACTACCATAATTGGTGATAAAATTTATTTAACTAGTTTGAATTAATATGATTTTTTACTAACAGGATATAAAATGAAAACCATTAATATTAAAGGACTTGAAATAGGTTCAGGCGCACCTAAAATTATCGTTCCTGTTGTCGGTAAAACCGAAGCAGAACTACTTGACGAAATAAAGTTTTTACAATCAATCGATTTTGATGTTTTAGAGTGGCGTGTTGATCACTTTACTCAAGTTGACGATATCAATGCTGTAAAACAAGCAGCAAAACAAATTCGAGAATTTTTACCTAATAAGCCGATCTTATTTACTTTCAGAACCGCAAACGAAGGTGGCGTGAAACCTTGGCCATTAACCTCATATATAGAGTTAAATAAACAAATGGTGCATAGTGGTTTAATCGATCTTATTGATGTTGAGGTGTTTATTGGTGATGATTATGTAAAAGAGATGATTCATGTTGCCCATAAGCAAAATGTTTTTGTAGTAGCATCCAATCACGATTTTGACAAAACACCTCCTAAAAGCGATATCATCTACCGATTACGAAAAATGCAAGATTTAGGTGCTGACATTCCAAAAATTGCAGTTATGCCAAAAACAACGGATGATGTTTTAACATTACTTGCTGCAACAACCGAAATGAACGAAAACTACGCTGAAAAACCTATTATTACTATGTCGATGGCGGGTCTTGGCGCTATCAGTCGCTTGGCTGGAATAACCTTTGGATCTTCAATGACATTTGGTGCAGCTAAAAATGCATCAGCGCCAGGTCAATTAGATGTTAAAGAGTTACGATATATTTTAGATGTCTTGTATAAAAGTAAAGCTTAATAAAAGTTTGTAATTCAATCTAATCAATAAAAAATACTGGTTAAGTAAACATCATTACGAATACAATAAATCGTCATATTTATAAGGCAAAGTGAGTTTGGTTTAGATAATGATTTATGCCTAGTTACATGGGTAGTTGAATTTAATATTGTTCAATATTTTTTCTGAAAAGAATACTAAAGAGATTTGTAGAGTTGAGATTAATAATCCTTTACAATAAGCTTATATTTTGTTAAAAATTAATTACATTCAGTAAATTGCATGGTCTGAATAATGTGCAAAATTACTAACAATTAATTAATAAAAAGTATATACTTATGCAATCTTTTTATTTTAAAAAAAACGTTTTAGCTTTATAAAATTATAATTAAACTTATTTAAGTATATCAATAATGTAAAAGTCTGAGGTTTATTTTTTTATGTTTTCATGGTGGACTAAAGTCTATTTTTTTATTATCCAAATCTTAGTCAAACTTTTTGTTAAAAGCAAACCGATTCCTACCGATCCAATAACAGAACTAAATCTGGTTTCAAGTAAACCTATTTTATACGTACTTCCTTATAACTCGCAAATTGATTTGATGGTCGTTAGATCTCTTTGTTTAAAATATCATTTACCTGATCCCCTGACAGGCATTGAAATTAATGGAAAAATCGTACCGTCGTATATCTACATTGATAAAGGACCGGGCATTTTTGCCTCTTATCGACAACAAACTAAAGCCATTGAAATTTTAAGAGACTATATTTCTGCACATCAGCAAAATCATGATCTAGATATCCAAATGTTACCTGTTTCGGTAATGTTTGGGCGAAGACCAGATAAAGAAGGCAAAAAAATGCCATCACTACAAGTGGTGGGAGCTACGTATAAGTTATATAAAATAATTGTTTCTGGGCGAGATTGTTATACTCACTTTTCTCGAACAGTTTCATTTAAAACGCTCCTACTTGACAATAAACAAGATATTTCAACGTTAGCACACAAATTATCACGTGTTGCTCGAATTCATTTTGCTAAACAAAGAACAGCATCGGTTGGGCCAAAACTGCCCGTTCGACAAGAAATGCTTAATAAATTATTACATAATCCAAATATTTCAGAAGCCATACAAGAAGAAGCAAAAAGTAAAAATATTAATCTTGATAAAGCTGAAAAAAATGCCTTATCCATTTTAAATGAAATTGCAGCTAATTTTTCTTATCGTATGCTCAGAGTAACAGATTTTATTCTGACTTGGGCATGGCATAAACTTTACCAAGGATTAAAAGTTACCAATGCGGAACCAATTCGTGAGTTAGCACAAAACGGGCATGAGATTGTTTATGCACCTTGCCATCGTAGTCATATGGATTACTTGTTATTATCCTATGTTCTTTATCGTCAAGGATTAGTCCCTCCACATATTGCTGCAGGTATTAATCTAAATTTCTGGCCAGCTGGTTCCATTTTTCGACATTTAGGTGCTTTTTTCATTCGCCGTTCATTTCGAGGAAATAAACTTTATACTGCTGTTTTTCGTGAATATTTAGCTGAACTATTTATTCGTGGTTATTCTGTTGAATATTTTATTGAAGGAGGTCGCTCTCGTACAGGACGATTACTCGATCCTAAAACAGGCATGTTAACAATAACAGTACAGACCTTATTACGTGGCGATAGCAGACCAATTACGGTTGTACCTGTTTATATTGGTTATGAGCATGTTTTAGAAGTTGCAACTTATGCAAATGAATTGCGAGGAGCTAAAAAAGAAAAAGAGAGTTTATTGAGCACCATTAAAGCCTTTTTTAAACTAAAAAAATTAGGTTTTGGTTATGTTAATTTTGGGCAACCCATCCCATTAAATCAATTTTTAAATCAACATATCCCTGATTGGCGTGACGAGATTGAACCAACAGGCTCTCAACGCCCGAACTGGTTAACACCAACAACCAACTTACTTGCCAAGGAGATAATGGAACGCATTAACTCATCAGCAGCAATTAATGCAATGAATTTATGTAGCTCAATATTATTAGCAGCAGATCAGTGTGCATTAACGAAAGTTAGATTAATTGAACATATTGATTATCTCATAAAATTATTACACAAAGTACCTTATTCTCATTTAGTTACTATCCCAGATCAAACTCCGGAAGAGCTGTTTGAACATGCAAAACAGATGGGAAAATTTATTATCACAACAGATGAAGTAGGTGAAATGGTTGGTCTAACACCCGAACAAGCAGTATTAATGACCTATTACCGTAATAATATCCAACATTTACTCATTATTCCTGCAATAGTAGCCAGAATATTGTTAAAGCATAATAGAATTTCATCACAAGAGGTCATTGAACAAGTAAAATTACTTTTCCCATTGATAAAATCGGAATTATTTCTTTATCACAATGATGAACAGCTCACTGAATATGTGAATAATATAATTACAACTTATGTTGAACTAAATTTAATCAGTTATTCATCAAATAAATTAACGTTAAACTATTTAAAAATTTTAGGATTGCAATTACTTGCTTCATCATCGAAAGATACATTGCAGCGCTACATGATTGCATTCTCTTTGTTACAAAAAGATCCATCTATCAGTCGTGCTACTTTGGAAAAAGAAGGTAGATTAATTGCTGAAAGATTGTCTGTTTTACACGGTATTAATGCGCCTGAATTTTTTGACAAAGGCGTATTTTCAATATTAGTCGCATCGCTACGTGAACAGGGCTACTTAGATGATAAAGATGAAGCCAATTTACCAAAAATTGAAGCTATGAACAAAATACTTAAACCTTTAATTACCGCGCGAGTCATGCAAACTATTGATGAAATCAATCCATTAATAAAAGATTAAAAATGTATTGTTTTTAGGAATATATAATTATTTTTATTTGATACACTATTAAATAAGTAGCGATAAATATGCTTAACCATTATGTATTCCTAAAGCTTTTTCATTAGGATATAACCTTTCTTTTTCTTATATTCATCGTATCAAATATATACATCAATTTATTTTTTGACAAACATCAAATTTTAACAATTACTATTTGTTTTTCCCTTTATTTCTGTTCAATAAACGATTATTATTAATAGCAATAAGGATATTTATCGCCTCCAATACAATAAATTTAATAATGTAATGTCTGCTTTCTAAGGAGTCTATATGCTATTTAACCGTAGGCAGTTCTTTAAGATCTGTGCTGGTGGCATGGCAGGAACAACTGTAGCTACACTGGGTTTAATGCCGAATGTAGCGCTTGCACAAACACGCCAATTTAAATTACTAAAATCAAAAGAAACCCGCAATAACTGTACGTATTGTTCTGTTGGATGTGGAATGTTGCTTTATAGCCGAGGAGATGGCGCCAAAAATGCCGAATCATCAATATTTCATGTAGAGGGTGATCCTGACCATCCTGTTAGTCGCGGCTCGCTTTGTCCAAAAGGTGCAGGAGTACTTGACTACATCAAAAGTGAACAACGCGTTAAATATCCAGAATATCGTGCACCTGGCTCGGATAAATGGCAACGTATTAGTTGGGATGAAGCGATTGATCGCATTGCCCGTTTGATGAAAGAAGATCGTGACAAAAATTTTATTGAAAAAAATGAACAAGGTACAACAGTAAACCGTTGGACAACAACAGGCTGGCTTGTTACTTCTGCCGCTAGCAATGAAACAGGTTGGTTAGCATTTAAAGTGGCACGTTCATTAGGTATGTTAAGCCTTGAAACCCAAGCAAGAGTTTGTCATGGCCCATCAGTATCAAGCTTAGCAGCGACTTATGGACGAGGAGCAATGACCAACAATTGGAATGACATTAAAAATGCCAATGTTGTTATTGTTATGGGAGGGAACGCCGCAGAAGCACATCCTGTTGGCTTTAAATGGGCGATTGAAGCGAAAATTACTAACGGCGCAGAATTGATTGCCATTGATCCACGTTTTCACCGAACCGCTTCTGTCGCTGATCATTATGTGCCGATTAGAGCAGGATCGGATATTGCGTTTCTACTCGGTATCATTAATTATCTTATTACACATAATGAAGTAAATTATGATTATTTAGTCACTCACAGTAATGCTAGTTTAATTATTCGTGATGATTTTAATTTTGATGCAAACAGTGGACTTTTTAGTGGCTATAATGCAACAACCAAACAATATGATCAAACCAGTTGGGCATATCAAAAAGATGAAAATGGTTTTGCACTTCGTGATAAAACATTAAATCATCCTCGTTGTGTTTGGAATCTACTCAAACAGCACGTAAGTCGCTATACACCTGAAATGGTTAATAAAGTAACTGGCAGTCCTATTGAAGGATTTTTACATGTTTGCCGATCCTTAGCGAGTACCAAAACAAATGACAGAGCTGCAACCTTTTTATATGCATTAGGTTGGACACAACATAGCTACGGTACACAAATTATTCGTACGGCTGCGATGATCCAGCTAATTTTAGGTAATATTGGTATGATGGGTGGCGGCATTAATGCCCTACGTGGACATTCGAATATTCAAGGCTTAACCGATGTTGGTTTATTATCCAATCGTTTGCCTGCCTATCTTGAACTCCCTAAAGATTCTCAAGTTTCACTTCAACAATATTTAGATGAAAAAACACCAAAACCACTCGGTCCTAATGAAGTTAATTTCTGGGGGAATTACCCTAAATTTTTTATCAGCTTCATGAAAACAATGTATGGTGATAAATCCACTATTGACAATAATTGGGGATTTGATTGGTTACCGAAATGGGATAAAACCTATGATGTTTTAAGATTCAGCAAAATGATGCGTGATGGTCAAGCCAATGGCTTTATTTGTCAAGGTTTTAACCCGCTTGCTGCGCTACCAGATAAAAATAGCATTCGTGAAGGATTATCTAAGCTAAAATTTCTGGTTAACATTGATCCAATGCCAACAGAAACGGCTGAATTTTGGAAAAATCATGGCGAATCAAATGATGTAGATCCAAGCAAAATTCAAACTGAAGTATTTAGACTACCTGCTAACTGTTTTGCTGAAGAAAACGGTACAATCGTTAACTCATCACGTTTATTGCAATGGCACTGGGCAGCTGCAAGACCACCTTATGATTCACTTTATGATCCAGAGATTATTGCTCGCATTTATTTAAGAATCAAAGAACTTTATGAAGAAGAAGGTGGTGCTTATCACGAACCAATTAATAATTTATCGTGGGATTATCAAGATCCTGAAGGACCATCCGCTGAAGAGCTAGCAAAAGAATGTAATGGCCGAGCACTGGCAGATATGACTGATGCGAATGGCAATATTATTCTTAAAAAAGGACAATTATTAAGTGGATTTTCTCAATTAAAAGCAGATGGTACAACATCATCAGGGATTTGGATATTCTGCGGCTCTTGGACAGAGCAGGGTAACCTAATGGCACGGCGCGATCCAAGCGATCCATCTGGTAAAGGTATTCATGCTGGCTGGGCTTGGGCATGGCCAATGAATCGACGCATACTTTATAATCGAGCCTCTGCTGATGAAAATGGTCAACCATGGGATCCTAAACGAGTCTTAGTAAAATGGAATGGTTCAAGTTGGGATGGTAATGACGTTGCCGATTTCACCGCAACATTATCGCCAAGTTCTGGCGCAGGAGCTTTCATTATGAATAATGATGGTTTAGGCGGACTATTTTGTTTGAATCGGCTAGTCGATGGGCCATTCCCAGAACATTATGAACCTTTTGAAACACCAATTACCAATAACCCATTACATCCTAACCAGATCAACAATCCGGTAGCTCGTGCATTTAAAGAAGACTTGGCTCGCTTAGGAGATGCCAGCCAATTCCCTTATGTCGGAACAACTTACAGCATAACAGAGCATTTCCATTTTTGGACACAACATGCAAGGTTGGCCGCTATTTCACAACCTGAACAATTTATTGAGCTAAGTGAGAATTTAGCAAATAAAAAAGGAATAAAGCTTGGTGATACCGTTAAAGTAACGTCATACCGCGGTTACATCAAAGCAAAAGCGGTTGTGACTAAGCGCCTTCCTACACTAACCGTTGATGGTAAAGAAGTTGAAACTATTGGAATTCCAATCGTATGGGGTTTTACTGGGCAGACAAAGAAAGGATTTTTAGTTAACGAATTAACTCCTCATTTAGGTGATGCTAATTCGCAAACACCGGAATACAAATCTTTCTTAGTGAATATCGAAAAAGTAACTACAGCGGCATAAGTTAGGGAGAATAAAAGATATGTCATTACAAACTCAAGATATTATCCGCCGCTCAGCAACGAATGCTTTAACTCCAGCTCCTCGAGTTCGAGATTATCAACAGGAAGTGGCAAAACTGATTGATGTGACTACCTGCATCGGCTGTAAAGCTTGCCAAGTTGCATGTAGCGAATGGAATGATCTACGTGCAAAAATCGGTCATACTGTTGGTGTTTATGATAACCCAGCAGACTTAGAGCCTAAAGCTTGGACAGTAATGCGTTATTCTGAAGTCGAAGTAAACGGTAAATTTGAATGGCTGATTCGTAAAGATGGTTGTATGCACTGTTCTGATCCAGGTTGTCTAAAAGCCTGCCCATCAGAAGGTGCAATCATTCAATATGCAAATGGTATTGTAGATTTTCAATCAGAACACTGCATTGGTTGCGGTTACTGTATTGCTGGCTGTCCATTTAATATTCCACGAGTCAGTAAAGAGGATAATCACTCGTACAAATGTACATTATGTGTTGATCGCGTTTCAGTGGGACAAGAGCCTGCCTGTGTCAAAACTTGTCCAACAGGAGCAATTCATTTTGGTACAAAGCAAGATATGATTCGTCATGCAGAACATCGTATTGAGGATCTTAAAAAACGTGGTTTTGAACAGGCTGGTCTTTACGATCCTCAAGGTGTTGGCGGTACTCATGTAATGTATGTTTTACATCATGCTGATCAACCAGAACTATATCATGGTTTACCAAAAGATCCTCACATTAGTGAAATTGTTAAATTCTGGAAAGGTGCATGGAAACCGTTATCCGCAGCTGCATTCATTGCAACATTTGGAGGCCTACTATTCCATTATATGGGAGTTGGTGCAATTGAAGTTGATGAAGAAGATATAGAGCATGAAAAAGAAGCTGATAAACAAGCTAGAAAACGTCTAGGATTACCAATTTTTGAACGTAAAAATAGCACTAATTCAGCACAACAGGAGAATCGTCATGAATAAAAAAGACATGATATTAAGAACACCACTTATTGTTCGCTTTTGTCATTGGTGTATGGTGTGTCTTTTTATTCTAACCGCACTATCTGGCCTATTTTTATTTTTTCCATCAATTAAACTGTTTGGTTTAGTACTCGGAACCCCTCAATTAGTTAGAGCATTGCATCCAATGATTGGCTGTGTTGTGTTCGTACTATTAATGTTTATGTTCTTGAAACTTGCACACCATAATATTCCAAATAAAGCGGATATTGTATGGATAAAGAACTTTAAGCATGTAATTATGGGTAAAGAAGAAGGTATTCCAATTGGTAAATACAATGTTGGTCAGAAGTTTTTATTCTGGTGTATTATGAGCTTAATATCTGTGTTATTTATCACCGGAATGATCATGTGGCGTAGGTATGTTTCTGACTATTTTCCAGTTCAAATTGTCCGTATCGCGATATTCTTCCACTCGCTTGCTGCAATAGGATTAATTTTACTCGCTATTGGCCATGCTTATATGGCTCTTTGGGTTAAAGGATCAATTAAAGGCATGATAACAGGTTATGTATCACGTGCTTGGGCTCGTAAAAACCATTCTGCATGGTATGAAGAAGAAATGGCAAAAATATATCAGAAAGAACTTAATGCTAATACCGAAGCAGAAACAGAACAAACAACAAAAGTAGAGCATAAACCAGCGTAATAACTCATTACATCAAATAAATGTTATCGTTAATTTCAATTAACCGATAACATTTAATTATGAAAAATTATGGATAAAACGATAGTAAACGGTAATCAATAATGAGTATAAAAATCATCCCACAAGAGCAACTCGAACAACAAACAACAAATTCAGTTATTCGACAAATCCCACTACTCTTTTATCCATCTCCGAAAACACTATATATTCATCGCGCGGAACGTTTAAAAGATCTGGCAACAAGTAGTCCATTTAGTGAATATTTGAAATTTTGTGCCACAATTGCTGAAGTACAAGCCAATATTGTAAAACAGAAACCATTGAATATAGATTTACCTAATATCCTTGATGGTCAACACCCACCTTTAAGTTTATATAACTTTACTTTATCCACTTTTTGGCAGACATATTTAAGCGACCTATTAAGTTCAGTTACCGCAACCACAGAACAAATTCGATTAGTGATAGAACAACTCAGACAAAATAGTTCAGAACAACTACAAGATAAAGCAAACCATTTAATTAAGGGTGAATTTAATTGTGTAGAGGGTAATGAAGCTATGTTTATTTGGTCAGCATTATCGGTTTACTATAGCCAGCTAGCAAGTAAAATCAAAGGTAAGGCTATCGCAGAGAGCACAGATAAAAACTGGTTATGCCCAGTGTGTAATAGTATGCCCGTTGCCAGTATTATTCAACTTGGAAGTAACAATGGGTTACGTTATTTACACTGTAGCTTATGTGAAAGTGAATGGTACGTACCTCGAATAAAGTGTACTTGTTGTGATAATATGCAAGACATTCAATATTTTTCATTGGATAAAGAGCTATCTGCAACAAAAACAGAATGTTGTGATGCTTGCCATAGTTATCTAAAAATTCTAGATCAAGATAAAGATCCTCGTATTGAAATTATTGCAGATGATATCGCTTCATTGATCTTAGATATCAAAACAGAAGAAGAAGGATTTGCTAAAAGTGGCATAAATCCTTTTATATTTGCGCAATAACAGTATTAATTGACAGTGATAGTTTTAAGCTAAGTTTTATCAATATTATTAATTTCACAATCAATTTTATTTGCAAACGAGAGCGTTGATTAACGATATTTATCATTTGAATAAAATACAACTTAACATTTTATATTAATAAGGTTAGAATTGAACTAATGTACTAGTTTGTGAGTGTATTTTATGAAGCGCTTTATTTTTTTGATAATAATGCTATTTATCCCGCAGCTTAGTTTCGCTGATAAGATTAAACATGTAGCAATTACAGCAATCGTTGAACATCCATCATTAGATCAAATCCGTGATGGCGTGAAAGATGAATTGATAGATAATGGCTATAAGTTAAACGAAAACTTAACGGTACAATATAAAAGTGCACAAGGAAGTAGTGCCACTGCCGCTCAAATAGCTAGACAATTTGTTTCAGCAAAACCTGATGCCATTGTAGCCATTGCAACTCCTAGCGCACAAGCAACAGCTGCAGCGACCAAACAAATCCCTGTTATATTTGCAGGAATTACCGATCCCGTTGCAGCAAAATTAATTAAAAACTGGCAACCAACGGGCACAAATATTACTGGAGTTTCAGATTATCAAGAAATTATTCCTCAAATTGATTTTATGAAGAAAATTGTGCCGAATGTTAAATCTGTAGGATATATTTATAGTCCAAGTGAGATTAACTCTACCGTGGTTCTAAAAAATCTACAAATTCATTTATCCAAACAAAACATTTCACTTGTTGCTGTTCCCGCACAAAGAACTGCTGATATTTCAACAGCAGCCAATACTTTAAAAGGTAAAGTAGATTTAATCTATACAACAACAGATAATAATGTTGTTTCCGCTTATGAATCGTTAGTAAAATTTGCCAATGAAAATAAAATCCCTCTTTTAGCATCGTTTCCTGATGCAATTGAACGAGGAGCTGTTGCTGCTTACGGTATGAGCTATTATGATGTTGGTCGTCAATCAGGTAAGCTTGTTGTTCGGATTTTGAAGGGTGAAAAACCTGGAAGTATTGCCCCAGAACTTGGACAAACTTTACACCTTGTAATTAATACTGATGCAGCAAAAAAACAAGGAGTAAATTTATCCCCCGAAATTATTCAATCAGCTTATAAAATAATTGGACAATAATTAATTAAAATTTTATTAAAAATAGTATAAAATAATTTTGCTTAATGGTATGAGCAGAGTGTGATATTACAAATAATATCCTATTTATAGCCAATCATCACTCACAGTGTAATGAAATATTTACACTTGTGAGCTCTTTTTTTATTCTGGAAAAATATTTAATTTTGCTTTATAGTAAGTCAAAATTTAGCTTGGTTGTAAAAAAAACAGTACAGGAGTACTCTCTATGCGTAATTATATTATAAAACTTTTTATGCTTATCAGTTTACCGTTCGCTGCATTTTATTCTTACGCAGATACAAAAGCCGAACAAAAATTTGTAGCCATTACTGCCATTGTTGAACATCCAGCACTAGATAATGTACGCAAGGGTGTTGAAGATGAACTTAAAGATAATGGCTATATTGCTGGGGAAAATTTAAAACTTCAGTTTGCCAGTGCACAAGGTAGCAGTGCAAATGCAGCTCAAATAGCGAAACAATTTGTAGCAAATAAACCTGATGCTATTGTTGGTATCGCAACACCAAGTTCACAAGCTTTAGTTGCAACAACAAAACTTATTCCTATTGTTTTTACCGCTGTTACTGATCCTGTGGCAGCGAAATTAACACCAAGTTGGGATGCATCAAAAACTAATGTGACAGGCGTATCCGATGCCTTATCACTAGATTCTCAAATTGAAATGATGTTAAAAATTAAACCTAATGCTAAAAATATTGGTTATGTTTATAGCCCAAGTGAAGTTAATTCAACGATTATATTAAAACAATTGCAAGTCGAACTCGAAAAGAGAGGAATGAAAATTATTGCGGCTCCTGCACAGCGGACCTCTGACATATCAACAGCTGCAAGAAGTTTAAAAGGTAAGGTTGATATGATTTATACGACTACCGATAATAACGTTGTTTCATCTTATGAAGCTTTAGCTAAAATTGCTAATGAAAGTAAAATTCCTCTTGTTGCATCAAATCCTGAATCAGCCGAACGTGGTGCAATTGCGGCTTTAGGAATGAGTTATTATGATCTTGGTCGCCAAGCTGGTAAAATAGTTGTTCGTATACTTAATGGCGAAAAACCGGGGGATATTCCACCACAAGTTGGTAATATTACTCAATTAACAATTAATAAAAAAGCTGCTGAACGCCAAGGTATTACTTTATCTGAAGATGTATTAAAATCAGCAGCCAAAATTGTTGAAAAATAATTGTAACTTTTGATAACTAAACCGCCATTTTGGCGGTTAATTTTTAGTGGATGTTTTCATGTCTTTTGAATTTTTATTAGGTTCTATTGGAATTGGACTTATTTATGCACTGGTTAGTTTAGGTGTTTTTATCTCATTCCGTTTACTCGATTTTCCTGATCTTACCGCTGATGCAAGTTTTCCTCTTGGAGGGGCTATTTGTGGGCTATGTATTTACGTAGGTATGGATCCATGGATAGCGACATTGTTAGGTATGTTTGCAGGTTGTATTGCTGGGGCAATGACTGGGATATTGTATGTTAAACTCAATATACTACAACTACTTTCAAGTATCATTGTCATGATAGGACTTTATTCTATCAATTTAAGAATATTAGGTATTGGACCTTATATTATGGAAGAAACACCAAGATTGGCTGGTTCGCCTAATCTTTCTTTGCTTGATGCCAAAACAATATTTTCACCATTTATTGCTGAAGATTATAGTAACCAATATATTGTACAACCTCTTATGATATTAGGTTTTGTAATTTTATTTTGGTTATTACTAAATCTCTTTTTAAATACTAAAATGGGTTTAGCTTTAAGAGCAACAGGAACCAACCAACGAATGGCCAAATCTCAAGGTATTCCAACAGGTGGTATTACGATTCTTGGCATGGCAATATCAAATGGTTTAATCGCTCTTGGCGGTTCATTATTCGTACAAACCCAAGGTGGTGCAGATATAACTATTGGAGTGGGCACGATCGTTATAGGGCTTGCATCGATTATTATTGGCGAAAGTATTTTTCCAACTAAACGTATTTGGGCTGTTATGCTGGCGGTTATTTTTGGTTCAATTTTATATCGCTTATTTATTGCATTTGCACTCAGTAATGAATTTTTACAAGAAATTGGTGTTGGAACCGAAGATTTAAATCTTATTACAGCAATCTTAGTAGTACTTGCTTTAGTCTTACCTAAACAGTTAAAAAAACGCGCAAAGAAAAGAGGAAGTAAGCATGATTAAAGTTGGAGAATTACAATTAACTTTTAATCAAGGGACACCTATCGAAAATCATGTATTACGAGGATTAAATCTTAATATAAGCGAAGGTGAATTTGTTACAATTATAGGTAGTAATGGAGCTGGAAAAAGCTCATTACTCAATGTAATTAGTGGTGATTTACTTGCCGACTCAGGCAGTGTCATTATTAATGGAAAAAATGTAACACGCTGGCCTGCATGGAAAAGGGCTGGTTTAGTTGCTCGAGTATTCCAAGATCCAATGGTTGGGACTTGTGAAAACTTAACAATTGAAGAAAATCTTGCTATTGCTTATAATCGAGGTCATAGCTTTACATTATCTCCTGCTTTAAATAAAAAGTTACGCGGAATATTTAAAGAAAAACTAGCAACTCTAAATTTAGGTTTAGAAAATCGATTGTCCGATATGATGGGATTGCTTTCTGGTGGACAAAGACAAGCCGTCAGTCTACTCATGTCAACATTACAACCATCCAAGATATTATTACTTGATGAACACACAGCAGCTCTCGATCCAAAAACAGCACAATTTGTTTTAGATCTAACCGATGAAATTGTTTCTAAAAATCATTTAACCACCATGATGGTTACCCATTCTATGAAACAAGCATTAGAGTACGGCAATAGAACAGTAATGCTTCATCAAGGTCAGGTCGTACTTGATGTTTCTGGAGAACAACGTTCAAAGCTAACAGTAAACGATTTGCTCGCTATGTTTGAAAAAACTCGTGGTGAAAAAGTAACTGACGATGCCTTATTATTAGGCTAATAAATCAAGAAGCAATATTTATTAGCAGAATATTGCTTCTTATCCAAGATTAGTATAAATAATTTTATAATTTTTTTTGTAACTGTTGCCGAACATTCATTAAAGCAAATCCAAGCAAGTTTTTTCCACACCACATTAACGGATTATCAATATTAGGATCATCCATAGACAAACCTATCCCCCATATTTTATCGACGGGGCTTGCTTCTACTAATATTCTTTGTTTGGTTGATAATATAAAATCAGTTAACTTTGGATTCTGTGAAAACTTAGCAAAATTACCATTTATGACTATATTTAAACAGTGTGCATCCCAAATATCCGGTATGAAGCCTTTTACTTGACGCCCTAATGCTTTTGCTAATCCAGGTGAATTAGCAGTAAGTATTTTTGATAATATTTGCTCATCACCGAATAATCTTGCTTTCTCAGCCATCATATAATGTTCAGCAGTTGCATAGTAAATATTATTAATCTCAAAATGACTTGGATACCATTGGCTAAAACAACTCTTTGTTATGATAGAAGGTTGCTTTTCTATATGTCCCCAAAAGTATATATATTTGTATCGTTTACCACTTCTATATTGTTCGCGTAATTCCAATAAATCCATATAAATTCCTTATCATCACTAACGAATATGTTATATGTATTTTCATTGAATACCAATATAGTTTTAGTAAAAAAATTTTTAGTTTTCAATAGAATAGAACTATATACTATTAATATAGTTAACATAATGATACTTATAAGAAATATTTAAGGTTATGTATGATGTGTAAGATAAATGTAACGTTGATTTTTATAATAAGGTTTAGATAAAAATTATGTAGCTATAATTATTTAGCCATATACTAAACATAGCATCTTATATAAATTTCAGTCAGTTTTTTAATCTCTATATGCAAAAAAGCCCAGCATTCCTGCTGGGCTCTCTCTATATTTAAAAGTCTGGCGGCTCCCTACTCTCACATGGGTAATACCCACACTACCATCGGCACTTCGGCGTTTCACTTCTGAGTTCGGCATGGGGTCAGGTGGGACCACCGCGCTATTACCGCCAGACATATTCTGTCTTCTCTTTCTCTCAATCAGTGCATTATCTCATATCTGCACTCATCTCTCAATCCGGAACAAACTGTTCGATTATCTCATAATCAACTACTCGCGTATCCAAAACAACTCCGAGTTGTAAGGTTAAGACTCTCGGTTCATTAGTATCAGTTAGCTCAATGTATCACTACACTTACACACCTGACCTATCTACGTCTTAGTCTCAAACGGACCTTACTGACTCTCATCAGGGAAAACTCATCTCGAGGCTAGTTTCGTACTTAGATGCTTTCAGCACTTATCTATTCCGCACGTAGCTACCGGGCAATGCAATTGGCATCACAACCCGAACACCAGCGGTGCGTTCACTTCGGTCCTCTCGTACTAGAAGCAAACCCTCTCAATTTTCCTACGCCCATGGCAGATAGGGACCGAACTGTCTCACGACGTTCTAAACCCAGCTCGCGTACCACTTTAAACGGCGAACAGCCGTACCCTTGGGACCTACTTCAGCCCCAGGATGTGATGAGCCGACATCGAGGTGCCAAACACCGCCGTCGATATGAACTCTTGGGCGGTATCAGCCTGTTATCCCCGGAGTACCTTTTATCCGTTGAGCGATGGCCCTTCCATTCAGAACCACCGGATCACTATGACCTACTTTCGTACCTGCTCGAGCCGTCACTCTCGCAGTCAAGCTAGCTTTTGCCATTGCACTAACCTCCTGATGTCCGACCAGGATTAGCTAACCTTCGTGCTCCTCCGTTACTCTTTGGGAGGAGACCGCCCCAGTCAAACTACCCACCAGACAGTGTCCCTTACCTCGATTCAGAAGTATAGGTTAGAACATCAAACATTAAAGGGTGGTATTTCAAGGTCGACTCCATGCATACTGGCGTACACACTTCTTAGTCTCCCACCTATCCTACACATTAAGGCTCAATGTTCACTGTCAAGCTATAGTAAAGGTTCACGGGGTCTTTCCGTCTTGCCACGGGTACACCGCATCTTCACGGCAATTTCAATTTCACTGAGTCTCGGGTGGAGACAGCCTGGCCATCATTACGCCATTCGTGCAGGTCGGAACTTACCCGACAAGGAATTTCGCTACCTTAGGACCGTTATAGTTACGGCCGCCGTTTACTGGGGCTTCGATCAAGAGCTTCTGCTTACGCATAACCCCATCAATTAACCTTCCAGCACCGGGCAGGCGTCACACCGTATACGTCCACTTTCGTGTTTGCACAGTGCTGTGTTTTTATTAAACAGTTGCAGCCAGCTGGTATCTTCGACTGAGTTCACCTCCGTCCGCGTGGGACTTCAATTACAATCAGCGTGCCTTCTCCCGAAGTTACGGCACCATTTTGCCTAGTTCCTTCACCCGAGTTCTCTCAAGCGCCTTAGTATTCTCTACCTGACCACCTGTGTCGGTTTCGGGTACGATTAACTATAACCTGAAGCTTAGAGGATTTTCCTGGAAGCAGGGCATCAATTACTTCACTACCTTAGTAGCTCGTCATCACGCCTCAGGGTCTCAGTGACCGGATTTGCCTAATCACACCCCTACACGCTTAACCCACCATCCAATAGGTGGTAAACCTAGCCTTCTTCGTCCCCCCATCGCAGTTATAGCCAGTACGGGAATATTAACCCGTTTCCCATCAGATACGCCCTTCGGCCTCTCCTTAGGGGTCGACTCACCCTGCCCCGATTAACGTTGGACAGGAACCCTTGGTCTTCCGGCGAGCGGGCTTTTCACCCGCTTTATCGTTACTTATGTCAGCATTCGCACTTCTGATACCTCCAGCATACCTCACAATACACCTTCAACGGCTTACAGAACGCTCCCCTACCCAACACACTTTCGTGCGCTGCCGCAGCTTCGGTGCATAGTTTTAGCCCCGTTACATCTTCCGCGCAGGCCGACTCGACTAGTGAGCTATTACGCTTTCTTTAAATGATGGCTGCTTCTAAGCCAACATCCTAGCTGTCTAAGCCTTCCCACTTCGTTTCCCACTTAACTATGACTTTGGGACCTTAGCTGGCGGTCTGGGTTGTTTCCCTCTTCACGACGAACGTTAGCACCCGCCGTGTGTCTCCCATGATTAAACTTGTCAGTATTCGTAGTTTGCATCGGGTTGGTAAGCCGGGATGGCCCCCTAGCCGAAACAGTGCTCTACCCCCAACAGTTACTCATGAGGCGCTACCTAAATAGCTTTCGGGGAGAACCAGCTATCTCCCGGTTTGATTGGCCTTTCACCCCCAGCCACAGGTCATCCGCTAATTTTTCAACATTAGTCGGTTCGGTCCTCCAGTTAGTGTTAACCAACCTTCAACCTGCCCATGGCTAGATCACCGGGTTTCGGGTCTATACCCTGCAACTTAACGCACAGTTAATACTCGGTTTCCCTTCGGCTCCCCTATTCGGTTAACCTCGCTACAGAATATAAGTCGCTGACCCATTATACAAAAGGTACGCAGTCACTATTACCCAACGGTAACAGCTCCCACTGATTGTACGTACACGGTTTCAGGGTCTATTTCACTCCCCTCCCGGGGTTCTTTTCGCCTTTCCCTCACGGTACTGGTTCACTATCGGTCAATCAGGAGTATTTAGCCTTGGAGGATGGTCCCCCCTTCTTCAGACAGGATATCACGTGTCCCGCCCTACTCTATAAGCTTCCACATCATGCATTTTCATGTACGGGACTTTCACCCTCTATCGTGCGACTTTCCAGACGCTTCCATTAATACATCATGCTACCCGCTTGGGCTTCTCCCCTTTCGCTCGCCGCTACTCAGGGAATCTCGGTTGATTTCTTTTCCTCGGGGTACTTAGATGTTTCAGTTCTCCCGGTTCGCCTCATCTGACTATGAATTCATCAGATGATAGTGCAGTCACCTGCACTGGGTTTCCCCATTCGGACATCAACGGTTATAGCGCCTTTTATCGACTTACCGTTGCTTTTCGCAGATTAACACGTCCTTCTTCGCCTCTGATTGCCTAGGCATCCACCGTGTACGCTTAATTTCTTAACCTTACAACTCACAGTTGTCTTGGTTTTCATTACGCTTTTTTCTCTTTCTTATGCCAAACCAACATATCTTCATACATCAGCTCAACATAAAAACGAGAACTCGTTTCTTTCAGCTTGTTCCTAATTGTTAAAGAGCTTTATACTTCTATTCACTTTACCATCTCACGACTTCAAGTAAATACAAACATAATTTTACTAAGAAGCAATTTCATCACATTTTATGGCGTCCCCTAGGGGATTCGAACCCCTGTTACCGCCGTGAAAGGGCGATGTCCTAGGCCTCTAGACGAAGGGGACTTAATTACTTCTTCTTTATAAACAAACAATCTGTGTGAACACTTACGAGCTCTTCGTAAGGAGGTGATCCAACCGCAGGTTCCCCTACGGTTACCTTGTTACGACTTCACCCCAGTCATGGACCACACCGTGGTAAACGCCCCCCGAAGGTTAAGCTATCTACTTCTGGTGCAACCCACTCCCATGGTGTGACGGGCGGTGTGTACAAGGCCCGGGAACGTATTCACCGTGACATTCTGATTCACGATTACTAGCGATTCCGACTTCATGGAGTCGAGTTGCAGACTCCAATCCGGACTTAGACGTACTTTATGAGGTCCGCTTGCTCTCGCGAGGTCGCCTCCCTTTGTATACGCCATTGTAGCACGTGTGTAGCCCTGGTCGTAAGGGCCATGATGACTTGACGTCGTCCCCACCTTCCTCCGCTTTATCAACGGCAGTCTCCTTTGAGTTCCCGGCCGAACCGATGGCAACAAAGGATAAGGGTTGCGCTCGTTGCGGGACTTAACCCAACATTTCACAACACGAGCTGACGACAGCCATGCAGCACCTGTCTCACAGTTCCCGAAGGCACTCTCGCATCTCTGCAAGATTCTGTGGATGTCAAGACCAGGTAAGGTTCTTCGCGTTGCATCGAATTAAACCACATGCTCCACCGCTTGTGCGGGCCCCCGTCAATTCATTTGAGTTTTAACCTTGCGGCCGTACTCCCCAGGCGGTCGATTTATCGCGTTAGCTTCGGAGCCCATCACTCTAGGCAACAAACTCCAAATCGACATCGTTTACAGCGTGGACTACCAGGGTATCTAATCCTGTTTGCTCCCCACGCTTTCGCATCTCAGCGTCAGTATCTGTCCAGAAGGCCGCCTTCGCCACCGGTATTCCTCCACATCTCTACGCATTTCACCGCTACACGTGGAATTCTACCTTCCTCTACAATACTCTAGTTAACCAGTTTTAAGTGCAATTCCTAGGTTGAGCCCAGGGCTTTCACACCTAACTTAATTATCCGCCTACATGCCCTTTACGCCCAGTCATTCCGATTAACGCTCGCACCCTCCGTATTACCGCGGCTGCTGGCACGGAGTTAGCCGGTGCTTCTTCTGTAATTAACGTCAATTGATGCACCTATTAGATACACCACCTTCCTCATTACCGAAAGTACTTTACAACCCGAAGGCCTTCTTCATACACGCGGCATGGCTGCATCAGGGTTCCCCCCATTGTGCAATATTCCCCACTGCTGCCTCCCGTAGGAGTCTGGACCGTGTCTCAGTTCCAGTGTGGCTGGTCATCCTCTCAGACCAGCTAGAGATCGTCGCCTTGGTAAGCCATTACCCTACCAACTAGCTAATCCCATATGGGTTCATCAAATGGCGCATGGCCCGAAGGTCCCATGCTTTGGTCTCTCAACTTTATGCGGTATTAGCAGTCGTTTCCAACTGTTGTCCCCCTCCATTCGGCAGATCCCCATACTTTACTCACCCGTCCGCCACTCGTCATCAAGTGCAAGCACTCATGTTACCGTTCGACTTGCATGTGTTAAGCCTGCCGCCAGCGTTCAATCTGAGCCATGATCAAACTCTTCAATTTAAAGTTTGATGCTCAATAACTGTCTCTGACATATTCAAATGAATCTTCAGTGTCACTTATCAAGACTTAATTTTTTAGTCCGTAGACTTTAATCTTTCGTCTCGCAAGTGCCCACACAGATTGTCTGTTTCTTCTTTTTAAAGAGCTGACAGCTTTTTAAGTTAACTAAATGTTTTGTTATTTAGTTTGCTGTCTCAAGGGCTGCGTATACTACGCTATACCTTCTTATTCGTCAAGATCTTTTTTCAAAATTTTTGACCTTGCTCACTCACACCTTTTTCGTCTGCTTGTCGCTGACGCCGTGTCAGTGGATGCGCATTATAGGCACTTTAAATTTTACTGCAAGTGTTTATTGCTATTTTTTTTCTGTTTGCATTTTTTTTGGTCTAAATGCATTCAAAGCATACTAAAACTAGACGTTTTATATCAAATTGCCGTTTTTATTTACTTGTATAAACTATATTGCCTATCACTAAAAGAATCAGTAATGATTAAATTAATATATAAAGTATGCAGCATTCATTCTAAATGCTGCATTCAAATAATCATTAATCTAAGATTCTGCTTTTATCTTTTTTGGTAAATCCGCTAAGCTGTCAATAACCCAATCAGCTTGAGCTAATGCTTCATCCGTAACTATATCCCCAGTCTTTACTAGTACTGTTTTTTTAACACTAGCACGTTTACCTGATAATAAGTCAGAAATTCTATCACCAACCATATATGAATTAGTGATATCTATGTTTAGCTCTTTAGCTGCAGTTTGGATCATACCCGGATTTGGTTTTCGACATTCACATGTATCTAATAAAGGATCATGCGGACAATAATAGATACCGTCTAAATCCACACCTCGATCTTGTAATGACCAATCCATCCATTCTGTCAGGACATTAAATTGTTTTTCTGTGAATTTATTTCTTGCAATCCCAGATTGGTTAGTTGTAATAACCAATAAAAAGCCCATTTTTTTCAACTCTTGCATTGCATCAATGACACCATCAATAAAATGAAATTTATCAATTGTATGTACATAATTATAATCGATATTAATGGTCCCATCTCGATCTAAAAAAATAGCTGGTTTCATGTTAATTTGTTTCCCTTTTGCTTAGATATTCCGCGAATTTGCATAGCATATTATTGATTGACTTAGATGTCTAGACGTCTTAATATTCACTTATTCACACATTGTCTTTATATATTATGATACAACTACAACATATTTCGAAAATATTTGAACATAATAATACGCCAATTCATGCATTAAAGGACATTACAATTCATGTACCCAAAGGCAAAATTTATGGTGTTATTGGTAAGTCTGGTGCAGGAAAAAGTACCCTTATTCGCTGTGTCAATCTTTTAGAAAGACCCACGAGTGGTAAAATATTTTTTGATAATCAAGAAATCACCCATTTATCAAATCGTAAACTTATAGAAGTACGTCGCAAAATTAGCATGATTTTTCAACATTTCAATCTGCTTTCTTCACGCACAGTCTTTGATAATATTGCATTTCCACTTGAGCTAAATAAAACACCTAAAGCTGTCATTAAACAAAAAGTAAGTGAACTTATTGATTTAGTTGGATTAACTGAAAAAGCCAATACCTATCCAGCTAATTTATCGGGTGGTCAAAAGCAACGTGTTGCTATAGCAAGAGCTTTAGCTAGTGATCCCAAAGTCTTATTATGTGATGAAGCAACCAGTGCACTCGACCCTGAAACAACGCGTTCTATTTTGGCATTATTAAAAGATATTAACCAAAAATTAGGTTTAACCATTTTATTAATTACCCATGAGATGGATGTTGTTAAACAAATTTGTGATCAAGTTGCCGTTATTAGTAATGGAGAATTAGTTGAGCAATCATCAGTGGGGGAAATGTTTTCACATGCAAAAACAGATATTGCGCGTCAATTTATTCAATCAACTTTACACCTTAATATTCCTGAAGATTATTTAGTAAAACTATCGTCTGAATATAAAGAAGGACTTAATCCTTTGGTTAGTTTTGAGTTTACCGGTGTTTCAGTTGATTTACCGTTATTATCACAAATTTCTAAAGAGTTTGATATTGATAGCAATATTATTAGTGCACAAATGGATTATGCAGGAGGTGTTAAATTCGGATTAATGTTAGCTGAAATAAGAGGAAACCCCAAAAGCACAGCATCAGCAATTCAGTTTTTAGAAAAAAATAACACTAAAGTAGAGGTGCTTGGCTATGTTTAATTTTATTCCATCATTTAAGCCTTTTGAGTCATTATTTAGATATTTAGCAGGACACGACTTTTGGGCAAATTTTGTAGCATTTTGTTCTTCATTTAATGGATTTAATGAAGCTATGCTATTCAAAATGGCACAAGCAACGGATGAAACATTATATATGGTTATCCTATCTGGTTTTTGGGGGACAGTAATAGGTTTACCCATTGGTATATTACTTTATACCACCCGTAAAGGACAAATTCTAGATTGTTATACAGCCAATAGCACGCTGTCATTTATTACTAACGTGTTTCGTTCCATACCTTTTATTATATTAATTGTTTGGATTATTCCATTTACTACAATTTTAATGGGAACTTTTATCGGTAAACAAGCTGCAGTGGTTCCATTAAGTATTGGTGTATCTCCATTAATTGCACGTATGATTGAAAATGCCTTATTGGATGTACCCAAAGGACTAATTGAGGCGGCTCGCTCAATGGGCGCAACTCCATTACAAATTATATATAAAGTTCTATTACCTGAATCATTACCGGTAATAGTCAACAGCATGACAATCACATTAATTACTCTTACTGGATATATTGCCATGGCTGGAGCCGTTGGTGCTGGAGGTTTAGGTCAACTTGCTATTCAATATGGTTATAATGGCTACAAGCCTGCTATAATGAATACGGTTTTAATTATATTAATTGTTATTGTTTTTATTATACAATTTATTGGTAATAGGATTGTCAAACGCGTTTCGCATCACTAATTTTGGAGGAATTTATGTCTATTAAAAAGCTAGCACTCATTACCACATTGGTAAGTTCATTTTTTTTAACTGGTTGTGATAATAATCAAACAACCGTTTCAGATAATAAATCAGAAGAACCGACTAAAGTTAGCATGGTTAAAGTAGGCGTTATTTCAGGTCCTGAACAAGAAGTTGCAGAAGTCGTTAAGCAACAAGCCAAAGATCTTTATAACCTAGATGTTGAACTTGTTATTTTTAATGATTATGTTACACCAAACCAAGCATTAAATGATGGCTTAATCGATATTAATGCTTTTCAACATAAACCTTATTTAGATGAACAAATAAAAGAACGCGGCTATAAACTAGCCGTTGTCGGTAACTCATTTGTTTACCCTATTGCTAGCTATTCCCATAAATTAAAACCAATTGATAACGCAACTGAAACAGGTGAAGGTATAAAAGTAACTTCACCTCGTGGCGAAACTTTCTTTATTGCCGCTAATTCAACTATTGCCATTCCAAATGATCCAACCAATTTAGGTCGTGCATTACTCTTATTACAACACGAAGGGATGATTACTGTTGATGAATCGAAAGGTTTACTACCAACCGTTCTTGATATCACAAGTAACCCTTATAATTACAAAATTGTTGAGCTAGAAGCACCAATGCTACCGCGTTCATTAGACGATGCACAAATTGATCTTGCTATTATCAATAATGCCTTTGCAGGACAAGCAAATTTAACGCCAAGCAAAGATGGTATATTTGTTGAAGATAAAGAATCACCTTATGTTAATATTATTGTAGCCCGAGAAGCTGACAAAGATAATGAGAACGTCAAAAACTTTGTTAAAGCCTATCAAACCGATGCGGTAGCACAAAAAGCTGATCAAATTTTCAATGGCGGTGCAATTCGCGGTTGGTAATAATTTATGAATTATCAACTATAAATATCTTTCCGCTGACCAATAAATCAGCGGAAAAATAATATAGAAAGAATCAATAAAACTATTTAAATTTTACCATTAATGAATAAAAATCTTAAATAATGACATATCAAATCAAACCTATCGGTATTATTCATTCCCCCTACAGCGAAAAATTTGCTGTCCCTCGACAACCCAATTTAGTTACCGCAGGTCAAGGCGAACTTCATCTATTAGCACCATATAATAATACTGTTAGTGTTAAAGGATTAGAACAATTTTCACATTTATGGCTATTATTTCAGTTTCATCATATTGAGCCAGAAAAGTGGCGTTTAACTGTGCGTCCACCTCGCTTGGGTGGAAATAAAACATTAGGTGTATTTGCTACCAGATCACCTTTTCGCCCCAATCATATTGGACTTTCAGCTGTCGAATTAAAAGATATTGTCATTAAAAATAAGCAAATTATTTTGAAATTAGGCAGTATTGATTTAGTTGATGGCACACCAATTATCGATATTAAACCTTACATACCCTATTGTGATAGTTACCCTACAGCTATTGCTGGTTATGCTCAATCAGAGCCTGAGAGAAAAATCACAGTTGAATTTTCACCGCAAGCACAATTGAGTCTAACTTCATACCTATCAACTTACCCACACCTTACAGAATTAATTACGCAGGTTATTTCTCAAGATCCAAGACCTGCATATAAACAAAATAATATTGAGCAACAAGAATATGGACTGACACTTTATCAATTTAATATAAAATGCAAAATCAGTAACCAACACGCAATTGTTGAAGATATCACTATAGATAAGAAGAAATAGTTAAAACTTGTCACTTTTTATTGATAAAGAACGAAGGTATCCGCTTTGAATAACTTTTAATAATTGGCGATAAATCTAATAACCTATTAAATAATAAGGTATTAACTGTTGTGAAAAAATTTTCAAATTAATAACTTGTTTTAAAATACTTAACTAAAAATTTATTTGTAAAGGAAATTTACAAAAATATCATCTAAATAAACAAAAAAGACTGGTATATTTACATAACTTTGATAAATTAAATACGGGTTTAATTTCCCTATATTTCCCTTAACCACTAAAATTTCATAAATTTTAGTGGTTCTTTTAAACGAAATATTAATGGTATTGAGGATTTTGTTTATTTCTCATTTGAGTAATATCAATCGTATCAAAGATGTAATGCTTTCCACAATAATCACAATGAATATCAATCTTTCCATCATCTTCATTTAGAATTTCATCAATTTCGTTAGCGGGTAAAGTCATTAAACTATCTTCACAACGTTGACGAGAGCATCCACATTTAAAAATAATATTATGAGTTTCAAAAAGCCTAACTTCTTCTTGATTGTAAAGACGATATAAAATTTCTTCAGTTGATAGCCCGAATAACTCGTCACTAGTAATTGTTTCAGTCAAAGCGCTAAGATGCTCAAATGAATCGGTTGCATTTTCATTACTAGGTAAAACTTGCAGTAAAATTCCTGAAGCCATTAACTTACCTTCAAATAAACCTATTTTAACAAACAACCTAGTTGGTAACTGTTCTGACTGTATAAAATAGTTTTCTATACAGCCTATTAATGAATCTTTTTCCAAACCAACTATGCCTTGATAGCGTTCGCCATTTTTGGGTGTAATTGTGATAACTATATAGCCATTACCTACCATATCTTTAAGTGAAGCATTATCAGCGATACTACTATTAATTCGAGCAACACCACGCAACTCTTGCTGATTATTACCATTAACTACAGCTAAAGAGAGTGGGCCATCACCCTGTAATTGTACAGCAATATCACCTTCAAATTTTAAAGTGGCAGTTAATAAGCTGGTTGCAACTAATAATTCGCCTAATAACTTTTGTACTGCTATTGGATAATTATGATTATCTAAAATGGCTTGGTATGTCTGTTCAAGACGGGTAATTTCACCGCGAATAGGATGATTATCAAATAAAAATCGATTTAGAGTATCCATATTAGTTGTTGTCACCTTTTTGTCTATCATATTTAAATTTAAGCAAATTTCGTCGCTCTTTTTTATCGGGTCTTCTATTAGGATGCGGCATAGTTAATGCATTAAGCTTGCGTGCTTCTGCCATTTTATCGCGCTTAGCAATACTATCGAGAGTTTCTCGATAAAGAAATTGGGCTTCAATGGCAGTTCTTCTTTGACTACTAATAGCCAAAATTTGAATCGTTTTTTGTTCAGAACCCTGACGAAGTGTCAACATTGCCCCAACTTCAACAATTTTACTTGGTTTAGCACGTTGCCCATTGTAATGAACTTTACCACCATCAATCATTTCTCTGGCTAGAGAACGGGTTTTATAAAATCTTGCAGCCCACAACCATTTATCTAATCTTACTAATTCCATCACTACCTCATATAATTTTATTATCAAAGCCAGTTTGATATTAAAATTGATGCAACCAATTAAATAGTTTGTTACAAATTATATAAGATTGCTTTTTTTAAAATCAATGTTGGGGGTTAACAATAAACTCATTGCCATTTGTAAAAAATATACCGGATAAACCAAATGGTGAAATATCACCATGTAAATCGGCATTATAATTGAAAGCGTTAGGAGGTTCTTTAACTAACTTCCATTCGTCAAGAAGTAAACTGCTTATACCGTATGCTGAGATGTGCAATGATAAAAACTCAGTTTGCAATGAATTAACTTTGGCAACAGCCTCAACCATTCCACCACTTACTAATGAACTAAAATTCAATAGGGTATTATACTGTGGATCAAATTTTACTACCAGATCAGGATAGTTAATATCGATCCCATTAATCGAACCTTTTTCAGCTTTTAAAAATAAAGTTCCAAAATATAAGCCCAATTTTTTATCTTTGACTAAAATTACATCGGAACCAGAAGCTTCGAAATTAATTAAAGTAAATGGATAAGTACGATTAGTATTAATTAACATGCTTGGTAACACTGTTAATTCATTGATTACAACTTGACTAAAGACGTCTGGCAATAAAAATTGTTCTAATTTTTCGGTTATTTTACAATCAACGCCCGCTAATAATAGCTTACTTAAATATAATGAGTTATTCTTCCATATACCCGAAAAATTCACATTGCCATTATTCCAAGTTGCCATTGCTTTTTGGATATCGACTTGTTGATCATTTAAAGCTAATTGAAGCAATACCGATGAAAACGTATTATTATGCCAGACAACGCTATCAGCATTAAAAACAATAGAACCATCCTCAACATGCCATCGATCATCATATCGTAGGTTAGCTGTTTCAAGATTACCTTTATCAATAATTAAAAAAGGCAACTGTATACTGCTTTCAAAAATAGACAACTGGCGAAGCGTTAATTTTGGTAATACAGATAAATATTTATCAAAATAATTATCATCCGTTGTTTGGAAATGAATATGGCTTACTTTCAATTGTTCAATATCTAAACTATTATCTGATAATATTTTTAATTTACTCACAAAAAAGCCTTTATCAAAATTCCCTCCTAAATTAGTGATAGAAGTAATATTATCGCGATGAAATCCTTGAATAAGAACTTTATTCATTGGTAGCTGGTTAAGGGAAACGTGTTGTGATGTTAGATCAAACTGATACTTTCCATCACCGGATGAATTAAATGGTTTAATACCGCCATTTAATTTTTGTAAAGATAAATTTATTTGCCCATTATTAAAGGAAGTATTAACAATAGAATCAACTAGTTTTAACGTATCTGCTGTAAAACTATCATGTTTAATATCTGGATTATAATTAATTACACCATTTATAACAGTAATATACTTAAAATGGTTCAATTGCCAAAGATTATTTTTATCTAATCCAATGACTAATTTAGGAATTCTAACTATTTCCTGTTTTTCATTACTAATAATTACATTATCAAATGATAATTCATATAAATTTGCAAATGAATGATGCATATTATCAATTGATATAGTGTAAGAGCTTAATTTTGATAATTGTTGACTGGCTATTTTTGCGCCAAAAGAAGTCTGTAGCAAAAAATAAGGTAAAAAAACAAAAAAACAAACAATTGTCGATAAAATAATTATAAAAAGTTTTAATCGTCGCATAAATAGACTAATCACTAAAATAAATTATTTAATAATTACAT
This sequence comes from Gilliamella sp. wkB7, assembly GCF_001693435.1. Classification (NCBI taxonomy): domain Bacteria; kingdom Pseudomonadati; phylum Pseudomonadota; class Gammaproteobacteria; order Orbales; family Orbaceae; genus Gilliamella; species Gilliamella sp. wkB7. Next base: position 1,411,495 of record NZ_CM004509.1, read on the forward strand.
TACGATACCCCATTTTAATCAAAATAGCATCTGATTTCGATACAAATGATTTGTGATTGAGTCAGTTTTAAAGTTAATATATAAAAATAAGTGTATTTAAAATAAAAAATAAAATAAATAGCTTTTCTACTGTATATAAAGGTAGGTTTGTTATTTTTTATTTGTTAAAAAGTAAAACGGGAGAAACAGAGATGAAACAAATCCCAATGACGGTAAAGGGAGCCGAATTATTACGTGCGGAATTGGAAGAGCTGAAAAACGTTAAACGACCGCAAATTACAGCAGCCATTGCCGAAGCTAGAGCACACGGGGATTTAAAAGAAAATGCCGAATATCATGCAGCAAGAGAACAACAAGGTTTTTGCGAGGGGCGTATTCAAGAAATCGAAGGTAAATTATCACAAGCGCAAATTATCGACATTACTAAAGTGAAAAATACTGGAAGAATAATTTTCGGTGCAACGGTTACAGTAATAAATGTAGATACGGATGAAGAAACCACCTATCGAATCGTTGGTGATGATGAAGCTGATTATAGACAAAATCTTATTTCAGTTAACTCTCCAATTGCAAGAGGACTAATAGGCAAAGAAGATGGTGATACAGTTCAAATAAAAACACCTGGCGGTGATGTCGAATTCGATATTGTTAAAGTTGAATATATTTAAATTAAAAAATGTACAGGGCTTACACGCCCTGTTACAATTTCTATTTAGGTAATGAGATTTTCTTTTCTTCACTTGGCCTAAAAATAGTGAAAATCGATCCGACTTGTTGAACGGCTAGCGCATCTGTTTCGCGGATAATGGCTTCACAAATTAACTTTTTAGTTTCGCGATCTTCTGCAGATATTTTAATTTTAATTAATTCATGGAAATTCAGGGCATTTTCAATTTCGGCTAAAACGCCCTCGGTAAATCCATTAGCACCAATCATCACAATAGGTTTAAGGTGATGAGCTTCACTTTTTAAATACTGTTTTTGTTTATTCGATAAATTCATTAATTTTTTATCACATTAAGTTGTAATTTTGCTATTTTACCCTTATATATATGAGTAATCAATTGAAGTAACTATCTTATACTAAGGATTTATTATCTGTGAGTAACAAAAAACGCTCAGCAAGTTCAACGCGTTGGCTCAATGAACATTTTAATGACCGCTTTGTGCAACAGGCACAAAAAAAAGGACTACGCTCAAGAGCATGGTTTAAATTAGAAGAAATTCAAAAAAGTGATAAATTATTCAAACCTGGTATTACTGTAGTTGATTTAGGTGCAGCACCTGGTGGTTGGTCACAATATGTTGCCTCATTGATTGGTAATAAAGGGCGTATTATTGCATGTGATTTACTTCCTATGGATCCTATCGTTGGCGTTGATTTTTTACAGGGTGATTTTAGAGATGAACTCGTGTTGAAAGCATTATTAGAACGAGTTGGAGAAGAAAAAGTCCAAGTTGTTATGTCTGATATGGCTCCAAATATGAGTGGGCAACCGGCTGTTGATATACCTAGAGCAATGTACTTAGTTGAACTTGCACTTGATATGTGTAGAGATGTACTTGCACATAATGGCAATTTCATCGTAAAAGTCTTTCAAGGAGAAGGGTTTGAAGAGTATTTAAAACAAGTACGCTCTATGTTTAAAACAGTCAAAATTCGTAAACCTGAAGCCTCTCGTGCAAGATCTCGAGAAGTTTATATTGTTGCAATGGGTATGAAGTAGCCAGTTTAATAAATTTGTAGTACCATACTTCGTTAATTTTGGTCGTAACTATTATTTTTATGAGAGGTTTTTCTTTTGAACGACATGGTAAAGAATTTACTGATTTGGGGAGTAATTGCTATAGTGTTAATCGCTGTATTTAACCAATTTAGCGCTATATCTAATGGGCTCCCTCAAGTTAATTATACTCAATTTAATTCTGATATTGCCAACAAAAAGCTCAAAGAAGTGCATATCAATGGACGTGAGATTACTGCTACAACCAACGGTAATGAAAATTATGTTACCTATATCCCTTATTATGATGACAAATTAATGGATGATTTGGTGCTCAATAAAGTTGCAGTTTATGGCCAACCTGATGAAAGACCAAGTTTATTAGCCAATATATTAATTTCTTGGTTTCCAATGGCAGTATTTATTGGTCTTTGGTTCTTTGTCATGCGCCAAATGAATGGGGGCGGTAAAGGCGGGCCAATGGCGATCGGCAAAAGTAAAGCCCGCATGCTAACACCCGATCAAGTCAAAACCAAATTCACTGATGTTGCTGGCAGCGAAGAAGCTAAGCAAGAGGTAACTGAAGTAGTTGATTTCTTACGTGATCCTGGTAAATATCAAAAATTAGGGGGGCGAATTCCAAAAGGAATTTTAATGGTTGGTCCTCCAGGTACCGGTAAAACCCTACTGGCAAAAGCGATAGCTGGCGAAGCCAATGTACCATTCTTCAGTATTTCAGGTTCTGATTTTGTTGAAATGTTTGTCGGTGTAGGGGCATCCCGTGTAAGAGATCTCTTTGATCAAGCACGTAAACACGCTCCTTGTATTATTTTTATCGACGAAATCGATGCCGTTGGACGCAAACGTGGTGCAGGTTCAATGGGTGGCCACGATGAACGAGAACAAACATTAAACCAAATGTTGGTTGAAATGGATGGGTTTGAAACCAATAGTGGTATTATCATTATCGCTGCAACTAACCGTGTGGATATACTCGATCCAGCTTTACTCCGTCCTGGTCGTTTTGACCGACAAGTACAAATTGGTTTACCTGACATGAAAGGACGCGAACAAATTTTAGCCGTACATGTGCGTAAAATTCCACTAGGGCCTGATGTTGATTTATCGGTATTAGCGCGAGGTACACCAGGTTATTCAGGTGCAGAACTAGCCAATTTAGTTAATGAAGCTGCTTTATTTGCTGCTCGACGTAATAAACGTCTTGTCACCATGGATGAATTTGAAGAAGCCAAAGACAAAATCAATATGGGTACAGAAAGACGTTCATTAACTATGACCCAAGAACAACTTGTCTCAACGGCTTATCACGAAGCTGGACATGCGATTATTGGCTATTTAATGCCTGATCACGATCCAATCCACAAAGTGACCATAATTCCTCGTGGACGCGCCTTAGGTGTGACTTTCTTTTTACCAGAAGGTGACAGAGTAAGTGAAAGTCGAGAAAAATTAGAGGGCGATATTGCAACACTTTATGGTGGTCGACTTGCAGAAGAGTTAATCTATGGTACAGATAAAGTATCGACAGGCGCATCAAATGATATTAAAGTTGCAACTCAGTATGCGAGGGCAATGGTAACACAATGGGGCTTTTCTGAGCGTTTAGGACCATTATTTTATGAAATGGATGAAAATTCAGCCTATGGGCGTCCTAAAGATATTTCAGATGAAACAGCTCGAATCATTGATGAAGAAGTCAAAGCGATAATCGATCGTAATTACCAACGAGCTCGTCAAATATTAACTGATAATATTGATGTACTTCATGCAATGAAAGATGCATTAATGAAATATGAAACTATTGGTTCAAAACAAGTTGCAGATTTAATTGCACGCCGTCCAGTTTCTGTCCCAGATGATTGGACAGAAAGTGATGAAAAAGCAGCAAATAAAATTCCAAATGAGGGTAGTACAACTCCACCTCAACCAGAAAGTTAATTTGCCCATAAGATATAAATATAACGCGCTACGGCGCGTTTTTCATAGTTAAAAATTTTATAACGCGATAGGTTAAAAAATAATCATCAAAATTCAATTAAATAAGGCACAATTATGGAAATTCGATTTAAAAATCAGATAATGGACCTTTCATTTCCACAAGTAATGGGTATTGTTAATATGACACCCGATTCATTTTCTGATGGAGGCAATTACAATAATCTTGATGATGCTATGCGCCGAGTTGACAGTATGATTCAATCGGGTGCAACATTCATTGATGTAGGTGGTGAATCAACTCGTCCAGGTGCGGCTGAAGTATCGGTTGAAGAAGAGTTGGATCGTGTTATACCTTTGGTTGAAAAAATTGCACGTTATTTCGATGTTTGGATTTCAGTCGATACCTCTAAACCACAAGTAATGACTGAGTCAGCAAAAGCCGGTGCTCACTTAATTAATGATATTCGAGCACTAACCGAGCCTGGTGCCATTGAAGCCGCAGCAAAGACACAATTACCGGTTTGTATTATGCATATGCAAGGTGATCCAAAAACCATGCAAAATGCGCCACATTATCAGCAAGACATATATCAAGAAGTGGATCAATTTTTTACTCAACATATTAACCGTTGTGTAAATGCTGGAATAGAGCGTGAAAAAATCATACTCGATCCGGGATTTGGTTTTGGTAAAACTCTACAACACAACTATCGATTATTAGCTAAATTAAACAACTTTCACCATTTTGGATTACCGTTATTAGTCGGTATGTCCCGGAAATCAATGATAGGACAAGTCTTAAATGTTGCCCCTCAAGAACGTATGATTGGTAGTGTATCTTGTGCCGTAATTGCAGCTATGCAAGGAGCACAAATTATTCGTGTTCATGATGTTAAAGAAACTTTTGATGCACTGCGAATTGTGCAAGCGACCTTAGCTGAACAAGATTAAATTAAAACCGGAATGAATTGAAAAGTAAATAATATTACCTATTGGTATCTTTTTTTTAATTTCCATCAAGTTCGATAAATTAAAATTTTATTGTTATATCATAATAGTTTTGATGATTAACTATACTCAAGTTTAGAATGGCTAATATTATTCAATCTAAAATATTTATTCCTATATTAGGATTTGTTCATACTACTTATTCTATCTGCCAATATTGTATATCATTTGAATCAAAATTATTGAAAAAGAAACAGGATTGAAATTAATTCTGGTCTTTTTAATAAACAAATCAATAAACAATGAAAAAATAATTAGATAAATGACGTTAGATAGATATCATTACTTTCACTAACTTCTTATCTTATTGGAATTATTTATTTTACTACTCATTTTGAAGTAAAAATCGATAACAACATTACTTTTAATAAATATTTATGCCGCAAATATCCCAATAAATACAACCAAACCGACATAATTATTATTCATAAAAGCTTTAAAACAATTTGTTCTGTCACGATCTTTAATTAACCATTGTTGATAAATAAACAGCAATACCGTCAATAATAGACAAAAATAATAAAAAGCAGATAACTGATTGATTTTACCAATAGCCAATAAGCTAATAAGCATAATTGCCTGTAGCATTCCAATAATTATCTTGTCATAGTGACCAAATAAAATGGCGGTCGACTTAATGCCAATTTTTACATCGTCATTACGATCAACCATGGCATACTCCGTATCATAAGCAACTGTCCAACAAATATTTGCAACACAAAGTAACCAACACGTTAATGGGAATTGTTCTACTGTTGCTGCATATGCCATCGGAATGCTCCAACTAAAGGCGACACCTAAGATAACTTGAGGAAAATGGGTGTAACGTTTCATAAAAGGATAAACCATTGCCGTTAACAATGCTAAGCAAGCTATAAACCATGACAGTTTGTTTAAGATTAACAAAAGAGCTAATGCCACAACTAACAGTATTAATAGCGTCCACAATGCATTTTTTTCAGTTAATGCCCCGCGTGCCAATGGACGATCCTTAGTACGATCAACATGACCATCCAAATGCCTATCAGCGTAATCATTCACAACACATCCAGCTGAACGCATGACCAGTACCCCTAAAGTAAATACAACAATGATATAAACTGGAGGATAATGGGTCGCAAGCCAAATAGCCCAAAATGTTGGCCATAATAATAACAATGAGCCAATTGGACGATCGAGTCGCATTAGTTGTAAATAAGCTAGCATAAATAGAGTTTATCCTGATAAATTATTGGAGAATTATACCGTTTATCCTAAAAGCTGCAATGCTAGGTATAAGGTATAAAAATATCTGTATGAACAAGAATTTAATTTTTTAAATAGTTATAACAGATCTAATTCAATATTGGTTAATAATATCTGTAAATACTGTTCCGTAATCACAGCTAAAGCTTGGTAAAAAAAACTAATTTCATTGTGTTTTAAGCGATTTAAATAGGTCGAACTCCAAATTGATAGATGATCAGTAATGAGTTGCTTTGCTGCCACTAATTGTTTTTTTTCTGCTAATAGAGCAAAAGCCATTAGCATTAACCCAAACTGATCCTCTGGTTCATTCATACCACTATTAAGCATTAAACCATTTTGTTGTAAAAATTGACGGTAACGCTCTTGGGATTCTCCCATTAATAACTTTTCTTGATCAAGATATACCGAACCCCAAGGAGGAACAGGCATACTACCTTGCCCTTCAAATAACAATGAAAACTGAAAATCAAGATCAGGGTTTTGTATTTGATCGGCTAATATTTGGCACTGCTTATTAATTAATTTATTATCTGTCCAGCTTGCTAACTCATCGATATGCAGTAGCCCATCAATCAATGGTTTAACTGTTTCGCTATTGGGTGAATAATAGAAAAATGCACCCAATAATTTTGCTAATGTGACTGAAGTTAAGTTATCCAAATTACTTAATCTCTTATTTATATATTATCGCTAATTAGTAATATTTACGATTATTATAACGGTATCGTCCATAAATTATAAAAGGCAATGCGTCCACAAAGTTCAGCTACTAAAGTGCATACAAAACCAAGCAAATAAATCATCGTTATTTTTTTGCTAAGCCAACTATTTAAGGCAATCAAAATCAATGCTACCAGCAATAACCCACACTGTATTGCAACCCAATGATACTGATCATAAGCCAACTGGGGAGCGATTTCGATCATTAAGTTAATATAGGGGAACTTTAATAACAGTATCAATAAAGCACCAATAAAAAAGGCAATACTACCCGTTCGATAGAATCCTAACATTGCAACCATAACCCCACCCAATACTAACATTGCCGTGTACATTTGAATTGCCGTGTAGTAAGTACCCCAAGTTTTAACCGTCGGCAACATGTAAGTTAATACAATTGTCCACACAAAAACTAAACTTAAGATCACCAACAATAGAGCAAGCATTTTACCGATATGTGGAATTTGATTAATGCGCTGGCATAAAGTGTTAATAAACCCCCATCGATTTGAATTGTTAAGGTGCGAAAAGTAAGCAAGTATGACACAACCAAATGTCACACCAAATAATACCCCAAAGGTAAAAATCTCATTACTCATTGGTGAACGGCCAATACCGAAAATCACATTCAAAGCACGGAAAGGTTTACCTAAGTGAAATGAAGCCAGTAACATACCTAATGCCATGAAAATCAAAGCAACCAAATTAATTTTTTCGATAATCAGCGTATTATGAGTTGATCGATTAAATAAATAATTTAGACTGCCTAAAAGCACCATCCCCGCAGATAGTTGCCCAAATACAGTAAAAAATACCAGTGGTAATTCATGCATTTTAGACCTCCTCCGGATTAAGAACTTTACCAAGTGTATCACCGGATGCTTTGGCCTGTGCATGTGGTTTTATAACAATATTGGGTTTAGTCAATTGTGAATTTGGTAATGGTGCAATATTGCGTTCATCACCATATTGCTCACGTAACTTACCAATCTCATCAAAATCTAAAGCGTGTTGCGGGCATGATTCCACACATACAGGCTTTAATCCTTCCGCTACACGCTCATAACATCCATCACATTTAGACATAACTTTTTTTTGCTGATCATATTGTGGCGCACCATAAGGACAACGCATTTCGCAGTATCGACAACCAATACAAACATCTTGATTCACCACAACTAAGCCATCTTGCTCACGTTTATGCATTGCACCAGTTGGACATCCTTGAACACAAGTCGGTTGATCACAGTGGTTGCAAGAAATCGACAAATAGTAAGTAAAAGTATTATTTAGCCAAAGACCATCAATTTGTTGCCAATCACCGCCACCATATTCATAAACACGACGAAAATGGATACCTAAAGAATTATCTTTCTCATCTTTGCAACTCAATTGGCAAGTTTTACAGCCGGTACATTTAGAAGAGTTAATATAGAATCCATATTGCATTTTTATCATCTCCCTTTAATTACGATGCCGTTGACATAGCTGACAATGGTTTAATTTCAACCAAATTAGTATGTTGTGGATTCGATTTAGCCAGAACGGATGGGCGCATTGAAGTTAGGCGATTGACACAACCACCAATATCAATCCCTGCTGCATTAGTTTTTGCCCACAAACCTTGAGGAATTGCAATAACACCTGGCAATATACGTGGTGTAACTTTAGCAGGTATATATAATCGACCACGGTCGTTATAAACCTCAACTAACTGTCCATGCTTAATTTGTCTTGGCTCTGCATCAAATGGATTAATCCAGATACTGCTCGCCACAGCTTCTCGTAATTGTGGTAGATTACTGTAACTTGAATGACAATGACCTTTAATATGAAAACCAATTAATTGTAATGGATATTTTTGTTTCTGTTGTTTATCTTCACTGCCTTCAATAGCAGGTAAATAAGCTGGAATAGGATAAAGTTTATCATCTTCATCAAACTCCCATTCATTGGCAATTTTAGCCAATGCTTCAGAATAAAGTTCAATTTTTCCTGATGGCGTATTTAATCGATTTTTAAGAGGATCATCTCTGAAAGTTTGTAAAGCGATATGGTTATCACTATTAGCTAACTTACGATCAATGACTCCCATACCATCAGTTTCATCAAAGCTTGGTAAATTAGGCTCTTGTTTGCGGAGTTTTTCATAGCAATACTCTATCCACTCATCTTGAGTGCGACCTTGCGTGAATTTATCTTTTACCCCCATCTTTTCAGATAAATCAGTTAACACATCGTATGACGAACGATTTTCCCAAAGAGGCTTAATTGCTCGTTGCATACGAATAATATAATGATAAGCACCTGATGCATAAGAATTGTTAATCAGATCATTACTTTCTACTGATGATACATCTGGTAATAATAAATCGGCATATTTAGCCGACGCGGTCATATGCGTGTCCCAAACTAAAATAAATTCGCATTTTGATTCATCTTGTAAAATTTGGTGAGTTCGATTGAGATCAGCATGCTGATTACCAATAACATTACTTGCATAACTCCAGATAAATTTAATACCAACATCTAATTTATCTTTACCTTTTATATAAGAATTTTTGGCAGTCATGCTAAATGGTTCATCAATGGCTTTAGTCCATAAAAAGAATGGAATACTGGTTTTAATTGGATTAACTAGACTTAAACTTGGAACGGAATAAGTCATACTGCCACCCCAAGTTCCTATATTGGTTCCACGCTTACCAAACTGACCTGTGATGATTGGTAATATCATGATCGCTCTTGTGGTATGTTCGCCATTTTGCCAACGTTGTGGCCCCCAACCTTGGGAAATCCATGCAGCCTTAGCATTGACAATATCGATCGCTAATTTTCGAATTTGATTTGCTGGAATACCAGTTTTTTGAGCTGCCCATTCAGGTGTTTTCGGAGTTCTATCATCCCCCAAACCAAGAATATAAGATTTAAAATCGCTAAAAGGAGGTGCTGTATCAGGCAATGAGTCAGCATTCCAACCCACGCAGTATTGATTGAGCATGTCATCATCAATCCGATCTTCTTCAAGTAAAGCATATCCAATTGCGGCAACTAAAGCGGCATCAGTACCGGGAATGATGGGGATCCATTCAGCATCATAACCAACCACGCTTTCACTACGTCGAGGATCGATAATGATGACTCTTGCCTTACTTTGTGATAAAGCATTAAATAACTCCGTAACTTGTCCACCACCCGACATTCGAGTTTCGGCAATATTTTGACCAAACATCACAACCAAATCAGAATGTTTTATTTGGTCTAACAAAGATTCTTTGGCATTACCATAAATATAAGGTTGAATCGCTGTTATTTGCCCACTTGAATAATCACCATGATAATTCAAAAAACCACCAATCGTATTTAAAAACCGCTTACAAGCATTACGTCCGGGGATATTTGCGCCAGTGGTACCTGTACCATATTGATAATAAATAGCCTCATTACCATACTTATCAATAGTATATTTGAGTTTATCAGCTAATAAATTAATCGCCTCTTCCCATGAAATTCGCTTAAATTTACCTTCACCCCGTTTACCAACTCTCAGCATTGGATATTTTAAACGATCAGGATCATAAGTTCGCCAGCGGACAGACCGTCCACGCAAACAAGGGCGAATTTGATGCAGTCCAAAAACAGGATCGTTAATACCATCTTCAGCAGAAATTTTAGTAATGATATCGTTTTTAACATGAACTTTTAATGGGCAACGGCTTCCACAGTTGACTAAACAGGCGCTATAAAAGATTTTTTCTTGGTTAGTAGGATTAGGAATTTCATTACTACTGGTATTTTTATCCGATTCCGCATAAGCAAAAGGCATTTGCATGTTACTTGTTAATGCTGCAATACTCCCGATTGCTATCGATTTTTGTAAAAAATCACGTCGACTAATTTTATTGTTTTTTGGCTTGCTCATTGCATTCCCTTACTTTTTATATGGGATTTATTTATCATATTACTATTGATGAAATATTAAAACTAAAAAAGCAGTATAAAGCATGATTAATTTCAAATAAATTAACTAAATAATAATTATTATCAACTAATGGACTATCTTAAAACGCTATTTGTATTTCATTATAAATTTAATATCATGCATCTTAAAGAAAGATTGGTATAATACTCCCCATTTATTTAAATGAAATAGAAACGCTATGTCACAATCTACTTATAATGCCGTTGATATTGAAGTTTTAAAGGGGCTCGATCCAGTTCGACATCGCCCAGGAATGTATACTGACACGGCCCGCCCGAATCATTTAGGGCAAGAAGTCATTGATAACAGTGTCGATGAAGCTATTGCGGGACATGCTCGTCAAGTGAAAGTTACCCTTTATGAAGATAATTCTCTTGAGGTTATTGATGATGGACGAGGGATGCCGGTTGATATTCATCCTGAAGAAGGTGTACCAGCCATAGAGCTACTACTTTGCCGTTTACATGCCGGAGGTAAATTCTCGAACAAAAATTATCAGTTCTCTGGTGGTTTGCATGGTGTAGGTATTTCCGTGGTTAATGCTTTATCCAAACGGGTAGAAGTTACTGTTAATCGCGATGGTCAAGTGTATCAAATCGCTTTTGAAAATGGTGATAAAGTTGAAGATTTACATGTAATAGGTACATGTGGTCGTCGTAACACGGGTACTAAAGTACGTTTTTGGCCAGATGAAAAGTATTTTGATTCACCTCGATTTTCAGTGCCCCGCTTAACTCATTTGCTTAAAGCGAAAGCGGTACTCTGTCCAGGTCTGGAAATTATTTTCAAAGACAAAATTAACAATACTGAACAACGCTGGTGTTATCAAGATGGATTAAAAGACTATTTAATGGAGTCTGTTAGTGGTTACACACTATTACCTGAAGAGCCATTTACCGGTAGCCACACGGGTGAAACAGAAGCTGTCGAATGGGCTTTACTTTGGTTACCAGAAGGTGGCGAACTTTTAACAGAAAGTTATGTTAACTTAATTCCAACCGTACAAGGTGGCACGCATGTTAATGGTTTGCGCCAAGGATTACTTGATGCCATGCGGGAATTTTGTGAATTTCGAAATTTATTACCGCGCGGTTTAAAACTTACTGCTGATGATATTTGGGAACGTTGTGCATATGTATTATCAGTAAAAATGCAAGAACCACAGTTTGCTGGGCAAACCAAAGAACGCCTATCATCAAGACAAAGTGCAGCATTTGTATCTGCAATTGTTAAAGATGCATTTAGTTTATGGTTAAACCAAAATGTACAGATCGCTGAATCATTGGCAGAAATGATCATTACCAGTGCACAAAAACGTTTAAGAGCATCAAAGAAAGTTATTCGTAAAAAGCTCACGAGTGGCCCAGCGCTGCCAGGTAAATTGGCAGATTGTTCCTCACAAAATTTAAGTCGTACAGAACTGTTTTTAGTCGAAGGGGATTCAGCGGGAGGATCCGCTAAACAGGCACGAGATCGTGAATATCAAGCGATCATGCCTTTAAAAGGTAAAATATTAAATACTTGGGAAGTTTCATCTGATGAGGTCTTAGGTTCACAAGAGATTCATGACATTTCAGTGGCTATTGGCATCGACCCAGATAGTGATGACCTAAGCCAATTACGTTATGGTAAAATCTGTATTTTAGCTGATGCTGACTCTGATGGATTACATATTGCCACTTTGCTTTGTGCGCTATTTGTTCGTCATTTTCGTGTTATGGTTGAACAAGGACATGTTTTTGTGGCAATGCCACCACTCTACCGCATCGATCTAGGCAAAGAAGTATATTACGCTTTAGATGAAGAAGAAAAAGAAGGTATTTTAGACCAACTAAAACGTAAAAAAGGTAAACCGAATGTTCAACGTTTCAAAGGACTGGGTGAAATGAACCCATTACAACTCCGTGAAACAACAATGGATCCTAATACCCGCCGATTAGTTCAGTTATCACTTGATAATACAGAAGAAACCATGGCATTAATGGATATGCTACTAGCCAAAAAACGTTCAGAAGATCGCCGTGAATGGTTACAAGAAAAAGGTGATCAAGTCGAACTTGATGTCTAACATAAAGAATGATTTAGAGGAACAATAATGAGTGAAATAACTCATGACGGAGTAGAAATCCAGTCACTACGTACATTTACAGAAAGTGCTTATTTAAACTACTCAATGTATGTCATTATGGATCGGGCATTACCTTTTATTGGTGACGGTCTAAAACCCGTACAGCGACGTATTGTTTATGCCATGTCCGAATTAGGGCTAAATGCTCAAGCAAAATTTAAAAAATCAGCACGTACTGTTGGTGATGTGCTCGGTAAATATCACCCGCATGGTGATAGTGCATGTTATGAAGCGATGGTGTTAATGGCACAGCCATTTTCTTACCGTTACCCACTAGTTGATGGTCAAGGCAACTGGGGGGCACCAGATGATCCTAAATCATTTGCTGCTATGCGTTACACCGAATCACGTTTATCAAAATATGCGGAATTATTATTGGGTGAATTAGGACAAGGTACCGTTGATTATACACCTAACTTTGATGGTACTTTGCAAGAGCCTAAAATGCTACCTGCTCGATTACCAAATATTTTATTAAATGGTACTACGGGTATTGCTGTGGGTATGGCTACAGATATTCCACCGCATAATATCCGTGAAGTAGCAAATGCTGCCATTATGTTGGCTGATAACCCTAATGCAACTTTAAGTGAAGTGATGGCTCACATTCAAGGGCCAGACTTCCCAACCGAGGCCGAAATTATTACCTCACCAGAGGATATTGCTAAAATATATAAAACAGGTCGTGGTTCAATTCGCATGCGTGCAGTATGGAAAAAAGAAGACGGTGATATTGTTATTACCGATCTACCACATCAAGTCTCTGGTGCAAAAATTTTAGAGCAAATTGCATCTCAAATGCGAGCTAAAAAATTACCATTGATTGAAGATTTACGCGATGAGTCTGATCACGAAAATCCTACTCGATTGGTTATCGTACCTCGTTCTAATCGTGTTGATTTAGAACAAGTAATGAATCACCTTTTTGCCACTACCGATCTTGAAAAAAGCTATCGAGTAAATATGAATATGATTGGGCTAGACAATCGCCCATCAGTAAAAGGTTTGGTTGAAATTCTTACTGAATGGTTAGAATACCGTCGAGCAACTGTCATACGTCGCATAAATTATCGTTTAGACAAAGTGTTAAAGCGACTACATATTTTAGACGGTCTATTAATTGCTTTTTTAAATATTGACGAAGTGATTGAAATTATCCGTAATGAGGAAGATCCAAAAGCTGAGTTAATTCGTCGCTTTACTCTGACCGAAATTCAAGCAGAAGCTATTTTAGAGTTAAAACTTCGTCATTTAGCTAAATTGGAAGAGATGCGAATTAAAGGTGAACAAAACGAACTTGCTAAAGAACGAGATCAGTTACAAGCGTTATTGGCTTCGCCACGAAAATTAAATAATTTAATTAAAAAAGAGCTACAACAAGATGCCGAAAAATATGGTGATGAGCGTCGTTCACCGATTGTTGAGCGTAGTGAAGCTAAAGCTATTACAGAACAAGAACTCACACCATCAGAACCTGTCACTGTTGTGTTATCTGAAATGGGCTGGGTGAGATCAGCAAAAGGCCATGATATCGATCCTGTTGGTTTAAGTTATAAAGCTGGCGATAGTTTTAAAGTTGCAGCCAAAGGTAAAAGCAATCAACCTGTTGTATTCATTGATTCAACTGGTCGAAGTTATGCTATTGAGCCAAATACACTACCATCAGCGCGCGGACAAGGTGAACCAATAACGGGTAAACTAGCACTCCCTGCTGGAGCCACAATTGAGCACATGTTAATGTCAGCCAATGAAAATCAAAAGTTCTTGTTAGCCTCTAGCGCTGGTTATGGCTTTATTTGTCAATTCAATGATTTAGTTACTCGTAATCGTAATGGTAAAGCAATAATCAATTTACCAAATGGTGCTAAAGTGCTAACGCCAATTGAGATTCTATCTGAAGATAGCTTATTATTATCCATTACTCAAGCAGGACGAATGCTCGTCTTCCCTGTAAAAGATTTACCAGAACTTGCAAAAGGTAAAGGTAATAAAATCATATCATTATCAGGTGCAGAAGACAGCCTTGCTTATATACGATTAATCACACCAGAAACATCCTTAACCTTATATGTTGGTAAACGCAAACTTACGCTCAATCCGGCTGATTTAGAAAAATTTAGGGCGGAACGAGCGCGTAAAGGAACGTCTTTACCACGTGGATTACAAAAAATAGATCGAATTGAGGTAATTTAATAATATGTCTTTTATTTGGGCAATAATTACAGGCTTTGTTTTAAGCATTATATTAAAATCAAATTGGGGGTTTTTACTTGGTCTATTCATTGGTCCAAAACTCTACCAATTTTGTAATAAATTGACTGAACAAGAGCCTAGAGGAAACCCAAGACTCTACTTAACCGTTGTTTTTGAAGTACTGGGTCATTTAGGTAAATCTAAAGGCGTTGTAACGCAAGATGATATTAATCTTGCTCGTAGATTTATGACTCAATTGCAGCTTGATAGCAATAGTCGTCAACTTGCTCAAGACTCCTTTAATCGCGGTAAGGCAAGTGATTACCCACTCAGGGCACGTTTAAGAGAGTTATATAATCAATATCGTTCTAGACGTAATGTTTTAAATATTTTCTGTGAGCAGCTTATCCAAGCAGCATTAATCGATGGTCGTTTAGATGATAAAGAGTCAGAAATACTCTTTATTGTTGCCGAGGAATTCAATATTCCACGGCATCAAATGGCAATTTACATTCAAATGATGATGGGTAGTTATCATTTCCATCAACAAAATTATAACTACCAAGAGAAACAATATAATCAACATCGACACAGTAATAATAGCTATGGTGGTTATCAAAACAACTCTTCACAACTAAATTTACAAAATGCCTATAAAATTCTTGGTGTTGAACCATCTGATGATATTGCTACAATAAAAAGAGCTTATCGTAAATTAATGAATGAACATCATCCTGACAAGTTAGTATCTAAAGGATTACCAAAAGAGATGCTTGAAGCCGCTAAAAAACGAGCACAAGAAATTCAAGCGGCTTATGATCTAATCAAAGCCTCTCGTGGTTTTAAATAGAGACGATCAATATGATGCACTGGCGCTCAATTCTTAGAATTATAGGTCTATTAATAGCACTCTTGTCGATATTTATGTTAATACCGGCACTGATTGCTCTAATCTATCGTGATGGCGCAGGTGCTATATTTGTTCGCTCCTTTTTCGCCGCATTAATATTAGGTTGTTTACTATGGTTACCCAATCGTCACCAACGCCATGAACTTAGTACTCGAGAAGGTTTCTTTATCGTCGTATTATTTTGGGTAGTACTCGGTACAATTGGAGCATTTCCCTTTATTTTCGACACCCATATTAATTTAAATTTAACCACAGCATTTTTCGAATCGTTTTCCAGCTTAACGACAACAGGTGCAACAACGATTGTACATCTCGATCACCTACCTAAAGCACTACTTTTTTATCGGCAATTATTACAATGGTTGGGGGGTATGGGTATTATCGTTTTAGCGGTTGCAATATTACCGTTATTAGGTGTTGGGGGCATGCAGCTTTATCGAGCTGAAATCCCGGGTCCACAAAAAGACAGCAAAATGCGTCCACGTATTGCCGAAACGGCAAAAACACTGTGGTCAATTTATATTTTACTCACAACGCTTTGTGCAATTTGCTTATGGGCTGCCGGAATGAATATTTTTGACGCTGTTTCACACAGTTTTTCAACCATCTCGATGGGTGGATTCTCTACTCACGATGATAATCTTGCTTATTTTAATAGTGCGACCATCAACTATATTATTACTATTTTTCTAATTTTATCAGGTTGTAATTTTGCGTTACATTTTGCCGCATTAAACGGATTATCAATTAAGGTATATTGGCGAGACCAAGAATTTAGAACTTTTATCTTTATTTTGCTTATCTTAATTGTGATTTGTGCATGTGGAGTTTACTTTTATCAGGTAAAACACAAATTAAGTATAGACAAAATAATACTGCAAGTTGTCTCTGTCGCAGCAACAGCAGGATTTACCATTGATGATATCAATACCTGGCCGTCATTACTTCCCCTGTTTTTACTATGTGCATCGTTTATTGGTGGATGTGCTGGTTCAACGGGTGGGGGTTTGAAAGTCGTTCGAGTACTATTACTATTTATGCAAGGTTCACGAGAGCTAAAACGCCTTATTCACCCCAATGCTATCTATACATTGAAACTAAACAATCGTGTAGTACCAGAACGAATTATTGAAGCTGTTTGGGGATTTTTCTCGGCATATGCCTTAGTCTTTTTAGTCAGCTTATTTATCATTATGGCAACAGGCGTTACAGCCTCTGATTCTTTCTACATTGTGGCATCATCACTCAATAACTTAGGTGTTGGCCTGGGAAGTGTAAGTGATAATTTTGCTAGTGTAAGTGACATGGTTAAATGGGTCATGATAGTTGATATGTTATTTGGTCGGTTAGAAATATTTACTTTACTTGTTTTATTTACACCAACTTTCTGGCGAAGCTGATTTTATACTGAAACGTATAGTTAACCTGAAACTTTTTAACAAAATAAACAATTTTTATAAATATTTTATTGATTATTTGGTCAATTACAGCCAGAATTACACGGCAGCATGTGCTGTGATCATTAGAGGTAATCACCTGACATATGGAATGGATCATGGATCCTACAATCTGGATTGGTTTATCCACTCTGGTTGTACTTGAAATCGTCCTTGGTATTGATAATATTGTTTTTATAGCCATTCTTGCCGAGAAACTTCCGCCTCACCAACGAGATAAAGCCCGTATAACCGGTCTTGCATTTGCGTTAATTACCCGAATTTTATTATTAATGATAACTGGTTGGTTAGTTACCCTTAATACACCACTATTTTCAAAATTTGGTATTACATTCAATGCGCGCCAATTAATTATGTTTATTGGAGGGCTATTTTTGCTTTTCAAAGCAACGATGGAGCTCAATGAACGCCTTGAAGGCTCTGCCCATGAAGAGGGAAAACCGAAAAAAACCTCACATTTTTGGACAGTGGTCGCCCAAATCGTGGTACTTGATGCAGTATTTTCTTTAGACTCAGTAATTACCGCTGTGGGTATGGTTGAACATATTCCAGTGATGATTATTGCTGTTTGTATTGCTATTGCCATTATGATGGTTGCCAGTGGGCCTTTAGCTCATTTTGTTAACTCACATCCAACCATTGTCATTCTTTGTTTAAGCTTCTTACTGATGATTGGCTTTAGTTTAGTTGCAGAAGGATTTGGGTTTATTATTCCTAAAGGTTATTTATATGCAGCGATTGGCTTCTCAATTATGATTGAATTTTTCAATCAATTAGCTATTTTCAATCGTCGTAAAATATTAAACAAAAAACCATTACGTGAACGTACCGCCGAAGCTGTTTTGCATTTACTTAAAGGGGATGCAGAAGAAGATCCTGAAACTCACACGATTGATGTGGTATCAGATACTAATAAAAAAGTCTCTGTATTTAATCACCAAGAATTAAGCATGGTCGAACGAGTGCTTGGACTTGCCCAACGTTCAGTCAGTAGTGTTATGACATCACGATTAGATATTGATATGATTAATATTAATGATGATCGTGAAGTTATACTAAAAGAAATTTTTGATAATCCTCATTCACGTTTAATTGTCACGGATAATGCCTCAATTGATGAACCGCTGGGTATCATTCAAGTCAACGATCTTTTGAAAGATATGATCCAAAGCAAAAAATCGATTGATATTAATTCATTGATTAAGCAGCCTCTTATCTTCCCAGAGACGGTATCTTTATTGGTTGCACTTGAGCAATTTAAAAAGGCTAAAACCCATTTTGCTTTTGTCGTTGATGAATTTGGCTCAATGCAAGGCGTTGTCTCGGTAACAGACATTATTGAAACTATTGCGGGAGATTTTCCAACAGAAGAAGAGGAAATTGACGCTAAACATGATATTCAAAGTATAGATGATAATAGTTGGATTGCTAATGGTTATATTCCTGTTGAAGAATTAATTCGTTTTGTACCTATACCCATTGATGATAAACGTGAATATCATACTCTGGCAGGATTGCTAATGGAAAAAGCTCAACATTTACTTAATGTCGGTGAGACGATACAAATTGGTGATTATCTATTCGAAATTGCCGAGATAGAAAGCCACCGTATTCTTAAAGTCAAAATTACTTTGAATAAACTTGATGCTGTATCTGAGTAGTACTGTGCCTAGTGCACTGTACAGACTAGAATAACGCTTGACCTAAATAAATAACAAGCAATAATTATGCAGTAAAATTCCTTTTTTAAAAGATGTGGAGTAACAACCCTCATCTTTTTTATTTTTTACTTTTGGTAAAAAATAAATAGTACAACGTTAAATACGTTCATTCTTGACAACCAAAATTGGGCTTTAATTTATGAATTCAATATTCGAAAAAATATTTCAATTGAAAGAAAAAAAAACAACTGTCGGTACTGAAATTATCGCTGGTTGTACCACCTTTCTTACTATGGTCTATATAATATTCGTCAATCCTTCCATTTTATCTGCAACGGGTATGGATACTTCAGCTGTATTTGTGTTAACTTGCGTTGTTACAGCCTTTGCCACTATTTTAATGGGTTTATTTGCCAATTTACCTATTGCTTTAGCCCCAGCAATGGGACTTAACGTCTTTTTTGCTTATGGAATATGTGGTGCAATGGGTTACTCATGGCAAATAGGTATGGGAGCGATATTTTGGGGATCGCTCGTATTTTTTGTATTATCATTATTGAAAGTTCGCCATTGGTTAATTGAACACATTCCACAATGTTTACGCGTCGGTATTAGTGCCGGTATTGGCTTATTTATTGCTTTTATGGGCTTTCAAAATATGGGTATTGTCGTTTCTTCGCCGGCAACACTATTAACCATGGGGAATATTTTATCGCTAAAAGTATTACTCGGCTCACTGGGCTTTTTTATTATTATAATTTTAGCTGCGCGTAACTTTCATGCAGCAGTACTTGTTTCGATTTTTATTGTAACGCTGCTTGCGCTTTGGTTAGATCCCAACATTAATTATCAAGGTATAGCATCTATCCCACCAAGTGTAACTCCTGTTGTCGGTCACGTTGACCTTGCCGGTTCATTCAACATCGGTATTATGGGTGTAATCTTCTCAGTTATGATTGTCAGCTTATTTGATTCATCTGGAACAATTCTGGCATTAACCGATAAAGCGGGTATTTGTGATGAAAAAGGTCGCTTTCCAAAAATGCGTCAAGCATTATTAATTGATAGTTTTAGCTCATCACTTGGTGGTTTATTCGGTACATCATCTGTATTAACCTATATTGAAAGCTCTTCAGGTATCTCTGTTGGTGGTCGTACAGGCTTAACAGCAGTGGTTGTTGGATTATTATTTTTAATGATGACCTTTTTATCGCCATTAGCTCACCTTGTACCAAATTATGCTACCTCTGGTGCGCTTATTTTTGTTGGAATTTTAATGGTTTCAAGCTTAGTTAAAGTCAATTGGTCAGATTTAACTGATGCAACACCAGCATTTATCACCGCATTAATGATGCCATTTGCTTTCGCGATTACAGAAGGGGTTGCGCTTGGTTTTATCTCTTATGTCGTATTAAAAACTTGTACAGGTAAATTTAAAGAACTCAACCTTTGCGTTATTATTTTTGCTATATTATTTGCTTTAAAATTTATCTTTATTGATCATCATTAATTCAATTTTATTTCTACCGTTTTATAACGGTAGAAATAATCCTATCAGCTAGTCCTCCCTAAGCTTGCTACACACAAAATTTATTAACGAGTTTTTCATGATTTAATCTGAATTTATAATTTAAATTAAATTGGAAACGGCAAATTATCAATAATTCACCTATTCAACAAACACTCCTTTAGCTAATTTGATCTGCATCACAAAAACTAAAAAACATAAAAATAGTACAAAATTTAGTAATTGTTGTTGTGCTTAATATTCATGCATATTGATTAAACAGTTTCAGATCTAATTGAAACCAAATTTGATAAACAAGCAGGTATGAATATGAGTACGCATTATAATTCTCTATATGTTTTCCGAATTACCTTAGTTGCAACTTTAGGAGGTCTATTATTTGGTTATGATACAGCCGTTATCTCTGGAACAGTTGAGTCCATATTTAAAGTTTTTGTTGAACCACAACATTTAAGTGAGACTGCAGCAAATTCCTTATTAGGTTTCTGTGTAGCAAGTGCTTTAATTGGTTGTATTATTGGCGGTTTAATGGGAGGTTATTTAAGTAATCGTTTTGGACGTCGAAATTCATTACTAATTGCAGCATTTTTATTCTTTATCGCTGCAATTGGATCCGCTTGGCCTGAACTAGGATTTCGTACAATAGAATCTCAACAAATACCTTATTATTTAGCTCAATATGTTCCTCACTTTGTGTTTTATCGCATTATCGGTGGTATTGGTGTTGGCTTAGCTTCTATGTTATCACCTATGTACATAGCTGAAGTGGCACCAGCAGAAATCCGAGGTAAGCTAGTATCGTTTAACCAATTTGCTATTATTTTTGGACAACTTTTAGTTTATTGTGTTAATTACGGTATAGCAAGTTCAGGCGATCAAGTTTGGTTAAATATAGTTGGTTGGAGATATATGTTTTTATCTTTAGCCATTCCAGCATTACTATTTTTTGGATTATTATTCACAGTGCCAGAAAGCCCTCGTTGGTTAACTGCACAAAATAAAATAAACAAAGCTCAACATATTCTTTCTAAAATTTTAGGAAATCAAAAAGCCGATCAAGCATTAAAAAACATTATCGATTCCCTATCATCCTATTGTGATAAAAAAAGTAGCTCATTATTAAAATATGGTATAGGGGTTATTATCATTGGAATTTTATTATCTGCATTTCAACAATTAATGGGAATTAATGTTGTTCTTTATTATGCACCAGAAGTGTTTAAAACATTAGGTGCTAGTACTGATTCAGCATTATTACAAACCATTGTAGTTGGTATTATCAATCTATCTTTTACTACCATTGCTATTTTTACCGTTGATAAATTTGGTCGAAAACCATTACAAATAATTGGTGCCATTGGCATGGCAATAGGCATGATCACATTAGGCACGACATTTTATTTACAGATATCAGCCAGTATTGCTCTTGCTGCAATGTTGTTTTATATCGCTTCTTTTGCTATCTCCTGGGGGCCTGTATGCTGGGTATTATTATCAGAAATATTCCCTAACTCTATCCGAAGTAAAGCTTTATCCATTGCTGTTTCAGCACAGTGGATCACAAATTACCTAGTATCTTGGACTTTTCCAATTATGGATAAAAATACCTATCTTATATCTCATTTTAATAATGGTTTTGCCTATTGGCTATACGGTGCAATTAGCATAATGGCAGCTATTTTTATCTGGAAATGGTTTCCTGAAACAAAAGGAAAATCTTTAGAAGAACTTGAAAATTTCTGGAATAAATAAATCAAAATCTAATTTAAAAACAATATTAAGGAGAACATTATGAAACATTACTATGACAAAATAGAACGCATTAATTACGAAGGAACACAAACTGATAATCCTTTCGCCTTTCGGCATTATAATCCAAGTCAAATTATTTTAGGTAAAACCATGGCTGAACACTTACGCTTTTCTATCTGTTACTGGCATACTTTTTGTTGGGCTGGAACGGATATGTTTGGTTCAGGATCGTTTAACTATCCATGGCAATCTAATACAGATCCATTAAGTAACGCAAAAGCTAAAGCGGATGTTGCCTTTGAGTTTTTTTATAAAATGAACGTACCTTTTTATGCATTTCATGATGTGGATGTTGCACCTGAAGGCAATTCGATTCAAGAATATATCAATAATTTATCAATAATGACCGATATCTTACTAGAAAAACAACAACAAACAGGTGTTAACTTACTCTGGGGTACAGCTAATTGTTTCACCAATCCGAAATATGCAGCTGGTGCAGCGACAAATCCAGATCCAGAAGTCTTTGCTTGTGCAGCAACACAAGTTGTACATGCCATGAATGCAACTCATAAACTAGGTGGACAAAATTATGTACTATGGGGGGGACGAGAAGGATACGAAACATTGTTGAATACTGATTTACGTAAAGAGCGAGAACAAGTCGGTAAATTTATGCAACTAGTCGTTGAAAACAAACATAAAATTGGTTTTAACGGCACGCTACTTATTGAACCTAAACCACAAGAACCGACTAAGCACCAATATGATTATGATGTTGCAACCATTTATGGATTTTTAAAACAATTTGACTTAGAAAAAGAGATTAAAGTAAACATAGAAGCCAACCATGCGACCCTTGCCGGTCATTCATTCCAGCATGAAGTAGCCTCTGCCTTTGCTTTAGGTATATTTGGATCACTTGATGCTAACCGTGGCGATCCACAACTAGGCTGGGATACCGATCAATTTCCAAACAGTGTCGAAGAAAATACCCTTGTCATGTATGAAATTCTTAAAAATGGCGGATTTACAACGGGAGGATTGAATTTTGACGCAAAAATCCGCCGCCAAAGCATTGATAAATATGATGTATTTTATGGGCACATTGGCGCAATGGATACCATGGCATTGTCATTGAAATGTGCAGCAAGAATGATTGAGGATAATGCACTGAATCAAAAAGTTACTGACCGTTATGCAGGTTGGAGTAACAACTTAGGTAAAGAGATATTACAAGGCAATATGACACTACAAAATATTGCTCAATATAGTCTTTCCCACAATTTACAACCAAAACCATACAGTGGCGAACAAGAGAAACTAGAAAATCTCGTTAATAAGTTTATTTTTGGCTAGCAATATTGTTGAATATAATAAAGTCAGAGCTACTATATAGTTACCATTATTCGGTAATAACGATAGCTCTGATGGCAACACAATGGAGAAAACTATGTACATTGGTATTGATTTAGGTACTTCAGGGATCAAGGTAATTTTGATGGATGAACAACAACACATCGTTGCCACTATTACAAAACCATTAACAGTATCACGCCCTCATCCATTATGGTCTGAACAAGATCCTTTACAATGGTGGCATGCAACCGATATGGCTATGCGTGAACTTAGTCAGCAACATAATTTAAAAACTGTAAAAGCCATTGGTCTAAGTGGGCAAATGCATGGCGCTGTACTTTTAGATCAACAAGCACAAATATTAAGACCAGCAATACTTTGGAATGACGGACGTTGTGATGCCGAGTGTCATCAATTAGAACAACAAGTACCGACGTCAAGACAAATCACAGGAAACTTGATGATGGCGGGCTTCACTGCACCCAAAATCAAATGGGTACAAAATCATGAACCAGAAATATTCGCCAAGATTGACAAAGTACTATTACCCAAAGATTATTTACGTTTTAAAATCACCAATCAATTTGCATCCGATATGGCTGATGCTGCCGGTACAATGTGGTTAGATGTTGAAAAGCGCGATTGGAGTGATTTACTATTAGATTCTTGCGGTTTAACTCGAAAACATATGCCAACTCTGTTTGAGGGTACTCAAATCACTGGTTATGTTATAGATGAAATTGCCAATGATTGGGGAATTAACAACATTGCGGTGATAGCCGGTGGCGGAGATAATTCAGCTGGCGCAGTGGGGGTCGGTTTGTATCAATCTGGTCAAGCCATGTTATCACTTGGAACCTCAGGTGTTTATTTTGCCGTTACGGATCGTTTTATCAGCAAGCCAGAACAAGCAATCCATAGTTTCTGCCATGCGCTACCTAATCGGTGGCATCTTATGTCGGTTATGTTGAGTTGCGCTTCATGCCTTGATTGGGCCTGTCAATTATTAGAAATTAAAGATGTGGCGACATTATTATCTTCAATTGAAGAACAACAAGCTAATGATAAACCACCGGTGTATTTTTTACCTTATCTATCAGGAGAAAGAACGCCACATAATAATCCTGAAGCAAAAGGCGTATTTTTTGGCCTAACTTATCAACATAACAAGATAGATCTAGCAAAAGCAGTATTATTGGGCGTCAGCTATGCGCTTGCCGATGGTATTGATGTTGTTCATCAAACAGGTATTTCACCCGATAAAATTTTGATTATTGGTGGAGGGGCACGTAGTCGCTATTGGCGACAATTAATAAGTGATATTTCAGGCTACCCTATTGAATATTGCGAGGGAAGCGAAGTTGGACCCGCTTTAGGTGCAGCAAAACTGGCACAAATTGCATGTAATCCAAATACTCAGTTAGAAGCCTTGTTACCGCCATTACTGATGATTCAAATCCATCAACCTGACATGAAAAAACATGCAGAATTCCAACAACAACGTTCAATTTTTAGAAAAATTTATCAACAGCTAAAACCATTAATGTCTTAATATTTAACCTGCAGAAGTTCATATTTATATGATTTTCTGCTTTTTTATACATTTATTTTAAACACATTATAGTGAATTAAGGTTTGTAAATTTACCTCTAAAATCTTTAGGTGTCATTGCATAAAACTTTTTAAATAAAAAATAAAAATATTGTACTGATGGATATCCACATTGCTGGGAAATAGCCTGAATAGGCAATGATGATTCAATTAATAGATATTTAGCTCGATTAAACTTTTCTTCATGAATCACTGAATGAATGGTTTTACCTAATGACTCTTTAAAACGTATTTCTAAATTAGAGCGAGAAATTTGCATATCAGAAATAACCTGCTCAACTTTAATGCCTTTACAGGCATATTTTCGAATATAGTGCATTGCTTGAATAACATAAGGATCTTGTATTGAACGATAATCTGTTGAACGCCTTGCAATAATTTTTTTGGGTGCAATTAATAAAGGAGAGGTGGAAACTTTCCCTTTAGTTAAGCGTTTATGCAATAGATTCGCTGCGTTAAAGCCCATCTCTTCTGTGCCTTGTTTTACGGTCGATAAAGAAACCATCGATAAATTATTTATCACTTCTTCATTATCAATACCAATCAAACATAGTTCTTCTGGTATTTTCAAACCGACTATATCACAAGCTTGTAAAATATGATGCGCTCTAGCGTCATTTACCGCAATAATACCGGTATTAACAGGTAATGATAATAACCATTTGGACAATTTATCTAAACTTTCTTGCCAATTATCTAAAGAAGTTATCATTCCTTGATAGATAACGCCTTGATAACCTTTCTGGGTTAAAATTTTTTCAAAGATTTTTTCCCTTACGCCTGCCCAACGACAATATCGAGTTGGCGGTATACTATAAAAAGCAAATTGATTTATTCCCTTATCACATAAGTGACTAAAAGCACTTTCAATGATGGCATAATTATCAGCCGCCACATAAGGAACTTTAGGATAACTAAAATCATCATGATATGAGCTACCCACACCAATTATCGGAATATCAACCTTGGTAAGCAAATCTTCAATATCAGGATCATCAAAATTAGCAATAATGCCATCACAATCTAAATGGAAAGAAGCTTTTTTATCGTAACGCAGAGTTTCTGATATATAAATATTCCAATGAATATTATCTAATTTCAAAAAATCACCAATACCTTTAAGAATTTGTCGATCGTAAATATTATTTGCATTAAATAATAAAACAACTTTGTAAGATTCATTCTTTATATTCATTATTGTTACACGTTAAATATGTTCACAATCAACATATTATTACTGTTTTTTAATGTATAAAAATTTGAGTAAAATCACATAATGTTAACTGACATAAAATGAAACCGATCACTTTTATAAAAAATACTCGCTCTAATTAGCTTTTTGGCGACCTTCTTAATCACTAAACATGAGTGATATCAAAATAAGCATAAATTACATCAAATAATTTAAACAACAAAAAGAGTAACAAAATAAAATTAAAACATTTTTATTATTTTTACCTAATACTAATAAAATTTAATTGAAACAGGCAAAGAACTTGTGGTAATACTTGACATTATGGCTGTTGGGGTCTAGAATCTTGCGACCCAAAACTTATATACATAATTTTTGGTCTACAGTTATTAATTACGTATCTAAAAAGCAATTTTAAATTTATTTTAATTAATCAGGAGCTTATTAATGGCAACAATTAATCAGCTGGTACGCAAACCGAGAGCACTAAAGGAAGTAAAAAGTAACGTTCCTGCTCTTGAAGCATGCCCGCAAAAACGCGGTGTTTGTACACGTGTTTACACCACTACACCGAAAAAACCAAACTCAGCATTACGTAAAGTATGCCGTGTACGTTTAACCAACGGTTTTGAAGTAACTTCATATATCGGTGGTGAAGGTCACAACTTACAAGAACACAGCGTGATTTTAATCCGCGGTGGTCGTGTTAAAGACTTACCTGGTGTTCGTTATCATACTGTTCGCGGTGCATTAGACTGCGCGGGTGTTAAAGATCGCAAACAAAGCCGTTCTAAATACGGTGTGAAACGACCTAAAGCTTAATGGAACTCCGTTAAGTAAGGCCAAACTAAATAATTCCATTTAACTCACTTGAGTTTTGGGTAAACCTGAAAAATTTATAACATATAAACGGAGTATTCCAATGCCACGTCGTCATGTTGCTGGTCAAAGAAAAATTTTACCTGATCCGAAATTCGGTTCAGATTTGCTGGCGAAATTTGTAAATATTTTAATGATAGATGGAAAAAAATCTATCGCAGAATCAATCGTATATTCAGCTCTTGATAAATTAGCTGAGCGTAGTGGAAAAGACCACTTAGCAGCTTTCGAAGTTGCATTAGATAACGTAAGACCAACTCTAGAAGTTAAGTCTCGTCGCGTTGGTGGTTCTACATACCAAGTTCCTGTTGAAGTGCGCCCTGTTCGTCGTAATGCACTTGCAATGCGTTGGATTGTAGATGCGGCACGTAAACGTGGCGATAAATCAATGGCTTTACGCCTAGCGAATGAACTTATGGATGCTTTTGAAAACAAAGGTACCGCTGTGAAAAAACGCGAAGATGTTCATCGTATGGCTGAAGCTAATAAAGCGTTTGCACACTATCGTTGGTAATTTTCGCCATTCAATTAAATGGCTGAGGATTCGGCTGGTAGTACATATCTACTGTCAGCCAACCTAAATGATATTTTATTAAGCAAACGATTCTAAGTAGAGGATTAATATGGCTCGTACAACCCCTATAGTACGCTACCGCAATATTGGTATTAGTGCACATATTGACGCAGGTAAAACAACAACAACTGAACGTATTTTGTTTTACACTGGTGTAAGTCACAAAATTGGTGAGGTTCATGATGGCGCAGCTACCATGGACTGGATGGAACAAGAACAAGAACGTGGTATTACTATCACTTCTGCTGCAACAACTGCATTCTGGTCTGGTATGGGTCAACAATTTGAACCACACCGTATCAACATTATCGACACCCCGGGACACGTTGACTTCACAATCGAAGTAGAACGTTCTATGCGTGTTCTTGATGGTGCAGTAATGGTTTACTGTGCAGTTGGTGGTGTTCAACCTCAATCAGAAACAGTATGGCGTCAAGCAAACAAATATAAAGTTCCACGTATCGCTTTCGTAAACAAAATGGACCGTATGGGTGCTAACTTCTTACGTGTTGTTGATCAAATCAAAACTCGTTTAGCAGCAGTACCTGTTCCTTTAGTTTTACCTATCGGCGCTGAAGAAGGCTTTACTGGTGTAGTTGATTTACTTAAACGTAAAGCAATTAACTGGAATGATGCTGATCAAGGCGTAACATTCACTTATGAAGATGTACCTGCTGACATGGTTGAGCAAGTCGAAGAATGGCGTGCTTACTTAATGGAAGCTGCGGCTGAAGCAAGTGAAGAGTTAATGGAAAAATACCTTGGTGGTGAAGAGTTAACTGAAGAAGAAGTTAAAGCTGCATTACGTGAACGTGTACTTGCTAATGAAATTATCTTAGTAACTTGTGGTAGTGCCTTTAAAAATAAAGGTGTTCAATTCATGCTTGATGCAGTTATTGAATATCTACCTGCACCAACTGATGTACCTGCAATTAAAGGTGAATTAGCAAATGGTGAAGCAGCTGAACGTCATTCAAGTGATGATGAACCATTCTCATCATTAGCATTCAAAATTGCAACTGACCCATTTGTTGGTAACTTAACATTCTTCCGTGTTTACTCTGGTGTTGTAAACTCAGGTGATACTGTTCTTAACTCTGTTAAAGATAAAAAAGAACGTTTTGGTCGTATCGTTCAGATGCACGCTAACAAACGTGAAGAAATTAAAGAAGTTCGCGCAGGCGACATTGCTGCAGCAATCGGTCTTAAAGATGTGACTACTGGTGATACTCTTTGTGCTGAAAGCGCACCAATCATTCTTGAAAGAATGGAATTCCCTGAACCAGTAATTTCAGTTGCAGTTGAACCAAAAACCAAAGCTGACCAAGAAAAAATGGGGCTTGCTTTAGGTCGATTAGCACAAGAAGACCCTTCATTCCGTGTTCACACAGATGAAGAATCAGGTCAAACAATTATTTCAGGTATGGGTGAGCTTCACTTAGAAATCATCGTTGACCGTATGAAACGTGAATTCAAAGTTGAAGCAAATGTTGGTAAACCACAAGTTGCTTACCGTGAAACCATTCGTAATGAAGTTGAACAAGAAGGTAAATTTGTTCGTCAATCTGGTGGTCGTGGTCAATATGGTCATGTATGGTTAAAAATCAAACCATTGGAAGCTGGCGGCGAAGGCTACAAATTCAACAATGAAATTGTTGGTGGTGTGGTTCCTAAAGAATACATCCCTGCAGTTGATAAAGGCTGTCAAGAACAAATGAAAAATGGTGTTCTTGCTGGTTACCCAATTGTTGATGTTGAAGTTACTATCTTTGATGGTTCTTACCATGATGTCGACTCATCAGAAATGGCATTTAAAATTGCTGGTTCAATGGCATTTAAAGAAGGTTTCATGAAAGCTAAACCAGTGCTTTTAGAACCTATCATGAAAGTTGAAGTTGAAACTCCAGAAGATTATATGGGTGACGTAATCGGTGACTTAAACCGTCGTCGTGGTATGATCGAAGGTATGGAAGATACTGCTACTGGTAAAACAGTTAAAGCACAAGTTCCACTTTCAGAAATGTTTGGTTATGCAACAGATCTTCGTTCACAAACACAAGGTCGTGCTTCTTACTCTATGGAGTTCTTGAAGTACAATGAAGCGCCAACCAATATTGCTACAGCAATTATTGAAGCTCGTAAAGCGAAATAATTTTTACATAAATAAAGTAACACTTCCCTTTTATTTAGAAGGGAAGTGATTTAATAAAGGAACATTAAGATGTCTAAAGAAAAATTTGAACGTACAAAACCCCACGTTAACGTTGGTACAATCGGCCACGTTGACCACGGTAAAACAACTTTAACTGCAGCTATTACTTCTGTACTTTCTAAAAAATACGGCGGTCAAGCTCGTGCATTCGATCAAATCGATAACGCACCAGAAGAAAAAGCTCGTGGTATCACCATCAACACTTCACACGTTGAATACGATACACCAACTCGTCACTACGCACACGTAGACTGCCCGGGCCATGCTGACTATGTTAAAAACATGATCACTGGTGCGGCACAAATGGACGGTGCTATCTTAGTAGTAGCAGCAACAGATGGCCCTATGCCACAAACTCGTGAGCACATTCTTTTAGGTCGTCAAGTAGGTGTTCCTTACATCATCGTATTCTTAAACAAATGCGATATGGTTGATGATGAAGAATTATTAGAATTAGTTGAAATGGAAGTACGTGAACTTCTATCTCAATACGATTTCCCAGGTGATGACACACCAGTAATTCGTGGTTCAGCGCTTAAAGCGTTAGAAGGCGATGCAGAATGGGAAGAAAAAATTGTTGAATTAGCGGAAGCATTAGACAGCTATATTCCAGAACCAGAGCGTGACATTGATAAACCATTCTTATTACCAATCGAAGACGTATTCTCAATCTCAGGTCGTGGTACAGTAGTAACAGGACGTGTAGAGCGCGGTGTAATCAAAGTTGGTGAAGAAGTTGAAATCGTAGGTATCAAACCAACAGCGAAAACAACTTGTACTGGTGTAGAAATGTTCCGTAAATTACTAGACGAAGGCCGTGCAGGTGAAAACGTTGGTGTATTATTACGTGGTACAAAACGTGAAGAAATCGAACGTGGTCAAGTATTAGCAAAACCAGGTTCAATCACTCCACATACAGATTTTGAATCAGAAGTGTATATCCTAAGCAAAGATGAAGGTGGTCGTCATACTCCATTCTTCAAAGGTTACCGTCCACAGTTCTACTTCCGTACAACTGACGTAACAGGTACTATCGAATTACCAGAAGGCGTAGAGATGGTAATGCCAGGTGATAACATCAAAATGACTGTATCATTAATTCACCCAATCGCGATGGCAGACGGTTTACGTTTCGCTATCCGTGAAGGCGGTCGTACTGTTGGTGCTGGTGTTGTTGCTAAGGTTATTAAATAATCCATGTTAACTATTTAGAGCATTATTCTTAATGCTCTTTATCAGTACAAGAGGCGCGTATTATACGCGCCTTCTTTATGTTTATCTCGACTGCTTTAATAATGCCAATTTACCGTTTTAATTTTTATGTACTTTATTTGTCTTTTATAAAACACTATTCCTAAACGCCAACCGCTTTTTTTAAAATGAACGTTGAAAAGGCAGAGTAAGCTCTTTCAAATAAGCTTCATTTAGTATATTAATTCGATTATTTTCAATTTGAATAATTTGTTGTTTTCGCCAGTTCGACATTAATCGACTTAACGTTTCATAACGAATACCTAACTTTGTCGCTAACTGACCACGAGAAATAGGCAATATAAATTGATAAGTGTCATCGGAGGAACATAATGACAACAAATAACTAGCCAAACGCTGTTCTGAGGAGCTTGAAGTTAACCAATCGATATTATTTATTTGCTCATATAATTTAGTACTGAAACGAATTAATAAACGTTGCATAATAATGGGATTAGTTTTGCAAACTTGCAATAAACTCTGTTTTTCAATTAATAATACCGAACAATCTGTTTTAGCTCTAATCGTCATTGGAAAACGATTATGCGGCATAAAGATAGCGGCAATAGCCACTAATTGATAATGATTAAAAATACCAAAAATCTTTTCTTCACCTAAATAAGTACTGCGATAAACTTCAACTTCTCCAGTTAAAACAAGCACACAACAAGATAGGGGTTTACCTTCATAACTGATCATTTCCCCTTTCGTCAATTGCTTATAGCTAGCACTTTCAATAATAGGTATTAATGTCTCTTTGGTTAATCCTTGAAACAACTCAACTTGATTTAACCAACCAAAAATCTGTTGCTCAGTTGGTATATTTTTGACAAATATCATAGGTTTTGCCTAAAGATGCTTCTAGAATGAATTCAATATAATTGATAATAGTTCTTATTTCAATACTCATAATCACCTTAAATGATTGAAATAACCTTATGAAATATATGTTTTTATTCGCAAAATTGCAACGAATCGTTTACTCACTAAATATAGGAGTTGTTTATGACAAATAATACCATTAACCCTGCTCAAGCATTCGAAATCACTTCATTAATTAACGCAACAGAACAAAGTATTGCTAGTCGGATTTTAGCTAAAACAACAGGGGGCAATTTAACGCTCTTTGCTTTTGATAAAGGGCAAGGATTATCTGAACACAGTGCCCCTTTTGATGCCATTGTCATGGTTATTGAAGGTGAACTAACCTTAATTATTGATGGCCAACCCGTTAAAGCTGTACCCGGTACCATTGTCAGAATGCCTGCTAACATTCCACATGCGGTTGAAGCTCCACAAGCAGCTAAAATGTTATTAATCATGTTAAGAGAAATTATGCAAACTACCAATTGAGGTGCTATATAATGGACGACATAAAAAAAGAAGCTGGGCATAAATTTCTTGCTCGCTTGGGTAAAACCAGATTACGCCCGGGTGGTAAAAAGGCTACCGAATGGTTGTTTAAACAAGCACACTTTACACCACAAAGTCAGGTACTTGAAATTGCATGCAACATGGGTACAACATCCATCGAAATTGCTCAGCGTTTCGGTTGTCATATAATTGGTGTAGATATGGATAAACTTGCTTTAGAAAAAGCAAAGCAAAATGTTATTAAAAATAAAGTTACTCATTTAGTTGATATACAACAAGCCAATGCATCAACATTGCCCTTTGCTGATAATAGTTTTGACATAGTGATTAATGAAGCGATGTTAACAATGTATGCGAATAAAGCTAAAACGCATTTAATTAAAGAATATTATCGAGTATTAAAACCAGGAGGCAAACTCCTCACTCACGATATTATGCTAGTTAATCCAGAACAATCACAGGAAGTTATAGAACGAATTCATCAAGCAATTAATGTTAATGCCCAGCCGATTAGCAATGAATCTTGGCATGCCCTTTTTGCTAATGTTGGATTTATTGATATTCAATCACAACACGCTGCTATGACACTAATGTCTCCTAAAGGCATGATTCATGATGAAGGATTATTAGGAACATTCAGAATTATTCGTAATGCACTACGTAAACAAAATCGACCACAATTTTTTAAAATGTTCAAAACATTCAAACAATACCGAAACCAACTTAATTATATTGCCATCTGTTCTATCAAACCTAAATCAGCGATTTGACAACCACTATAACGCTATCGAAAATGGGAATACCATGACTTAATAGCGTTTTTTTGCTATAGTAAACGCCATTTTATTTAACTTGGATTATTCATACCCATGGAATCTATACCTAACTGCCCTGTTTGCCAGTCTGAACATACTTATCATGATGGTTCATTTTATGTTTGCCCTGAATGTGCTCACGAATGGGATCCGAACGATGTTGCTTCAACCGATGAAGGATTACAAGTGAAAGACAGTAACGGTAATTTACTTGCTGATGGCGACGATATTATTTTAATTAAAGACCTTAAATTAAAAGGTTCTTCTACCGTTTTGAAAAAAGGGGCTAAAGCCAAAGGCATTCGTTTAGTCGAAGGCGATCATGAGATCGATTGTAAAATTGATGGCATGAAAATCATGCTTAAAGCTTGTTTTGTAAAAAAAGCTTAATTGATATCAATAAAATGCTGATTATATCAGCATTACTTTCTTATTTAGTTTTAACTCATCTTTTTTAAATTATCATTTAATGTAATTCAACCTATTTTTATACTGAAATGTATAGTTAACCTGAAACTTTTTTACAAAAATGAACATTGAATGTGATGAATAGCTAATGAAAAGAATAATTAAATAAGAATTAAATTGATAAATTTATCAATTATATAATTAATATCACATTACGGAACATCGCTTAAAAACCATAAAATAACAGAAATGTGATTAAACATTTGTTCAAAAACAAACTCAGTAAATGTCGGCAACATCGAAATTAAATAGCTTAACATGATTAATCCTAACAATAGTGTTAGTGGATAACCAACCACAAAAATTGATAATTGTGGTGTAATTCTATTTAATAACCCCAATGATATATTGATGATTAACAGTAAAGTCATTAAAGGGAGCGCTAACATAATGCCATTGATAAACAGTTGGTTACTTATATCAATTAAGGCTAAATAGCCATTTGCAGGCAATGTCATAAGCCTAATTGGAACAATATCAAAGCTATTTGAAATACCATATAATAACCATAAATGACCATCTAAACTTAAAAAAATCAGTAATGCTATAATATTAATTAATCGAGATAAAACAGAAGTGGAAGGCCCTCCGATTGGATCAAAAAAAGTTGCCATTCCCAGCCCCATTTGCATTCCAATTAATTCACCCGAAATTCTGACTGTTATAAACGCAAGTTGCATAGTAAAACCAATCAATACGCCAATCATTATTTGCTGAGCAATAACCCATATCCCTGTAAGAGAATAGATTTTTATATTATCATCAAGATGAGGAAGGGGTAGAAGCATAACAATTACTAATGCTAAACCAATCTTTATGCGATTTGGTACTTCTTTTTCACCAAAAATTGGCGCAACCATAATTAATGCCAAAATGCGCACAAATGGAAAAAAAACATCTTTAATCCAAGAAAAGAAATCAATATTAAATAGACTGTTAATATTAAAATCCATCATCTTTAATGAGTTAAGTTAGGAATATCTGTAATAACAAT
Source organism: Gilliamella sp. wkB7 (assembly GCF_001693435.1). Lineage (NCBI taxonomy): Bacteria > Pseudomonadati > Pseudomonadota > Gammaproteobacteria > Orbales > Orbaceae > Gilliamella > Gilliamella sp. wkB7. Next base: position 1,446,494 of record NZ_CM004509.1, read on the forward strand.
TTGAATGTAGTCAATCATCGTTGACAACATTGATGGCCCCAAAATAATTAAAACCACAATTACAGCCAAAATTTTGGGAATAAATGATAATGTCATTTCGTTAATTTGCGTAGCCGCTTGCAATAAACTAATGACTAAACCAGTAACTAAAGCGGCTAACAGTAAAGGACCAGCAAGGGATGCTGCGACTTTTATGGCTTGCATTGCCAAAGTACTAATATATTCAGGTGACATACTATTCCTTCATTCGTATTTCTTAACTAGAATTTTTTGACTAAAATTGCCTAACTAAAATTTCTTAACTAAAAAAACTTTGTGCTAATGAACCAAGTAATAAGTGCCAACCATCTGCTAATACAAACAACATCAACTTAAATGGTAATGATACCGTTGCAGGTGGAACCATCATCATCCCTAATGCCATAAGTGTACTGGCTACCACTAAATCGATAATTAAGAAAGGAATAAAAATCGTAAAACCTATTTGAAAAGCGGTTTTTAACTCACTGACTACAAAAGCAGGTACCAAAACGTTTAAGGGAATATCTTCTCGGGTTTGGATCTCATTTTGATGGGACATATTCACAAATAACGCTAAATCATTTTCTCGGGTTTGAGTAAGCATAAACGCCTGCAATGGTTTAGTTGCTGTGGATAAAGCTTCTTGCATAGTGATTTGATTTTGTGAATAAGGTATATAAGCATCTTGATAAATTTTATCAGTCACCGGTGACATAATAAAAAATGTCATAAAAAGAGCAATACCAAAAATGACTTGGTTAGGTGGAGCGGATTGTGTCCCTAGAGCATTACGCAATAAGCCCAAAACAATAATAATGCGAGTAAAGCTGGTCATTAACAGTAGTATTGCAGGAATAAAAGTCAGTAAGGTCAAAAAGACCAATGTTTCTACGGGTAACGACCAGCTTTGTTCATTGTCCAACGTAGTACGAGTAATAATAGATAACGGTGAAATTTCAGCAAAACTATATTGGCTAATCGTCAATAAGCTCAGCAAAATAACAGATTTTAACCGCACTACCCATTACTCCTTTCTTAATTTCAAAATGGACTGTAACATTTGCTCAAATATTCTATTTTTGGAAAAATCTTTCACTCCTGAAGAGGGTTCTGCTAGTAGCATATCGGTTCGTTGTTCATTTATGGTATGCAGTAAAGTCATCTGCTGCCCAGTCACACCAACAACTAATAATTGATTATCGACATGAACCAAAACAATTCGCTCTTTAGGATTGATATTGTAAGTGGCTTTCACCTCAATCAATTGTTTATTTGGCTTTTTCCAATTAAAGCGTTTTACTATCCACCCTAATAATAAAATCACAGCAATCACACCGATAAGCGACATGCCCATTGATGTAGCCATTTGCGTGTTTATTTTTAATTCAGGTGATACAGAAGTTATCGCAATTGTATCTGTTGCTGATATTGAAGGCTGAGCCTTATTTTCCTGTATAATATCCATTAACGACTTAACCTACGTACACGCTCTGATGGAGTTATAATATCGGTGATGCGCACGCCATAATTATCACCAACAACCACAATTTCGCCTTGGGCAATTAAATAACCATTAATTAATATATCTAATGGTTCACCAGCAAGACCATCTAATGCAATGACTGATCCTTGAGTTAAATTTAATAAATCTTTGATTGCCATCTTGGTTCGACCGAGTTCGACACTCAAATCAATCGGAATATCTAAAATAAGATTAATATCCTGCTTTTGTTCTTCGGTTTGTTGTAGTGATAGTGTTTCAAAAATAACGCCTTTAGTAGATAATTCATCACTGTTTTCATCGACTTTCGGGATATCTTCACTATCTTGTCTGATATCAGTCATTTTGCATTCCCTCATTTAATTGTTCTATTACAGGATTAATAACCTGTTCTACTTTAATTGCATATTGTTTATTAACTTTACCGTAATGACCTTTTAATACTGGTACACCTCCGACGGTAACATCCAAATTTGTCGGTTTGTCGATCACTAAAACATCATTAGTTTTTAACGCTAATAGCTTAGAGACAGTAGTTTGAATACGAGTAAAATTAGCAACTAATTCGACAGTTGATTGTTTAATGCCAGAAGTTAATGAACTCATCCAAATATTATCATCTTGATAAGTTTGCTGCTCAATAGGTGGTTTTATTAAAGATTCTTTAATTGGCTCAACCATGGCATAAGGTATACAAATACAAAATGTCGCTTTAAAGCTACCAATTTCAATTTTAAATTTGCTAGTTAATACAACATCATCAGGAGAAGTAGTAATATTAGTAAACTTACTTTGTATTTCAGAGCGGATATACTCAGTTTCAATTGAATAGATATCTGCCCACGCATTTTGATAAATAGTTAATGCTAACGATAAAACTCGTTTAATGATTTGTTGTTCAGTATGAGTAAACTCACGACCTTCTGTTGCAACCTTATTTGTATGTCCATCCCCACCAAATAATGTATCAACCACAATAAACACTAATTCAGGTGAAAACGAAAATAAACAAGAGCCTCGCAAAGGGTTAAGATGTACTAAATTTAAATGATATGTTGATGAAATATCGGAAAAATATTTAAAGGTTTGTGTTTCAATTGGAGATGCAATCACATCAGTATTGCGACGTAACAGATTAAATAAACCTATCCTAAACTGGCGAGCAAAACGTTCATTAATAATTTCTAATGCTGTTAAACGTTCAGGAATAAAGCTGTGTTTGACCGATAAATCGTAAGGTTTAACATCGGCTTTTTTGCCTGATGGTAATGATACAACACTTGTATCAGTAACGTTATTCTCAGTAGCAATTGAGCTTTCTGATACGGGGTTATAATCATCTTCGTCATTAATGTCGGTTATCGGTTCACGCTTATCAGACATAACAATCACCGTATAATAAAATCAGTAAAGAGCACTTCGTCGATTTTTACTGAGTGTTTGATATCATATTGGCGTGATAATGTATTTTTTATCTGTTCTTGTAATTCAAATTTACCCGTTTCTTGTTTTAATTTATTAACATATTGTTTAGATAATAAAAAAAGGATATCACTTCTAACTTCAGGTAAATATTCTAATAATGCGGTTTTTTGGTCTTCATCGGCGACACGCAGTACCATACCAACATAAAGAATTTTATTAATATCACTACTATCTTCTGATGTAGGCAATGATACAGTAAACGGTTTTAATGTTAAAAAAACCGGCGATACGATAGTTATTTCATCTTGCTCTTTAGCCTTGGTTTTTGATTGATTTTGGAACCATAAATAAGCAGCTATACCTAATGCTAACAGCGTGATGAGAATAAGTATTAAGTTCAAAATATTCACTTTCTTTGGGGTAGTTGGCATATTTATTCTTATCTCAATAAAAAATTTATAACCATTAAATGGTAATAATGAGAAGAATAATAAATCAAACACGTAAAATTGATTTGAAGAATAGGCAACAAAAATATTACCTATTTAACGTTTTCAATTTATTTTTAAGGTACTAAGCAGACAATAAATCATAAACTATCTTTTAAGCAAATACGCTCAAACCTGACTTAATAATATGTTTTTCGTTGTTTGACTGCTCAGTAATTTTGTCTACTGTGTTTGATACAACGGCATTCGATTGTTGACGATGATTATTTTGATGATGCATCGCTGATTGCTCGCCATCACTCATCATCGAAAAATCACTTATATCGGTTTGTTGTAAGGTAAAGCCTTGTTCTTGTAATGAAGTTCGTAAAAATGGTAATGCAGATTCTAACAACCCTTTTACCATATTATGTGCAGCCATCATATGAAGATTGATATTATCATCGGTCATAGCAAGTTTAATATGTAACGAACCTAATTCTTGAGGATGTAATTTAATTTCGGCAGTTTGCATTCCCTGACGGTTAAACATCATAATGTGCTGAGTTAAGGATTTTTGCCATTGCGCTACATCAACAGGCGTAGATAAATCCATTGTGTAAGGCGTTACAGTCGAATTAGCTGACGATAACAAGCTAGGTTCATTGGTCATCGACGACAAAGACGAAGCTTGATGGATAGGCGTTATTGCATCGTTACTCCCTAAATTCATAGCAAAATCAGTTTGAGGAGAGACCACTTTTGGCATAACATCACTAATGCTTGATAAATTATTTGATGAATTAAATAAATAATTACTTGTATTATGGTTAATTTCAGTGTTTTTATGGTTAATAAATGCTGAATCTGCTTGACGTTTTGCTTCAAATAACGACATAAAATTATTTTGTTGCGTTATCGAGTTAATTACACTTTCTTTATCATGAATAACT